>NZ_JBFBAW010000047.1:0-1344 GCF_040682435.1 Lentzea sp. NPDC051208 | reverse complement strand
AGGTTCCGAAATCCCCGGCGGACCCGTGCCGGGCTCAGTCGTTGGGCTGAGCGGGGTTTCTCCCAGGGGCGGCGCAGGTCTGCGGTGAGGTCGCGGGCGAGGCGGAGCTGGGTGTAGGCGACGATCAGCAGCCAGGTCCAGCGGTCGGCGGCCTGCGGTGAGCGTAGTTTCGGGGTGGTCCAGCCGAGGGTCTGTTTGAGCATGCGGAAGGTGTGCTCGATGTCGAAGCGGCGCAGGAACGCCTGCCAGGCCAGATCGACCTCGGCCTGATCCAGGCCGGTGCGGGAGTGCCAGAGCCACACAGGTTTCGGGGTCGCCCCGGAGGGCAGGCGTTCGACCTGCAACCGGATCACGGTGCCGTCCAGGATCGGCAGGGGCCCGTCGTGGCCGGCCCAGGCGATGCGGTGGGTCAGGCGCGGGTGCAGCCGGTCCCAGGCCCGGATCAACGCCGGCCCGTAGAGCCGGGTCGTGGTCTCGATGGTGGTGTCAGGCTCGCCCCAGGTTTCTGGGTCGCCGAAGGCGAACTCGCCGCCATGACGGCGCGGCCTGCCCATCGTGCCGGGCGGCTGTGGTCCGGCCGGGCGGTGCAGAACCCTGTCGGAGCGCATCCGGACCAGCACGGTGATCGGCAGGTCGGCCAGCACGTGGGCCAGGCGGGGGCCGTCGTAGCCGGCGTCGGCGACCAGCAGGATGTCCGGATCTCCCGGCGACCAATGGCCCGCGGTGATCAGGCGGGTCACCACGTCGCGGATCTGCCGGGCGGTCACGCTCGCGGCGTTGTCGCCCGGTGCGAGCCGGACCGCGTCCAGCGGCGCGGTCCACGAACCACGTCCCGCTTCCAGGGCGACGACCACCGAGTAGGGCCAGCCCGGCACCATCGCGTGCTGGTCCTTGCCGCGGCCGTAGGTGTGACACAGGATCCGCTGCGCACAGGTGTGTGCTTCGGGCCGTAGCCAGCAGGTCACGTCCACCGCCAGCACCAGCCGCCCGTCCGCCGCACGCGGCAGCGACACCCCGCTCAGCGCGGTGCGTAACCGCCCGGCGTCGATTCGCCCCCGCGCCAGCGCGGCATAGCCGCTGCTGTGACCACGGCGATGCTCACCGGCCAGTGACAGTTCCGCGACCGACCGCACCGGCCCGTCCGCGCACAACACCGCGTCGGTCAGCTCGAACAACGCGTCCGCCCGCTTGAGCAGGCACCGGTAGAACTCCTGCCGCAACCCGGACAACTCCCCGGACGCGGCGGTATCACGAACATGGTGCACACTGATCAACTGAAGCCCTTGGTCTCGATCTTCGTCTGTCGCAAGAAGAAGAATCGACCAAGGGCTTCACCCATGATCA
>NZ_JBFBAW010000046.1:0-1523 GCF_040682435.1 Lentzea sp. NPDC051208 | reverse complement strand
CCACGCGCAGCGCCGGGAAGTCGGCGGGGGCGTAGCGGTCCAGGATGGACGGCGGCACGGTCATGTGGGTGACCAGGCCCGCGGTGGCGCGCAGGACCGGCAGGGCGTTCCACCAGCGAGCCAGACCCCAGGTGGCTCCCGATGCCGTGACGGCCAGCGCGATCAGCACGAGGGCGTAGATGATGTGGTAGTCGATGAGCGGGTTGGTCGACATCGTCGGCTCACCGGCCGATGTGTGCTGCGCCGGCGGCCATTCGGCGACCCACATGAGCAGCATCATCAGCGTGCCGCTGATGGCCGCGATCCGCAGGCCGATGCCGAGCACCAGGGCCACACCGACCGCGAACAGGCCGGCCATGAAGAGCAGGTCGGCCCACCACGCGCCGGCGATGTCGTGGAACAACGACTCGAACGGCCCGACGGCGACCCGGCTGAGGAAGCCCTTCGTCGGCGATCCACCCTCGAACCAGGCGTTCTTGGGCTGTGTCGCGTAGCCCAGACCGAACGCCTTGTCGACGAACGCCCAGAGGAACAGCAGCCCGGTCGCGATGCGTAGCACCGCGAGGGCCATGGCGCCCGTTTCGGCTTGGGTGCGCGCAGGAGCGTGGACAGCGGACATCATTACCTCCCAAGAAGTTCTTCTACTTCGAGTCTTGTCGTGAACGTCGCCTGCGAACGCAGCCCTTGGTCCCGGTTCAGCCGGGACGTCATGACCTGCCGCGGTGGTACCAGCGCCACAGCTCGTCCGCACCCCCCACACGATCACCGGGAAGGTGACGAGCAAAGCCAGGTGCTCCACAGGCGGAACCGCGGTGCCGAAAACGTTCTGCAGAGCGGGAACAGCCACCACCGCGGCTGCGAACACGACCTCGAACGCGATGCCCCACAGCAGCAGCCGATTGCTGAAGACACCGATCGACCGTAGCGACGCGTACTGAGTGCGGGACGCGAAAGCGGTGCCGAGCTGGCAGGCGATGATGCGAGGAACGACATGGTGGTGGCCTGCACCCACACGTTGTGCGGAGCCGCGCCCTCACCGACCGGATCACCCGGCGACCATCCACCCGTGATCAGGGTGAGGAAGAACCCGCCGAGCACCAGCACCACGGACACGCCGCCGAGCAGTCCCCATGCACGCCAGAGCATCTGGCGATCGATGACACCTTCGCCGCGGCGACGTGGCGGTCGTGTCAGGAGGCCCGCCTCGGCCGGTTCGCGACCGAGGGCGAGCGCGGGCAGGGTTTCGGTACCGAGATCGATCGCCAGGATCTGCAACACAGCCGCCTCGCGACCAGACAATCCGGTCGCCTCGTCGCAGGCCCCGGAACAGCCGGTCCAGCGGTTCCCGCGGATCGCTGTCGGGCTCAGTCGCAGTCGTGGTCGCCATGGCTGCGAGCATCACCAGCGCGCAGCAGCGGACCCAGGGACCTAGTGTCCTGAGTTGTTAATTCGTGTGCAGTAGCGTGCGATGGAGTCGAGGATCTGGTCGGCGGTCTTGGTCCAGATATAGGGCCGTGGGTCGT
>NZ_JBFBAW010000045.1:0-1659 GCF_040682435.1 Lentzea sp. NPDC051208 | reverse complement strand
CAATGCCTGGAACTTAAGCGGCTCTGGGGCTGCTTGTGTTTGGCGGGTGGGTAGCAGCTGTTGTTGAGGTCGTTGTGGGAAGTACTTGGACCTGGTAGCTGGCGTTGTTGCTGGTCAGCTGCCGGGTTTTTCCGCGCCAGGGATAGCGCGCGTAGGTGTTCTTGAGCGCGCGGGGAAAGATCCGGTGGCGGGTGTGGACGGTGACCAGTTGCCGGCTCAGGTCATGTGCCACCCAGTCGAGATGCCTGGCGGCGTCGGCGGGCGTGGTAGTGATCGCGTGCTCGACGGTGTCACGGGCGGCGGTGAAAGAGATCCGGGACGGGTCCAGTTCCTGGGTGAGTGCCGCGTGGCCGATCAGCAGCCGGATCGCCTGGTAGATGACCAGGGTGGCCCACAGTTCTTGCTGGGCGCGGATCGGGGTCTGGCCGCGCAGTGCCCGCTTGGCCAGCAGCACGGTTTTGATCTCGCCGATGCCGGTCTCGGCGGCCCAGCGGCGGGCGTAGAGGGCCACCAGCTGTTGCGCGTGAGCGGTGGCGGGGTCGAGCAGGCTGGTGACCAGCCGGTATTTCTCGGTCCGGGTCTCGCCGTCGGCGGTGACGGTGATCAGTGCTTCGACCACCCGCACGACGATCCCCTTGATCGGGCGGGGTGTGGGCGGGCGGTGCCCGTGTTGTTTGTTGCGGCGCACGTTACGCCGCCAGTTGCGGGCGTCGTCAGGGTCGTAGAGCACCGACAGCCACGATCCATCCGGCAGTGCCTGCCGCACCGGCAGAATCGGCTTATCCTGCTTGGCCCGCCACAACAAGTGCGTGCCGCGGGCACGGCACGTGGTCCACAACGCGTGGCTCAGGAAGCCGCGATCGGCCAGCAGCAGCATCCCGGCGTGCAGCCGTCCGATGAGCTGCTCGGCCAGGAATCTCTCGCCGCGGGCGACCGGCCCGGTGGCCGCACCCAGCAGACGGCGGCCGCCGCAGGCCAGCAGCACCAGCACCCGCGTCTTCGGCAGCCCGCGCAAGACGTCTTTGCGCTGATGGGGCGGGAACTGCTCGCGGTTGGCGGCGGTGTCGGCCAGCTCGATCTCGGTGCCGTCCCAAGCACACACGAGTAGCCCGAACGCATGCGACCACGACCTGGCCTGGACAGGCGTGGCCTGAGCGAGCGCGCCGAACAGCAACTGGAAGGGAACCACACCGATCCGGTCCCGCAGCGCGGTCAGCGCGGTGCTCGACGGCAGCCGCCAGCCCAGCACGGACAACCGGACAAGCCGCTCGAGCGGGAACATCTCCCTGATCGTCGCGGTGGCCGACCGGGTGCGCACCAGGCATAACGCGAGCACGAAGTAGATGCCCAGCCGCGACGGCAGCGCCCGGAACCGCCGCTCGTCACGGCCCGACACCGCCAACGCCTCATCGACCAACGCCGGTGGCACCACACACGACAACAGGCCCAGTGCGGACCGCGACAACAACCGACCCACCGGCGAGGACCACCCTGCGGGCATGACAGCATGAACAGACAACGAGGCTCCTGGCCCAGACTGCTGACTTCGACAATCACCAGTCCTAGCCGGAGCCTCGTTGCCTGTCCGGGCCACCACACCGATCACAGCCGAACCGTGATCAACACCCTCCGCCGCCCAGCCTTAAGTTCCAGGCATTG
>NZ_JBFBAW010000044.1:0-3080 GCF_040682435.1 Lentzea sp. NPDC051208 | reverse complement strand
GTTACCGGTCTTCCACCTCTGGCCTATCAACCCAGTGGTCTAGCTGGGGGCCTTAACTCACGAAGAGTGGGATACCTCATCTTGGAACGAGCTTCCCGCTTAGATGCCTTCAGCGGTTATCCCTTCCGAACGTAGCCAACCAGCAATGCTCTTGGCAGAACAACTGGCACACCAGCGGTCCGTCCGTCCCGGTCCTCTCGTACTAGGGACAGCCTTCCTCAAGTATCCTACGCGCGCGGCGGATAGGGACCGAACTGTCTCACGACGTTCTAAACCCAGCTCGCGTACCGCTTTAATGGGCGAACAGCCCAACCCTTGGGACCTACTCCAGCCCCAGGATGCGACGAGCCGACATCGAGGTGCCAAACCATCCCGTCGATATGGACTCTTGGGGAAGATCAGCCTGTTATCCCCGGGGTACCTTTTATCCGTTGAGCGACCACGCTTCCACAAGCCATGGCCGGATCACTAGTTCCGACTTTCGTCCCTGCTCGACCCGTCAGTCTCACAGTCAAGCTCCCTTGTGCACTTGCACTCAACACCTGATTGCCAACCAGGCTGAGGGAACCTTTGAGCGCCTCCGTTACTCTTTGGGAGGCAACCGCCCCAGTTAAACTACCCACCAGGCACTGTCCCTGATCCGGATCACGGACCGAGGTTAGACATCCAATACGACCAGAGTGGTATTTCAACGATGACTCCACAACCACTGGCGTGGCCGCTTCACAGTCTCCCACCTATCCTACACAAGCCGAATCGAACACCAATACCAAGCTATAGTAAAGGTCCCGGGGTCTTTCCGTCCTGCCGCGCGTAACGAGCATCTTTACTCGTAATGCAATTTCGCCGGGCCTGCGGTTGAGACAGTCGAGAAGTCGTTACGCCATTCGTGCAGGTCGGAACTTACCCGACAAGGAATTTCGCTACCTTAGGATGGTTATAGTTACCACCGCCGTTTACTGGCGCTTAAGTTCTCAGCTTCGCCCTTGCGGACTAACCGGTCCCCTTAACGTTCCAGCACCGGGCAGGCGTCAGTCCATATACATCGTCTTGCGACTTCGCATGGACCTGTGTTTTTAGTAAACAGTCGCTTCTCGCTGGTCTCTGCGGCCGTCTCGCCCTAGCCTGCAAGAGGCTTCAAGCGCTACGGCCCCCCTTCTCCCGAAGTTACGGGGGCATTTTGCCGAGTTCCTTAACCACAGTTCGCCCGATCGCCTTGGTATTCTCTACCTGACCACCTGTGTCGGTTTGGGGTACGGGCCGCGTGAAAGCTCGCTAGAGGCTTTTCTCGGCAGCATGGGATCACTCTACTTCGCCTCAATCGGCTACGCATCACGTCTCAGGATATGCGCCTGGCGGATTTGCCTACCAGACTCCCTACACGCTTGCACCAGTACTACCACTCACTGGCGGAGCTACCCTCCTGCGTCACCCCATCGCTTGACTACTACAAGTTCAGGTCCCGCGCTCCACAGTCCCCATCAGCCCGAAGGCTTTCAGGAGGTGCTTTGGGCGGTTAGTATCACAAGGTTCATCATGGGCGCGTTCACACGGGTACGGGAATATCAACCCGTTGTCCATCGACTACGCCTGTCGGCCTCGCCTTAGGTCCCGACTTACCCTGGGCGGATTAGCCTGGCCCAGGAACCCTTGGTCATCCGGCGGACGAGTTTCTCACTCGTCTTTCGCTACTCATGCCTGCATTCTCACTCGCATAGCGTCCACGGCTGGATTACTCCGCCGCTTCAACCGCTACACGACGCTCCCCTACCCATCCCGAGTCAAGCTCGAAATGACACAGCTTCGGTGGTGTGCTTAAGCCCCGCTACATTGTCGGCGCAGGACCACTTGACCAGTGAGCTATTACGCACTCTTTAAAGGGTGGCTGCTTCTAAGCCAACCTCCTGGCTGTCTGTGCGACCCCACATCCTTTCCCACTTAGCACACACTTAGGGACCTTAGCTGGCGTTCTGGGCTGTTTCCCTCTCGACTACGAAGCTTATCCCCCGCAGTCTCACTGCCGCGCTCTCACACCACGGTATTCGGAGTTTGGTTGATTTCGGTAAGCTTGTAGGCCCCCTAGACCATCCAGTGCTCTACCCCCGCGGTGAAACACACGACGCTGCACCTAAATGCATTTCGGGGAGAACCAGCTATCACGGTGTTTGATTGGCCTTTCACCCCTAACCACAGCTCATCCCCCAGGTTTTCAACCCTGGTGGGTTCGGGCCTCCACGCGGTCTTACCCGCGCTTCACCCTGGCCATGGCTAGATCACACCGCTTCGGGTCTAGACCACGCGACTCAAGCGCCCTATTCAGACTCGCTTTCGCTACGGCTACCCCACACGGGTTAACCTCGCCACGTAGCACTAACTCGCAGGCTCATTCTTCAAAAGGCACGCCGTCACCCCTAAAGGCTCCGACGGATTGTAGGCACACGGTTTCAGGTACTATTTCACTCCCCTCCCGGGGTACTTTTCATCTTTCCCTCACGGTACTAGTCCGCTATCGGTCACCAGGGAGTATTTAGGCTTAGCGGGTGGTCCCGCCAGATTCACAGCGAATTTCACGAGTACGCTGCTACTTGGGAACACTCTAAACAGACGCTACGTTTTCGAGTACGGGAGTTTCACCCTCTACGCTCGTGCTTTCCAGACACGTTCCTCTAACGATGCGTTTTCTGACTGTTTGCTAGCTCGGCAGAACTAGCCAAGAGGTCCCACGACCCCGCGAATGCAACCCCTGCCGGGTATCACACAGACGCGGTTTAGCCTCATCCGCTTTCGCTCGCCACTACTCACGGAATCACGGTTGTTTTCTCTTCCTGCGGGTACTGAGATGTTTCACTTCCCCGCGTTCCCTCCACATACCCTATGTGTTCAGGTATGGGTGACCCCACATGACTGGGGCCGGGTTTCCCCATTCGGAAATTCTAGGATCTCAGCTCGGTTGACAGCTCCCCTAGACTTTTCGCAGTCTCCTACGTCCTTCATCGGCTCCTGGTGCCAAGACATCCACCGTATGCCCTTACTAACTTGCTACAAAGATGCTCGCATCCACTGTGCAGTTCTCAAAGAAC
>NZ_JBFBAW010000043.1:0-6967 GCF_040682435.1 Lentzea sp. NPDC051208 | reverse complement strand
GTCCGGCCGCTGTTCCGAAACCCTCCCGCCCCGGCCCAGGACGCCCCGCCGGACAACCCAACCACCAGCCCGCAACACGACACGACGTCCACACCGTCACCAGCACCAACAAACAGAAACCCCAGCACGGCAACAAGAAGAAGTCCACCAACCCACGACCCCGCCGAACAGGTTAAAACTCAAGCTAGACAACCACTCCCGGCCGATCGCGCGGCCGTCCGGCACGAGCGGCCAGCCGGGGTCCTCGATCTTCCCGCGCAGCTCGGCCACGTCCATCCACCCGCCCCAGGCGACCTCCTCGGGCTGGTGGGTGAACGGGCCGTCGCTGCGCGTCTCGTAGACCCACGCGTGGTAGCGCGTCAGCTCGTCGACGTAGGTGGTGCGGAAGAGCGGGGTCAGCGGGGTCTCGACGCCGAGCTCCTCGCGCAGCTCGCGGACCGCCGCCTCGTCCGGGGTCTCGCCCGCGTCGATCACGCCGCCCGCCGAGAAGTCGTACAGGCCGGGGAAGATGTCCTTGGTGTCCGTGCGGCGGTGCACGTAGACCCGTTCGCCGTCGCCGGAGAACACCACGGTCAGGACGCAGCCGTGCCAGAGGTTCTCCGCGCGCATCCGCTCGCGGGTCACCTCGCCGATCACGTTCGCGGCCTCGTCGTAGAGGTTGATCATCCCCGTGTCCTCCTGTGGTCGTACGCGAGCCTGCTACCCCAGTCCGACGCCCGCTGATCGCCTTCCTTCCTACCTTCGTGAACGTCAGACGTCACCGAGGAGGATTCGTGTCCACTTCCCTGCGGCTCGGCATCGCCGAGTTCCGCGCCCGGCCGGGCCGCGCGCTGCTGCCCGGCGTCGCGCTCGTCGTCGGCGTGGCCTGCCTGCTGGCCGCCCTGGTGCTGAGCGACGCGCTCACCCGGTCGGTCGACGAGGGCGCGCCCCTCACACCGTCGTCGGTGAGCCACGTGGTGGACACCAAGCCCGCCGAGTACGGGACCGCCGAGGAGAACCGGCCCAAGCTGGACGACGCGGTGCTGGCCAAGCTCTCCGGCGTCGGCAGGGCGGTACCGGTGCAGGTGGCGCAGGCCGATCTGCTGGACGCGAACGGCCGTGCGGGACAGCACCGGGCCGAGGTGCACGTCCAGCAGCCGGACCTGGTGCGCTGGCCGCTGGCCGAGGGCAAGGCCCCGGCGGCGAACGGCGAGGTCGCCGTCGACAAGATCACCGCCTACGAGCGGGGGCTGAAGCCCGGCGACAGGATCGAGCTCGCCGCCGCGGACGGCAGGCCGGTCGAGGTGACCGTCAGCGGGATCATGAAGAAGGGCGGGATGGACGCGCGGCCGATCCTGGTCGCCGGTCCGGACCTGGCGCGCGCTCTCGACCCGGCGCCGTTCACCAAGGAGATCTGGGTGCTCGGCGGTGCGCGGGACGCCGTCAAGGCCGCGGCGGGCGCCTCGTACGTCGTGTGGGACCCGGCACCGGACGCCGACAGCATCGGCAACGACCTGATGTTCATCCTGCTGCCGTTCAGCGTGCTCGCACTGGCCACGGCGGTCTTCGTCGCGGCGGCCACGTTCCGCGCGGTCTACGCGCAACGGCAGCGGCAGACGGCGTTGCTGCGGTGCATCGGTGCCCAGCGAGGGCCTTTGGTGCGCAGGAGCCTGTTCGAGGCGTTCGTGACGGGGACGGTGGCGGGCGTCGCAGGGGCGTTGCTCGGCGGGCCGATGGCGTGGCTGCTGGCGCGGACGTTCGACGCCACCGGCATCTCGGCGCTGTTCGGCGCGGTGGAGCTGAGCCCTGAGCTGCTGCCGTCGACCGGTTACGTGATCCTCGGGGTCGCCGTCGCCGCTCTGCTGAGCGTGATGGCGGCTGTTCGTCCCGCGATCAACGCCGCGCGTGTGTCGCCGTTGGCCGCTCTGCGTGACGCGGACAGCGAGGTGCCGCCTCGCTCCGTTCGCCGCCTTCGGCTCGTGTTCGGTGTTCTGTTCACCGGTGGTGCCGCGTTGCTCGCGATGCTGGCCATCGCCGCCAAGGGCACGGTCGCAGCTCCTCTCTCCGTGACGTTCTCCGCGATCGCCGCGGTGACCGGGCTGTTCTGGATCCTCGGCCCCGTCACGGTGCCGTTGATCGCGCGGCTGTTCGGCAAGATCGGCGGTACGCAGTGGAAGCTCGCCGGCGCCGAGGTGCGCCGGATGCCGCAGCGGTCGGCGGCCGTGGCGCTGCCGTTGCTGCTGGCCAGCTCGATGGTGACGTTCTTCCTGGTCCTGCTGGGCGGCGCGCAGGAGATGACGTACCAGTTCGCCAACGAGGAACGCCCGGACGCGACCGTGGTGGACGCGGGCGACCGCCCGTTGCCGGAGATCCCCGCGCAGCCGGACGTGGCCGCGAGCGTCGTGCTGCACAAGACCTCGGACAGCGCCGCGAGCGTCGACCCCGAGGAGTTCAAGGCCTGGCTCAAGGCGCAGAACGTGTCCGGTGCCGAGCAGCTCACCGCCGGGACCGCGATCGTCCCGCCGCACTGGGAGGACCGGCCGTTCGTCGAGGCCGACGGCACGCAGTACAAGGTCGTGGGCACGATCCCCGGCAGCATCACCGGCTACGTCCCGATCATCGCCGGGCCCACCTCGGGACCCGCCGAGAAGGTGCTCGTCGCGTTGAAGCCCGGCGTCGACCCCGCCCGGTTCCGGGCGGGACTGCAGGCCGCGCTGCCGAACAACCCGACCGTGCTCGTGCAGACCGACGCGGACGAGCGCGCCGAGGCGGACCGGTACATGCACCTGGGCACCGTGCTGATGATGGTCCTGCTCGGGCTGTCCGTGGCGGTCGCCGTGACCGGCATCGGCACCGCGCTGACCATCTCCGTGCAGGAGCGCCGCAAGGAGCTCGCGCTAAGGCGCGCCTTGGGTGTCACTAGGGGCGGGCTGCAGGGCGGAGTCATCGCTGAAGCGATCATGCTGGCCCTGGTCGGCGTGATCGGTGGCGGAGTGCTCGGGTTCGTCTACGCGGAAATCGCGATCCTCTCGACCGGCATCGAGATGTCGCTGCCCGGTCTGCAGGTCGTGTTGCCGCTGGTCATCGGCGCGATGGCGGTCGTGGTGCTCGCGGTGCTGGCGGCGTTCGGGCCCTCTCGCGGCGCGTCGCGAATTCGTCCGGCGGCCGGACTCGCCTCCGGCTGAACCCCCGGATCGGGCATCCGGGTGAATAGGGTGGGGGGAGCTTCAACGCGAGGCTCCCCACACGCTTGTGCCGGGGTCAGGTCATAAGGTGTTGCGCATGCGGCGGATCATGGGAACCGAGGTCGAGTACGGCATCTCAGTGCCGGGTGACGCGACCGCCAACCCGGTGCTCACTTCGACACAGGTGGTGCTCGCGTACGCGGCGGCGGCGGACATACCGCGCGCCAGGCGGGCGCGGTGGGACTACGAGGTGGAGTCACCGTTGCGCGACGCGCGGGGGTTCGACCTGGGATCGCCCGGCGGGCATCCCGCCGACTCCGACGTCGAGGACCTGGGCGCGGCGAACGTCATCCTCACCAACGGCGCGCGGCTCTACGTCGACCACGCGCACCCCGAGTACTCGGCTCCCGAGGTCACCAACGCGCGTGACGCGGTGATCTGGGACAAGGCCGGGGAGCGGGTGATGGAGGAGGCCGCGATCAAGGCCGCCTCCGTGCCGGGCCAGCCCCGCCTGCAGCTGTACAAGAACAACGTCGACGGCAAGGGCGCGTCGTACGGCACGCACGAGAACTACCTGATGCAGCGCTCGACGCCGTTCACGGCCGTCATCGCGGGCCTCACGCCGTTCTTCGCGTCGCGCCAGGTCATCACGGGTTCCGGCCGCGTGGGCATCGGGCAGTCCGGCGAGGAGGCCGGCTTCCAGCTCTCGCAGCGCTCCGACTACATCGAGGTCGAGGTCGGCCTGGAGACGACGCTCAAGCGCGGCATCATCAACACGCGCGACGAGCCGCACGCGGACGCGGACAAGTACCGCCGCCTGCACGTCATCATCGGCGACGCGAACCTGGCCGAGTACTCCACGTTCCTCAAGGTCGGCACCACGTCCCTGGTGCTCGACATGATCGAGGCCGGGCAGCGGTTCGACGACCTGCGCATGGTCGACCCGGTGCGCGCGGTGCACCAGATCAGCCACGACCCGACCCTGAAGACCAAGGTCGAGATGACCGGCGGGCGCAAGTTCACCGGCCTCGACGTGCAGTTCGCCTACCACGAGCGCGCACTGGCCTTCGTCGAGAAGGAAGGCGTCGGCGACCGCGAGGTCCTGCGGATCTGGGGCGAGGTGCTCGACGCGCTGGCCCGCGACCCCGCGGAGTGCGCCGACCGGCTCGACTGGGTCGCGAAGCTGCGGCTGCTCGAGGGCTACCGGCAGCGCGACGGCCTGGAGTGGGGCGCGGCCCGGCTCAACCTGGTCGACCTGCAGTACTCCGACGTCCGCCTCGACAAGGGCCTCTACAACCGCCTGGTCGCGCGCGGCTCGATGAAGCGGCTCGTGAGCGAGGAAGAGGTCCGCGCGGCCATCACCACGCCGCCTGAGGACACGCGTGCGTACTTCCGCGGCCGGTGCCTGGAGCGCTACCCGACCTCGGTCGCGGCCGCGTCGTGGGACTCGGTGATCTTTGACCTCGGTCGAGAATCCCTCGTGCGAATTCCGACGCTGGAACCGCTTCGCGGGACGAAAGCGCACGTCGGAGCCCTTCTGGAGGCATCTGAGACCGCCGAGCAACTGGTGGACGCCCTGACTCGCGGGTGATCGTCTACCCGAGTGGCTCAGGGTTTTTGTCGGTGCCGCTGGGTAGTGTTCTTGTCAGGCGAGCAAGTGGGAGGCCGAGATGTCCCAGGAACAGAAGCAGCACCAGGGCGGTGGCGACGGAGACGACGGCGCGGACGACGCCGCCGGCGCCGGTCAGGAACGCCGCGAGAAGCTCGGCGAGGACGTGGACGCGATCCTCGACGAGATCGACGACGTGCTCGAGGAGAACGCGGAGGACTTCGTCCGCGCATACGTGCAGAAGGGTGGTCAGTAGGCCTTCGGGGGCCTGTTGACCACCTCGGGGACGGGAGAACAACCAACACATGAACAACAGCTCGACCGGGCGTTACCCGGCCGCGGCGCTGCCCTCGGCGTACCTCACGCCGGGCTCGTCGTCGTTCACGGACTTCCTGCGGGCACAGGCACCCGACATGCTGCCTGGTGCCCGGAAGCTCCCGGAGGGGACCGTCCAGGCCCCGCACGGGACGACGATCGTCGCGGCCACCTACAAGGGTGGTGTCGTGATCGCCGGCGACAGGCGCGCGACGATGGGCAACGTGATCGCCCAGCGCGACATGAAGAAGGTCTTCGTGACCGACGACCACTCGGCCGTCGGCATCGCGGGCACGGCGGGCATCGCGATCGAGATCGTGCGCCTGTACACGGTGGAGCTGCGCCATTACGAGAAGATCGAGGGCGTGCCGCTGTCGCTGGACGGCAAGGCGAACCGCCTCTCGGCGATGATCAGGGGCAACCTCGACGCGGCCATGGCCGGCCTCGCCGTGGTGCCCCTCTTCGCCGGGTACGACACCTCGGCGACCGACTCGGACCGCGCCGGCCGCATCGTGTCCTACGACGTCACCGGCGGCCGTTACGAGGAGTCGCAGGGCTACCAGGCCGTCGGCTCGGGCTCGCTGTTCGCGAAGTCGGCGCTCAAGAAGCTGTACGACCCGGACGCGGACGTCGAAGCCGCGATCCGCTCCGTCGTCGAAGCGCTCTACGACGCGGCGGACGACGACTCGGCGACAGGTGGCCCGGACCCGGTCCGCCGTCTCTACCCGATCGTCGTCACCATCAACGGCGCCGACGGTGCCGTCGAGGTACCGGAACCCCAGGTCGCCACGATCGCCGACGCGGTCGTCGAAGGCCGCAGGTCCCGCCCCGCAGGCTGAGTCCCCCACACGTTCGACGTCAGGAGCACCACCCATGACGATGCCGCTGTACGCATCGGCAGAGCAGGTGATGCGCGACCGCTCGGAGTACGCCCGCAAGGGCATCGCCAGGGGTCGCAGCGTCATCGTGCTCAAGTACGCCGACGGCATTCTCTTCGTCGCGGAGAACCCCTCCAGCACGCTGCACAAGGTCTCGGAGATCTACGACCGCATCGGCTTCGCCGCGGTGGGCCGCTACAGCGAGTTCGAGAACCTCCGCCAGGCCGGGATCCGGTTCGCCGACGTCCGCGGGTACCAGAACGACCCGCGCGACGTGACCTCCCGTTCGCTGGCCAACGTCTACGCCACCACGCTGGGCACCTACTTCACCGAGCAGATCAAGCCCTTCGAGGTGGAGATCGCGGTGGCCGAGGTCGGCGACACCGCCGCTTCGGACACGTTGTACCGGTTGACCTACGACGGGTCCATCGTGGACGAGCCCCAGTACATCGTGATGGGTGGCACCGTCGATGCCGCCAACACGGCGTTGAAGGAGTCCTTCGCTGACGGGCTGTCGTTGGCTGAGGCCGTACCGGTCGCGGTGAAGGCGTTGTCCGCTGGGTCTTCGTCCACCGGGACCAGTGCGTCTGAGATCCTTCCCGCCGCCAAGCTCGAGGTGGCGGTGCTGGAGAGGGCTCGGCCTCGGCGGGCGTTTCGGCGGATCGCCGGGGCGGCTTTGGACGGGCTGTTGCCTGCTCCTACCAAGGACGGCAAGGCTGTTGAGGATGTTGAGCTGCCTTCTGGGGATGAGTCCAAGTAGGTTGCTTTGCGATTGGCCCCTGGCTTTTGCTGGGGGCCTTTTGCGTTGGTTTGGTTGCGGTTGCGTGCTTCCCCGTGGGGGCTCTGCCCCCAGACCCCCGGCAATCTGATCGGGGGTGGCGCCGCCCGTAGGTAGATGGCACGCCTGTTGCTTTGGGCGGCTGCCGGTTGGTTAGAGGGTGCGTTGGCGGTGGGGTCCCGTCACGAGCCGCACCAAGAGCAAGAGCTGTGGCGCGGCTCGT
>NZ_JBFBAW010000042.1:0-13238 GCF_040682435.1 Lentzea sp. NPDC051208 | reverse complement strand
GTACTGCACTGGTTACGGTGTGGGAGAGTAGGTCGCCGCCGAACTTAATTTGCCCTGCGGGTTGAGCGCCACAAGCGCTCCCCGCAGGGCTTTTTGCTTTTCCCCGGGACGGACGAGGCCGTCAAAACAGCTTGTCGGCGAGCTCTGCCACGGCGTGCGCGTCGCAGTCGCGCAGCAATTCCCGCAGGTTCGCCGCGGGCTTGCGGTCGGCGTAGGAAAACCCGAGCCGGGCGATCGCGGCACCCCATTGGACGTCGTCGGCGACCGCATCGGCCAGTTCCTGCCAGCCGCCGCGCAACCGCTGGAGATAGGCGGGCCATCGGACCGTGATCTCGGCGATGGCCACCAGGTGGCAGGCCGTCCCGACGTTGGCCGAGCGCAGGACGCGCAGGTAGAACTGCCACACGTTGAGCAGGCGCTTTTCCTCGCGCACTGATTGTTCGGGCTGGGCCTTGAGCCGGCGACGCAGGTGCTCGCGCACCTCGGGGTGCCGTTCGATGGCGACGACCTCCAGCCGGAGGACCTCGGTCGAGATCCTGGCCGCCATCCCGGCGATTCCGGAGATCCCGCCACCACCGGCACCCATGACGATGGACCGCGCGAACACCTCCCGTTGGATCGGCCCGAGTTGGGCGAGCAGGATGTCGTCGACGTTGTCCTCGGTGGTGCGGGGCAGGCGCACCGGCAGCTGGACGAGCTTGCGCAGGAACGTCCAGCCCGGACTCGGGTCGTCCGGGTGCGTCACGATCTTCGCGTCGGCCAGCTCCCGGTAGGCGTTGTCGACGTGCGCTGCGACGACCGCGGTGTCCAGGCCCAGCACGAACCTCGTGGCCGGGAAGGCGTCGGACAAGAACACGTTGATCGCCTCGAACACCTGGGCCGTGGTGCGTGGTGTGCAGCGGTCGAGGTCGTCGATCAGCAGGATCATCCGGTACCCGTGCGCCTCCAGGTCCTCCAGCAACGCCCTGACGTCGTGCTGCACGAGGTACAGGTAGCCGGATCGGGCGTGGTAGTACGGGTCGCGGATCAACGGATCCGTTGTGGTGCCGGAGAAGGCGTTGCTGGCGACCGGTCCGGCGAACAACTCGCCCGGCAGGAACGCCGACGCCCTGCCGAACAGGTAGCGCAGTCCGGTGTGCAGCAGACCGGCCCCGGCCAGGCCGGCGGTGACCCACCACGCCCAGCCGACGTTCAGCTTGGTCAGCCCGCCGAGCAACGACAACCCGAAACCCAGGCCAGCGAACGACAACAACGGCGAGAAGACCCGCTTCCACAACTGGCGCTGGAGGTGTCGGCGGTCGACACGGGCGGCGTTGCGGGCGAACCAGTAGTGCTCGCGGTTGTTCCGATGAGGCAGGATCGCCGCCTCCACGGCCTCGGTCACCGCCTTCGCGAGTCCCGCCCACACCTGTTCGCTCGACTGGTGGCGCCACGGGTTGAACGACACCACCAGCGGGTTGATTTCCGTCGGCTTCGGCGCCGGCTTCGCGGTCGGAGGCCGGTACAGCATCCAGTCCGCCCGGGACACCGTGAACTTGCGCCGCCGGGAGATCTCGGTCGGCGGGCTCACCAGGAGGTCCTTCACCAGTTGCAGCACGGTGCTCTTGCCGGAACCCCATGCGCCCTCGACCGTGATCACGGTCGGCCCGTCGTCGGACCCCGGCCGCAGCACGTCCCCCAGAGCACGCACGAGCGCACCGCGGCCGAGCAGGTCCTCTGTGGCCACCCGGTCGCTGAATCCCCGCGTCACGACCCCGCCGGTCCTCGGCCGTGCAGGCAGTTGCGGGTCCCAGACGTGCAACGAGCCGAGCTCACCGCCGGACGCGATCCTGGGCCGGAGATCCGCGCCGACGTAGCAGAGCAACGCGGTGGTGCGGCCGCCCGGCAGTCCCATGCGCAGCTGCTCGCCGGCCCGGAGGTCCCAGACCTTGATGGTCCCGCCGCCGCTCACGAGCATCAGTTCGAGCATCGTCGGCAACACGGCGAGTGTGCCGACATCGTCACGATGCCCCCGCAACGCGCGTGTGACCCCTCCCGCGGTGACGGTGATGTCCGGGCCGTGCGCTTTCACGTCGAGTTCGTTGATTCGCACTGACAACTGGCCTGCGGGCGCACTCAGCCACTCCTCCCTGGGGTCGCCCTCGTACACCGCGCCCGTGTTCGCGTGGACGGTCACGACCCGGTCGCCCAGCGACACCTTCAGCAGCGGGTCTTCCGGGTCGTCCTGGTTGACAGCGATCGCGGTGATGGGCGCGCCGAGTTCGATCACGCGGTCCAGGCTCATCCGTGTCGTTTGGTCCGGAGAAGTCACGCCTGCAAGGTCGGCAAAGCACCGAGTTTCGTTTCCGGGAGGTTTCTGTCCGGTCGTACTAGTGGGAAAACGGCCTGAACAGGGTGAGGATGTGGACCATGGAGCCCCGAGCCCGCACCTCAGGACTGCGCCGCAGCCGCACGGTCACCACGCCGAGGCTCGGTGAGCTGTTCAACGGCTATCTGAACCCCGAACGGCCCCATGCCGGTGCCTACGACGAGATGTTCTCGACGGACAACGGAGTGCGGAGTGCTTATCGCGCGCTGTACGAGTCGGTGGCTCCGTCGCAGGTCAACGAGCTGAACGCGCGCAGTGAAGCCCTTGGGCGGGCCTTTGTGGACCAGGGCATCACGTTCTCGCTCAGCGGCCAGGAACGGCCGTTTCCGCTCGATCTGATTCCGCGGATAATCACCGCGACCGAGTGGTCGAAGCTCGAGAAAGGCATCGTTCAGCGGGTGCGGGCGATGGAGATGTTCCTCGCGGACATCTACGGCGACGCGCAGATCGTCCGGGATGGAGTGTTGCCCCGGCGTCTCATCACGAGCTGCGAGCACTTCCACCGGGAGGCGGCCGGCATCACCCCGCCCAACGGGGTGCGCATCCACGTCTCGGGCGTGGACCTCGTGCGGGACGAGCAGGGGACGTTCCGGGTTCTCGAAGACAATCTTCGGTGTCCGAGCGGTGTCTCGTACGTCATGGAGAACCGGCGGACCATGGCTCGGGTGTTTCCTGACCTGTTCGCGCGGCATCGTGTGCGGGCGGTGGGGGACTATGCGGTTCATCTGCTCAGGGCGTTGAGGAACGCTGCCGCTCCTAATGCTGCGGACCCGAACGTTGTGGTGTTGACGCCTGGGCTTGGGAACTCGGCGTACTTCGAGCACTCGTTGCTCGCGCGGCAGATGGGTGTGGAGCTGGTCGAGGGGCGGGATCTGTTCTGCCGCGACAACTTCGTGTACCTGCGGACGACCGAGGGGGAGCGGCAGGTCGATGTCATCTATCGGCGCATCGACGACGACTTCCTGGATCCCGTGCACTTCCGGCCTGATTCGGTGCTGGGCGTCGCGGGGCTGTTGAACTCGGCTCGGGCGGGCAACGTCGTCGTCGCCAACGCTGTGGGCAACGGGGTGGCGGACGACAAGCTCGTCTACACGTACCTGCCGGAGATCGTGCAGTACTACCTCGGCGAGAAGCCGTTGCTGCCCAACGTGGACACGTTCCGGTGCTGGCTCTCCGAGGAACGGTCGCACGTGTTCGACCACCTCGACGAACTCGTGGTGAAGCCCGTCGAGGGTTCTGGTGGGTACGGGATCGTGTTCGGGCCGGACGCGACGGTCAGGGAGCTCAACTCGCTGCGGAAGCGGATCAAGACCAACCCGCGCGGGTGGATCGCGCAGCCCGTGGTGCAGCTGAGCACGGTGCCGACCAAGATCGGTGACAGGCTGGCGCCCCGGCACGTGGACCTGCGGCCGTTCGCGGTGAACGACGGCAACTTCATCTTCGTCTTGCCGGGTGGGTTGACGCGGGTCGCGTTGCCCGAGGGCAGTTTGATCGTGAACTCGTCGCAGGGCGGTGGGTCCAAGGACACGTGGGTGCTGGCGGCCAAGTCGTCCACGCAGGAGCGGGAGCTGGCGCAGCCCGGGCTCGCCGGACCGTCCGAAATGGAGGCTGCGGCGGCTGAGCAAGGGCCGGAGCTGACCACGCCCCAGCAACAGCAACAGCAGCAGCAGTAGGGAGGCGCGCAAATGCTGGCACGCAACGCTGAGTCGCTGTACTGGATCGGCCGCTACGTCGAACGGGCGGACGACACGGCGCGCATCCTGGACGTTTCGGTCCATCAGCTGTTGGAGGACGCGACCGTCAACCCCGATGCCACGTCACGGCAGTTGCTGACGGTTCTGGGCATCACGCCGCCGGAGGGTGCTGCCGAGTTCGACGTGTGGTCGTTGACGGAGCTGGTGGCGTACAACAAGGACAACCCCAGTTCGATCGTGTCGTCGGTCAACAGCGCGCGCGAGAACACGCGTGGTGCTCGTGAGGTCGTGTCGACCGAAATGTGGGAGTGCCTCAACACGATGTGGAACGCCGTTGCTGAACGGCAGACCTACGCGCGCACGATGGGGCCGCACGCGTTCTTCAGCTTCGTGGAGGAGCGGGCGGCGATGTTCGCCGGGCTCGCGGACTCCACGATGTCGCGGGACGACGGGTGGCGGTTCCTCGTGCTGGGACGGTCGGTCGAGCGTGTCGACATGATCGTGCGGCTGCTGCTGGCTCGGGTGGGGGACAAGGCGTCCTCGCCGGGGTGGGTCACGGTGCTGCGTTCGGCCGGTGCGCACGACACGTACCTGAGGACGTACCGCGGCGCGTTGGACGCGTCGCGAGTGGTGCAGTTCCTGTTGTTGGACAGGCTGTTCCCGCGGTCGGTGTTCCACGCGCTGAGGCAGGCGGAGTCGTGCCTGGAACAGCTGGAGAACCAACCGTCCGTGCGCGTCGGTGCGCGCGCGGAGGCGCTGCGGTTGCTGGGCAAGGCACGGAGTGAACTGGAGTTCTTGAAGCCGCACGACTTGCTGCCCGACCTGCCGAAGCGTCTTTCGGCGTTGCAGAAGACCGTGCGTGACGTCGGTGAGGCCGTGTCACAGCAGTACTTCCACGTGTCCCCGTGGGTCGCCTGGACGAACACCGAGGTGGGCTGACCATGAGCTGGCGAGTGCGTGTCGTGCACACAACGGGTTATCAGTACGAGGCACCGGTCATGCAGTCGTACAACGAGGCACGGCTGACACCGCGCGGTGACCGCCGTCAGAACGTGGTGGTCTCACGAGTCGAGACCACGCCGGCGACCCGTGCGTACCGGTACACGGACTACTGGGGCACGGAGGTCACGTCGTTTGACCTCCACGCGCCGCACAAGGAACTGCAGGTCGTCGCGTCGTCGGTGGTCGAGACGAGCGACGTGATCGAGCCGGTGACCACGGGGACATGGGCGGACATGCGCGAGGAGAACGTCCTCGACCGGTACACGGAGTTTCTGGAACCGACGCGCTACACGCCGCGCAACCGTGAGTTGCTGGCGAAGGCGCGCGAGCTCAAGAAGGGCAAGACGCCGTCCGAGGCCGTGCTGGCCGCCTCGCGGTGGGTGTGGGAGCAGTTGACGTACCAGCCGGGTTCGACGGGCGTGCACAGCTCGGCCGTCGACGCGTGGCACGAACGCAAGGGCGTGTGTCAGGACTTCGCGCACCTGACGCTGGTGTTGTTGCGGGGCATGGGGATTCCGTCGCGGTACGTCTCCGGGTACCTGCACACGAAGAAGGACGGCGCGCTGCGGGAGACGGTGCGCGGCGAGTCGCACGCGTGGATCGAGGCGTGGACCGGCGGGTGGTGGGGGTACGACCCGACCAACGCCATGCCGGTCGGGCCGCGGCACATCTGGGTCGCGCTCGGGCGTGACTACGCGGACGTGGCCCCGTTGAAGGGGATCTACTCGGGTGGAGCGGCCACCGCGCTGGAGGTGACGGTCGACATCACGCGCCTCGCGTAGGTTGTTTCCACCCGAATGAGCGCCTTCATTGGACCGACTGCAATCCCTAGCGTCGGCCCTATGAGTGTGATCACATCCACCGCGTGCAGCAGGGCTTTGGGCGACGAGCTGCGCCGGCTTCGGGAGACCTGCACCGATCTGGGCGGTGCTCACATGGCCGTGCGGCTGGGCTGGCACCCGAGCAAGGTGACCAACATCGAGAAGGGGAAGGCGCGGGCGAGCGAGATCGACCTGGTGCAGTTCCTGACGATGTGCGGCAAGGACATCGACTTCTTCGAGGACTTCCGAAGGCGCTACAGGTACGCCTTCGACGAGTACGTGGTGCAGGTGCACGAGGATCTGCGCGCGGTTGTGTTCGCCGAGTCCACGGCCAAGATGATGACCAGCTACACCCAGCTGTCGTTGCCGGGACTCGTGCAGACTTCGGAGTACGCCGACGCGCTGTACCGCCTGGGCGGGTTCGTGGCCGAGGAGAGAATTCCGAACCTCGTGCGGATCCGCACGGACCGGCAGGCGATCTTGCGGCGGATCGGCGGGCCGACCTGCTTGTTCTACATCCACGAGCTGGCACTCCGGCAGCGAGTCGGTGACGACCAGATCATGGAGGACCAGTACGCGAGGCTCTTGTTCGAGTCCCACGCCATCAGGATCGTCCCCGCGGACGTGGTGGTCCCCTCGGCCGGATGTGTGCTCTGGGAGTACGACAAGGTGCTGCCGGTCGCCTTCAGTGAAAGCGACCTGGGGAGTCTGCTCGTGCAAGATCCGGGAGCCATCGCGCGGACCAGGCTCCTCTTCAATCACCTGGAGCAGGTCGCATTGGATGCGGGACAATCGCGGACGAAGCTGGCGGAGTACGTCAGCCCTCCGCGAGAGGAATTCGATGGCCGAGGACCGCGTCTGGCGTAAGAGCAGCCGTAGCAACGCCACCGAGCACGGCGAGTGCGTCGAGGTGTCGTTCGCTCAGGACGTGCTCGTTCGTGACTCCAAAAACGCCGACGCGGGCACGCTGAGCTTCAGCGCACCCGCGTGGCGTGCGTTCGTTCAGCGCCAGCCGTGACGTTGGCGTAGGACGTCCACGACCTGGCCGAAGGCGGCGGGTGCCAGCACGGCACCCTCACGCCGGATCTCGTCGTCCGAGTCGAGGGCGAAGACGCGGTCGAGGCGCAGGTACGACGGGCGGCCGTCGCGGTCCCAGGCGCCCGCGCCCAGCTCCACGAAGTCGTCGCGCGGCTCCTTCGAGGAGAGCATCAGCGCCACGAGATCGCCGTCCGCATGCCCCACGACCAGCAGTGGACGGTCCTTGCCGCGGGTGGCGTCCTCCTCGAAGGGGACCCACGCCCACACGACCTCACCGGGGTCGGCGTCGCCGTCCATGGTGGGTGCGTAGTCCAGCTTGGCGGCCCGTGCCGCGTCGAAGATCTCGCGGACCGCGCCCTTGGCCGGGCGGGGGTCTTCACCGTTCATCTGCACGGACGCACCCTAGTGGTGCAGAGCACGCCGGCCACTATGGGACCATAGGGGGACACCCGTCCGATTTTTTGCTGAGGACTGCCTTGACCTCGTTCGCCGACACGACCTTCACGCCGCCGGAGCTCATCCGGAACTTCTGCATCATCGCGCACATCGACCACGGCAAGTCGACCCTGGCCGACCGGATGCTGCAGCTCACCGGCGTGGTCGAAGCGCGGGCGATGCGTGCCCAGTACCTCGACCGCATGGACATCGAGCGCGAGCGCGGCATCACCATCAAGGCGCAGAACGTGCGCCTGCCGTGGCAGCTCGACGGGCAGGACGTCGTCCTGCACATGATCGACACGCCTGGGCACGTCGACTTCACCTACGAGGTGTCGCGCGCACTGGAGGCCTGTGAGGGCGCCGTGCTGCTGGTCGACGCCGCGCAGGGCATCGAGGCGCAGACGCTCGCGAACCTGTACCTGGCGATGGAGAACGACCTCACCATCATCCCGGTGCTGAACAAGATCGACCTGCCCGCCGCGGACCCGGACAAGTACTCCAAGGAGATCGCGCACATCATCGGCTGCGAGCCGGAGGAGGTGCTGCGGGTCTCGGCGAAGACCGGTCTCGGTGTCGGTGCGCTGCTGGACGAGGTCGTGCGGAAGGTTCCGGCGCCGGTCGGCCAGGACGACGCCCCGGCCCGCGCGATGATCTTCGACTCGGTCTACGACACCTACCGCGGCGTCGTCACCTACATCCGCGTCGTCGACGGCAGGATCACGCCGCGCGAGCGCATCAAGATGATGTCGACGGGCGCGACCCACGAGATCCTCGAGGTCGGCATCGTCTCGCCGGAGCCGAAGCCGTCGCAGGGTCTCGGCGTCGGCGAGGTGGGCTACCTGATCACCGGCGTGAAGGACGTGCGCCAGTCCAAGGTCGGCGACACCGTCACGTCGGAGCGCAAGGGCGCCACGGAGCCGCTGGCCGGCTACCGCGAGCCCCGTCCGATGGTCTACTCGGGCCTGTACCCGGTCGACGGCTCGGACTACCCGGAGCTGCGCGAGGCGCTCGACAAGCTGCAGCTCAACGACGCCGCGCTCACCTACGAGCCGGAGACGTCCGCGGCGCTGGGCTTCGGTTTCCGCTGCGGGTTCCTCGGCCTGCTGCACCTGGAGATCACCCGCGACCGCCTGGAGCGCGAGTACGGTCTCGACCTCATCTCCACGGCCCCGAACGTCGTGTACCGCGTCGTGATGGAGGACGGCACCGAGCACGTCGTGACGAACCCGTCCGACTGGCCGGAGGGCAAGCGCGCCGAGGTCTACGAGCCCGTCACGAAGTGCACCATCATCGCCCCGTCCGACTACATCGGCGCGATCATGGAACTCTGCCAGGGCAAGCGCGGCCAGCTCGGCGGCATGGACTACCTGTCGGAGGACCGCGTCGAGCTGCGCTACACGATGCCGCTCGGCGAGATCATCTTCGACTTCTTCGACTCGCTGAAGTCGCGCACCCGCGGCTACGCGTCGCTGGACTACGAAGAGTCCGGCGAGCAGGACGCGGAGCTCGTCAAGGTCGACATCCTGCTGCAGGGTGAGACGGTCGACGCGTTCAGCGCGATCGTGCACAAGGACTACGCCTACGCGTACGGCACGCGCATGGCGACCCGTCTGCGTGAGCTCATCCCCAGGCAGCAGTTCGAGGTGCCGATCCAGGCCGCGATCGGTGCCCGCGTGATCGCCCGCGAGACGATCCGCGCCATCCGCAAGGACGTGCTGGCCAAGTGCTACGGCGGTGACATCACCCGTAAGCGCAAGCTGCTCGAGAAGCAGAAGGAAGGCAAGAAGCGCATGAAGATGGTGGGGCGTGTGGAGGTGCCGCAGGAGGCCTTCGTCGCCG
Source organism: Lentzea sp. NPDC051208 (assembly GCF_040682435.1). Classification (NCBI taxonomy): domain Bacteria; kingdom Bacillati; phylum Actinomycetota; class Actinomycetes; order Pseudonocardiales; family Pseudonocardiaceae; genus Lentzea; species Lentzea sp. NPDC051208. The sequence goes on along the minus strand of NZ_JBFBAW010000042.1, from coordinate 4,038 downwards.
CGCTGTCGACGGATGAGCCGAAGGGCAAGAAGTAGGCTTCAGTGGCACGTCTTCATGTCGGCTGCGCGATGTGGAACCACAAGGCGTGGCTCGGGCGGTACCTGCCGCAGTCGCACCCCGCCGGGGAGCGGCTGCGGGCCTACGCGGGCTGGTGCAACGCCGTCGAGGGCAACACCACGTTCTACGCGACGCCCGCCAGGAAGACCGTCACGACCTGGGCGCGGCAGACCGACCCCGGCTTCCGGTTCGTGGTGAAGCTGCCCAAGGTCGTCACGCACGAGCGACGCCTGGCCGGCGTCGAGGCCGAGATGCGGGCGTTCCTGGACGCGGTCGAACCTCTCGGCGAGCGCGCGGTCCTGTGGACCCAGCTGCCCGGCTCGTTCGGCCCGGCGGAGGTCGACGCCCTGGCCCGCTTCCTGCGCAGGCTGCCCGCCGGCCTCCGGCGCGCCGTGGAGGTGCGTCACCCGCTGTTCTTCACCGACGGCGGAGCGACGTCGCTGCTGGAGGGGGCGCTCGCCGGGGCGGACGCCGAGTGGGTGCCGTTCGACACCACGGTCTTCTTCCAGAGCCCGCCGACCAGCGAGGGCGAGCGGGAGGCCTGGGACAGGAAACCGCGGTTGCCGCGGCGAACGCGGGCGCTGACCGACCAGCCGATCGTCCGCTACCTGGGCCGGGACTCGGTCGAGGAGACGGTCGAGGGGTGGCGGCCGTGGACCGAGGTGGTCGCCGACTGGCTGCGGGAGGGCAGGTCGCCGACGGTGTTCGTGCACACCCCCGACAACAACGACGCGCCGGCGCTCGCCCGCCGGTTCCACGACGAGGTGCGAGCGCTGGTGCCCGGTCTCGACGCACTGCCCGAGCCCGAACCGGTTGAGCCCGCGACCCTGTTCTGAGCTGCGCGTCGTTGCTGTATTGGCAACGACTTTTGCCAGATCGGCACGACCAGGTGCATCGTCACAAGTATGACGACAGCGCAGGAGTTCTGGGAGACCTTCTACTCGGAGCGGGACCAGGTCTGGTCCGGGAAGCCGAATCCGTTGCTGGTGCGCGAGGCCGAAGCGCTGACGCCCGGCAGCGCCCTCGACATCGGGTGCGCGGAGGGTGGCGACGCCGTCTGGCTGGCGAAGCGGGGCTGGCGGGTGCTGGGCGTCGACGTGTCGCAGGTCGCGCTCGACCGGGCGCTGAAGCACGCGTACGACGCCGGTGTCGAGATCTCGGTGGAGCAGCACGATCTCAAGGCCACGTTCCCCGAGGGCCTGTACGACCTGGTGAGCGCCCAGTTCCTGCACTCGCCGGTCGAGGAGGACGGGGAGCGCAACAGCATCCTGAAGCGGGCCTCCCAGGCGGTGGCGCCGGGCGGCCACCTGGTCATCGGCGGGCACGCGGGGGCGCCGTCGTGGTCCGAGCACCAGGACTACTACTTCCCGACGACCAAGGACGTGCTCGACCACCTGGCGCTCAAGGACAACTGGATCATCATCACCGACGAGGTGGTGGAGCGGCCGCTCACCGGGCCGGACGGTCAGCAGGAGACGCGCAAGGACAACGTCCTGACCCTCAAGCGGCTCTTCTAGAAACGCGAAGGCCACCCTCGGCAACGTTGCCGGGGTGGCCCAAGGAGTACTCGTCAGGCGGAACGGATCAAGCGGTCCATCGCCTGGCGGTTGATGATCGAGCGGAGCTCGCCGGTCTCCTCCGCGCTGTGGCGCGACAGGATGGCGTCCAGTTCGAGTCGGTCGCTCTCGGTGGTGTAGCTGGCCAACTGCCGCTCCAGGCTCTGGCGCTTCACACGAGCAGCACGGCGGGTAGCCAGGCTCGAGCGCAGGGACTTCACGGACAGGTCGTGGCGGGTCATCGTGTCCTTCCAATCTTGGTTACGATTCGATAATACACCCTGTTCAAGCGACCTGTACCGATGAAGAAGCGAGTTAGCTCACGTACTCGTCGAGCAACCTGAGGGCTCGTGCGTACTTGGCCTTCAGGCGCTCTTGCGTCGCCTCGTCCAGCAGGGCGATGCGGGCGGGGGAGAGGTTGTCGCTGATGTCCGCGCGCTTCACGGAGAGTGCCAGCGGGTTCGCGGCCACGCGCCTCAGGTAGTCCTCCTGCGGCTCCTCCGGCAGGTGCGACAGCGCCACGACGGCGTCGACCACGGCGGCGGGGCAGCCACGCGCGAGCAGGTCGGCCGCGGTCACCGGCGTGTCCTCGATGACGTCGTGCAGGACGGCGGCCATCTGCTCGTGCTCTCCGGTCACGGCGGCCATGACCCGCAACGGGTGTCCGATGTACGGACGGCCCGACTTGTCGACCTGCCCGTCGTGCGCTGCGGTGGCGATCGTGATGGCGTCTTCGAGGGTGAACACGCGCATCAAGCTAAACCAGGTCTTGACCGGACGCAGTGGTCTAGTCCATTTTTAGTCGACTCACAACATGGTCGCCGCATGATGTGTGGAGGTGGACCATGTCCAAGACCAGACGAGCAGCCATAGCGCTGTTGTCCGCGCTGTTCGCCTGCGCCGGTCTGGTGTTGGTGATCAACGGGAGCGCTGCCGCCGCGAACCTCGCGGCGAACAGCGGCTTCGAGGCCGGCAACCTGAGCGGTTGGACCTGCACCGAGGGCACGAGCGTCACCAACAGCACGAAGCGCACCGGCACGTACGCACTGCAGGGCGCTCCCGCCGGGCAGAGCAACGCACGGTGCCAGCAAACCGTGACGGTGCAACCGAACACGGCCTACAAGCTGTCCGCGTGGGTGCAGGGCAGCTACGTCTACCTCGGCGTCACCGGTGGCGTGGAGAAGAACACGTGGACGCCGGGTAGCAGCGGCTTCTCGCAGCTGACCGTCGACTTCACGACCGGCAGCGCCACCAGCGTCACGATCTACCTGCACGGCTGGTACGGCCAGCCCGCGTACTACGCCGACGACGTCAACCTCGACGGCCCCGGCACCCCGCCGACGACCACGAGCACCACGACGTCGACCCCCACCACTACGACGACGACCACGACGACCACCACCACGACCAGCAACCCGCCGAACACCGGTCTGCCCAAGCACGTCCTGACGGGCTACTGGCAGAACTTCTACAACGGTGCGCGCGCTCTGAAGCTGGCGGACGTCCCCACCACCTACGACATCATCGCGGTCTCGTTCGCCGACGCCACGGCGGTGCAGGGCCAGGTCGCGTTCAACCTCGACCCCGGCCTGAGCAGCCAGCTCGGCGGCTACACCGACGCGCAGTTCCGCGCGGACATCAAGACCGTGCAGGGCCGCGGTCAGAAGGTGATCATCTCCGTCGGCGGTGAGAAGGGCACGATCAGCGTCGGCAACTCGACGGCGGCCACGAACTTCGCCAACAGCGTCAAGGGCCTGATCTCGTCCTACGGCTTCGACGGCGTCGACATCGACCTGGAGAACGGCGTCAACGCCCAGTACATGGGTCAGGCGCTGCGTGCCATCCACGCCGGTGGCGGCAAGGTCATCACCATGGCGCCGCAGACGATCGACATGCAGAACGTCAACGCCGAGTACTTCAAGCTGGCGCTGGCCACCAAGGACATCCTGACGATCGTCAACATGCAGTACTACAACTCCGGCTCGATGCTCGGCTGCGACCAGCAGGTCCACAGCCAGGGCACGGTCAACTTCCTGACCGCGCTCGCGTGCATCCAGCTGCAGTCCGGTCTGCGCGCCGACCAGGTGGGCCTCGGCCTGCCGGCGTCGCCGTCCGGTGCCGGTGGCGGCTACCAGTCGCCGTCCAACGTCAACAACGCGCTCAGCTGCCTCGCCCGCGGCACCAACTGCGGGACGTTCAAGCCGAGCACGACCTGGCCGTCCATCCGCGGCGCCATGACGTGGTCGATCAACTGGGACGCTTCCAACAACTGGCAGTTCGCCAACACGGTCGCTCCTCATCTGGACTCCCTGCCCTAGATGATGGGACCGTCCGGGGGGGCGGGGGCGGGGGGCCGGGGGGCCCGGGGGCGGCGGCGGGGGGGGGGGGCCCGACAAAAAACACTGGGGCAATGGGGAGGGGGGGC
>NZ_JBFBAW010000041.1:0-23018 GCF_040682435.1 Lentzea sp. NPDC051208 | reverse complement strand
TAGTCTTGCCTCAAAGGAACTACCTCGACGAGGAGGTAATTCATATATTACTGGCTGTGTTTCGGCACGCTGTTGAGTTCTCAAAGAACACGCGCTCACCGGTTCCAATCTCCGTTTCCGGAGACTTTCTCTCGGGGCTTGTGTTGAAAGCTTAGCTCGTTCGTTTTCGCTTTGTCAAATCGGCCGTTTCGGCTTCTTCGGTGCGGCGCAAACTCGCTTCGCATTCAGTTTTTTGCTTGGTTCAGAAGTTATCCGAGTGGCTTTCCCGGTGTCAAATCGGGGTCATTTTCAGATCCCGGACAGCACGTTAGGCCGTTCATTTACTTCTGGGGGTTTGACGCCGTGAAACTCTACTCGGCCCGGTCCGCGGTGTCAACCGCTCGTTCCGTGGTCTCGCTTGCGACCTGGAGAAAGTTACTCACGGAGACGATCGATGTCAAATCGCCTGGTCAGCGGGCTGCTTGATCGGCACTGACGGTGCAGGAGCAGCCGGCTTGGCCCCGACGGGACGCGGTCGCAGCCACAAGGTGATGGAACGAAGGCCCTCCATCGCCCGCACGATCTGGTCCGGCGCGGCGGGCTGACGGGTCGCCACCGGCACCAGGTCGTAGCCCCAGACGCCGAACTCCTTGAGCACCGTCACCGGATCGTCACCGAAGTCCGCCATCGCGGTCGCGGAGAACTCGAGGAACACGTGCGGCCTGTCGCGACGCAACAACCGGACCAGTCCCGCGAGAGCGCGATGTCCGCGTCCAGGCGTGTCCACCTTTACGACGGAAAGCTTCATGCCCTGCACCAAGGCGATCTCGTCGAGCGCCTTGTCCAGGCGGACCGCCTTCACGCGCGGGACCTCGGCGGGTGCATCGGCGGCCAGCGGCGACACGGACACACCACCGGTCAGCGTCGGCGACACCGCCAACTCCCCCGCGCTCTCCCAGGCCGCGCCCTCGACCACGGTCATCCGCTCGGCGACGGCGGCGGGCAGGTTCGCCGAGACGTTGTGCCTCAGCAGAGCGGCTGCGGAGGCATCCGGCTCCACGGCGACAACGGCGCCCATCAGCCCGAGCCGCGACAACACCCGGATCGAGTGGTAGCCGACGTACGCGCCGACGTCGAGGAAGATCCCGTCCGGCTCCAGCACGGAGTCGAGCAGCTCCGCGAGCTCCGGTTCCCACACACCGTTGGACGACAACAGCGGAAGCATGAACGCGTCGTCGGAGGGCAGCCGCATCATGCCCGCGTCGCACAACACCAATGACGAACGCACGGCAGGCGCGTCACCGGCGTTCTCGTGCTGCCGGACGACCACGCGCCGCAACGCGTCCGCGGTCTGTTGTGCCTGGTGAGCGGTGCGAAGTGCGGCGTCCAGGCGCGTGTCGCGCTCGCGGAATACCTCGACGACCTTGGACTCCAGGGTGTCGATCCGGTCCAGCGTGCGATCGAGGGCGACGGTCAGCTTGTCGATCCGCTCGGCGAGCACCTCGTCCGACTTCGCGCGCTTGGCCGCCTCGGCGACGACCGCGTCCTCGACGTCGCGCTGCCGGCGGCCCTGACTCGCCATGTCCGCGCGCACGCGCACAACGCCGTCGTCGACGCCGACCAACTGGTCGACGAAGTGCGACTGCCGTTGTGCGACCTGCTCGATCTCGGCGCGGAGAAGTTCCAGTTCACCGGCACCGACGCCGGCCTTCAGGGCGTCCTGCCGGTTGACCAGCTCGGACACCGTGCGCTCGACCCCGTCGATCAGGGTGTGCAGCACCTGGCGCATGTGGTTGTCGTAGTGGTCCAACGCGCGCAGCACGACCTTGCGCAGCGCGGGTGCCATCGGCGTCCGGTGAGGGCCGTCCACGGTCGGTTGGCGCAGTAAAGCGTGCTTGGCCGACTGCAGCGCGAGCATCGGGTCGACTTCGGTCTTCTGCTTCGGCCGGCGCGCCCGCCATCCGCGGTACGCGTGCTCGACGCGTTCACGGAGGACTTCGGCGACTCGTGCGACCGACCGCACGGACAGCACGTGCTGGCGTCCGGCCGCACCGAGCGCCGCGGCCGTGGGCAGGTCATCGGCCAATGAACGCAGCAGCTTCGCGGCGGCCTGCACGTCCGGTTCGGCGCCTTGGTGACACGGCACGAGAACGGCCGTCTTGCCGAACAACTCGGCAACGGCGCCGTGGTCCGACGCGACGACGGGGACTCCCCGCACGGCGAGCTCTGCCAGGCGCAACGCGATCCGGTCGTCCGCACCGCCGCGGTGCAGCGACACCACGGCGTCCGCGGTCGCGGCCACGTCCAGGTCGTCCACCAGCGAGATCCGCGGATCTGAGGACGTGGCCAGGCGCAGTCGCTCGGCCGCCTCCGGGTGTTCGAGGGCACCGGACACCGCGATCTTGAGCTCGACGTCCGTCCGGTCCGGGAACGCGGTCAGGAAGGCGGACACGGCACCGAGCACGTTGCCGGGCCTGTCGAGTTCGTGGTCCGCGATCGCCGCGAACACCACCACTTCGCCGGACTCGTGGTCACGCGCACCGACGTCGGGCACGGGTACGGGCACCACACGCACGATGGGGCCGCCGATGCGTTCGGCGGCGGCACGCGACACCTCACAGGAGAGCCACAGCTCGTTCACGCCCGTGCGGTCGTCCGCAGCCGTGGCGTCCAGCGCGACATCGACGACGAACCGTCCGGAGGGCACCTCGTCCGAAGAGGAGGCGCGCACCACGACGGGATATCCGGCGGCGGCCGACACCGGCAGCCCGGACGCACGCGCGGCGGCGAGCATCCGTTCCGCCAGCGGCCCCGAGCCGATGACGGACACGCCGAGCTGGTCGAGCAGCGCCGGACCCTCCGAGCGGGGCTGCGGCACGGCGGGCGCGGGCAACCGCCCGGAGGCGACACCGACTCCGGCACACCACTCGCGCCAGGCGTCCGCGTCCGCGCCGAAGGGCGCCGGGAACTGCTGTTGCAGCGAGGTGTCCGCACGCCACACGGCGTCGGCCCAGCGCGTGCCACCGGCCTCGGTCTGCTCGCACGCCCACATGAGGAACCCGCCGCCACCGTCCTCACCGAACGCCGGCGGCGGCGTCGGCTCGGAGGCCCGGTAGTCGGCGCGCAGCTCGGACGGGATCTGCGTCCCGTCGATCAGGGAGTCGAACCGGTACGGCACGGGCGCCACGGACCAGCCGTTCCGCACCAGTTCGGCGCGATAGGCCTGGCAGAGCTCGGCGACCTCCGCGTGTTCCGAGAGCAGCACACGGGGACGTTCGGCGAAATCGGCGGACAGCAACCAGGGCCGGCGTGGGTCGAACCCGCGGAAGTGCACGGTCAGCAGGTCCTGGCCGACCACGGCCAGCGAACCGGACTCCGTGCGGTGCAACGGCCGGTCCGCGACGTTCCACACGGACACACCGATCCGTGCGTCGCGCACGACGTGGTGCGGCACGATCGCGGGCATGTCCAAAGAGGTCAGGTAAGGCTCGGAGCCCGGTCCGACGGCGATGAACCCGGGGTCGAAGGCACCCTGGTCGTGCAGGTCGGCGGGACCGGGCTGCAGGCCGTCGGACGCCAACGGCCGCAACGTGCGCGGCAGCATCACGACCGGTGCGGTGCGCAACGCCTCCAGCACGACCTTCGTGAGCGACCCGAACACTCGCACCCACGGGTCGAGGTACAGCACGGGCATGCCCTGCGGCAGCAACGCCTCCAGCAGCCGCGGCATCATCGCGGCCTTCAGGCCGGCGGCGTCCAGCGACGTCGCGAGGACGTGCAGCTCGGCCTCGGGGATGCCGATGTCCACCGGCGTCATCAGGCCCGGCCCCGCGTGCTCCGGCTGCGCGTCGACGACCAGCGCGACGAACCGGCCCTCGGGGTGCTCCGCGAGGAACGAGCTGGACAGGACCTTGACCGCGGGCAGCTCCGCCGCCGTGGCGACGGTGCAGGCGCAGATCGTCGGCTGGAACTCGGGTACCTCAGTCACGGAGAGCACGTATCTGCCTCACAGCATGGGGAGAAGTGTGCGCAACTCGTACGGGGTGACGCTACGACGGTACGCGTCCCACTCCGTCCTCTTGTTGCGCAGGAAGAAGTCGTAGACGTGCTCGCCCAGGGCCTCGGGGAGCAGCTCCGAGTTCTCCATCTCGGTGAGCGCCTCGCCCAGGTTCTGCGGCAGGTTCGCGTACCCCGCCGCGCGCCGTTCGCGGTCCGTCAGCGACCACACGTCGTCCTCGGCGGGCGGCGGCAGTTCGTAGCCCTTCTCGATGCCCCGCAGGCCGGCGGCCAGGATCACCGAGTACGCCAGGTACGGGTTGCACGCGGAGTCCAGCGTCCGGACCTCGACGCGGCGCGAGGACGACTTGCCGGGCGAGTACATCGGCACGCGGACCAGTGCGGAGCGGTTCGCGTGACCCCAGCACACGGCCGTGGGGGCTTCACCGCCGACGATCAGGCGCTTGTACGAGTTCACCCACTGGTTCGTGACGCCGGAGATCTCGCGCGCGTGCTTGAGGATGCCCGCGACGAACTGCTTGCCGATGTCGGATAGCTGGTACGGGTCTTCCTCGTCGTAGAACGCGTTGCGGTCGCCCTCGAACAGCGAGAAGTGCGTGTGCATGCCCGACCCCGGCTGGTCGGAGAACGGCTTGGGCATGAACGAGGCGCGCACGCGCTGCGTGATCGCGACCTCCTTCACCACGTAGCGGAACGTCATGACGTTGTCCGCCATGGTCAGGGCGTCGGCGTAGCGCAGGTCGATCTCCTGCTGGCCGGGCGCGCCCTCGTGGTGGCTGAACTCGACGGAGATGCCCATGGCCTCCAGCGCCTCGATGGCGTGGCGGCGGAAGTGCGTGGCGGTCTCGTGCGAGGTCTGGTCGAAGAACCCGCCGTTGTCGGCGGGGATCGGCTCGCTGCCGTCGCCGGGCAGGTCCTTGAGCAGGAAGAACTCGATCTCGGGGTGGACGTAGCAGGTGAACCCGGCCTCGCTGGCCTTCGACAGCGTGCGGCGCAGCACGTGGCGCGGGTCGGCCCACGACGGGGAGCCGTCCGGCATGGTGATGTCGCAGAACATGCGCGCGGAGTAGTTGGTGCCCTCCGGCGTCTGCCACGGCAGCACCTGGAACGTGCCGGGGTCCGGCTTCGCGACCATGTCCGACTCGTAGACGCGGGCGAAGCCCTCGATCGCCGAGCCGTCGAACCCGATGCCCTCGCTGAAGGCACCTTCGAGTTCGGCCGGTGCGACCGCCACGGACTTCAAGAAGCCCAGGACGTCCGTGAACCAGAGCCGGACGAACCGGATGTCGCGTTCCTCTAGCGTGCGGAGCACGAACTCCTGCTGGCGGTCCATATGCGGCAGCTTAAGGGCTACCGAGTCTCTACGATCAACGCATGTCGGCACGTTGGTTGTTGGTTTGCGCACTCGCCCTGCTCACGAGCTGCACGTCCGGGGGAGATCTCCCCGATGGTGCGACCTTGCTCTCGAAATCGGCGGAGTCGATGCGCTCGGTCAAGAGCGTCCACTTCACCATCAAGGTCGACGGTGAGCTGCCGGACGTGCCGGTGAAGGAGGCCGACGGCGACCTCACCTCGGCCGGGGACTCGAAGGGCACCGCGAAGGTGACGTTCGGCGGGCAGCTGCTGTCGATCGAATACGTCCTGACCGGCGGAAACCTGCATTTCAAGGGCCCGACCGGCGGGTTCACCAAGCTGCCGGCGGCGTTCGCGGGGCAGGTGTACGACCCCTCGGCGATCCTGAACCCGGACAAGGGCGTCGCGAAGGTCCTGGCCAGCTCGAAGGACGCGAAGACCAAGTCGTCCGGTGACGTGTCGGTGGTCGAGGCGACGGTGCCGAAGGACGTGGCGGCCGGGCTGGTGCCGGGCATCTCCGCGGACGTGAAGGCGACGTTCTCGATCGACAAGGACAACAAGCTCAAGAGCGCGCTGTTCGAGCTTCCCGGTGGTCAGAAGGTCGACATCGGCCTCGCGGACTTCGACAAGCCCGTCACGGTCACGGCACCTGCGTAATGCGAAAGGTCGCTCTCGCCGCGTCCGGCGCGGCCGTGCTGCTGGGGGCGCTCGACGCGTACGTCGTCGTCGGTGTCCTGACCGACATGGTGCGTGACCTGGGCATCGCGGTGAACGAGCTGGAGCAGGCGACGCCGATCGTCACCGGGTACCTGCTCGGGTACGTGGCGGGCATGCCGTTGCTCGGGCAGCTGTCGGACCGGCTCGGGCGGCGGTTCGTGCTGCAGGTCTCGCTGCTCGGGTTCCTGGTGGGCTCGGTGATCACGGCTCTGGCCGCCGATGTGCCGTTGCTCGTGGCCGGGCGTGTCGTGCAGGGCCTGGCCGGTGGCGCGTTGCTGCCGGTGACGATGGCGCTGGTGGCGGACCTGTGGGAGGAGCAACGGCGGTCGGCCGCTCTCGGAACCGTCGGTGCTGCTCAGGAGCTCGGGTCTGTCCTCGGCACGCTGTACGGCATCGCGGTGGCCTCGCTGTTCAACGCGTGGCCGTTGTTCGAGGCGTGGGAGCCGCAGAGCTGGCGGTGGATTTTCTGGGTGAACATCCCGTTGGCGATCATCGCGATGGTGGTCGTGCAGCGGACCGTGCCGAACACACGGCGCGAGGTGCGCATCGACGTCGTGGGCGGGGTGTTGCTGGCAGCGGCGTTGTCGTTGCTCGTCGTGGCGCTCTACAACCCGACGCCCGCCGAGGCCGTGCTGCCTTCCTGGGGCTGGCCGACGCTGATCGCGGCGTTCGTCGTGCTGGTCGGCTTCTTCTTGTGGGAACGCCGTAGTGCCGTGCGGCTCATCGACCCCGATGGCGTGCAGTGGCGGCCGTTCTGGGCCGTGCTCGGGGTGTCGCTGGCCGCCGGTGCCGCGTTGATGGTGACGCTGGTCGACGTCGAGTTGTTCGCGCAGACCGTGCTGCGGCGCGACTCGGCGTCCGCGGCGACGCTGCTCACCCGGTTCCTGGTCGCGTTGCCGGTCGGCGCCGTCCTGGGCGGGTTCCTCGCGTCACGGATCGGCGACCGCTGGGTGTCCTTCGGCGGGCTCGCGATGGCATCGGTGTCGTACGTGTTCATCGCGCAGTGGCCCGCTGACGTCAGTGGGCTCGTGCTCACGCGTGACCTGGCCATCGCCGGTTTCGGGCTGGGCCTGGTCATCGCGCCGTTGTCCGGTGCTGTGCTGCGTGTCGTGCCGCCCGTCCGGCACGGCGTGGCGTCGGCGTTCGTCGTCGTCGCGCGCATGACGGGCATGCTCGTCGGTGTGGCGGCGTTGTCCGCGTGGGGACTCCACCGGTTCCGCGAGCTCACGGCAGGCCTGAACACACCGCTGCCGTTCGGCGTCGAACCCGCTGAGTTCCAGCGGCGGATGGCCGAGTACCAGCGCGGGCTCACCGAGGCGCTGCTCACCGAGTACCACGAGATCTTCCTGATCACGGCGGTGATCTGCGCACTTGGAGCGCTGGGGTCGGTCTTCCTGCCCGGTAAGGCTCAGCAGACCGCGTCCGTTTCGGGCAGTCTCAAGTCCACCAGGTAGTTCGTGCCCACGCCGTCCACGCAGTTGATGCCCGCGAGGAACGCCGTGTGCTGGTTTCCGTTGTACGTCAGCAAACGCGCACCCAGTGCCTGCGCGAGGTCTACGCCGGACTGGTAGGGCGTCGCCGGGTCACCGGTCGTCGACACCACCAGCACCTGCGGCAGCCCGTTCACGTTGGGCGGATGCGGTTCCGACGTGTGCGGGGCCGGCCAGAAGGCGCACGGGCCGAGCGCGGTCTCGTCGGTGGGGATCGTGTCGTTGCCCAGCAGTTCCAACAGCCTCCGACGGTTGGACTCCAGGGTGGCCCGGTCCTTGATCGGCGGTTCGTCGACGCAGCGGATGGCCACGAACGCGTCCTGGATGCGGCTGTAGGTGCCGTCCTGGGCGCGGCCGAGGTACTGGTCGGCGAGCTGCAGCAAGGTGTTGCCCTTGTTCTGCCGCAACTCCTGGAGACCCTTCAGCGCGGTCTCCCACAGCCGGTCCGTGTACATCGCCTGGATGATGGCGGTGTTCGCGTCCGAGTGGGACAGCTTGCGGTCGCCGACCTGCAGCGGGGCCTTCTTGAGCGGCTCGATCATCTGCCGGAACTTGGACTCCGCCGCGCTCGTGTCCCTTCCGATGGGACAGTCGCGTTGCGCGCACCAGCCCGCGAACCGCTGGAACGACTCCTCGAAGCCCTGCGCCTGACGGGCCGACGCGGCCACCTTGTCGCTGTTGGTCTCCACCGCGCCGTCGAGCACCATCGCGCGCACGTTGCGAGGGAACATCTCGGCGTACAACGTGCCGATGCGCGTGCCGTAGGAGTAACCGAGGTAGGTCAGCTTGCTCTCCCGCAACGCGCCGCGCAGCACGTCGACGTCGCGTACGACGTCACGGGTGCCGACGTTGCGCAGCAGGTCGATGCCGCTGCGTTCGGCACAGCGGTCGACGAAGAACTTGTTCTCCTGCTCGGTCTGGTTCGCGCTCTCGCCCTTGGGCCGCAGCCGTTGCGCGTCGCGTTCGGCGTCGGTCAGGCACTGGACGCGGGGCTGGCTCGCCCCCACGCCACGCGGGTCGAAGCCCACCACGTCGAACCGCTTGCCGACCGGGTTGCCGGGCTGCATGTTCGCCACGTGCGCCATGCCCGAACCGCCCGGACCGCCTGGGTTCACCACCAGGGAACCGACCCTCCGGTCCTTCTCCGCGGCGGGGCGGCGCAGCAGTCCGACCGTGATCGTCCCCGCGTCCGGGTTCTCGTAGTTGAGCGGAACGTACAGCCGGGCGCATTGGATGCCCTCGCGCTCGTACAGGCCCTTGCTCTTCGCGTCGGTCGCGTAGGGCTGGCACGCACCCCACGCCAGCGTCTGCTCGTAGAAGCGCGCCAGGCCCTTGCGCGCGGCGACGGGTGAGCCGTCGATGCGCGCGTAGGACGTGGACGTGCCGAGCAGAACGATCAAGGCGAACAAGGCGGCTGTGACTCGGGATCGCCTCTTCGTCATTAGGCGCACCGGGTTCCGTCAGCGGGCAAAGTCTGGTCGATCAGGTACTTCACGCCCGCGTTGTCGACGCACTGGTCGCCCTGCAGGAAGACCGTGTGCTGGACGCCTTCGTAGGTGAGCAGCCGCGAGTTGAGCGCTTTGGCCAGGTTCACGCCCGCCTCATAGGGCGTGGCCGGGTCACCGGTCGTGGAGATGACCAGCAGCGGCGGGATGCCTTCGGCCTTGGGCGGGCCCGTGCGCGCGGTGACCGGGGCCGGCCAGAACGCGCACGAGTCGAGGGCCGCGCCGGCCGGGTTGCCGTCGTCGAGGAACGGTGCCGCCTCCTTGTACTTCTTCTGGGTCTCGAGCAGCGCGTTCTTGTCCGTCAGCCGTGCGTCGTCAACGCAGTGCACCGCGTTGAACGCATCCGTGATGGTCGAGTACTGGCCCTGTTCGTCGCGGTCGAAGTACGCGTCGGCGAGGCGCAGCATCGTGCCGCCCTTGCCGCTCTTCAGCTCCTGGAGGCCGTTGAGCAGCAGCGGCCAGAGCTGTTCGGAGTACATCGCCTGGATCGCCGCGGTGATGGCGTCGTTGTAGGACAGCTTGCGGTCACCGACGTCGACCGGCTTCTGGATCAACGGTGTGGTCAGCTGCCGGAAGCTCAGGTTGGCGTCAGCACCCAGCGGGCACTCCTTCTTCTCTCGGCACCACTTCACGAACTCGTCGAAGGCCTTCTGGAAGCCGGCCGCCTGTGCGACCAGCGACGCGAGCTGGTCCTGGGTCGGGTCGACGGCACCGTCGAGGATGAGCGCGCGCACGTTCTGGGGGAAGGTCTCGGCGTATTCAGTGCCTATGCGGGTGCCGTACGAGTACCCGACGTAGCTCAGCTTCGCGTCGCCGAGCGCAGAGCGGAGGACATCCATGTCCTTAACTACGTCCCGCGTGCCCAAATTGGCGAGCATTGATGCCCCGAATTTTGTACCGGCCGCACACTTCTCGGCATACGCCTTGTTCTCTTGCTCCGTTTGGGCGATTCCGGCCGGACTTGTGTCCGTGTCGAGGTCCAAACGCTCCGCGTCGCGCTCCGGTCCGGTGAGGCAGCTGACCGCCGGCTCGCTCGCTCCGATGCCCCTCGGGTCGAATCCGATGAGGTCGAACTTCGCCGCGAGCTCGGTCTTGCGGTAGGCCGGGACCATGCCCGCGGCCGACGCCATGCCGGAGGCGCCGGGGCCGCCGGGGTTGGTCAGCAACGAGCCGATCTTCTGCCCGGTGGCCTTGTACCGGAGCACGCCGATGGTGATCGTGTCGCCGGTTGGCTTGCTGTAGTCGAGGGGAACCCTCAGACGTGTGCACTCGACGTCGCGCCTCTTGCCGTACGCGTCGCGACTCGACCCGGTCGTGGCGTACGGCTCGCAGTTCTCCCAGGCCAGCTGCTGGCCGTAGAACTCCTCCAAGCCGGCCGGAACGACGCCCGCCGGACCGACCTTTTCGAAGGTCACGCCAGGTTTGGCGGTCCCTTCGATGATCGACGTGCAGGACGCGAGCAGCGGAATGACGAGCAACACGCTCAAGAGACGGACCACAGCCCGATGGTATGGGAGATGATGAGGGCATGCCGCAGCTTCGGATCGCGCTGGCCCAGGTCAACGCCACTGTTGGTGATCTCCAGGGCAACGCGTCGCTGGTCGTGGAGTGGACGCGCAAGGCCCGTGAGGGCGGTGCGCACGTCGCCGTGTTCCCCGAGATGGTGCTGACCGGTTACCCGGTCGAGGACCTGGCGATCCGCACGTCGTTCGCGCGGGCGTCCGCGGAGGCGCTGGAGGCGCTGGCCGGCTCGCTGGAGGCCTCGGGCCTCGGCGACGTCGCCGCGGTCGTCGGCTACCTGGAGCACGACTCGGTCGGCCCGCGCAACGCCGTCGCCGTGCTGCACGGCGGGCGTGTCGTCGCGCGGCAGTGCAAGCACCACCTGCCGAACTACGGCGTGTTCGACGAGCGCCGCTACTTCAAGCCGGGGTCGTCGCTGGACATCGTGCGGATCAACGGTGTCGAGGTCGGCATGGTGATCTGCGAGGACCTGTGGCAGGACGGCGGCCCGATCACCGCACTCGGTGATGCCGGCGTCGACCTCGTGGTCTCGCCCAACGCCTCGCCGTACGAGCGCAACAAGGACGACCAGCGGCTGCCCCTGGTCGCGCGCCGTGCCGCCGAAGCCCACGCCCCCCTCGCCTACTGCAACCTGGTCGGCGGCCAGGACGAGCTGGTGTTCGACGGCGACTCGCTCGTCGTCTCCGCCGACGGCCAGCTGGTCGGGCGGGCACCGCAGTTCGTCGAGCACCTGATGTTCGTCGACTTCGACGTGCAGGGCGGCCGCGAGTACGAGCAGGGCCAGATCGGCGACTTCTACGTGCGCCGTGTGTTCCTCTCCGACGCGATCCCGGCGTACGAGCCGTTGCCCGCGCCCCGTGTGTTCGAACCGCTGGCCGATGAGGCCGAGGTGTGGCACGCGCTGGTGACCGGTCTGCGCGACTACGTGCACAAGAACGGCTTCCGGACCGTGGTGCTGGGTCTGTCCGGTGGCATCGACTCGGCCGTGGTGGCTTCTCTGGCCGTGGACGCCCTCGGCGCCGACGCGGTCTACGGCGTCTCGATGCCGTCCTCCTATTCATCCGAGCACTCGCGTTCGGACGCCTCCGACATGGCCCAGCGCACCGGCCTGCACTTCACCACCGAGCCGATCGGCGAGATGGTGTCGACGTACGTCTCGCAGCTGAAGCTGACCGGCCTGGCCGAGGAGAACATCCAGGCCCGGTGCCGCGGCATGCTGCTGATGGCGCTGTCGAACCAGCACGGCCACCTGGTGCTCGCGACGGGCAACAAGTCCGAGCTCGCGGTCGGCTACTCGACCATCTACGGCGACGCGGTCGGCGGCTACGCCCCGATCAAGGACGTGCTGAAGACCCTGGTCTGGGACCTCGCCCGGTGGCGCAACGCCGAGGCCGAGAAGCGCGGCGAGACCCCGCCCATCCCGGAGAACTCGATCTCCAAGCCGCCGTCGGCCGAACTGCGGCCCGGCCAGGTCGACACCGACTCGCTGCCGGACTACGAGGTCCTCGACCGCCTGCTGGACGACTACGTCCACTGCGACCGCGGGTACGACGACCTGCTGGCCGCCGGCCACGAGCCGGCTCTCGTGGACCGGGTGCTACGGATGGTCGACAAGGCCGAATACAAGCGCCGTCAGTACCCGCCGGGCACCAAGATCTCCAACAAGGCGTTCGGGCGCGACCGGCGACTGCCGATCACGAACGGGTGGCGCGAAGGCTGAGCATCGCCACGCACCCGGTCACTGAGGTGATCCACGGGAGTGGAGCCTGCTCTACCGCGCCGGACCTGTTCAGAACGCTACGTTCGCTCCCATGAAACGGATCTGGGCGGCGCTCGCCTACCTGGCGACCGGTCTGCTGACGGCCATCGCGGCGTGGCTCGCCATCGGTGTGCTGCTGCTGTCCTTGGTCGTGCTGCCGTTGCTGCCGATCACCGCGCCATGGATCCGGCGGATCGTGGACTTCGACCGTCTGCGCCTGGCGCGCTTCGCCGGCGTCCAGATTCCGTCGCCGCCTCCGCTCGACGGGCCGTGGCTGCACCGGGCGCAGCGGGTGCTGGCCGATCCGGACAGCCGCCGGGACGGGATGTGGGTGGTCCTGCACGCCCTGTTCGGCACGCTCTTCGGGGCGATCGCCATCAGCATCTTCGGCGCGCTGGTGCAGCAGCCGGTGGCGGCGTCGCTCTGGTGGGTGGTGCCGATGGAGAACTCGTTCGGCCTGCGCGTCGACTCGTGGGCGAAGGCGGCGCTGAGCGTGCCGATCGCGATCGGGCTGATGCTGGTCCTGACGCAGGTGCCGCGGCTGGCCGAGCTGGACGCGAAGTGGGCGCGCAAGTTGCTGGCACCGCCGAAGGCGTCGCTGGAGAAGCGGCTGGCCGAGGTCGTGGCGACCAGGGCGGCGGCGTTGCAGGCGCACGGGGCCGAGTTGCGGCGCATCGAGCGGAACCTGCACGACGGGACGCAGAACAAGCTGGTCGGCGTGGTCATGATGCTCGGCATCGCGGAACGGACGCTCAAGCAGAACCCGGACAACGCGTTGCAGGCGCTGCTGCGCGCACAGGACGCGGCGGGCGACGCGCTCGAAGAGCTCCGCAACGTCGTGCGCAGCATCCACCCGCCGGTGCTGGATGATCTGGGACTGGACGGGGCGATCCAGGCGCTGGCGGCGCGTTGCCCGGTGCCGTGCGTGCTGCAGGCCGACCACCTCGGGCGGTTGCCCGCGGCGGTGGAGGCGGCGGCGTACTTCGCGGTGGCCGAGGCTCTCACCAACGTGGCCAAGCACAGCGGCGCCCGGCACGCGTGGGTCAGCCTGGGCATCAACGAGGACCAGCTCACCGTGGTCGTGCACGACGACGGCAAGGGTGGCGCGGACGATAAGCAGGGGACGGGCTTGGAAGGCATTCGCGGCAGGGTGGCGGCGTTGGACGGCAACGCGGAACTGAGCAGTCCCGAGGGCGGGCCCACCGTGCTCACCGTCGTGCTGCCGACGGGGAGGTGACCCATGCGCATCGTGATCGCCGAAGACGACGCGCTGCTCCGCGAGGGGCTGACGTTGTTGCTGCGCAACGAAGGGCTGGAGGTCGCGGCGGCCGCGGACAACCCGGCCGACTTCCTCCTGGCCGTCTCCGAGCACGAGCCGGACATCGCCGTGGTCGACGTGCGGATGCCGCCGACGTTCACCGACGAGGGCCTGCGGGCCGCGGTGGAGGCACGCCGCCGGCACCCGAAGCTGGCCGTGCTGGTCCTGTCCGCGTGGGTCGAGCAGAGCTACGCGCACGAACTGCTCGCCGGCTCGGGTCGTGGCGGCGTCGGCTACCTGCTCAAGGAACGCGTCGGCAAGGTCGCGGACTTCCTCGACTCGCTGCACCGCGTCGCCAACGGCGGCACGGCGCTCGACCCCGAGGTGGTGTCGCAGCTGCTCGTGCGGCGCAAGGCGGACGACGCGCTCGGTGTGCTGTCACCGCGGGAGCGCGAGGTCCTCGGGCTGATGGCGGAAGGTCTGTCGAACGCCGCCATCGGCGAGAAGCTCGTCCTCAGCGCGGGAGCCGTGCACAAGCACATCGGCAACGTCTTCCTGAAGCTCGGCCTCAACAGCGAGGACGGCTCAGGGGACCGGCGCGTCCAGGCCGTGCTCGCGTACCTGGATCACTGAGGGCGGACGAACAAGCCGTGCTTTGTCGCGAATGAGCCGAACTGCGCTCCTGTGCAGGGCAATCTCATGCCGCTTTCACGCAGCATGTCGATGAGATTGCCCGCACCAGCCTCGGTGATCTTGCCGTCGCGGCACAGCCGAGCGAGCAACCAGATCGTGCCGTGCACTTTCAGACCGCTGGCACGAGCAACCTTGGTCGCCTTCTGGTCGTCAGTGAGCGCGATACCGTCGAGTAGCTCGCTGACCGCGAAAACGCTTGCTTCTCCATGGTCGCGTTCGGACGTACCGATCAACCGCGACCACTTCGCGAAGAGCTGGATCTCGGTCAACTCATCCAGTGCGGCAACGTGAAGCCATGGCAGGTCAAGTGCGTTGCGCAGCAACGGGTGGTCTTCAACACCACGACCGAGTTCGCCCTTGACGATCGCCGTCGTCCAGCATTCCCCGCCGCTCAGCAACTCACCGAGAACATCCAGCCGCTCGATCAAGGCGAAATGCGACAGACACATCGTGTCCAGAACTAGCGGTTCGATCCGCGTCATGGCGCGACTTCGTCATCAGGGACCAGCGGGAGATCGCTCTCGACGAGCTGGCCATGCATGAGTTCAACCGCACGCGACGGTGTCACCATGTTGCGCATCAGTGCTTCCATCACCGCGGTGGCGTACTTGCGCGGCACCCTGGTCGCTTCGAGATCGGGCTGAGGCGCCCACCCGATTGCGTTCATCAGCTCCGCCCTGGTGGGCCTTTGCTGACTCCAGACGTGCGCCTCATCGGTGCTGATCACGCCGACGTGCACTGCTTGGCGAGTCGCCAGCGACCATGACGTGCGGTAGAGGGCAGCGAGTTCGACCAGTTCGTCCCGCCCGTTCACCTTCGCCACGACCTCCGAGGGAAGCAGAAGCTCAGCCGCGAACGCATCGACCACCGACTCTCGGTCACGCTGGGAAGCGTGAACTCCGATGTCGTTGGAGTACGCGTCGCCGAGCACCATGTGCCCGAGTTCGTGTGCCGCCGTCGCCCTGCGTCGACCTGGATCTCCCGAACGGCTGACCACCGCCACGGCCAGTTCGTCGTCGACCACCATCGATGCGCCGTCTCCCGGGAGATCAGCGACAAGCACGAACTGCCCCGCACGCTCGCAGACATCCATCAGGGTGGGGATCGGGTCGAGCGCAAGGCCGAAATGCGACCTGAAACGAGAAGACTCGATCCGTGCCGCGCCTTCGTCTGCCGCACCCTCGGACCGATAGATCCTGCCCGCCATGAGCGTTTTGAGGTCCAGCAACTGGCGAACGTCCCGCGCCCAAGCTTCCAGCTGCGCTTCGAGGCGATAAGCCTGCCGACCCGCGTCTGTTGCGGTGTCCTCGCTCAGTTCCGCACGCCGCGACAACACCGCTGGAGCGCGATGGAGGAAGTAGTCCAGCGGAACAGCGAGTGTGGTGGCGAGCCTGGTCAGCTCCAGTGCGTCCACCTTGCGCGTGCCGGCTTCGATCTTCGCGATCATGGTGCGGTCGAGCGACAGCGCCGCACCGAGTTCGGCCTGAGAGAGCCCGGCGCCGATTCGGGCATCACGCACCCGCTCGCCCACCTGGCTCCACTCCCGCGCTTCCACCATGGTGCGATTTTCGCACAGTTTGATAGCCGCGTCACACTTGATCACAAAGGGTGACCAGATCAGGTGCTACTGAGGGCGGACGAACGGGAAGAGCACGGTCTGCCGGATCGACGTGCCGGTCAGCATCATCAGCAACCGGTCGACGCCCATGCCGAGCCCGCCGGTCGGCGGCATGCCGTGCTCCAGTGCCCGCAGGAAGTCCTCGTCCAGTTCCATCGCCTCGACGTCACCGGAGGCAGCCTTCAGCGACTGCGCCTCCAGTCGTCGCCGCTGTTCCAGCGGGTCGGTCAGCTCCGAGTAGGCCGTGCCGATCTCCGCGCCGAACGCCACCAGGTCCCACCGCTCGGCCAGGCGCGGGTCGAGGCGGTGCTGGCGGGTCAGCGGCGACACCGACGTCGGGAAGTCGACGTAGAAGGTCGGGCCTACGGTCGAGGCCTCCACGAACGAGTCGTAGGCCTCCTGCACGAGCTGGCCGTGGTCCCAGTCCTCGTTGATCTCCACGCCGCGTGCGGACAGCAGTGACCGCAGCTCCGGGACGGACGTGTCCGGGGTGATCGACGCGTTCAGGGCGCCGGAAACGGCCGTGTAGACCGGAATCACCGGCCACTCCCCCGACAGGTCGAACGTGCCGTCCGGCCGGTGCGCGACCTCGGAACCGAACGCCTCGCGTGCCGCGTGCTGGATCAGCGTGCGCACCAGGTCGAGCATGACCCGGTAGTCCGCATAGGACTGGTAGGCCTCCAGCATCGTGAACTCGGGGTTGTGGGTGGCGTCCGCGCCCTCGTTGCGGAAGTTGCGGTTCAGCTCGAACACCCGGTCCACACCCGCGACGCAGAGCCTTTTCAGGTACAGCTCCGGTGCGATCCGCAGGTACATCCGCATGTCGTAGGCGTTGATGTGGGTGACGAACGGCCGTGCGTTCGCCCCGCCGTGCACCGCCTGCAGCATCGGCGTCTCGACTTCGAGGTACTCCTGGGAGTGCAGGAACTCGCGCACGCTGCGGATGACGTCGCTGCGCAGCTTCAGCAGGTGCGCCGAGTCCTGGTTCACCACGAGGTCGAGGTAGCGCTGGCGGACGCGCGCCTCCGGGTCGGTGAAGCCCTTCCGCTTGTCCGGCAACGGGTGCAGGCACTTCGCGGTCATCGTCCACGACGACGCCAGCACCGAGATCTCGCCGTGGTCGGACTTGACCACCTTGCCCGTGACGCCGACGTGGTCACCGAGGTCGACGTCCGACTTCCACGACGCGAGGGCCTCACCCAGCGCGTCGATGGTCAGCATCAGCTGGATCTCGCCGCTGAAGTCCCGCACCCGCGCGAAGCAGAGCTTGCCCATCTCCCGCAACGCCACCACGCGTCCGGTGACCGAGACCTCCTCGCCGAAGCGCTCGCGTGCCCCGGCGAGGAGATCGGTGCGCGCGAACCCGACCGGATACGGGTCGACGCCCTGCGCGACCAGCCGTTCGACCTTCGCGATCCGCACCCGGACCTGCTCCGGCCTGCGCACGGACTTCGGTTCGACCCGGATCGCGTCGATCTCGGCCACGCGCGCCGCGAACTCGTCGCTGACGTCCGTCTTCTGCAACGCCCGCTTGCGCAGGGATCGCAGCGACGGCACGAACCCCTCGGCGACACCGGCGGCGATGCTGACCCGCGGCAAAGACCGGGACCGCTGGTAGCAGAGGAACCTCGGCTCCCACTCCGGCAGGTACTTGGCGTTCGACCGGTACAGCGACTCCAGCTGGAAGAACCGCGACGCGAGCGACAGCACCCGCCGCCAGGCCCGCAGCACCGGACCGGCGCCGATCTTCTCGCCCTCCTCGAACACCGCGCGGAACATCGCGAAGTTCAGCGAGATCCGTTGCACGCCGAGGTGTCCGGCGGCGGCCGCGAGCTGGGCGACCATGTACTCGTTGAGGCCGTTCTCCGCGGCACGGTCGCGGCGCATCAGGTCGAGCGACACGCCCCGGCGGCCCCACGGCACGAACGACAGCAGGCCGCGCAACGCACCTGACGCGTCGTAGGCCTCCACCATCACGCACCGGCCGTCGCTCGGATCTCCCAGGCGCCCCAGCGCCATCGAGAAGCCCCGCTCGGTCTCGGCGCCGCGCCAGGCCTCGGCGAGGTCCAGGATGGACGCCATCTCGTCCGGCGCGATCTCGCTGTGCCGGCGGACGCGGGTGGTGTACCCGGCGCGTTCGACGCGGGACACCGCCTGGCGCAGCCCGCGCCGTTCCGGACCGGCGAGGACGAACCGGCGGACGTCCAGGATCGCCTCGTCGCCGATCTCCAGCGCCTTGAGCCCGGCACCGGCGTAGACCTGCGCGCCCCGTTCGGACGCGCCGAGCACGCCCGGCGTCCAGCCGTACGTGCGCGCCTCGGACAGCCACGCCCGCACGGCCTCCGGCCAGTGCTCCTCGTCGCCGATCGGGTCGGCGGAGGCCAGCGTCACGCCGCCGATCACCCGGTACGTCAGGGCCGCCCGGCCGGACGTCGCGAACACCACGCTCTTGTCGCGCCTGGTCGCGAAGTACCCCAGGGAGTCGGGCTCGCCGTCGGCCGCCAGCAACCGGCGCACGTCGAGCTCCTGGTCACCGGTGATCATGCTCTGGCTGCGGACACCGCGGAAGAACAGGTACATCGCCCGGATCGCGACCAGCACGCCGAACAGGCTCAGCACCACGCTCAGCCACTGCGGGCCCTCGGGGATGTCGAGCCGGCCGAGCCGGACCACCTCGCCCGTCGCCTGGTTGGCCGCCCACGCGAGCTTGTCGGTCTGCGCGACCAGGTTGCCGGGGAAGACCTCGGTGAGGCCCCAGCCGACCGCGATCAGCGCGATCATGCCCAGCACGAACGACGCGAGCGCCCGCCGCCACGCGCCGCGGGCCAGCCGGGCGGGGAACGCCTCGCGCACCACGAACAGCAGCGCCACGAACAGCACCGAGGTCGTGGCGCCCACACCGAGGAACACCCAGTGCGGTTCCTCGCCCGCGTCCAGGACTTCTTCAGGTGCCAGGGCCAGGATGACCATGATGGAACCGACCAGCAGCAGGCCGAGAACCTGGAACAGCAGCAGCGTCCACAGCGCCGCCCGCTTGTGCCTGCGCAGGGCGGCCCCGAGCACGAAGAACACCATGGCGATGAACAGGTTGCCGTCGATCGGCAGACCGAAGAGGTACCCGATGCCGTCGGCGAGGTCGGTGAACCAGCCGTCCTCCGGCAGAATCACCCTGAGCAGCGACAACACCCCGGCCAGCTGCACGATCGTCGCGATCGCGCCCGCGGTCTTCCACTTCCACGCCGGTGCCACTACCACTCCCGAGGTCAGCCGATGACCGTCATGATCCCGTCTACGGCCGGAAGGGTGCATGTCGCCGCCTCCGGGCGTGTCGATGGGCCTGTCGTCGTGCTCAGCTCGGGCTTGGGCGGGGCGTGGTTCGACTGGGACCGGACCGTGCGGCTGCTGGCGCCGTTCGCCAGGGTGATCGTGTTCGACCGGCCGGGACTGGGGCTGAGCGGCCCCGCCCGGCGCGGGCCGTCGCTGGCGCGGGAGGTGGCGGTGCTCGACGCGGTGCTGCGCGGGGTGCCGCGGGCGGTCCTGGTCGGGCACTCGATGGCGTCGATGCACGTCGAGGCCTACGCGCGGCTGCGGCCGCACCGGGTCGACGGCGTGGTCCTGCTCGACCCGGATGCCGAGACGCCGGGCTCCGGAGCCCCGTTCGACGTGTCGGCGGTGGTCGCGCAGGGCGTGCGGGCCATCGGCAGCCGCTGGCTCGGCGCCCGGATCACCCAGCGGTACGGGCACTCGTTCCGCAACCTGCTGACCGCTGTCTCGACGCTCGGCGTGACCGATCCGGCGCCCTCTGACCTGGTCGAACTCGTCTACCGCCGCCCCGGTGTCGGGCGGGCGGTGCTGTGGGAGCTCGCGTCGTACCCCGGTCAGGTGGCGACGCTCGAACGGCTGCGGAAGCGCCGGCCGTTACCGCGTGTGCCCTGGTTGGTGCTCACGGCCGGACGGAAGGTGTGGCCGGAGCACCGCTCGTTGGCCGCCCTCGTGCCGTGGGGCCGCAACGTGCCTGTTCCCGGCAGTCGTCACATGATCCAGATGGACCGGCCGGACGCCGTGGTGATGGCCGTCCGGGAGGCGCTCAAGGGGCTGCCCGGCGAGTGATTCGAGGGGCCAGGCGTGTGACGGTAACCGCATCTGCATTCCGTTTCTCGCCAACGGTGCCACTCTGGTTCTCGGCAACCGTGCACAAAGCGCCCGGGGACCCACTCAGGTGGGCTTCGAGGAAAGGAACGGTCGACGATGACCACTGCCGAAGTTTCCGCGCCCTACGGCTCCGGAGCGGGCCAGAAGCCCCCGGCCAAGCGGGTTCGCGTTCACCACCTGCGTGAGATGAAGGAACGCGGCGAGCCGTGGCCCATGCTCACCTCGTACGACACCTTCACCGCCTCGATCTTCGATGAGGCCGGCATCCCCGTCCTGCTGGTCGGCGACTCGGCCTCGAACACCGTCTACGGCAACGACACCTCGCTGCCGGTCACCGTGGACGAGCTCGTACCGCTCGTGCGCGCGGTGACGCGTTCGGTCAAGCGCTCTCTCGTGGTCGCTGACCTGCCGTTCGGCTCCTACCAGGTATCGGTCGAGCAGGCCGTGGCGACGGCGGTCCGGTTCATGAAGGAAGGCCAGGCGCACGCGGTCAAGCTGGAGGGCGGCGCCTACTTCGCACCGCACATCCGCGCGATCACCGCCGCGGGCATCCCGGTCATGGCGCACATCGGCTTCACCCCGCAGTCCGAGCACCAGCTCGGCGGCTACCGCGTGCAGGGTCGTCACGAGAACCACGACGTGGTGCTCCAGGACGCGATCGCGGTGCAGGAGGCGGGCGCGTTCGCGGTCGTGCTGGAGATGGTGACCGCCGAGGTCGCGAAGCAGATCACGCACGACCTGGTCATCCCGACCGTGGGCATCGGTGCCGGTCCGGACACCGACGCCCAGGTGCTGGTGTGGCAGGACATGATGGGCCTGAACCGCGGCAAGGCACCCCGGTTCGTCAAGCGCTACGCGGACATCGGCAGCATCATGCTGGGCGCCGCGACGGAGTTCGCCAACGAGGTGCGCGGGCAGCAGTTCCCCGGCCCCGAGCACACCTTCCACTGATCGCTTGCCACTAGCGGGTCCAGACCTCCGGGTCTGGGCCCGCCGGCACGATCCCGCTCGGATTGATGTCGTGGTGCGTCACGTAGTAGTGGCGCTTGATGTGGTCCCAGTTCACGGTGTCCCCGAACTGGGCGTAGAGGCGTTTCGCGTACGCCCACAGGTTCGGCATCTCGGTCAGCTTGGTGCGGTTGCACTTGAAATGGCCGTGGTAGACCGCGTCGAACCTGGCCAGCGTGGTCCAGAGCCTGATGTCGGCCTCGGTGAGCTGCTCGCCGACCAGGTACGTGCGGGTGGCGAGGTGGGCCTCGATGCGGTCCAGTTCGCCGAACAGGTTCGTGTAGGCCTGCTCGTACGCCTCCTGCGACGTGGCGAAACCCGCCTTGTAGACCCCGTTGTTGACGTTGTGGAAGATCGGCTCGATCCAGGCGTCGATCTCCTCGCGCAGGTGCTCCGGGTAGAGCGTGCTCTCCGGGCGCCACTTGAGGCTGAAGTCCAGGGTGATCTGCGGGTAGTCGTTGGTGACGACCTTCTTCGTGGCCGTGTCGACCAGGGCGGGGACGGTGACCCGGCCCTGGTAGTCCGGGTCGGCGTTGTCGTAGGCCTGCTTGAGGTAGTCGATGCCCAGGACCGGGTCCGTTTCGGCGAAACGCCAGCCCTTCTCGTCGCGGATCGGGTCGACGACCGCCAGTGAGATGGCGTCCTCGAGGCCGAGGAGCTTGCGGACGATGACCGCGCGGTGCGCCCACGGACAGGCGAGGCTGACCACGAGCCGGTAGCGGCCCGGCTCGGGCTCCGGCCGTGCGGTGAAGCGGTTCGGCTGCCTGACGAACGCCCCCGTGGTGGAGGTCTCCTTCGAGAACTGCGCCATGTGTTCGACGATAGGCCCATGTACCCGGAGATCGAGCCCCACGCGTCAGGCCACCTGGAGACCGGCGACGGCAACCTCGTGTACTGGGAGGAGTGCGGCAACCCGTCCGGCAAGCCCGTGGTCTTCCTGCACGGCGGTCCCGGCGGCGGCTGTTCACCGTCGCACCGGCGCCTCTTCGACCCGTCCGCCTACCGGATCATCCTGTTCGACCAGCGCGGGTGCGGACGTTCGGTGCCGCACGCGTCCGTGTCCGGCGACCTGTCGCTGAACACGACCTGGCACCTCGTGGCCGACATGGAGAAGCTGCGCTCGTCGCTGGGGATCGACCGCTGGCAGGTCTTCGGCGGCTCCTGGGGCTCGACGCTGGCGCTGGCGTACGCCGAGACACATCCCTCGCGCGTGTCGGAGCTGGTGCTGCGCGGCATCTTCACGCTGCGCTCGTCCGAAGTGGACTGGTACTACCGCGGCGGGGCCGCGAACCTCTTCCCCGACCTGTGGGAGAAGTTCATGGAGCCGCTGGCCGGTCTGTCGGGCGATCCCGTCGAGCTGTACGCGAAGCTGCTGGCCTCGGAGGACCCCGAGGTGCACGGGCCCGCCGCCGTCGCGTGGAGCACGTGGGAAGGCGCGACGGTGACGCTGCTGCCGCGGCCCGAGCTGGTGGCGGAGTTCGCCGTGCCGGAGTACGCGCTGGCGTTCGCGCGGATCGAGAACCACTACTTCGTGCACCGCGGGTGGTTCGAGGAGGGTCAGCTGATCCGGGACGCGGTGCGGCTCAAGGACATCCCGGGCGTGATCGTGCAGGGACGGTACGACATCGCGACTCCGGCGGTGTCGGCCTGGGACCTGCACAAGGCGTGGCCCGAGTCGGAACTGGTGCTGGTGCCGGATGCCGGGCACGCGTACGACGAGCCCGGCATCCTGGCGGCGCTGCTGGCGGCGACGGACCGGTTCCGGGACTAGTGGTGTGGCCCGGAACGTTGCCGGGCGAGTTCGCGGTCAGACGGGTGCATCGTGGTACCGCCCCCACGTCCTCATACTGGACCAATGCCTGGAACTTAAGCGGCTCTGGGGCTGCTTGT
Organism: Lentzea sp. NPDC051208; assembly: GCF_040682435.1. Classification (NCBI taxonomy): domain Bacteria; kingdom Bacillati; phylum Actinomycetota; class Actinomycetes; order Pseudonocardiales; family Pseudonocardiaceae; genus Lentzea; species Lentzea sp. NPDC051208. The sequence goes on along the minus strand of NZ_JBFBAW010000041.1, from coordinate 58 downwards.
GTTTGGCGGGTGGGTAGCAGCTGTTGTTGAGGTCGTTGTGGGAAGTACTTGGACCTGG
>NZ_JBFBAW010000040.1:0-35877 GCF_040682435.1 Lentzea sp. NPDC051208 | reverse complement strand
CTGTGTTTCGGCACGCTGTTGAGTTCTCAAAGAACACGCGCACACCGCAGTCACATCAGCTTTACGCTGACTTACTTCCGGGGCTTGTGTTGCAAGCTTATTTGGTCTTGCTCGCCGGTGTCAAATCGGCCTCTTAGAGGCTCTTTGTCTTCCGGCTTTGTGGTCAGGCCCGTTCCGGCTTGTTTCCCGGCCCGTGTCGCTCTGACTTGGAGAACATTACACGGGGCACTTTCGATCTCCAAATCGGGGGGTCACCTAAGCGCCTGCACCGCCGGTGACCTGCGCGTTCGTCACCGCGAACACCGGATGGCGGTCTGCCTCCGCCTCGAACGCCGAGACGGGGTCGCCGACCCGCGCGTCGAAGAAAGGCCTCGTCACGGGCTCTTTGCGCACATAAGCGGCCAGCACGGGCGCCGCAACGGCCGCGGAAACCTCGTTCAAAACGACTTGACGTGACCTGCGTCCCCTTCGCAGGACCGCAGAACCGGCTGCCCGTGCGTTGTGCACCCAGTCGCGAACGCCGTACGGCGCGACAAGCCACTCCTGGTCGTCGTATGACATCAGGCGAATGGGAATCGTCCGCTCAGCACCACTGCGCCGGCCACGGATGGTCAGCAGCACGTAGTGGGAGGGCGCGATGCCGAGCGCAACGGCGCGACTGACGACGACGTTGCCGACGCGACGGACGAGGTGCTGGCGGTAGGTCTTGGCCACAAGGTCAATCATGGACCTCGTGACGTTCGACGTGGTGGTGATCGGTGGAGGTCCGGCCGGCCGTGCTCTCGCACGGGCGTGTGCGCATGAAGGCCTCCACACAGCGATAGTCGATCGCCGTCCACATCGTCCCTGGACGGCGACGTACGGCGCGTGGGCCGACGAGCTCCCGCCCGACACACCGACCAGGTCGGTGAGCACCGTTGTTCGCGCGTACGCGCGCGAGGAGCACCAGCTTCAGCGCACCTACGTCATCCTCGACAACGTCAAACTCCACGAACTGCCCGACACGGTCGAAGTACTTCAACGGCCGGAGCCGGCCCGGTACACGTTCAACGCGACAGGTGCGCGCAAGGGCCGTGCCGAGCAAACGGCTGTAGGCACGGTCATCGAGTCGGACAGCACCGAGACCACGCTGATGGACTGGCGCGGCAAAGGCGACACGTTCCTCTACACGGTCCCTCTAGGTGCCAACCGCGTCCTGGTGGAGGAAACCTGCTTGGCGGGCAGGCCCGCCGTGCCGTTGGCGGAACTCCGTGAACGCTTGCACGCTCGCCTCGCCCCAGGCGCGGAAGAGGAACGCGTGCGCTTCCCCCTCGACGCACCGAGGGCCGAGGGCAACGCGTTCGGCGCCGCGGCCGGCTTCATCCACCCCGCCACCGGCTACAGCGTCGCCACTTCGCTGCAGCTCGCGCCGCGAGTCGCCGCGGCGATCAAGGCGAACGAGGACCCCAAGCACGTCATCTGGCCGATGAAAGCGCGTCTCGTCCACGCGATGCGCATGAGGGGCCTTGAAGCGCTTCTCCGCCTCAGCCCGGACGAGACGCTGGACTTCTTCGAGGTGTTCTTCCGGCTAGCGCCGGAGCATCAGCGTGCGTACCTGTCCGGCCGTGAGGACGTCAAAGGAACAGCAGCCGCCATGCTCGCGTTGTTCCGCATGTCTCCAGGCCACCTCAGGTGGAAACTTCCGCGCTGAACTCCCAGCGTGAACGCGGTGTCACCCAACGCAGCCCTGGCGTGGCAAATGGTCGCCAACCTCGTGAACAGCTGGTGAACCCGCTTGGAGCCGCTCGTTCGCACCGGCACGATCGGTCCGTGCCCGCATTGCTGGATGACGTCAGGTTCGCCTTCCAGCCGCTGTTCAACCTGAACACCGGGGGCGTCGTCGCGATCGAGGCTCTGGCCCGGCCGCACGACGGCAGCGTGCAGGATCTGCTCCAGGCCGCCTTCCGGGCGGGCCTGCTGGCCAACGCCGATGTCGGACTCGCCTGCCGGGCGATCCGGTCCGCGGCCGACTTCGACCTGCTGCTGCCGTTGCACGTGAACCTGCTCGCGATCACGATCGCGGACAAGCCCGAGGTCATGAGCCCTCTCTACGGGGCTCTGAGGGACACGGGCCGGTCGCCGGACAGCATCGTCATCGAGATCGGCGAGCCGTACTCCCGCGCCAACCGCGGCCGGCTGGCCCGCGGGATGCAGACGCTGCGGACTAACGGTTTCCGCATCGCGCTCGACTGCGTGGGCGAGGGTGACGTGCCGCTCGGTCTGCTGACCAGCGCCTCGCCGGACTACGTCAAGCTCGACCGCGAGATCGTCCGCTCGCTGCCCGGCGACGCCGCGCGGGGCGCGCTGGTGAAGTCGCTGGTGCACCTCGGCGAGTACACGGGCGGCCAGGTCGTGGCCGAGGGCGTGGAGACCGAGGCGGAACTGACCTACCTGCGCAAGCTGGGGGTCGGGTACGCGCAGGGCAGGCTCCTCGCGCCCCCGCAGCGAAGGCCGGCGGTGAACGCCCGCATCGCGCCCGAGGCGGTCACGGAGACCGGCGAGATCCGGCGCAGCAACACGGGTCCCCGGATCACGGCCTTCCTGCACCCCGCCACGGTGCTGCCCGAGAACGCCACGAGCGAAGAGGTGCGGGAGGTGCTGGCCTCGCAGCCTTCGGTCACGGGTGTCGTTCTCGTGGACGACGAGGGCCGCCCGAAGTGGTCGGTGGACCGCAACCGGTTCCTGCTCGCGGTGACCGGTCCGTACGGACACGCCCTGCACGCCAAGAGAGAAGCCGCGCGTCTCGCGGACAAGCCACACGTCATCGGCACCGAGTCGTCCGCGCTCGACCTTCTGGACGTGGTGACGGGTGCGAACCGTGAGCGCACGAACGACGACCTCATCGTCGTGGACCACAACGAGCGGTGCATGGGTGTTGTGCGCGTGGCCGACGTTGTGCGCGGTGTCGCCGAGCTCAAGGTGGAGCAGGCCGCCGCGCTGAGTCCGCTGACGCGTCTTCCCGGTAGCGACGCGGTCGCGAAGGAAGTGGACAGGCGCATCGAGCTCGGCGAGATCTTCGCGATCTCCTGGTTGGACGTCGACAGCTTCAAGCTGGTCAACGACACGGTCGGCTTCGCGGCGGGGGACGACCTGATCCGCGAGATCGGGCACGACCTGGCGGATCTCGCGCACGCGTTCCCCGGCACGCAGGTCGGGCACGTCGGTGGTGACGACTTCCTCCTCTTGGCGGGGCTCGACGAGACGGTGCCGCTGAGTGCTCGTCTGCTGGACAAGCCGTACACGGCAGAGGGACGACACGTCACCCTCTCTCTTGCGACCCTTATCTGTGCGCCGGGATCAGTGGGGTCGTATCGCGAGGTGTCGCGGTTGTTGGCGCCAGTCAAGGAGCACGCGAAGTCGCTCGCCGGGTCCAGCTGGGTCATGGGCCGGCCGGGCACCGAACGACGCGACGTGCTGCGTGGTGTCGCGCAACGCGCGGTGAGTTAACAAGTACAACCGAACGCCTCCTGTGCGGCGCGCTGATCACTCATAGCATCGAGCGTGCTACTCAGTGCACAGGAGGTTCGGCGTGCAGGTCGGCAGCAGAACTCAATCGGTACCCGCGCAGCGCAGAAGCATTGACGGCCTCCTCACCGTTGGCGTGGAAGAAGAATTCGTTCTCGTCGAAGCCTCCACGGGCCATTTGGCCAACCGTGCCAACGAAGTGCTGGCGGGCGCGGACCGGTTCGAGGTGGACCTGCAGCCGGAAATCGCGCAATACCAGGTGGAATCGGCCAGCGGCATCTGCACGGACATGGCCGTGCTGCGCGAGCAGCTGGTCGTGGCGCGCCGGGCGTTGATCGAACGGGCCGCGCGTCACGACGCGAGGCTGGCCGCCACCGGGACGCCCGTGCTGGGCCTCACGATGCCGACGCCGCTGACGAACTCCCCGCGCTACCACCGGATGGCGCAGGAGATGGGCGCGCTCACCAACGACCTCGCGATCTGCGGCTGTCATGTGCACGTCGGCCTGCCCGACGACGAGTCGAAGATCTTCGTGAGCAACCACCTGCGGCCGTGGCTGCCCACGTTGCTGGCGCTGGGAGCGAACTCGCCGTACTGGCTCTACGGCGACACGGGGTACGCGAGCTGGCGGTACGTGGTCTGGAACCGTTGGCCCACTTCGGGTGCGCCGCCGCACTTCGACTCCGCGGCCGAGTACTACGCGGCACGGGAGGAGATCATCGCGAGCGGCGCGGCGATGGACGCCGGGATGCTCTACTGGGACGTCCGGCTCTCCGCCCGTCACCCCACGCTGGAGTTGCGGGTCTCCGACGTCGCGCCGACGGTCGAGGAGGCCGTGCTGATGGCCGCCCTGGTGCGCGGAATCGCCGCCACCGCGCTGAGTTGCGGTACCGCGCCGGTGAACCTGCCGCCGCACCTGCTGAAGGTCGCGATGTGGCGGGCCGCGCGTGACGGCCTGGAGGGTTTCGGCATCGACCCGGTGACGGGTGCGCCCACGCCCGCGTCGTCGATCGTCGCGTCACTGCTGCGGTGGATCAGGCCGGCGCTGGAGTTCTCCGGTGACCACGAGATGGTGACCACCGCGATCGACCGGTTGCTGCTCGACGGTACGGGGGCGGTGCGGCAGCGCCGGGCGTTCGCGCGGCGCGGCAGGCTGGACGACGTGGTGCGGTTCCTGGTGGCGCAGACCTCACCGGTCTGAGCCGGGTGAGCCGTCCGGAGAACTTCCACGGATGAGGCGGCCCCGCGCACAAGCCCTAGGCGAGCAGAGGAATCGCGGCCAGCACGATCGTCGACGCGACGGTCAGGGACATGCCGTGGCGCAACTGCTGACGCGCTGCCGGCAGGTCTCGTGTGAGCAGGAACGCCGAGCACGCCGCGACGCCGACGCCCGCCCAGAACGGGCCGAACCGGAACCACAGTCCGCCGCCGACCAGCAGCAGGCCGCCGACGGTGAGCTGAACGGTCGCGTTGACGGCGTGACGCGTGCCGTACAGGACGGCCGGGGTGTGTGACCCGGCCTGGGCGTCGCCGGCCCGGTCGGAAACGGCCCACCAGAGCGCCCGGCCGGCGGCGAGGGTGGCGACTCCGGAGAACAGCAGCCACACCGCCGGTTCGGCCTGTCCCCCGGCCGCCGCGTAGGCCGTCACGCTCGGCAGCAGGCTGGCGGCCATCGCCAGCGCCACCGGACCGGCGTACCCGCGCCGCTTCAGCCTGATCGGTTCGAGGTTGTAGGCCAGGTACAGCACCAGGACCAGCCCGACACCGATCGCGACCTTCCACGACACGACGACGGCCAGGGCGAGCGCGAAGATCATCTCGAAGATCGCCAGCGTGAGGACCCTCCGCGCGCCGATCTCCCGGACCGCCTGTGCCAGATGACGTTTGCCGGCGGTGTGGGTGTCGTTGCGGACGTCGGCGTAGGCGTTGAGGGGATTGCCGGAGACGATCGCGACGAAGTTCGCGAGCACCGCGATCACCACGGCGACGTCGATCCTCGCTGCGTAGCAGGCACCCCAGGAGGCGGCGCACGCGTAGTGCGCGCCGAAGGGCGCCAACAGCCTCATCGCGGCCCCCGGAGATGGCAACTGCGTAACCCTAGGAACACAGAGAGTAGCAGTGTGGGCCGTTCGCCAGACAGGGCATTAAGCCGTTCAGAGGACTGATCTGCGGGGTCGTCGAGGTGGGCGGATGCTGGAGGAAAGGCCGGAAGGAGGAGGTTGTGACGACAGCGCGCGACATCATGCACCCCGGAGTGCAGTGCGTGGCCGAGGACGCGAGCCTCGTCGAGGCCGCCCGCATGATGCGGGACCTCGACGTCGGTTCCCTGCCGATCTGCGGCAAGGACGACCGGCTGCACGGAATCATCACCGACCGCGACATCGTGATCAGGGCCGTGGCGGAGGGAATGGACCTCGCCACGACCCGCGCCGGCGAGTTCGGCGGCCACGTCCACTGGGTCGACGCGGAGGACCCGCTGGACCACGTGCTCGAGACCATGGGAGAGCACCAGATCCGGCGGCTGCCGGTCATCGAGGACCACCGGCTGGTCGGCATGGTGTCCGAGGCGGACCTCGCGAGGCACCTGCCGGAGGACAAGCTGGCTGCGTTCGTCGAACGGGTCTACGCCTGACGCGACCTGCCGTGCTCCAAGTACCGGGTCTCGCCTGATTCCCTTGCCAGCAACGCTTCCGCGACCCTGCGGGCGAGCCTGGGGATCAGGCGTTTCCCGGCCTCGGACGGGGGCACGAACTCGTACGACCTGAGCTCTTCGGCCTGCAGGCGGATGTGGTCGCCCGCGGCGAGCAGGCCGCCTTCGAAGACGAACAGGACGCGGTCCTCGCCGTCGCGCGGTGCCCAGTCGGCCACGAGCAGGCGGCCGGGTTCCCTGACCAGGCCCAGTTCCTCCTCGATCTCGCGGCGGCAGGCCTCGCTCGGCGTCTCGCCGTGCTCGATCACCCCGCCCGGGATCTCCCAGTGCGGCTTGTAGGTGGGCTCCACGAGCAGGAGACGCCCTGCTTCGTCGAAGAAGAGGGCGCCCGCGCCCGAGAGCGCTCTGCTGCTGTGATCCACAGTTCCTTTGTACGGTGGTCGTCCGGCCAGGGTTCGAACCTGGGACCCTCTGCTTGTAGGGCAGACGCTCTTCCGCTGAGCTACCGGACGGTGGTCGTCCCGCCAGGACTTGAACCTGGGACCTACCGCGTATCAGACGGACGCTCTCACCGGGCTGAGCTACGGGACGGTGGAAGACGAGGGTGTCGAACCCTCCAGGGCGATCTTGCAAGGATCACCTGCGCGCCGGCGCGTCCCCCTGATTCAGTTGTGTCGTGCCCCAGGCAGGATTCGAACCTGCACTGGACGCGTTCTGAGCGCGTTGCCTCTTCCGTTGGGCTACCGGGGCGAGCGGTCGGAGGGCATCGAACCCTCTTCTTCGGTTTGGAAGACCGACGTGTCCGCCGAGTTCACCACGACCGCATTGTTTTCGAGCAGCACCGATGGAAGGAATCGAACCCTCGGGAAACGGGTTTGGAATCCGTTCCGCTTCCAAAGCTCATCGGCATTTGGGTGGCAAAAAGAAAACCGCCCACGTTCTCCGTGGGCGGCTCCGAGGTCATGACCTGGGGATCAGGTCATGGCGTGGAGCCCCACGCCACCGCCAGCAGACCGCCGGCGATGAGGGCGAGAATTCGCCATCCCGCGAGCTGAGTCTTGGCAAGCATGTCTTCCTCCGGTTGATCTCTGTTGTTCGTGATGGGATCAAGCTATGCGACCGTCTCGCACGCTCGCAACGCATTTAATTCTACTCAGGCGAACAGCGCCCATCCTGCGGATGCACAACGTTGCACCACTGGGGAACTTCGTACGGTCAAGCCTCAAGGCGCGCGGCTGCGGCGCGATTGATTCCGCGGGCAGACCGTGAATCAGGCCGTCGTCGGTGTTCCCGGACGAGGTGCCCAACGGAGAACCGCCCTACCAAGAGCCGTAGACGTTCGTCCTGGTACCGGACTCAGCCTGGAAACGGCAACGGCGCGCATCCGATGGATGCGCGCCGTTGCAACACTGGGGGAACGTCAGACGGTGAAGCCCAGCGCGCGCAGCTGCTCGCGGCCGTCGTCGGTGATCTTCTCCGGGCCCCACGGCGGCATCCACACCCAGTTGATGCGGAAGTCCGACACGAGGCCGCCGCCCGCGCCACCGGTGAGGGCCGCGCGGGTCTGGTCCTCGATGACGTCGGTCAGCGGGCAGGCCGCGGACGTCAGCGTCATGTCGATGGTGGCGACGTTCTTCTCGTCGACGTGGATGTCGTAGACGAGCCCGAGGTCGACGACGTTGATGCCGAGCTCCGGGTCCACGACGTCGCGCATCGCCTCTTCGAGGTCGTCCAGCGCGGCGACGTCAGCTTTGGGCTCGAAGACCGGCATGCCTTCGGCTCCCCGGACGACTTCTTCGGTGCTCATGCTGCTCCCTGGCTTCGTGCTACTGCGTCTTTGAAGGCCATCCAGCCCAGCAGCGCGCACTTCACGCGCGCCGGGTACTTCGCGACACCGGCGAAGGCGATGCCGTCCTCGAGGACGTCCTCGTCCGGTTCCACCTTGCCGCGGCCCTGCATGAGTTCGACGAACGCGTCCATCTTCTTGAACGCCTCACCCACGGGCTTACCCACGACGAGGTCGGTCAACACCGACGTCGAGGCCTGGCTGATCGAGCAGCCCTGGCCGTCGTAGGAGACGTCCTTCACCACGTCGTCGACCAGGTGGACCCGGAGGGTCACCTCGTCACCGCAGGTCGGGTTGACCTGGAACGACTCCGCGTCGAACGGGTCGCGCAGGCCACGGCCGTGCGGGTTCTTGTAGTGGTCCAGGATGATCTCCTGGTACATCTGCTGGAGCTGCATCAGGCCACCCCGAAGAACTTCTGCGCCTCGCGGACGCCGTCGACCAGTGCGTCGACCTCGTCCAGCGTGTTGTACAGGTAGAACGACGCGCGCACCGACGACTGGGCGTTCAGGCAGCGGTGCAGCGGCCACGCGCAGTGGTGGCCGACGCGCACGGCGATGCCCAGGCTGTCGAGCACCTGGCCGGCGTCGTGCGGGTGGACGCCCTCGATCTCGAACGGCACGGCGCCACCCCTGGCGACCGCGTCCTGCGGGCCGATCAGGCGAACACCCTTGACGCCCGAAAGGCCTTCCAGCGCGGCGACGGTCAGCGCGTGCTCGTGAGCGTTGACCCGCTCCATGCCGACGACGCTGAGGTAGTCCACCGCGGCACCCAGACCGACGGCCTGGGACGTCATCGGCGAACCGGCCTCGAAGCGCTGCGGCGGCGGGGCGAACGACGAGCCCTCCATCAACACCTGCTCGATCATCGACCCACCGGTGATGAAGGGGGGCAACGCCTCCAGCAGCTCACGGCGTCCGTAGAGGACACCGATGCCGGACGGGCCGAGCATCTTGTGGCCGGAGAACGCCGCGAAGTCGACGCCGAGCCGGTGGAAGTCGACCGGGCTGTGCGGAACGGACTGGCACGCGTCCAGCACCGTCAGCGCGCCGACCTTCTGCGCCGCTGCGACGAGCACGTCGACCGGGTTGATCACGCCGGTCACGTTCGACTGGTGCGTGAACGCGACGACCTTGGTGCGCGGCGTGATCACGCTGTCCACATCGGACAGGTCGAGACGACCGTCCTGGGTCAGCGTGAACCACTTCAGCGTCGCACCCGTGCGGGACGCGAGCTGCTGCCACGGAACGAGGTTCGCGTGGTGCTCCATCTCGGTCACGACGATCTCGTCGCCGGGACCCACGACGAAGCGCGCGGCCTCGGGACCCGAGGTCGCGGCGTTGCCCATCGCGTACGCCACGAGGTTGAACCCCTCGGTGGCGTTCTTGGTGAACACCAGCTCGCCGAAGTCGGCGCCGACGAAGTCCGCGATGCGCTGACGCGCACCCTCGTACGCGTCGGTCGCTTCCTCCGCGAGCTGGTGGGCTCCCCGGTGCACAGCGGCGTTGTGCTGCTGCAGGAAAGCCTTTTCAGCGTCCAGTACCTGCGTCGGGCGTTGCGAGGTGGCGCCGGAGTCCAGGTAGACCAGGCGCTTCCCGTCACGAACGGTGCGAGACAGGATGGGGAAGTCCGCCCTGAGGGCGGTTACGTCCAGTGGTGCTGCGGTGGTGGTCACAGCGCCTCCTCTCAACACCTGTAACGCTAGGAAATGGCTGCGGCTTCCGTCTTGCCGGTGTACTTCACGTAACCCTCGGACTCGAGCACGTCGGCCAGCTCGCGGCCACCGGACTCGACGATCCGGCCGTTCGCGAAGACGTGCACGAAGTCCGGCTGGATGTACTTGAGGATCCGGGTGTAGTGCGTGATCAGCATGACGCCGACCTCACCGGAGGCCTTGTAGCGGTTGACGCCCTCGGACACGACGCGCAGGGCGTCGACGTCGAGACCGGAGTCGGTCTCGTCGAGGATCGCGACCTTCGGCTGGAGCAGGCCCAGCTGCAGGATCTCGTGGCGCTTCTTCTCACCGCCGGAGAAGCCCTCGTTCACCGAACGCTCGGCGAACGCCGGGTCGATGTCGAGGTCGGCCATCGCGCCCTTGACCTCCTTCACCCAGTGGCGGAGGTTCGGGGCCTCGCCGCGGACGGCGGTGGCGGCGGTGCGCAGGAAGTTCGACATCGAGACGCCGGGGACCTCGACCGGGTACTGCATGGCGAGGAACAGGCCGGCGCGGGCGCGCTCGTCGACGGACATCTCGAGGACGTCCTCACCGTCGAGCGTGACGGTGCCCGAGGTGATCGTGTACTTCGGGTGACCGGCGATCGCGTAGGACAGCGTGGACTTGCCGGAGCCGTTGGGGCCCATGATGGCGTGCGTCTCGCCGGCCTTGATCGTCAGGTCGACGCCCTTGAGGATCTCCTTGGGAGCGTCCTCGCTGACGACCGAGACGTGCAGGTCCTTGATCTCAAGGGTGGCCATGACTTGCGGTTCTCCTGGTTGCCAATGGAAAGCTAGCGCTGGGCTAGAAGTCAGTTCGTGGTGACGGTGACGTCGACGAACACGTCGCCGTCACGGATGTCGACGGCGTAGACGTCGACCGGTTCGCTGGCGGGTGGCGACGAGGGCGCGCCGGTCTCCAGGTCGAAGCACGACCCGTGCAACCAGCACTCGATCCCCTTGCGGGAGACCTCGCCCTCGCTCAGCGACACCGCGGCGTGCGAGCACAGATCCGCGAGGGCGTGCACCCGCTCGCCGCTGCGCACCAGGACGACGTCGACGTCGTCGACACTGGCGGCGAACGGCTTGCGGTCGTCCAGTTCGGACAGTGCACACACCTTGATCACGTGCCGACCGCCTCGAGCTCTGCCTCGATGGCGGCCTCGAGGCGCTCGCGCACCTCGGGGACGTGGATCTTCGCGATCAGCTCCTGGAAGAAGCCGCGCACGACGAGACGCCGTGCCTGGTCCTCCGGGATGCCGCGCGCCTGCAGGTAGAACAGCTGCTCGTCGTCGAACCGGCCGGTGGCGCTGGCGTGGCCCGCACCCTCGATCTCGCCGGTCTCGATCTCCAGGTTCGGCACCGAGTCGGCGCGCGCGCCGTCGGTCAGGATCAGGTTCCGGTTCAGCTCGAACGTCTCGGTGCCCTCGGCAGCGGCACGGATGAGCACGTCGCCGATCCACACCGCGTGCGCGCCCGCGCCCTGCAACGCGCCCTTGTAGACGACGTTGCTGCGGCAGTTGGGCTGCCCGTGGTCGATGAACGGCCGGTGCTCCTGGTGCTGGCCCGCGTCCGCGAAGTACAGACCGAACAGCTCCGCGTCACCACCGCGACCCGCGTACTGCACGACCGGCGTCACGCGCACGACGTCGCCGCCGAGCGTGACCACGGTGTGCTTGATGGTCGCGTCGCGGCCGAGCTTCACGTGGTGCTGCGAGACGTGCACGGCGTCGTCGGCCCAGTCGTGGATGGTGATCACCGTGAGGTGAGCGCCGTCCGCGACGAGGAACTCGACGTTGTCCGCGTACGCGCCGGAACCGCGGAAGTCCAGGATCACGGTGCCCTCGGCGAACTGCGAGGCCTTGATCTGGATGTGGCCGTAGGCAACGGTTCCGGTGCCCGCGCCGGTCACCGTGACGGTGGTCGGCTCGGTCTTCGCGTCGCCGGGCAGCGTCACGATCGTGGCCTGCTCGAACGAGGAGTAGGCCTGCGCCGCGACGCGGTCGCCGGGAACGCCGGCCTTGCCGAGGCGGTCGTCGTCACGACCGACCGTCTCGACGGTGACACCGGAGGCGGCGTTCACCTCGACGGCAGCGGTACCCGTTGCCGCAGCGCCGGAGTGCAGACCGGCAAGACGCTTGAGAGGCGTGAAGCGCCAGATCTCCTCACGGCCGCCCGGTACCTCGAACGCGTTCACGTCGTAGGACGTGAAGTGCTCCGCGCGCGAGGAGACGGGAACGACGGCTCCGTGGGAGTGAGGTTTCGTAGACAGGGCGGCCATGTCAGCCGACGGCCCCTTCCATCTGCAGTTCGATCAGGCGGTTCAGCTCGAGGGCGTACTCCATGGGGAGCTCGCGCGCGATGGGCTCGACGAACCCGCGCACGATCATCGCCATGGCCTCGTCCTCGTTGAGGCCGCGCGACATCAGGTAGAACAGCTGGTCCTCGGAGACCTTCGAGACCGTGGCCTCGTGACCCATCTGCACGTCGTCCTCGCGGACGTCGACGTACGGGTAGGTGTCCGAGCGGCTGATGGTGTCGACCAGCAGCGCGTCGCACTTCACCGTGGACTTCGAGTGGTGCGCCCGCTTGTTGACCTGGACCAGGCCGCGGTACGACGTGCGGCCACCGCCACGCGCCACCGACTTCGACACGATGGTCGAGGAGGTGTGCGGGGCCATGTGGACCATCTTGGCGCCGGCGTCCTGGTGCTGGCCCTCGCCCGCGAACGCGATCGAGAGGACCTCGCCCTTGGCGTGCTCGCCCATCAGCCAGACCGCCGGGTACTTCATGGTCACCTTGGAGCCGATGTTGCCGTCGACCCACTCCATGGTCGCGCCCTCTTCGGCCTTGGCGCGCTTGGTGACCAGGTTGTAGACGTTGTTCGACCAGTTCTGGATCGTCGTGTAGCGGCAGCGGCCGCCCTTCTTCACGATGATCTCGACCACGGCCGAGTGCAGCGAGTCCGAGGAGTAGATCGGCGCGGTGCAACCCTCGACGTAGTGCACGTAGGCACCCTCGTCGACGATGATCAGCGTGCGCTCGAACTGACCCATGTTCTCGGTGTTGATCCGGAAGTAGGCCTGCAGCGGGATGTCCACGTGCACGCCCTTCGGCACGTAGATGAACGAGCCACCGGACCACGTCGCGGCGTTGAGCGCCGAGAACTTGTTGTCACCCGCGGGGATGACGGAGCCGAAGTACTCCCGGAAGAGCTCCGGCTGCTCCTTCAGAGCGGTGTCGGTGTCGAGGAAGAGGACACCCTGCTGCTCCAGGTCCTCGCGGATCTGGTGGTAGACGACCTCGGACTCGTACTGGGCGGCGACACCGGCGACGAGGCGCTGCTTCTCGGCCTCCGGGATGCCCAGGCGGTCGTAGGTGTTCTTGATCTCCTCGGGCAGGTCCTCCCAGGAGGTGGCCTGCTTCTCGGTCGATCGCACGAAGTACTTGATCGAGTCGAAGTCGATCCCAGAGAGGTCAGCGCCCCAGCTCGGCATCGGCTTGAGGTCGAAGAGCTTGAGCGCCTTCAACCGGTACTCGAGCATCCACTCGGGCTCGCTCTTCTTCGCCGAGATGTCGCGGACGACATCCTCGCTGAGGCCTCGGCGTGCGCTCGCGCCGGCAGTGTCCGAGTCGGCCCAGCCGAACTCGTAGTTGCCGAGAGACGCAATGGTCTCTTCCTGCGTGAGCGGAGACTGCACCGTGGTGGGCGTGCGCTGCTCGGCAGCGGTAGTCATGCGGGCTCCCCTCCATCATCTGGGATCCGTGGAACGTTCGGGATGTGCGTCGTGCACACGGCGTGGCCGCGGGCGATCGTCGCGAGGCGCTGCACGTGGGTACCGAGGAGGTTCGCGAACGTCTCCGTCTCGGTCTCGCACAGCTGGGGGAACTCGGCGGCAACGTGGGCGACTGGGCAGTGGTGCTGGCACAACTGCTCACCCACCCCGACGTTTCGCGCCGACGCAGCGTAGCCCTCCCTGGTCAGCGCGGTCGCAAGGGCCTTCGCCCGTTCGGCGGGCGTGACCTGGGCCACGATCGCTGAACGGTGCCGGTCCACGAGCGCGTCGACACGGCTCTGCGCGAAGGCGCGCACAGCCTCTTCCCCACCCGTCTGGGCGAGGAACCTGACCGCGGCGACCGCGAGGTCGTCGTAGGCGTGGCCGAACCGGGCTCGTCCGGCGTCGGTCAGCAGGAAGAACTTCGCGGGACGGCCACGACCGCGTTGGGTCTGCCGAGGTGCGTCCCTGGTCGTCGCCTCACCGTCCGCGAGCAGCGCGTCGATGTGACGACGCACGGCCGTGGGGCTGATGCCCAGTTCCTCGGCGATGCTCGCCGCGGTGACCGGGCCCTGCTCCAGAAGGAGCCTGGCGACAGCACGCCGAGTCTTGCCGTCGTGCTGCGGCACGGCGTCAAGGTGGCTCTCGGCGTTTTTCACAACACCAGTGTTGCGTATTTAGCCGGAGGTCGCAAAGATCGCGGTCACAGGGTGACCTGACTCACGGCTGAACGTGGCTCGATACCCTGCCCACATGTCCACGAACGGCGGAGCTATCACTCCGGAGAGCGACCTCTTGAACGGTCGGGAGCGTCGCCAGCTGGACATCGTCCGCCGCTGGGGCACCATCGGCGCGTTGCTGCTGACCGTCGGATCCCTCGGTGGCGGCGCCGCGCCCATCTACTCGCCGCTCTACGGCGTGCCCGTTCTCGGGCTTTTCTCGAGGATGCCCAGTGTCGCGATGGGGGTCGTCTGGACCGGCATCTTCATGATCGTGTCGGCCTGGCTGGCGCTGGGCCGGTTCGTGAAGCCCGGCCGGCCGCGGCTGATCTCGCGCGGCCAGATGGACCGCACGCTGCTGATGTGGACCGTTCCGCTGGTCTTCTGCGTGCCGATGTTCTCCCGCGACGTGTACTCCTACCTGGCGCAGAGCGAGATCGCGGCGCGCGGGCTCGACCCGTACGAGCTGGGGCCGGCGAACGCGCTGGGCGTCGACCACGTGCTCACGCGCGGTGTGCCGAACATCTGGCGGGAGACGCCGGCGCCGTACGGGCCGCTGTTCCTCGCGTTCGGCCGGTTGACCGCGATGCTGACCGGCGACCACGTGGTGTCCGGTGTGTTCGTGCACCGGCTGCTCGTGCTGGTCGGACTGGGGATGATCGTGTGGGCGCTGCCCCGGCTCGCGGCCCGGTTCGGGGTGCCGCCGGTCGGCGCCCTGTGGCTGGGTGCGCTGAACCCGCTGGTGCTGTTCCACATCGTCATCGGCGTGCACAACGACGGCCTGGCGCTCGGTCTGATGCTGGTCGGCCTGGAGCTCGCGATGCGCGGGCTGGAACCGTTGAAGTGGACCTGGATCACGCTGGGCGCCGGGGTCATCGTGTGCGGGGCGATGGTGAAGATCCCCGCGATGGCCGCGCTCGGGTTCCTCGGTGTGCTGGTGGCGCGCAAGCTCGGCGGACAGCTCAAGCACCTGGCCGCCGTCGCCGGGATCATGGCCGTCATAGCCGCGGCCGGGGTGGTGGTGATCTGCCTCGGCACCGGGTTCGGCTTCGGCTGGGTCGAGACGCTGAACGTCGCGTCGACCGTGAAGTCGTGGATGTCGCCGCCGACCGCGCTCGGGTTCCTGGGCGCCGGCACCGGCATCCTGCTCGGCCTCGGCAACCACACCGAGGCGATGATCTCGCTGACCCGGCTGCTCGGGCAGGCCGTCTCCGTGGTGATCACGGTCGGGCTGCTGTGGCGCAGCTTCAAGGGCCGGATCAAGGCGATGAACGGCCTGGGCGCGGCGCTCGGCGCGATCCTGGTGCTCGGGCCGGTGCTGCAGCCCTGGTACGTGCTGTGGGCGGCGATCCCGCTGGCCACCGCCGTGGTCGGGCCGAAGTTCCGGATGTTCGCCATGGTGACGTCGGCGATCATCGCGATCATCCTGCCGCCGACCGGGTCCGCGTTCGACGGGCGTGCCTACACCGTGCCGCAGGCGGTCGCGGGTGCCGTGATCACGTTCGCGATCTGCGTGCTGATCGCGCGCAAGCGGGTCGGGCCGTTCCTGAGGTCCGACCCCGCCGGGGGCGGGCAGGTCTGACGTCCACCCGGCGGTAACCCCGAACCTCCGGCGAACGAGAGACCAGCAGGGGAAGATCGTCGCCGGAGGGGGTGACGTGGCATGTCCGAGCAACCCGTGTCGCGGGAAGAGGTCCGGTTCGCCGTCGTGCTCAACGGTGGCGTGAGCCTCGCCGTCTGGATGGGCGGCGTCGTGCTGGAGCTCGACCGCCTGACCAGGCCCGGATCGGTGTACCAGCCACTGCTGGACCTGGTCGGCTGCACGGCGAGAGCCGACGTCATCGCGGGCACGTCCGCGGGCGGCATCAACGGCGCCGCACTGGCGTTGTCGCAGGTCAACAAGCAGGCCGACCTGACGAGGCTGCGTGACCTCTGGGCCGAGCAGGGCCGGATGGAACAGCTGCTGCGCACGCCGTTCCGCGGCCAGCCGGGATCGCTGCTCAAGGGCGACGAGTTCTTCCTGCCCCGGCTGCAGGAGGCGCTGGCGCGGCTCACCACGGACTTCGAGCCGACCGAGCCCGACGCACGCCCGATCGACCTGCGGATCACCACCACGCTGCTCGGCGGCGTTCCGACGGTGACCTACGACGACCTGGGCCAGCCGCTGACCCAGTCGGTGCACCAGGGCTCGTTCTCGTTCCGCCGCGACCCCTACAACTGGGTCAGCGAGGAGACCAGGGACGACTTCGCGGCCGCGACGCTCGACGACCGCGTGCTGCAGCTCGCGCTGGCCGCGCGGTCGAGCGCCAGCTTCCCGTTCGCGTTCGAGCCGAGCTTCATCCCGGTCGGCGGCCAGGCCACGCCGGACCGCCCGGACATGGCCGACGTCGCCAGCTGGGCCGGCGGCGGCGACCGCAGCAGGTTCGCGGTCGACGGCGGTGTTCTCGTGAACACGCCGACGAAGGAGGCACTCGAAGCCATCGACCGGATGCCCGCGGACGGGCCGGTGCGGCGGGTCATGCTGCTGGTCTTCCCGCACGCCGAGCCACTGGGTTCCGAGCCGATGGCCGACACCTTCGACAAGGGACCGACGACGGTCGGGTCCGGCGGCAGGCTGCTGGGCGCGATGTCCAGCCAGGCGGGCCGGACCTACGTCGAGAAGATCGAGGAGCACAACCGGCGTGCCGCCGGCAGCAGGGGCAGCCGGATGGCGTTGCTGGAGCGGCTGCACGCGGGCGGCGAGGACGTCGTCGGCGAGGTGTACTCGCTGGCGGACAAGCTCTTCGGCCACTACGAGGACGTCGAGATCCGGCTCGCGGCACGGCAGGTGACGGCGCAGCAGTTCGCGCTGGCAGGGGGAAATCCGGCGAACTGGTCGTTCGAACGGGCGCGCCGGGCCGCCGAGACCGCGCAGCGCAAGTGGAAGGAGCTGCACGGCGTCCTGCCGTACGTGCCGGGCGTGCGGCTGCCGGGTGTGGTGTGCCGCGAGGACGTGGGCTGGGAGTGGGGCATCACGATGGCCGAGCGCCTCGGGGCGTCGGTGCTCGACCTGCTCAAGCGGATCGTGTGGGTGGTGCCGGAGGCGCAGGCCGGCGAGGTCACCGCGGCCCGCCGCGAACTGCACCGGGTCCGCGCGGAACTGCGCAGGCTGCGCGAGGAGCTGTTCGACTGGAAGCCGTCCGACTCGCTCGGCGAGACCTACTGGACCGGCCGGCTCGCGAGCTACCACGAGCACATGATCGACGGGCCTCTCGGCCTGGAGGTCAGGGCGCAGGTGGCGGAGATCGGCCGGATCGCCGGCGCGGCGCAGCAGGTGATCACCGCGCTCGACGAGCACCGGCTGAAGCTCGGCGGGCTCGTCTGCTGGTACGCGCTGCTCGACGCCCCGGTGGTGGCGGCCGAGGCCGGGCTCGGCGACGGCGAGCGGTGGCTGAGCCGCCTGCTGGCGCTGGAGATCGCCGGCACGTGCCTGTCCGACGACGCCTCGGCCGGGATGGACACGCCGGTCGAGCTGGTGCAGGTGTCGCTGCAGACGCGCAACGCGTTCGCGAAGCAGTCGATCACGGCCGACGACAAGGCGGGCGGTGCCTCGCTGTCGCGGTTCTCCGGGTTCCTCAAGCGGTCGTGGCGGGTGAACGACTGGATCTGGGGCCGGCTGGACGGCGCGACGATGCTGTGCCGGGTGCTGTTCGACCCGCGGCGGTTGCGGCGCATGGACCTGCTGGGCCGGCCGGCGGGCGACCGGCGCACCGCGGACGAACGCGCGCAGGCCGTCGTCGACCAGGTCGTCACGGCGATGTTCGGCCTGGAGCTGCCGATGCAGGTCGCCGTGTGCGCCGAGGAGGCCAGGAAGGAGCTCGCCGGCATCTACGAGACCGAGAACGAGCTGTCGCCGTCGTCGATGAAGCTCGCCGAACTCGCCGCGTGGGGCCTGCACTGGCGGATCATCTGCGAGGAGCTCCCCCGGCTGCGGGCCGCGATCATCGCCGACCGCGGTGACGGCGCGGACAAGCGTTCGCGGGGCGAGCTGTTCCTGGAGGAGCACGCGGACCTGTTGCGGCGCCTGGAGTATCCGCAGGAGCACACGGTCACGCTGGGCATGTCGGCGCTGACCGCCTTCGACCGCGCGGGCATCGGCCGGGAGCCGCTGACCCAGGAGGCGGCGTCGGACCAGATGATCCGCACGGCCGCGACCGCCGCGGCGGTCGCGGTCACGGTCGCCGACTCCGAACGGTCCGGGCTCGCCGCGGTCAGGCCCGTGACGCGGGTGCTGCGGGGTGCCGCGCTGCTCCCCTACTGGACGATCACCGGCCTGACCCGCGGCGGCAGGCTCGCGCAGTTCCTGGGCCTGCTGGGGCTCGCGGTCGGCGGCGCGCTCGTCGTCATGGCGTTGTTCGGCATGCTGCCGCCGTGGGCCGCCGGTCCCGGCGCGGCGCTCGGTGCGGCCGGCCTGCTCGGCGCCTTCGGGTACGCGGCACTGCGCAGCGGCACGATGCTGCACGGCCTGGTGCTGCTCTCACCGGTGATCCCGTTGGCGGCCGTTGCCGTCGACCGGCTGCCCGGCGACTCGGCGGAGATCACGACCGGCACGATCACGGTGGCCGGTGTCGCGTTCGTCGTCGCGGCGCTGCTCGTCCTCGGCTCGCTGCCGTCCCCGATCCGCACCCCGCTCGCCGTGCTGGCCGACTTCCGGCCGTGGCGCATCGTCCAGCGGCGCTGGAAGCAGGCGGCGGTGGCGCTGGTGGTGGCCGGGATGGTCTGGTCGGTGTGGCAGTTCGAGCTGCACACCAAGCCGTGGCTGGTGATCCCCGCTTCGATCCTCTGTGGAGCGTTCGGCGTCCGCATGGCGTTGTCGGGTGGCAAGTCGTTGCAGCGCTGGCGCCGCGTCGAGGGCGTGTGGGGCACGGAACGCGCCGAGCCTCCCGCCGCCGCGACCGCCGGGTGGGCCGTGGTCTACGGCATCGGCTACCTCGTGATCGCCGACGTGCTGCTGGTCATCGGGCCGCGCGGCTGGGGCTGGCAGGCGGTGATCGGCACGGCGCTGGCGTTCGGCCTGA
Organism: Lentzea sp. NPDC051208; assembly: GCF_040682435.1. NCBI lineage: Bacteria > Bacillati > Actinomycetota > Actinomycetes > Pseudonocardiales > Pseudonocardiaceae > Lentzea > Lentzea sp. NPDC051208. The sequence continues at coordinate 16,612 of NZ_JBFBAW010000040.1, read as the reverse complement.
CGCTGCTGCTGATCACGCCCTGGTACGTGCCCCGCATCGAACGCCGCCGGCTGCGCGAGCAGCTCGTCGACGAGGCCGTTCCGGCGATCTACCCGCCCGGCTGCGACGTCGCGGCGACGTTGCGCGAACGGCTGGAGGGCCACGCGTCGCTGTACCGGTTCCTCATCCAGGGCGAGGGTGAGCACCCCTCGGAGCTCACGCTCTCCCCGGCCGGGCTGGCCGTGGCACAGCGGATCGAGGCGAAGCTCAAATGAGGGCCGACGCGACGCGCAACATCCAGGCGGTGTTGCGCGCGGCGGCACGGATGTTCGCGACGGACCCCCTCGCGCGGATCGCCGACGTCGCCGAAGCGGCGGGCGTGGACAAGCGGACCGTCTACCGGCGCTTCGACTCGCGCGAGGACCTGCTGCTGGCGGTCTACCGCGCCCGGCTCGACGAGCTGGAGTCGTTGATCGAGGCGACCTTCGCCGACGACCGGCCGATCCGCGACGCGCTGCTCGCGTTCGCCGAGGGCGGCATCCGGCTCAGCCGCGACTGGCCCGTCGACATCCGCGCCGTCGCCGACCCGGCGATCCGCGAGCGGCGTGAGGAGCTGGACGCGCGGATGGACGACTTCCTGCGCCGCGCCGAGCAGGCGGGGGTCATCGCGGCCGGGTTGCCCGCCAGGTGGTCGTTGCGGACGTTGCAGACCCAGCTGCACACGGTCGCGCAGGAGATGCCCGCGCTGCAGCCCAGGCCCGCCGCCGCGCTCGTGGTCGAGACGTTCCTGCACGGCGTCGGCGCCTGAACCTCCTGTGACGAGGGCCATGCCCGTCCCCAGCATTATCGCGCTGCCTCCAGCGTCATAAATGTCATAGAAGGTGACACTTAGAGCGGAGCGGACGATGTCGAGGACATGGCTCATCACCGGGGCGTCGCGGGGTTTCGGGCGCAGGCCGGCCGAGGCCGCCGCCGGGGGCGGGTGACCGGGTCGTCGCGACGGCGCGGCGACCGGAACAGCTCGAAGACCTGGTCGCGCGATACGGCGACCAGGGGTGCGCGCGGTCGCGCTGGACGTGACCGACGGGGACGCGGCCCGCCGGGCGGTCGACCGGGCCGTCGAGGCGTTCGGCTCGCTCGACGTGGTCGTCAACAACGCCGGCAGCGCGCCCATCGAGGAGATGTCCGAGGCCGACTTCCGCGCCCAGGTGGAGGCGAACCTGTTCGGCGTCGTGAACGTGACGCGTGCGGCGCTGCCGGTGCTGCGGCGGCAGCGGTCCGGCACCTTCCTGCAGTTCTCGTCCGTCGGCGGCCGCGCCGGTGGCACGCCGGGAATGGGCGCCTACCAGACCGCGAAGTTCGCGGTGGAGGGCTTCTCCGAGGTCCTGCCGAACGAGGTGGCGCCCTTCGGCGTGCGGGTCGTGATCGTCCCGCGCGGCGAAGGTGATCCTCGACGTCGTCGCGTCGGACGAGCCGCCGCGCCGCCTCGTGCTGGGTGCCGCCGCGGTCGAGACGGTGCTGGCGGCGGAGGCCCGGCGCAGCGCCGAGACTCAGAAGTGGGCCGCGGTCAGCGCGTCCGCCGACTTCCCCGCCGGGGAGCAGTGACGTGCCGCACGACCAGATCGCCGGTCCGGCCGCGTGATGCGACCGGACCGGCGATCTCCCCCGACTCCCCTGAGCGGTCAGGCCGCCAGTGCGATGACCGGCACCGTCCGGCCCATCGCCCGCGCGTACAGCGCCTCGAAGCGCTCCAGCGTCGTGGCCAGCGCGTGGTGCGAGATGATCTCGCTGCTGGCCGCGCCCATCCGCGCCCGCATCGGCGCGTCGTGCACGAGCGTGTGCAGGCGCTGGGCCAGCTGGTTCACGTCACCCGGCTCGAACAGCCAGCCGTTGCGGCCGCTGTGCACGAGGTGCGGCAGCGCCATGGCGTTCGCGGCGATCACCGGCTTGCCCGCGGCCATCGCCTCCATCGTGGCGAGGCTCTGCAGTTCCGCGACACCGGGCATGACGAACAGGTCGCAGCGGGCGTAGGCGTCGAGCAGGTCGTCCTCGGAGACGAAGCCGTGGAAGCGCACGCGGTCGGTGATCTCCAGGTCGCGGGCCAGGAGTTCCCACTCCGCCCTGCAGGTGCCGTCGCCGACGATCTCGCCGAACGCGCCGGGCACGCGGGCCAGGGCGCGCAGGAACTCGTCGACGCGCTTCTCCTCGTCCAGCCGGCCCACGAACAACGCGGTCGGGCGGTCGTTGTGCGTCACGGAACGCTGGTAGCGGGCGATGTCGATGCCGCACGACACGGGCACCGCGGCCGCCGGGAAACCGCTGTCGTGCAACAGCTGCACGGCGCGCGGGGTCGGCGCGGTCACCACGTCGGCGCGGCCGAAGACGCGGGCCAGGTCGCGGTAGGCGAACTTGCGGGCCATGCCCTGCAGGAACGCCGGCACGTGGGCGTGGCTGAACAGGTTCTCCGGCATGAAGTGGTTCGTGGCGAGCGTCGGGATGCCCTGGGCGACGGCGGAGTTCAGGACGAACCGGCCCACCACGAAGTGCGCCTGCACGTGCACGACGTCGGGCTTGAGCGACTTGACCAGCGCGTCGGCTTCCTTGGAGGCCTGCCACGGCAGGCAGAAGCGGAAGTCCGGGTAGAACGGCAGCCGGTGCGACCGGAGCCGGTGGACCGTGACACCGGGGATCTCCGTGGCCTTGGGCGAGTCCGGGGCGATGACGTGGACGTCGTGACCCTTCTCGGCGAGGCCGACCGCCAGGCGCTGCGCGAATCGCGCGGCACCGTTGACGTCCGGCGGGAACGTGTCGGCGGCGATGACGACGCGAAGCGCACTGGAGGTGTTCACGAGAAGCTCCGTTCGGATGTTTTCACGAGGTTGACGAGCAAGTGCGAACACGCCGCAAACGGCGGCGAGAGCGCAGGCGAACAGCGCGACACCGGTCATGGGAGACAGATGCGCGGCTTCGCCGAGCAGGAACGCGCCGAGGCCGACGGCGACCAGCGGGTCCACCACGGTCAGGCAGGCGACGGCGAGATGAGGGGGTCCGCCGGCGTAGGCGTGCTGGACCAGCCAGCCTCCGACGGCGAGGGAGAGGGCGATGCCGAGCACCGACGCGAGGTGCGAGAGCCCGAAACCGCCTTGTTGCACGGACTGGGAGACAGCACGCATCAACACCGACACGTAGGCGTATGCGACGCCACCGGCTGATGCGAATGCCACAGCGCGAACGCGTGCGTTCGACGTAAGGGCGGCGATCACGCCCGGCACCGCGATCAGGCCGAGAGTCACGAGTCCGGCGGTGAGTTCGATGTCCGGCACGACCCTGGTCGCGGTCGCACTGCCCGAGGCGAGCAACACGAACGCTCCCACGCCCACGGTCGTGAGCAGGATCGCCGGCAACTCACGGAAACGGCGGTCCATCAACGCGGTCATGCCGATCGCGAGCACACCGATCGGCTGCACGACCGTCAACGGCGCCATGCCCAGCGCGGCGGCGTGCACCCCGGCACCGGCGACGAGCAACGCCAGCCCGCCGAGCCACCGGGGCTGCCGCAGAACGCTGGCACGGGCTCCCGTCGAGGCGATCGCGTCGTGCTGCAGGCGGGCCGCGAGGGCGAAGCACACGGCACCGAACACGGCGAGGGTGATGGCGATCATGGTCATGAGGTGCGCCTCACCTGTAGTGCCGCGATGGCGAAAAGGAGTCCGTAAAGCGATGCGAACAAAACGCGTTCCGTGAGTCCGCGCGCCTCGAAACCGGCGAAGGAAACGTGGCTGACCAGAAAAGCCGCGCTGGAGACACTCGCCGTTATTGCGACACCGAGCAGGGCCGGAAATTTGCGGGCGATGAGCACACCGGCCGCGGGCAACGCCATGAACATGACCGCGCCGGCGTACCGGTGGATGTAGCCCGACATGGACGTCGGCGCCCCCGTCGGATCGGTCGGGAAGATCGTCGACACGGTCAGCCCTGCCGACCAGATGCCGATCAGCCACTGCGCTGACCTGCCTACACCGCGCAGGTTGACGGCGAGCAACGCCGACACTGCCGCGAGGCTGAGAGACGTCGCCGCGAGCCAGCCCGTGCCGTTGTCCACGAACACGTAGTCGCTGATCACGTCCGTCACCGGGTTGAGCTGCCCTGCCGACATCACATGCAGGTAGAAAACCGGAACCAGTGAGAACACCAGTCCCCAGACCACCGGTCCCCGTCTTTTCTCCCCCGCTTGGATCACGGGAAAAGTCTCTTGCCAATGCGTTGATCAACCAATGGGGAACTCCCCCGAGCGGACCCTGAGGTGTCCCTGAGTCGCCGGGGTAGGGCTAGCCCCACCTTTTTCAGCTCCGCTTCTCCGAATGGGCCGAATGACCCAGGTGCGTGAGGGCCGTCCCGACCGCCTAGGCTGCGTGCTCGTGAGCCCGAATCCCCAGCCTGCGGTGGAAGTGTCGGGGCTGGTCAAGAGATACGGCTCGAAGACCGCCGTCGACGGCCTCGATCTCGTTCAGCAGCCCGGCACCGTTCTCGCCCTGCTCGGGCCCAACGGCGCGGGCAAGACGACGACCGTCGAGATCTGCGAGGGCTTCCGCTCCGCCGACGACGGCTCGGTGCGCGTGCTGGGCCTCCCGGCCGGTGCCGAGGCGCTGCGGCCCCGCATCGGCGTGATGCCGCAGGGCGGTGGCGGATATCCCGGCATCCGCGCCGAGGAGATGCTGAACCTGGTGGCCGCGTGCGCGAAGAACCCGCACGACCCGAAGTGGCTGATCGACGTCCTCGGGCTCGGTGGCGCGGTGCGCACCCCGTACAAGAGGCTCTCCGGCGGTCAGCAGCAGCGGCTGTCGCTCGCGTGCGCGTTGATCGGCCGTCCCGAGCTCGTGTTCCTGGACGAGCCGACCGCGGGCATGGACCCGCAGGCACGCCGTCTGGTGTGGGACCTGGTGGCCGCTCTCAAGGACGACGGCGTGAGCGTGCTCCTGACGACGCACCTCATGGACGAGGCCGAGTCGCTGGCCGACGACGTCGTGATCATCGACGAGGGCCGCGTGGTCGCGCAGGGCTCGCCCGCCGAACTGACCGCGAACCGGCCGGACGACCAGCAGCTGAGGTTCCGCGCCCGGCCCGGTCTCGACACCACGTTGCTGTCCGCCGCACTGCCCGAGGCGCTGTTGGTGCGCGAGGTGACGAGGGGCGCGTACGTCGTGGAGGGTCTGATCGACCCGCAGGTCGTCTCGACCGTCACGTCGTGGTGCGCTCAGCAGGGCGTGCTGGCCGAGGAGCTGACGGTGGCCAAGCGCAGCCTCGAAGACGTTTTCCTGGAGCTGACCGGCAGGGAGCTGCGCTCGTGACCACCTTCGCTCCCGGCACCTTCACGCCCTCGCCCGGCCGCGGGTCGCTGCCTCGCATGCTGTTCGTGCACGCGCGCACCGAGGCGATGCTGACGTTGCGCAACGGCGAGCAGATCCTGCTGACCGTGCTCATCCCGCTGGCGTTGCTGGTGGCGTTGTCGCTGATGTCGGTGATCCCGATGCCGGAGCCGCGGGTCGGGTCCGCCACCGCGCGGATCTTCGCGCTGGCGATCATCTCGTCCGCTTTCACCGGGCAGGCCATCGCGCTGGGCTTCGACCGGCGTTACGGCGTGATGAAGCGGCTTTCGGCCTCGGCGCTGCCCCGCTGGCTGCTGGTGGCCGGACGGGTCTGCGGCGCGCTTGTCGTGGTCGCGCTCCAGATCGCGTTGCTGGCGGTCACGGCGTTGGTCCTGGGCTGGCGCTTCCCGTTGAGCGGCCTGCCGTGGGTGGTGCTGCTGATCGTCCTGGGCACGCTGACGTTCGGCGCGCTGGGCGTGCTGCTGGGCGGCTCGCTGCGGGCCGACGTTGTGCTGGCCCTGGCGAACATCATCTGGTTCGTGCTGCTGATGGTCGGCGGTGTGGCGCTGTCGGTGCCGGTCGGGTTCGTGCACCTGCTGCCGTCGGCCGCTCTGGCCCAGGCGCTGGAAACCTCTGTGGTGCACGGCACGGCGCCGGGTGTGGGCCCGGTCGCAGTGCTCGTGGCCTGGGGTGTTGTCGCGGGGGCGTTGGCCACCCGGACGACTCGCTTGACCTGACTGGACCTACCATCAAGGCGTGTCGAAGCTGACCGCCTTCCTCGTGTCCTGGCAGCGCGCTTTCGCGATTGCCGTCGTCATCGCGCAGGCCGGAATCGCGGTCACCGGGTCGATCGTCCGCGTGACCGGCTCCGGGCTCGGCTGCCCGACGTGGCCCGAGTGCGTCGACGGCAGCGTCGTCCCGGTGGAGCACCCAGAGGTCGCGGCCCTGCACCAGTGGGTCGAGTTCGGCAACCGCACCCTGACCGGTGTCGTCGGCATCATCGCGGGCCTGTGCGTGCTGGCGGCGTGGTTCCACCTGCCGCGACGCAGGCGGGTGCTCGTGCTCTCGCTCGTCCAGCTCGTCGGTGTGGCCGTGCAGGCGGTCGTCGGCGGCATCACGGTGCTGACGGGCCTGGCCTGGTACACCGTGTCGATCCACTTCATGATCTCGATGGGCCTGGTGTGGATGGCCGTGCTCCTCGTGAGCTCGCTGTCCGAGGGCGACGGCCCGGTCCGGCTGAAGGTGCCGGCGCCGTTGATGAGGCTCCAGGTCGTCATGGCCGTCGTGCTGGGCGCTCTGCTGCTCGCCGGCACCTGGGTGACGGCCGCCGGGCCGCACGCCGGTGACGCGTCGACGCCGCGCCTGGGTGTCGAGGTGGAGACGCTCGCACAGATCCACGCGGATCTGCTGTTCCTGTTCCTGGGTCTGCTGATCGCGGTCGGGTTCTTCACCCGCACCCGCTCCTACTGGACGCTCGTCGGCGTCGTGCTCGCTCAGGGCGCCCTGGGCATGGTCCAGTACTGGACCGGTGTGCCCGAGGTGCTCGTGTCGATCCACGTGCTCGGTGCCGGTGCGGTCGTCGTTGCCACGGCGGCACTGTGGACGTCGTCGCGTGAACGCACGCACGAGGTCGAGCTGCCCGCTTCGGACGATCAGGCGCTCAGCAAGGCCTGAGCCTCACGCTGGTCGTTGTGACCGGCCCAGTTCGCGGGCGTGGCCTCGAAGTTCACGTCGGTGATGGTCCGGTCGGCGCCCGCGTCGAGCAGGATCCGGATGACCGGCAGGTGGCCGCGTTCGGCCGCGAGGTGCAGCGCCGTCACGCCTTCGCCGTGCATCGGGCCGCCGAAAGTCGTGCGCTGGTTGGGATTCGCACCCAGGTCGAGCAACGTGCGCGTGGCGTTCTCCAGCCCGCACCAGGCCGCCCACGCGAGCGCCGTGCCGCGGTAGACGTCCGCGTCGATTCTGGCCCCGCGCTTGAGCAGGTCTCCCAGGATTTCGGTGCGGTCGTTGCGGGCGGCCCACGACAACGCCTCGTCGAGCACCTCCTGCGGGTCGTTCGTCGGCCACCAGCGCGGAAAACCGCTGTGCGGGCGGTAGTAGCCGCGCCTCGCCTCCGGCTCGGCCGCGAGGTCCAGGTCGCCCAGGCCGGCCGCCGTGCGCAGGTTCGGCGGGTGGACTCCGTGCTGCGCCAGCAGTTCGGCGGTCTCCCTGTTGCCCCAGAACAACGCGACGGTCAGCGGGGTACCGCCCTCGCCGCGGGCGTCCAAGTCGGTGCGGGCGCCCTTGCCCAGCAGCAACCTGGCCATGCCGGGAAGATCCGCGTAGGCCGCCTGGTGCAGCGCCGTCCAGCCGTGCACGTTCTGGTGGTCGATGTCCGCGCCGGCGCCCAGCAACACCTCGACCAGGCGTTCGTCGCACTTCGCCGTCGCGAGGCCGAGCAGGTCGTTCCCGTTGGTGCCACTGGCCTTCACGAGCCACGGGTCGCGCGTGATGATCGCCTTGAGCTCACCGGCGTCCTGCATCTCGATGGCCTGGTAGGCGCGGGCGAACGGCCGCGGCTTGCGGATGTTGGCCTTGAGCGCCTTCCAGTCCTCGCAGCCGTGGGCCCTGGCCAGCACCATGTGCGCGCCCTCGTCCGTCAGCGGCACGTCGTCGAAGACTTCCAGCGCACCCGGCACGCCGTCCCACGCGGAGGCGAGCAGACCCCGGGCCCGCTCCTCGTAGTACTCGACGTCATCGCGAAACGGGTGCCACATGGCACCACGCTACTTCGGTGCGGCGGGCCTGCGCTCCCACAAAGCGGGCAGTTCCTCTGAGAGCCAACCGTAGATGTGGTCGACGGTCCGCAACCGCATCGAACGCTCCGGGTCGCCGCTGAGCAGGCGCATGCCGTCCTCGGTCAGCGTCTGGACGCTGGCGATCGCGTTGAGCTTGCGCTGGATGAAGTCCGTCCAGGCCTTCTCGTTGATCCGGTACTCGGCCGCCTGCCGCCCGCGCCGGGTCCGCTTGGTCACCAGGCCGACGTTGACCAGGTACTTCAGGTTCGTGCTGATCGACCCGCTGCTGGCCTCCAGTTCCTGCGAGAGCTCGGCCGCGGTGCGCTCGACCGGCTGGCACACCAGCAGGTAGCCGAGGATGCGGCCGCCGATCAGCGGAATGCCCTCCTCGGCGAAGTGGGCCGCGAACCGCTCGATCCAGGCCGACAGTCGGGTCTCGCGTCCGACGCTCATCTCAGTGATCCCTTTCGGTCGACACTGAAACTATCGTAGCGATCTTGTCAACGGTATGTGCAATCAGGCGGTTGCGGTGTGCGTCGGGAAGTGCAACCATCGGTTGCACATCACCTCTGACATCGACAGGGACGTACCCGATGGACACGACCGCACTGCGCAGCGCCTACGAGAAGTTCTTCGACGGGGCTGCGGCACCCGACCTCGGTGAGGCCGCGGACGGAGGCTGGAACGCCGACCAGGTGCTGGCCCACGTTCTCAGCGTCGACGCGGCGACCGCCGCCGTCGCGCTCGGCGTCGCGTCCGGCGCACGCCCCACCTTCGACAACCGGATCTGCCTCGACCGCTGGAACCTCGAGCGGATCATCGCCGAGCACTCCGGTCGAGCCAGCCTGATCAGCCACGTCCGCGACCAGGCGGCCGTGCTCTGCGACATCGCCGATCAGCTCTGCGAGCAGGCCGCCGCGGTGCTGGTGCCGTCGTTCCTCATGTCCAACGACGAGGTCGTGCTGGATCAGCCGGTCGCGCTCGCCGATCTGGTCAACGGTCTCGCCGGGAACCACGTGCCCGTGCACACGCGGCAGTTGGCCGACCTGCGGGCCTAGGCCTCGCTCAGCGACGAGGCTTGTGGAGATCGGCTGGATCGAAGGTGACGGAGATCGTGCCCGCGACGAGCACGGGCTGCTGATTGCCCGGTGTCAGCGTCACGACGTCCGAATACACGTCACCGTTCAGCCGGTGGCAGTAGATGACGGGACCATCCGCGACGTCGAGCTCGACCCGCCAGTACGCGGGCACGCCGGCCGCGGCGAGAGCGGCGGGCTTCTCCAGCCGGTCGCTCTTCTTGGTGGACGGGCTGACGATCTCGACCACCAGTGCGACGTTCGCGACTTCGACGGACACGGTCTCGACACGCTCAGTCGTCACCACCACGTCGGGGATGTAGCCGAAGTGCTGACCAACCCTGACACCGATGGCAGTCAGCGCCTCCATGCCCTCCGAGGCGACGGCGTCGTCGAGGATTCGTGCCAGCCTGTCGCCGACTCGCTGGTGTTTGGCCGCGGGCGCGGCGTTCACGACGAACCGCCCGTCGACCAGCTCGATGCGACGGCCCTCTTGGGGGTCAAGACTCTCCCAGTCGTCCAGCGTGTAGCCGTCCAGACGCCGCGCGGTGGTCACTGCCTCACCCCTTGACTGGCTCTCTGACTCCGGTCGACCCACAGTTTCAGTGTGGCACGTGCGTCCGCCATCGCCACAGCAACGACGAACCACGAGAACCGACGCTAAAAGGCAGAAGCCTTCCAACGCCAGTTGCTCAGGCCGATCAACCAGAACGTGTGAGCGCTTGGAGAAGCTCCAAGTCAGCAGACGGGCGCGAGCGGAGTGGTCTCGTCCGGCCCGGCACGCCGGCGCCACCGGTCCAGCTTCGCGTGCTCGGTCAGCGAGATCAGCGTCTCCCGCACGGAAAGCCGCACGCGCGGGTCGCAGTTCAGCACGGGAACGTCGGGCGAGATGCCCATCCCGCGGATGATGGCCTTCACGTCCGACCGGACCGAGGAGTGCACGTTGTTCAGAGCGAGCACGTAGGGAATGCGGTGGTCCTCGAAGTACCGCATCGCGTCCACGGAGTCCGCGGGGCGCATCACGTCGAACAGCACCACGGCACCGACGGCGCCGCGCACCACGTCGCCCCAGCCCGCGCGCGGGTCCTGCCACTGCGGCGCCACGAAGAGGTGCAGCGCGAGGCCCGGATCGAGCCACACGCGGCCGAACTGGATGCGCACCAGCTCTGTCACGGCACCCGCGCGTTCCGGCGGGAGTGCGTTCATCGTCAGGAGATCGTTCTCCACGATGGACCTGATGAAGGTGCTCTTGCCCACGCCGAAGCCACCGGCGACGACGATCTTGGCCGAGGTCAGCTCCCGACCGGGCGGCCCGGGAGGGCCGAATTCGGGAAATCTAGAGCCGACGTAGTCCACTAAGCACTCTCTCCATCAACCCGAGGTCTGGCGTGTCACCGCCTGCGGAAGCGGTCTGGTGCACGTCCACCAGCCCTCGTTCCGCCATGTCGCCGAGCAGCACCTTCACGACTCCCAGCGGGAGGCGCATCAGTGCGGCCACCTCCGCGACGGATCGCGGGGAGTGGCACAGCTCGACAACGCGTTGGTGCTCAGCCTGCAAGATACCTGCAGACTGCCGACTCTGATCATTGGCGGAGACAAGTGTCTCGATCTCGAGGTCGATGTTCGACCGAGTGCGCCCACCCGTCCAGGCATATGCACGAACGATCGAGGCGTCGTGAGCCTCCTGGACGGAGGGCTCGAACACCCGGACTTCTTCTTGCGGTACAACGGGAGTCGCTTCCCGCACGGGCACCTGGTCCGGCGTGGGCGCCCGTTTCCGGCCCGAATTGAGGGAGAACCCGTTCATCAGGTCGGCGAACGTCTGCTCGGCGGGCGTTTCGGCCCGCTTTCGCCGTCGGTGCGCGTCTGGGGAGGAGCTCATGGATCACCTCACGCTGTGCAGCTGCGCTCGCAGTTCGGGGGTGAGGATCTGGCCCACCTGGTCGACGACCACGGTCATCTCGTAGGCGACCTGGCCGACGTCGCTGTCGGGGGCGGCGAGCACCGCCAGACAAGAGCCGTCGCGAATGGACATGAGAAGCATGATCCCGTAGTCCATCTCGATCACGGTGCGCAACACTCCGCCACCTTCGAAGCATCGCGAGGCGGCCGCGGTGAGGGCCGTGACTCCCGACGCGATGGCGGACAACTGGTCCGCGCGGTCCGGCGGCAGACCCGTCGACTTGGTGAGCAGCAGGCCGTCCACCGAGATCACGATCGCGTGGGCGACACCGGCCACGCGATCGGTGAAGTTCGTGATCAACCAGCCGAACTGGTCGACCTGGCGCGACTGAGGCGTGCTCATGCCTTCTCCCCGTTGTACTGGCCGTTCCCCTGGCCGCTTCTGTTCCCGTTGCCGCCGAGCGGCGCCTGGCGCAGGCCCGTCTGGTAGCTGGCGAGAAAGCCTCGCGCTCGTTCCGGATCGCGCTTCTGGCTCACAGCGGGACGCGCGTTGTTCTCGGAATGTTCCACGAGGTCGGGGAGCAGGTTCTTGCGCGGCGCCCGTTTCGGCAACCCGGCATCGGTCTCCCCCGCGTCCGTGACGGGGTCTCCGGCCTGTTCCCAGACCGTCCCCCCGGGCTTCTTGCCGAACCAGGATGCCACTACCGACGGTGACGACGCGGGTGAGGGTCCGGGATGGGATCGTGCCGGCGAATGATCGCCGTTGACCGGTTCGCCCGAGATCGCGCCCCTGAACCACGAGGACGTCGTCTCGTTCGGCGATTCGTGCGGCACACCGTTGTGCTGTGCCGACGCGGGTCGCGGCGCGCGCTGGGGCAGCGACTCGTCGATCGCGGCGCCGCGGAACGACGACCACTCGGCGGACTCGCGCGGGCTGTCGATGGCCGGCGCGGGTGCGGGTGGCGGCGCCAGGTTCGGCGTCTTCACGACGACGTGCGGCTGCCTGGGGAGGACGGCCTTCGGCTGGGGCAGCGCGGCGTGCCTCGGCTGCGACGGCGCCGGGGCCTCCTCGTGGGAGCGCACGAGCTCCGCGGGCACGAGCACGAAGGCGCGCAGGCCCTCGCGGCCCTCTCCCGCGCCGCGCAGCCGGACGGTGATGCCGTGGCGGCCCGCGAGCCTGCCGACGACGAACAGGCCCATCTGGCGCGAGACGGGCACGTCCTCCTCGGTGCCGGTCGAGAGCCGCTCGTTGGCCTCGGTGAGCTCGGCCGGGCCCATGCCGATGCCCTGGTCGGCGACCTCGACGAGCACGGCGCCCTGCTGGTCGACCCGCGAGCCGATCACGACCTGGGTCGTGGGCGCGGAGAACGCGGTGGCGTTGTCCAGCAGCTCCGCGACGAGACGCACGAGGTCGCTGGCCGCGTAGCCGACGATCTCGACCGACGGCGTCGACTTCACGACGACCCGCTGGTAGTGCTCGATCTCCGACGCGGCGGCGCGCAGCACGTCCGCGAGCGGGACGGGTTGGTGGAACCGGCGGGCGACGTCGCTGCCGGACAGCACCATCAGGTTCTCGTTGTTGCGCCGCATGCGCGTGGCGAGGTGGTCGAGCTTGAACAGGTTCGCGAGCTGCTCGGGGTTCTCCTCGTGGCGCTCGAGCTCCTCCATGAGCTTGAGCTGGCGCTCGACGAGGCCCTGCGAGCGGCGCGACAGGTTGACGAAGATGTTCCTCATCCCCGACCGCAGCGACGACTGCTCGACCGCGCCCCGGATGGCCTGCTCGTGCACGGCGTCGAACGCGCGGGCCAGCTGGCCGAACTCCTCGCTGGTGTGCACGGGCACCGGTTCGATCTCGGTGTCGGGCTTGCGGTCGGCGCGGATGGCGGCGACGACCTCGGGGAGGTGGTGGTGCGCCACGTCGAGGGCGGAGCGGCGCAGCTCGGACAGCGAGCGCAGCAGGTAGCGGCCGATGACGAAGCCGAGCGTGCCGGCGATGAGCAGCATCGCGAGCAGGATGACCGCGGCGGCACCCGCCTTGTTGGACGTGTCGTCCTGCAGGGCGCCGGCGGTGTTCGCGAGCTCGTCCTGCAGTTCGCGGACGACCTGTTCCATCAGGCGCGCGGTGGTGCCGGACGACTTGTTCCAGTCGTCGACGGCGATGCCGAACTCCTGCGGCGGCTTGGGCTGGCCGGGGCGCGTCGGGGGCGGCGGGGTGCCCTCCGGCTGGGTGAGCGCGCGTTCCACCAGCGCGGAGCGGTTCGCGACGGCGGCACCGGTCACGGTCTGGTCGTAGACGCGGCGCTGTTCGGTGGTGCCGATGGCCTGGAAGTCGTTCAGGCGGTCCTGCAGGCGGATGTCGGACTGCTCCAGCGCGCGGACCTCGGGGCCGAGGAGCTTGCCGCGGCCGATCCCGGCCAGCACGAACGCGTGCTGCAGCGAGACCTGCTCCTGCGCGATGACCATGTTGTGCAGCGCCATCGCGGTGCCCGAGATGGCGTTGTCGTTGAACTGGCCGACGAGCGCCTGTTCGAAGTCCAGCAGCGACTTGATGATCGCGGTGTAGCCGTAGGTGCCGCCGGACGGGTCACCGCCGTCGCCGCCCTGCGCGACCTTCTCCCGCAGGTTCTTGAGCGTCTCCAGCTGGCCGCCGACCTCGGCGAAGCGCTGGCGGGAGACGTCGCTGACGCCGTCGGTGCGGTCGATCCGGCGGCGCACCGTCGAGGCGGCGTTGTCGGTGGCGCTGATCTGGTTCTGGTAGGCGCCGACGCCGGAACCGCTGGTCGCGCTCTGCGCGGCGAGCGTGCGCTCCTGCTGGATGCTGGAGATCAAAGGCGCGAGATCTGCCCTCAGCCGCACCAGGCCCTGCATCTGCACGTAGTTGTCGGACCGGTCGACGTAACCGGAGATCTGCAGTGTGCCCGCGCCGACGGCCACCGCCACGGGGACGAGCAGCACGACGCCGAGCTTGACGGGCAGGCGCCAGTTGCGCCAGTCGCTGATCTTTCTCCACTCGACATTCACGAAATGATCCCCAAGGCGCGTTCGAAGTGCCCCACTTTCGGCTACCTCCTGGCCTGGTGAATCCCCGCGAGTCGATGTCCCCCGCAGCTCGATATCTCCATCAGCCGTATCGGGTGTGAGCGGATAGTAGGCCAGAGGGCGTGGCGCGACAACGACCTTGGGCGTGCACGATCGATCACTGAGGGTGACACTGGACCTTTTGGGGTGGTCCTGCGGGTTCCGGGGATTGACTCAACGCCACGCGTCGTTACGCTTGCGCCTCCCAACCCCGGATCGGACGCGCTGTGTGCGCGGAGCCTCGCCGGGCACTCCCCGTAACGAATGCGAGCGGTTGATGACGAAGGCGCTGCCCTCCGTGTCACGCCCGGCCACCCCCGGTTTCGCGACCTTTGACGAGCCACATCACTCATTGCTTATCGATGGTGACGGTGAGCCTGATTTCGATGCCCTCCAAACGAGTGAGGATTTCCTCGTCCTGAAGCGGCGGGTGAAGCGCTTTATTCTCCCGGCGACGCTGCTGTTCCTCGCTTGGTACGTGACGTTCGTATTGCTTTCGGCATACGCCGCCGACTTCATGAGCACCCCGCTGTTCGGAACGGTGAACGTCGGCTTGACGATGGGATTCCTCCAGATCGTGACGACGGTCATCATCACAATGGCGTACTCGCGTTACTCCAAGCGGAAGCTCGACCCCCAGGTCGACAAGGTGCGCGCGCTCGTGGAAACCGATGAGGAGCTCGCGTGACCGGGGCGAACACCGCGATCAACCTGTCCGTCTTCGGCATCTTCGTGCTGCTGACGCTCTACATCGTGTACCGGGCCTCGACCCGGAACGTGAGCGCGTCGGACTACTACGCGGCGGGCAGCAGTTTCACGGGCACGCAGAACGGCATCGCGCTCTCGGGCGACTTCCTGTCCGCGGCGTCGTTCCTGGGCATCTCCGGCGCGATCGCCGTGAACGGCTACGACGGCTTCATGTACTCGATCGGCTGGGTCGTCGCCTGGCTCATCGGTTTGATGCTGATCTCGGAACGGCTGCGCAACACCGGCCGTTTCACCATGGGCGACGTCATGGCGTTCCGCATGCGCCAGCGGCCCGTGCGCGCGGCCGCGGCGAACTCGACGCTGGTCATCTCGCTCTTCTACATGATCGCGCAGATGGCGGGCGCCGGCGGCCTGATGGCGTTGCTGCTGGACGTGCACAGCAAGATCGGCCAGGCCATCATCATCGCGGTCGTCGGCATCGTCATGGTGCTGTACGTGCTGGTCGGCGGCATGAAGGGCACCACGTGGGTGCAGATCATCAAGGCCGTGCTGCTGCTCCTGACCGTGTCGCTGCTGACGATCTTCCTGATCGGCAAGTTCGGGTTCGACATCTCCTCGATGCTCGACCGCGCGTCGCAGCGTTCGCCGCTGGGCGAGGCCGTGCTCTCGCCGGGGGTGAAGTACGGCGCGACGGACCTGTCGAAGATCGACTTCATCTCGCTGGCCCTGGCGCTCGTTCTCGGCACCGCGTCTCTCCCCCACGTGCTGATGCGCTTCTACACGGTGCCGAACGCCCGTGAGGCGCGGAAGTCCGTGGTGTGGGCGACGTGGATGATGGCGATCTTCTACTCGTGCACCCTGGTCATCGGCTTCGGCGCGATGGCGCTGGTCGGCACCGACAAGATCACCAACGCCCCCGGCGGCGAGAACTCGGCCGCGCCGCTGCTGGCGTTCCAGGTCGGCGGCACGGTCCTGCTCGGCGTCGTCTGCGCGGTGGCGTTCGCCACGATCCTCGCCGTGGTCGCGGGCCTGACGCTGACGGCGTCGGCCTCGTTCGCGCACGACGTCTACGCGAACGTGATCAAGCGAGGCGACGCCGACCCGCGCGACGAGGTCCGCGTCGCCCGCATCACCGCCGTGTGCGTGGGCGTGCTGGCGATCGTCGGCGGCATCGCGGCCAACGGCCAGAACGTCGCCTTCCTGGTCGCCCTGGCGTTCGCCCTGGCCGCGTCCGCGAACCTGCCGACGCTGCTGTACTCGTTGTTCTGGAAGCGTTTCAACACGCGCGGCACGCTGTGGAGCATCTACGGCGGCCTCACGTCGTGCGTGCTGCTCATCGTCTTCTCGCCCGCGATCTCCGGCTCGAAGTCGTCGGTGTTCCCGGACGCCGACTTCGCGTTCTTCCCGCTGTCGAACCCCGGCATCGTGTCGATCCCGCTGTCGTTCCTGGCCGGGTTCCTGGGCACGGTCCTCGGCGGCGAGAAGGCGGACGCGGCCAAGCAGGCGGAGATGGAGGTGCGCGGCCTGACCGGCATCGGCTCAGGCCTGCGCTAGGGCGTGTCCCGTCAGTCTCGTCCGCGATAGTCGCGGCCGAGGGCCCCGGAGACGGCACGGCCGCAAAGCCCGAATACGCCCGGTATGAGGGCATTGCGGCGGCACCGCCTCCGGGTCTCTCGACCGTGACTCTCATCGAACGGACTTACGGGACACGCCCTAGCTTGAGTTT
>NZ_JBFBAW010000039.1:0-43092 GCF_040682435.1 Lentzea sp. NPDC051208 | reverse complement strand
CCATCACCAGCACCAACAAACAGAAACCCCAGCACGGCAACAAGAAGAAGTCCACCAACCCGAGACCCCGCCGAACAGGTTAAAACTCAAGCTAGATGAAGACTCCTTCATCCGGGCCTCACCTGTGGATCAGGGTGGCCGCGCACGATCGTTCTCGTGATCCTGACGCTGGTGGTCTTCGCGGTGGCGGTGGTGCTGTGGACGTGCACCCCGCTGGACGACACGTTCGTCGCCCTGGCCGCCGTCGTGGCCCTGCTGCTGTTCGGCGTCCTGCCCGCCTCGGCCCTGGCGGTGCTGGGCGGGTCGACGACGTGGCTGCTCATCGCGGCCTTCGTGCTGGCCGGCGGGGTCTCGGCGTCGGGGCTGCCCGCGCGCCTGGCGACCTCGCTGGTGGGGCGTGCCCGCTCGGTGCGCGGGCTGATGCACCTGACGGCGTTCGCCTTGCTGCTCACGGCTTTCTTCGTGCCGTCCACCTCAGGCCGTGCCGCCCTGACGCTGCCGGTGCACCGGGCACTACGGGTGAACGAGCGGGTGTCGCGGGCGCTCGGCGTGCTGTTCCCGTCGGTGATCCTGCTGACCGCGGTGGCGACCCTGGTGGGGGCGGGGGCGCACCTGATCACCAGCGCGTTGCTGGAACAGGCCACCGGGGAGGGGATCGGGTTCGGGCAGTGGATGCTGCTCGGGCTCCCGCTCGCGGTGGTCAGCGCGCACGTGACGGCCGAAGTGGTGTTGTGGCTGTTCACGAGCCGTGCGGACCGCGCGGAGCCGTTGACCGGCCACGCGGAGCCGCTGGACCCGAGCGACGAGCCCACGGTCGTGCTCGCAGCGCGGAGCGAGGGTCCCCTCCCAGGGGTCCCCTGTTCTAATTCTCCCAGACAGCACCGACAGTTTTCGGCGCTCACGAGGCCCGAGATCACCTCGCTGGTCATCGTCGGCATCGTCTCGGCGGGGTGGCTCACCGAGTCCTGGCACCACGTCCCGCCCGAGGTCACCGCCCTTGCCGGCGCCGTCGCCATCACCGCGCCCCGACTCGGCACCACGACGCTCAAAGCCGCGTTCGCCGAGATCCCGTGGTCGCTCCTGCTCTTCATGGCCGCGACCACGATGCTCGGCTCGGCCCTGGTCAGCTCCGGCGCGGCGCACACCATCGCCACCCTCATCAGCCCGTCGCACCTGCTGCCGACCGTGATCGCGGTGAGCCTCCTCGCGCACCTCCTCATCCAGTCCCGCTCGGCCCGCTCCTCGGTGCTGGTCCCGATCGTCATCCCGCTCGCCGCGGCCGCCGGCATGAACCCCGCCGCGCTGGCGTTCGCCTCCACCGCGGCCGCCGGCTTCTGCCACACCACCACGGCGTCCGCGAAACCGGTCGCCCTCTTCGCCGGCGCCTACAGCCCGCGGGACCTGCTCAAGCTCTCGGCGGTTCTGGCGCCGATCACCGGCGCGCTCGTCCTCGCGTGCGCCGTTCTCCTCTGGCCGCACCTCGGCCTGCCACTGAAATGAGGTCACCGATGCGTTTCCTGGTAGCTCCCAGCGGTTTCAAGGAGTCTCTGGACGCGTGCGACGTCGCCGACGCGATCGCACGCGGCATCTACCGCGTGGTGCCCGGCGCGATCGTGGACAAGGCACCGCTCGTGGACGGCGGCGAAGGCTCGGCCCGAGCACTCGCCGAAGCCACGAACGGCACGCTCGTCCCCGCGCTCGTCACCGGACCGGTCGGTGAGCAGATCCCGTCCCACTTCGCGTTGCTGGGCGGCCCCGGCCCTCGCGCGGCCGTGGTCGAGATGGCCGCGGCGGCAGGGCTGAGGCTCGTCCCCAAGCACCACCGCGACCCGGCGACGACCACCACGTACGGCGTCGGTGAGCTCATCCGCGCCGCGCTGGACCTCGGCGTCGACCGCATCCTGGTCGGCTGCGGCGACTCCGGCACGTCGGACGGCGGCGCGGGCGCGCTGCAGGCGTTGGGAGCCCGCATCACCGACGCGCACGGCCGCGAGATCGGACGCGGCGGAGCGGCCCTGGCCCGCGCCACCGCGCTCGACCTGTCCGAAGTGGACCCGAGGCTGGACAAGGCCGAGATCACCGTGGCCTGCAACCAGCACAACGTCCTGTGCGGCGATCGGGGCGTGGCGAGGGTGTTCGGCCCGCAGAAGGGCGCGACCCCGGCCCAGGTCGACCTGCTCAGCGCCGCTCTGGACAACTGGGCCGACCTGCTCGGCCCCGGCGTCCGCACCATGCCGGGCGGTGGCGCGTCCGGAGGGCTCGGCGCCGGCCTGCACGCGCTGGGCGCCACCCTGCTGCCGCGCTTCGACGTCGTCCTGGAGCACTCCGACCTCGACGCCCGCCTGCCCGAGGCCGACCTGGTGATCACCGCGGAAGGCGCCATCGACGGCCAGACCCCGCACGGCAAGGTGCCCGCGGAGGTGGCGCGCCGGGCCAAGAAGCACGGCAAGCCCGTCATCGCGCTCGCCGGCACGATCGGGGAGAACGCCCGCGCCAACCACGACGCCGGCATCGACGCCTACGCCAGCATCATCGCCGCACCCGTCACGCTCGACACCGCGATGGCCACCACGGCAGAGCTCCTCACCGACGCCACGGAGCGCACCCTGCGACTGCTCCTGGTCGGCGCGGCCCTCACACGATGATCTCGACCTCCTTGCGGAGCTCGGCGCCGTCCAGCAGTTCGAGGTCGTCGCCGCTCCAGAACCGGCCGGGGTCGTACCAGTTGGGCCTGCGCTTGGGCAGCAGCCCCATCTCCTCGTACGTCACGGCCACGATCTCCGCGCAGAACGCGCTCTCGATGCTCGCGTCACCTCTGGGCCCCAACGGAACCCGCCCGCGCAACCACCGCGAGGCGAGCTTCGCGGTCGAGGGGAACGGCGTGCCGTCGAGCCGCGCCACCGTCCGCAGCGCCGCGTCCTCCATCTCGCGCGTCACCTCGTGGTCGAGCTGCCGCAGCCAGGCCCGCTGCTTGTACTTGTCGTGCCACGTCACGACCGCGTCGCGCAGGTCGTGCAACTGGGCGCCGCGCTGGTGCGTACCGCTCCACATGTCCTTGAGGGACTTGCCGAGCTCGGCGTGCCACATCAACGGCGGCATGTCGTCGATCACGATCGCCATGCCGACGTGGTTGACGGGGCTGTTCGTCATGGCCTGGATCGCCCGGTCCGCCGCACTGCGCCCCCGGAACACCCACACGTCACCGGTGCGGGTCATCTCGACGGCTTTGTCCAGTGTTGTCGCCATGGCCCAGTAGCCTAGGCACATGAAGCTGTGGAAGGTGATCGGTATGGCCGCTTTCGCGGGTGTCGCGGCGAGCGGCGTGGTCGTCGCCCGCAACCAGCGCCGCCGCGCCGCCTACACCCCGGACCAGATCAGGGAACGTCTGCACCAGCGGCTGGCCGAGGCGTCCGCTCCCCGTTCGGAATGAGCCGGTAGGCACAAAGGACGCCACGAGCGCCGTCCCCAGCGTCGCCTCGGTGAAGGTGCCCGCGCGTGTCCACGCCGACAGCACGGTCCCGAGCACCGCGATGCCCAGCGCCGCGCCCGGTTCGCAGGCGCCACCGCGAGGGCGGGGCAACCCGGCAGCGGCACCGTGAACGCCAGTTGCCGCCCGGTCGGCGACCACTCGTGGCGCAGTACTTTCGCTTGGTGCGGTGGGACCACGGCGCCCCGCAGCGCGCGGGCTCCGCCCACCGGGATCGCCGGCCCCGGAGCTGCGAACAGCCGCTGCGCCCGGCCGGCACGGGCAGGCACGGTCCACACCTCGTCGGCACCGTCCCGCGAGGCGGGGTAGGTCAGCGAACGGCCGTCCGGACGCCAGCGCAGGTCGGTGATCCGCTCGGCGCCACCGGAGACCGAGACCACCTCCCGCGCCATCTCCGGCGCGGCCACATCCATCACCAGCACCCTGCTGGTGACCTCGTTCCCTGCCCACCATGGACGGCATCGAGGTCACCCGGCGCATCCTCGCCGCCGACGGCGCCACCCAGGTGCTCGTGCTCACCACCTACGACACCGACGCCCACGTGTACGAAGCGCTGCGTGCCGGCGCCAGCGGGTTCCTGGTCAAGGACGCACCACCGGAGCCGGTGATAGAGGCCATCCGTGCGGTCGCCACCGGGGACGCACTGCTTTCGCCGTCGGTGACCCGGCGACTGCTGAACACCGTCGCCGCCACCCTGCCCCGCAGCAACAGTTCGCACTTCGCTGGGCTGTCCACACAGGACGCGGAGTTGCTGAGGCTGATCTCGCGGGGCCGCACCAACGCCGAGATCGCCGGCCAGTTGAACCTCACGGCAGCGACGGTGAAGACGTACGTCTCCCGGCTGCTCACCAGGATCAACGCACGAGACCGGAGACATGCTGTCGTTCTCGCCTACGAGCACGGCCTGATCCGACCAGGCCAGTGAACACCCTGCTCGACCACGCCACCCCCGACACCCGCACCTCCAGGCGGCGCGAACGAGATCGAACTCGGGACGGAGGGGTCCCGATTGTGCGTGCCGCCGGATATGTGATCGACGGATCTGGGCGGGGCCGCCCATTTGGTTACCAGAAGTGCCTGAACACAACTGCGCTCACTCACTCGTGTCAACAAAGTGAGGTTCGGTTTTTCTCTTTTGGACACGGGTAGCTGGTTCTCAGGGCCATCGACGCACCTGGAGGTATCCGATGTTGTCCCAAGCACGTGCTTGTCGGCGCGTCGCAGGCGCTGCTGCGATCGCGGTGGTCATGAGCGTTCTGGTTCCGGTGGCCGCACACGCGGAGGAAGGTGCGGAGGACCACGCCGCAGGGTCGCAGATCGCCAAGCACGAAGGCACCGCTGAAATGCCCATGACACCACCGGATCTCGGGGTCGACAACGTGGGGCGGGTGGACGGCATCGACGTCAGCAGCCATCAGGGCGCCGTCGACTGGGGACACTGGTGGCGGGCGGGCAAGCGGTTCGTCTACATGAAGGCGACCGAGGGCACCGGCTACCGCAATCCCAAGTTCACCCAGCAGTACAACGGTTCCGCGGCCGTCGGCATGATCCGGGGCTCGTACCACTTCGCGCTGCCGAACCGTTCCGACGGCGCGACGCAGGCGCGGTTCTTCGTGCAGAACGGCGGCGGCTGGTCGCGGGACGGGCGAACCCTTCCGGGCACCCTCGACATCGAGTACAACCCGTACGGCGGCGACACGTGCTACGGCCTGAGCCCTGCCGCGATGGTGAACTGGATCCGCAGCTTCAGCGACACCTACCACGCACTGACCAAGCGCTGGCCGGTGATCTACACGTCCACGCAGTGGTGGGACAAGTGCACAGGACGCAGCGGCGACTTCAGCTCCACCAACCCGTTGTGGCTCGCCAGGTACGCGGCCACGGTCGGCCCCATGCCCCACAAGTGGCCGGTGCACACGATCTGGCAGTACACCTCGGCGCCGATCGATCAGAACGTGTTCAGCGGTGGGGTCGACCGGCTCACCGCGCTGGCTACGGGATGAACGTTCCACCGCGGAAGTTGGGACTCGTCCTGCTCGTTTTCCTCACCGCGGTGTCGTTCACCGTCGTGGCTTCTGCGTTGCACCTCAAGCGATTCGGGCTCGCCGTCGAAGGGCTTGAACATGGTGCGGTCTTGAAGGCGGCGGCCGTGCGCGAGGTGAGTGTCACCGCTGAGGACCCGCGCGGATTGGACAAGGTGGACGTGTTCGTCGACGACGAGCCCGTTCCGACTCGTCGTGACGGGGACAGGCTTCGGCTCGACGGCTTCGAACTGGTTGAAGGCATGCACACGCTGCGTGCTCGGGTCCGCGATGCCTCAATGCTATGGCTGGACGCCGAGATCGAGCACAGCTTCACGATCGACGACACCGCGCCATCGCTCACCATCGACCGGACCGAGGTGGCCGATCCGCGCACCTCCATCACTGTGCGCGGAACGACCGATGAAGCGGTGCTCGTACGGGTCGGTCAGAACTCCGCGCGACTGCTCGGCGGGACGTTCGAAGTGACCGTGCCGTCGGCGGCGACCGTGTTCGTGGAAGCACGCGATGCGGCGGGAAACGCGACGGGACAGCACGTGACGGTACCGGTCGTGTGCCCCGCGATGCGGGTGGCGCATCTCGACCCGGGGGAGTGGACGTCACCGCACTCACGCCGGGCGGTGTTCGCGATGGCCCGCAAGGACGAGATCGACACGGTCGTGCTCGACGTGAAGGACGAGACCGGTCAGATCCCTTACCTCTCGAACGTCGTGCTGGCCGGCCAGATCAATGCTGTGAGCGACCGCTACGACCCGCGAGCAGCCGTCGACCAGCTCCACCGGGCAGGGTTGCGTGCCGTGGCACGAGTGGTGCCGTTCCGCGACCCGCTGTTCGCGAAAGCGGCGTGGCACGCTGGATTGCGGAGCCACGTCGCTCACAACGGCGCCCTTGTCTTCACCGACTCGAGTCATCCCGAGGTGCGCGGGTACGTCGTGGCGCTCGCCCGTGAGGCGGCATCACTCGGCTTCGACGACGTCCTGCTCGACCACGGCGGAGACGAGCTGCCGGCGAGCTTCCTCGCTGAGGCGCGAGAGGGCGTGCGTGCTGCGGGCGCTCGCCTTGGAGTTGTTGCGACACAAGGCATCGCGGACGCGTCAGCCGACGTTGACTTCGTGGTGCAGCCTTTCGGCTGAGGCCGATGGCGAGCCCTCGGTGGTGACATTCGTCGAGCTGTGTCACCAGAGAGGGCGGTTGCCCGGTCAGAACCGGTTGCAAAGTCCTTCTGCGGGTACTTCGCCAGCACAGCGGCAATCGCGCACGTTCAGGAAGGACCGGCAATGACCATCGAAGACCTCCTGGACGGCGGAGAAGCCCTCACAGGCGAAGAACGGCCGACATTCCGCGCGCGATGGTTCGGCTATGACCGTGACCAGGTGCACGAGGAACTGGCCCGGCGTGAGGCCCAGGTAGCTCTCATCCGCGCCGACCGGGATTCGGCTCTCGCCATGGCCGAGGACCTCACCCGGTACCTCGAAGGAGCCCGGCTGGAACTCGGCGAGCACCGGACCCATCACGCCGGATACGCCAAGGGTGACGCCGTCTCGGGGTGCATCCGCTACCTGCTGCACACCAGGAGCCGCGTCGCCGGGGAAGCCGCTGATCAGCGGGTGCAGCTACCGAATGAGGCCGGACGGGAGTCCCAGCGCAGGCTCGCTGAAACCGGCGCACACGCCTGCGACATCGTCGGACGCGCTCTGCGGGAATCGCGTGCCACGCTCGACGATCTCTTCGAACGGCACCGTGCGCTGGAAGACTGGTACTCCTCCGCTGCGCACGCCCTGAAGTTGCCATTGCAGCCGTCTCGGACGTACGCCGAAGCATGCGCGGGGGACAGCTTCACCCGATAGCGGGATGCGAACGAGGCTTCAGCCTGTTTGGCCTGATCATCAAGCGAAACAAGTCCAAACGCCGGGACCAAACGCCACTCGAAGGTGTGATTCGAGTGGGCTCGACCAGGTCGAAGCATGATTGATGATTTGGTGTCCCTTGATCGTTTGGCTATGGTCTTGCCGGACTTGCGGAAGGTGCGCAATGCCGACACTTTCCTTTCTGAAGGATTCAACAGAGGAGATTTTCGTGCTGAAGAAGGCAGGGGCGGCCGTCGCTATCGCGGGCGCTTTTCTCGGTTTCGGTTCCACCGCGATGGCTGACGCCCCCGAGCTGGACCTGTCGCACCAGGTCGGCGGTGTCAACCTGGAGGACTCCGAGGTGCTCAGCGATCTGAACGCCTGCTTCATCGACGTCAACGTCATCGCGGTGCCGGTGCTGTCGGACAACGACAGCGGCCTGTGCGCCAACCCCGACGACAAGTGACGTGAGACGGCGCCCGTAATGACGACGCGCCGTCCTCGGACTGGGGAACGGAGCCTTGGCAGGGGTGCCTGGTTCCGTTCCCCACTCGTAGCACGCGCAGATCGAACGACGGTTCATGAGGAGAAATCATCATGCTGAGGAAGGCTTTCGCCGCAGCCGCTGTGGGCGCGGGTTTTCTGATGATGGGCACGCCCGCGTTCGCGACGCAAAGTGGCGCGATGGACGACCTGACGGACCTCGTCCCGAAGCACGACCACCAGGTGAGCCTGATCAACATGCAGGACGCCGAACTGCTCAGTGACATCAACGTCTGCCACGTCGACGCGAACGTCATCGCGGTGCCGGCCTTCTCCGGCAACGACGGCGAACCCTGCGTGGACCTCGACTTCGAGGATGAGCGCTCCCACGGGGAGCGACTCGGAACGCTGGCCCACGCCACAGCACGTCACGCCGTCGGCGCACTGACTCCTACCGGCTGACCACTTCTGTGGCCCGAGGCGACTACTCCACGATCGCCGGCTTGTCCTCATCCTTCTCGGGCGAATCCTGACGTTGTGGGTGCGGCGGGGTGGGCCCCGAGGCTGTGACGTGTTCGAAGATTCATGTCTGCCTGTGCTGGGCATCCGAAGCCACGTAATCCTGAGAATCAGGCGTTGAGGAGGACCGCATGGGCACCGACGACAAGATCGACGCCAAGGCCGACCAGCTCAAGGGCAAGGTCAAGGAAGGCGTCGGCGCCGCGACCGACGACGAGGCCCTGAAGGCCGAGGGACAGGCCGACCAGACGAAGGGTCACCTGAAGGAAGCGGTCGAAAAGGTCAAGGACGCCTTCAAGTAGGACTGACTCACTCACCACTTCGCATGAGCGTGCATCCTCGATGCACGCTCATGGCGTTTCTCCCGATCTGCAGTTCGGGTCGGCACCCGTCCCTCCCACGGCCCTCACCAGGACGCCGGTTCGGCGTCGTGCACGTACCGGGCGACCTGGACGCGGTTGGTGACCTCCAGCTTCGCGAACACGCTGCCGACGTGCGTCTTGACGGTGGCCAGGCCGAGGTGCAGCGATTCGGCGATCTCGGCGTTGGACAACCCCTCGGCGACCCCGGTGGCGACCTCGCGTTCACGGTCCGTCAAGCGGGCGAGCAACGCGCGGGCCGTGCGTTGCCGCGAGCCGTCGCCCTGCCTGGTGGCCACGGCGATGAGCCGGCTGGTGACGCTCGGCGACAGCATCGGCTCACCGAGCGCGACGCGGCGCACGGCGGCGACGATGTCGGCGGGCCGTCCATCCGGGGCATCCGGATGTCCATCAGGACGACGTCCGGTCGTTCGCGCGCGATCACGCCGATGGCGTCCCGCCCGTCGGCCGCCTCGCCGACGACGTCGATGTCGTCGGCGCCGCCCATGATCATCCGCAGGCCTGCTCGTACCAGCGGGTCGTCGTCGACGATGAGCGTCACCGCGCCGAACACGAGGTCGAGCACCAGCACCAGCACCGCGCCCACGACGTCCTGCTGCGCCGCGGTCAGTGGCCTGGACAGCACTACCGCGGTCATGGCGCCCCACGCCACCACGGCCGACGGCTGCCGCGAGCAGGGAGCGCCAGACGCGGGACCACGCACGCAGCAGTTCCGGCATGGCCGAACCCTAGAGGGCGCGAGGTACTTCGCGGGGAGTCGCTCGAGGCTCCGGCAGGACAGCGTTGGTGTCGTCATCACCGCTACCGGCGTTGCGCCACAAGGAGAAGCCATGACCAAGCCCACGACGCTCGCGAGAACAGCCGGTCTGTTGTACCTGGCTCTCGTCGTCCTCGGCACATGGGCGGAACTGGTCGTGCGCGACAGCGTGCCCGTGCCTGGCGATCCCGTCACCACCGCGGCCAACATCGTGGCCCACGAAGCGCTCTTCCGCTGGAGTCTCGCGGCGGACGTGCTGATGGCGGTGGTGTTCGTCTTCCTCGGACTGGCGCTGCAACGCCTGTTGCACCACGTCGACGAACGCGCCGCGACAGCGCTCCTGGTCTTCGTGTCGGTCGGCGCGGGCTCGATCCTGCTCAACCTCGCGTTCCACTACGGGGCACTGCGAGTCGCCACCGACCCCGCGCACGCCGACGGACTCGCGTTGCTGCTGCTCGACCTGCACGGGTACGGGTACACCCTCGGCGGCGTGTTCTTCGGCCTGTGGCTGCTGCCCATGGGCTATCTCGCCCTGCGCTTCACCCTGTTCCCGAAGCCGCTCGGCGTGCTGCTCGTCGTCGGCGGCTTCGCGTGGATCGCCGACCCGGTGATCGCGTTCGTCCTGCCCGGCGCCCCCGGCCTCGTCCGCGACCTCGTGTCGGTTTCCACGTCGCTCGCGGAGTTCGGCCTGATGCTCTACCTGCTCATCCGAGGGCGTCCGATCCCCGGTACCGGCCGTTTCCGTCAGGCCGCGAGGATGAACGAGAGGAAGAAGCCCCCAGCCGTGGCGAAGGCGTTGAGCGGCCGGCCGTGCTCGAACGCCTCGGGCATGAGCGTGTCGGCCAGCGATGCGATCACCGCCCCGCCGGCGAACGACAGCGCGACAGCCAGCACGGCGTCGCTCAGCCCGCCCGCGACCAGTCTGCCGAGCACCACCGCTGCTGCCAGCAGCAGGGCGCAGACCGCCCACGTCAGGATCACGGTTCGCTTGCTCTGGCCCGACTCGCGCATGGCGACGGCACCGACCAGCGACTCCGGAAGGTTGGAGAAGAAGATCGC
The DNA here is from genome assembly GCF_040682435.1 of Lentzea sp. NPDC051208. NCBI lineage: Bacteria > Bacillati > Actinomycetota > Actinomycetes > Pseudonocardiales > Pseudonocardiaceae > Lentzea > Lentzea sp. NPDC051208. The sequence continues at coordinate 32,518 of NZ_JBFBAW010000039.1, read as the reverse complement.
CACGAGCAACGTCAACGAGACCCCGCTGGCCAGCGACACCCCGAGCGCCAGGTTCTCCGGCACCCCGTCCAGGGTCACCGCGGCCAGCAGCGCGAAGCCCACGCCACCGCGCGCGCCGGCCTTCGTCACCTCCCGCTGCTCGGGCCCGGAGTGACCGGTGACGTAGCGGTCCAGAGCGGAATCCACCAGCACGAACGTGGCCGCACCGGCCAGCAGGCCGAGCCCGGACCGCACCGCGCCACCGAGGTGGAACGCCTCCTCGAACAGCTCGAAGGCCAGCGCTGAGATCAACGCCCCACTGGCGAAGGCCAGCAGGACGCCGGTCAACCACCGCGGCGGCCGCCACAGTGAACCGGCGATCGACCCGACCACCAACGCACTCGATGCGGCCAGGCCGTACAGCACCGCCGTCAGCATGCCCATCAGATACCCCTCGGGGCTACCGGAAGAAACCCCGACACCGGCTACGTGAACGAACGCAGCGGTCACCGACATGGCTATGTAGGTTGAATCCGTGGTTCAGGTCTTCATCCAGCCCTCCTACGGGACTCCGGAGGCGCGCAGGCACTGGTCGCAAACCTTGGCGACACCAGTGTCGTTCGGGTCCACCGGTTTCGCCGAGCTGTTGGACCCGGTGGACCTTGCCCGGTTGAACGCCGTGCATCCCAGCGGCCGCGCGCGGTTCTGGGGCGCCACGGCGAGGCACGACAAGCGGATGGACAGCCTGGCCACCGGCGATGTAGTTCTGCTCACCGGTCAGAAACACGTGCTGGCCATCGGGGAGGTCGGCCACGGGTTCCGCAACCCCGCGTTCGCGCGGAGCCTGTGGCGTCCTGACCCTGCGAAGTGCTTGTGGAGCAACGTGTACAGCCTCCGTCGGCACTGGTTCGTGCGGATGCCCTACGAGGAGATCTGGGCGTTGCCTGGCTTCACCGTCGGCGACAACTTCATGGGGCTTCGTTTTCTCTCCCCGGACAAGGCCACTGTCGTCCTGGCCCACACCGCCTCGATCCGCGATCGGTGACGAGCTCGGACTTCCTGCCCGGCCGTCACCGCTTCATGCGCTCCAGGTGGCGAAGGGCGCGGCCGGCGGCGTGGTATCCGCTCATGCCGTGCACTCCGGCACCAGAAGGGGTGGCGGCGGAGCACAGGTACACGCCGGCAGGCCGGTGTCGTAGGGGTGGAAGGTCGGGCAGGGCCGGAACACCAGCTGGAACGGGTCGTTGGCTCCGGTGAGGATGTTGCCGCCGACGTAGTTCGGGTTGCTCCGAGCCGGCTCACCGGGATTCTTGGTGGAGGAGGCCACGACCTTCTCCGTGCCTGTGCCGGATTCACGTCACTGGGCACGTGAGCCGATGCTTCGGCCAGCTCTGCGCCGAGGCGGCGGACAACTCCGGCTGGTGACCTCGTAGCGTCCGGCGAGTTGTCGGTACTGCGCCCAGACGGACATGGCGGCCTTGCCTCGAAGGTTTCAGATGCCTTCTGAAGATCCGTTCCTGGTGGTGGTGAGTCGTTCCGTTCCTGCTCTGTTCCAGCACGTGCAGCCGCGCCAGCGACAAACACCCGCACCCCAGCTCGGAACTTCCCGCGCTTCTTGGCGTCGCGCAGCCGGGAGACCGGCATGACGAACGCGCTTAGCCGACCGAATGGTCTGTAAGTTGACGTACCGTCCAGGCGGTCGGCTGGGCAGGCGATAGGTTGATCACCATGCCCGGAGAGCAGCGCAACGCGCCCCGCACCCGCCGTGAGGTGCTCGCAGCCGCCGCGCGCGCGTTGATCGAGCAAGGCCCGAACGTCAGCCTCGACGCCGTGGCCAAGGAGGCGGGCGTCTCGAAGGGCGGCCTGCTGCACCACTTCCGCAACAAGCAGGCGTTGATCGTTGGACTGATCGAGGAGTGGTTCGACCACTACGACGCGACGGTCGAGAGCCTGCTCGAACCGGAGGACACACCCGGCCGCTGGACGCGCGCGCACATCAAGGCGACCTTCGCGGTGGACGACCTGTGGTCTCACCCGTCTGTCGTAACGGCGTTGCTCGGCGTCCCGGAACTGCAGCAGCGCCTGGACGTTGCCGCGACCCGGTGGAGGCAGCAAACCGATTCAGACGGCCTGCACCCACAACGTGCTGACCTCATTTCCCGTGCACTCGATGGAGTGACGCTGGCTGACCTGCTGTGGCGCGGCCAAGAGCCCGATGAAGAGCGCGAGCGCACCCGTGACCTGCTGTTGAAGCTCACCGAGCAGTCCGGGCCGCTTGTTTGAGTTTGTCCACCGAACGTTGTCAAGTGGAACGGCGCTGACACCGGACAACGAAGTCTGCGTACCTTCGGAAGTGGTTGCACTCCGGGGGGAAGCACATGCCGATCGTCATGTCCGAATCCGTGCCCAAGGGGCGCGGATTGACCATTCTCTTCGAGTTGGAAGATCTCGCGCGAACGCGGTTCGCGTCGGCTCCGCTGCCGATGTACGAGCTGGTGTTCACGGTGCACAGCGGTGACTGGGACCGCCTGCTGCTGCCGCAGATCCGCCCGCTGGCCGAACTGGTCAGGCCCGGACGGTTCATCCCCGACTTCTTCAACTCGGCGAAGCCCGACTTCGACCAGGCCGTGTGCCAGGTGCTGGAGGTGCCCTCCACGCGGGTGCGCGACCAGATCGCGAGCATGCTGGGCACCACGTCGCCGTGGCTGCGGTCGTTCGCGGCCGGCACTCCGGCCGCGCGCCAGGAGCTGAGATCGGCGTTCCGGTCGGGCTTCCGCGACCTGCTCGGGCCGAACTGGTCGCAGACGCGCCAGACGTTCGAGGCCGAGGTGCGGCTGCGGTCGTCGCAGGCGGTGACGCGCGGACTGGGGGACCTGCTCGGCCACCTGCACCCGTCGATCTCGTGGACCTCACCGGCCCTGCACGTCGAACTGGGCTGGGACACCGAGATCTCGTTGCGGGGCACGGGAATGCTGATCGTGCCGGTGCTCAACGGACTGACCCGCCCGGCGGTGGCGATGTTCGCCGAACCGCAGCCGCTGCTCTTCTACCCGGTCACGGCACCCCAGCCGAGCGGTGCCAGTCTCGAACTGGCACTGGGACGCACCCGCACGCTCGTGCTGCGGGCGCTCACCTCCGAACGCACCACCACCGAACTCGCCAAGCACGTGGGCATCAGCCTGCCCACGGCGTCGCAGCACGCGACGGCCCTGCGCACCGCGGGTTTCGTGTCGACCCACCGCAACGGACGGTCGGTCCGCCACCGCCTGACCCGCCGCGGCTGGGAACTGCTGAACTGACACCAGGGAGGCCAGCATGACCGCGATGCCGCGGTACCGCACCGACCCGAGTCCCCGCGCGCTGGCGACCCGGCTGCGCGCGCTCTGCACCGCCCGCGTCCCCGTCGCCTGTCGCGTCTACGCCGGACTTTCCGCCCCCGTGCGCGCTTCCGCGTTGCACGCGCGCATCACCCACGCCGTGGCTTCGGCGTTCGTGGCAGGCGCGTCGGCGAGCGTGCCCCGCTTCGAACCGCCACCCTCCGCCCAGCTCCGCCTGCTGACCGCCGCCAGCTGGGGCCGCCTCGACGGCGCGGGCCCGGACATGACGACGTTCCCGGTCGACCTGGCCTCCGAACTGTGGTGGCGCGTGCACGAACGCGCACTCGGCTCGCTGCGCCCGGCCGAACGCCGCGTCGCCGGCGACCTGCTGCTGCGCCTGGGATATCCGCAGCACGCGGCCACGGTGATCGGCCTGAGCGTCATCGACCCGCGCAAACAGGTCCTCTCGCCCGATCTGGCCCTCGAACAACTCGCCGTCCTGCGCTGCCACCTCCCGGCCTCCGCCGTGGAGGCGATGGCGTTGCACGGAGCCAGATCCGGCCTCCCGCCCGAGACGCGGCGCGACCTGGCCCTGTTCGTGGTGTTCCGCAACGCCGCCCGCGGCGCCGACTCCACCTCGATGCGCGCCGCTGCCGCACTGGCGACCAAGGCCTCGTCCGAACTGCCCCAGCAGGGCTTCTCCGGCCAGCTGGGGCGAGCACGCCTGCACCGCGCGATCGCCGCGGTCCCGTTCGTGCGCCGCGACATCGCCGAGACGCACCGCCTCCTGGGCCGGGCGCTGGAATCGCTGACGTCGATCACCCCGGCCACCGAGATGGAGCGCCTGGCCTGGGCGGACGAGGCCTACGCCCTGTACTCGTTCCTCGTGCGGACCCACCTCACCGTGGGCCTGAGCCAGCGCGCCGCCGGGTACGCCGCCGAGCTGGTCGAGCTCAGCCCGGGCGACGACAGGACGTGGGCCTTGCAGGGCGACGCGCTCGCCGCGTGTGGTCAGCTGGAGGATGCCCTTGATGCCTACGGCCGGGGGATCGCGCTCGGGGGCTGGGGCGCGGCCCGTGCTGCCCATCTCCGGGCCTTCGTGCTGGAACGGCTCGGGCGGGTGGGCGAGGCGGCCGAGGACTACGTGCTGTCCCAGCGGATCGATCCGACCTCGTCGGTGGTGGCCGGGCAGGTGGCGGGGGAAGTGGCGGGGCAGGTCGAACGGCCCGTGCCTGGCACTAGATATGCAGTGGGCTGACGCAGATATGCAGTGGGCTGACGCGGTGCCCACTGCTCCTCCGCGCGATTCCTCCTGACGCAACGCGCGAACCCCGGATTTGGTTCCCGCTCTGTCCACAGGCTTCGTCGGTTGTCCACAGGCCTTGTCGGCGAGAGCGGCCGCCAGTGGCTCGGGGCGGGTCAGCGGGCGTCGGCCGTCACTAGTAATCGCAGGTGTGCCGCGAGCCAGGTGGTCGCGGCCGGGGCGTCGGCGAACGCCGTGACGTGGGCTGCGGCTGTGCGCAGGCCTGCTTTGTGCAGGTGTGCGCCTACCTCTCGTGCACGGGTGAGCAGGCTGTCCGTCAGGTGGTCCAGGCCTCGGTGGGCGGCCTCGGCCAGCACTGTCAGGGCGCTGTCGACCGTCGCGCTCAGCGAGTCGGAGGCCGTGGTGCCCGGTGACAGGGGTTGTGGTGTCGTGTCCGTCGCCAAGTCGAGGACGACCACGCCTGTGGGGGTGAGGACGGCCAGGGGGTCGACCACCAGTGTGCCGCGGTGCCTGCGGACTGTGCCGGTGATCGTGGTCGGACCTGCTCGCAGTGCCATTGTCAGTGCGTCCAGTGCTTGTGGTGCTACCGCTCGGTGGTTTGACTCCAGCAGGCACGTTGTGCCGGTGGGGCCGTGCAGGGTTGCGGTCAGGCGTTGCGCGGCCGGGTCGTAGGCGAGGTCGGACACCTCGGCCACCCGGATCGCGCGGACCAGTTCGGCCTCGACCCTCGCGCGGACCTGGCGGGGCGGTAACTCGGCGAGGTGTGCGGCGGCCGCTTCGTAGTCGTCGATCACCAGGGCCTGCGGGAGGTGGTCCCAGGCCGTGCCGACCGGGGTCAGCGAGGTCTTGGCGACTCGGCTGGTCTTGAGCGTCACCGCGCGGCTCGCGCTGCGCGTTGCCGACTCGGACACCACGTTCGACGCCGCCAGCCGCTGGCCGGTGCGCAGGGGGGTGTCGCGCTGCACCAGCACGACGTCGCCCGACGCGAAGTAGACGTCGGCCGCGTTCTCCGCGCGCAGGCGGGCGCCGAGCGCGGTCAGCCGGACTCGCTTGAGCGGGGTCTCCGCGGGCTCGTCCGGGCCGAGGATCTCGGCACGGGGCCCGGTGGCGGTCGTGCGCGCGTGCAGTTCCGTCAGCAGGGCGGCGAACCGCTCCGCCTCGTAGTCGGCGCTGCGGCCGCGGTACGCGGCCAGCTGCGCGAGCAGGTCGGTGATCACGGCGGCGGGCCAGTGCAGGCGTTGCGCGGTCAGGTCGCGGTGCAGGCGCTGCCACGCGACGTCGAGCACCTCGCTCGCGTTCGTCGCGCCGTCGAGCAGCAACTGGTCGAGCAGGTCGGTCACGGCGGTCAGATCCGTTGCCGTGGTGGGAGATCCGCCCACGTCCACCGTGTCGGTGCCCTGCTCGTCCGCCTCCCGGAAGGCCCACACCGCGAGCGCTGTCGCCTCGTCCTTGTTCACCGCGTCCGTGTGGACGTAGGACAGGTCGCCGGGCACGAGGAACGTGACCGTGCAGGTCGGGAGTTCCGCCTGCGCCGTCTGGTCCTGGGCGGTCGGGCGGCGGAGCTTCGCGCGGTAGCCGGCCTGGTGCGCCCTGCGGGCGCGGCGCAGCGTGCGTTCGCCCATCAACGCCACCAGATCGGCGTCCGGCACCGAGCCCGGCGACCACAGCTCGGCAGGCGCGCTCGCCTCCTGCGTGCGCTGGTAGGCGAGGACTACGGCGATGCGGTGGCGGCAGACGCCCGCGGCTCCGCAGCTGCACCCGGCCGCGTCCAGCGCGACGCCCGGCGGCAGCGTGGTCGTGGTGCCGTCCGGGAACTTGCCCTGGACCGCACCGGCGGCATCGGTGTCGAGCACCGGGACGACGCCCGCGTCGAGTTCCTTGACGGCACGTTTCACCAGACCGCGGTTGGCCAGCGCCGCGAGCGCGTCCGGGGTCAGTGCCAGCAGGTCGGGTCTGGTCACTTCAGTTTCTCCGCAACGAATTCCGCGAGCTGGCCAGGGGTCATCGCGCCGACGTGGGCGCCGACGTTCGCGAGGCGCTGGCCCAGCGCCCTGTCGTAGTCCGGGTTCGCCTCGTCGTCCAGCGCGGCCAGGCACAGCACGTGCGTGCCCTGCTCGCACAGGCCCTTGACCGTGCGCACCAGGCGCTCCTCGCTGCCGCCCTCGTAGAAGTCGCTGATGATCGCCACGATCGACCGGCGCGGGCTGTCCACGAGCTCGGCCCCGTACACGACGGCCTTGGCGATGTCCGTGCCGCCGCCGAGCTGCACCTTCATCAGCAGCTCCACCGGGTCCGTGACGTCCGAGGTCAGGTCGACCACGTTGGTGTCGAACGCGACCAGGTGCGTCCTGAGCCCCGGCAGCCCCCACAGGCACGCCGCCGTGACGGCCGAGTGGATCACCGAGCTGGTCATCGACCCCGACTGGTCCACCAGCAGGATCACCTGCCACTGCTCCAGGTGCCGTTTGGTGCGCGAGACGAACTTCGGGTGCTCGATCGCGAGCTTGCGCTCGTCGGGCTGGTAGCGCTGGAGGTTCGCCCTGATCGTCGAGCGGAAGTCGAAGTTGCGCGAGTTCTTGTGGATGCTCGGCCTGCGCGACTTCGTGCCGCTGAACGCCGTGCGCACCTCCGTCTTCAGCTTCTCCATCAGCTGCTTCACGACCGCCTCGACGATCTTGCGGGCCATCGCGAGCACGGCCGGGTTCATCAGGTGCTTGGTCCGCAGCACCGCGCGCAGCAACGCCGGGTTCGGCTCGATCCGTTGCAGCACTTCGGGATCCGTGACGACATCGGTGATCTCGTACCGCTCGACCGCGTCGCGCTCCAGCCGTTCGATCGTCTCCCTCGGGAACAGGGTGTGCACCTCGTCCAGCCAGTCGACGGTCTGCAGCACCGAGTCCTCGCTGCCGCCCTTGCGCACACCGCGTTCGGCCAGCTCGGGATCACGCCCGTAGAGCCACTCCAGCGCCGTGTCGCGGCGGGCCGCGTCGCCCTGCAGGCCCCCTGTGCAGCGGGACGCGGGTTCGCCCAGGATCAGCCGCCAGCGTTCCAGGTCCGTCATGCCAGCCCGCCCTTCACCAGCAGCGCGTCCACGCGCTTCTCGATCGCCATCGCCTCCGCCACGGTGATCGGGTCGACCGTGAGGCGGGTGACGCCCTTCGCGCTGCCCTCGACGCCGCGATGGGCCAGGACGGTGGCCGCGATCGTTTCTCTTTCCCTGGGCGGGAAGTAGCTGAAGGCGAGCCGCAACGCGGGCAACGCCACCAGGAACTCCTCCTCGTCCATGGCGCTGATCAGCTCGTCGAGCACCCCGACCAGGCCGGGGCTCGCCAGCACCTCCTCGCGCGCGACCGCGAACAGCCCGGTGAGCCAGTCGCCGAGAGCTTTGATGCTCCTCACCTTGTGCACGTCCGGCTGGGAACCCAGCGTCCAGGCGAGACCGAGTGCCGCACCGCGCAGGTCCGGCGGCGCCTGCACGTCGTTGCTCACCCTGGTCGCGACGCCCGTGACGTCCACGACGTCCAGCGACAGCGCGGACCTGGCGTGCAGCACCGCGTCCCTGGTCGCCGCCATCGCCTTGAGGCGGTGCGGATCGGCCGGAGCCGGTCCGCCGTGCAGGCCCTCGATCAGCCACAGCACCCGCGCGGTGCCGACGTCGATCACCGAGCCCAGCAACGGGTCCTTCTTCGTGCCGAACAACCTGTCGTGCCGCCACAACCCGAGCACTCCGGTCAGCACGCTGCCCAGTGCCGCCAGGTCACCCGTCTCCCGGACGCCCTCGTTGAGCGTCTGCTGGACCCTGCCGGACAACGCCGAGATCCCGCACAGCACCGCGTCGAACAGGATCGCGGCCAGTTCTTCGAGCTGCGCGTCCCGGGACCGGCGTTCCAGCGCCACCCCGGCCGCTTCCTCCAGCGTGGCACCGTTCTCGGCGGCCTCGATCAACGCGGCCAGCCGTTCCTCGACGGGCCGCAGCGTCCACTGCTCCTCCAGCTGGGGCTGTGCGCCCCCGGACGGTCCGCTCGTGCGCTCGAAGCCGGGGATCCGCAGCACCCGCAGGCGGTGCAGGATCCTGCTGCGCTCCAGCGCTTCCGGGACCGTGAGATCGAGGGCGACCTTGCCCTCGTGGTCGAGCCCGTGCGTGCGCAGCAACTCCTGCACGGCGTTGACCAGCGGCGGCGCGGGCGTGCTCGGGTGCAACCGGCCGACCTTGCCTCCCCGCAGCGCCCCGATCATCTCGATCAACGCCGGGTGCGCGCCGGGCTGCAACGTGCCGCGCCGCGTCCACGGAGGCGGCTGCGTCAGGTCTTCCGAGATCAACGCGCTGGTCAGACCGTCGAGCACGTCCGTGCGCGCCAGGTTCTCGTGCCCGCGCAACCTCGCGAGCGCGCCGGCCTGGGTGCGCGCCGCGATGAGGTCGGCCGTCGACACGGACTGCTGCCTGCGGCGCAACCTCGTCGCCACCGACTCGACCAGCCAGTCCGCCGCGCGCTGCGACCCGGTCTCCCAGACTTGCTGGTAGTAGCCGGGCGACGGCATGCCCGACTGGTAGCCGGTGAACGCGTCCAGCCGCGCGTGCGAGTACGGCACGAGATAGCTCGCGCCCCGCTCGCGTTCGGGCACCTCGGGCCAGTCGGTGCTGCCGTCGAGCTGTGCCTTGAGAGCGGCCGTGTGGAAGCCACCGGTGATCACGACGACGGGCCGCTCGCCCGCGTCGTGCACCGCTGCCCGTACCCAGCGCGCCATGTACTCCTCGCGCGCCGAGTCGCCCTCGTCCGCCGTCGCAGTGCCGCGCAGCAGGTCGAAGTACTCGGCCATGCCCTTCGGTTCGGTCTCGCACTCGAAGAGGTGGTCCCACAGCACGTCGACGTTGTCGACCGAGAACTCCCGGCACAACCGCTCGACGACCTCGGTGTAGCGCAGCTCCGCGTCCGCGTACCTGTTGCTGACGTCGCGGAACGCCTCGTGCCACGCGGGCAGGTCGATGAACCTGACCTCGGCGCCGCACCGGCGTGCCTCGGTGATCGCCACCCACTCCGGCGAGTAGTCGCAGAACGGTGACCACGACGCGTGCTCGTCGGAGTAGCTGAACAACGCGACGGGCAGCTCGTGCCCGAGCAGCAGCTCGTCGATGCGCTCGTTGAAGTCGGCGGGACCCTCGATGAGCACGTACGCGGGCTGCTGTTCGGAGATGGTGGCGGCGACGATCCGGGCACACGCGGGACTGTGGTGCCGGACGCCGACGAACACGGCGCCCATCAGCCGGGCAGCAGGTGCCGGGCGCGGTGCAGCTCCTGCCACTGTTTCCCCTTGCGCCGCGACGCGTGCTGCTCCAGGTACCGCCGCAGCCGCGCCAGGTCCTCCGCGTTGTCCTTCGCGGCCGTGCCCGCCAGGCACTCCACGACGTCCGCGGCCGAACCGACCTCACCGCGCAGGAACCAGCCCCGCAGTCCCACCGCGTGCGCCACCGAGACCGCCTCGGCCGTGCTCATCACGGTCGTGAGCCTGTCGCTGCCCTCGCGCAGATCGCGGAAGGTGCGGACCAGGACCTCCAGCACGTCGCGCCTCGGCGCGAGCTCCACACCGGAGCGTTCGAGGAGCTTCGCGGCCTCCTGCTCGACCAGCGCGAGCTCGGTGTCGAAGTCGGCGATCGGGAACACCGTCTCGAAGTTGAACCGCCGCTTGAGCGCGGCGCTCATCTCGTTGACGCCCCTGTCCCGCGTGTTCGCCGTGGCGATCACGTTGAACCCGTCCTGCGCGAACACCATGCCGTCCGGGCCGCTCAGCTCACCGATCGCCATCACGCGGTCGGACAGCATCGACAGCATGCAGTCCTGGACCTCGAGCGGGCAGCGGGTGATCTCCTCGAACCGGACGATCTTGCCCTCGGCCATGCCCCGCAGCATCGGCGCCGGCACGAGCGACCGGGGCGACGGCCCCTCCGCGACCAGCAGCGCGTAGTTCCACGAGTACTTGATCTGGTCCTCGGTCGTGGCCGCGCCGCCCTGGATCGTGAGCGTCGACTCGCCGCACACCGCCGCCGCGATGAGCTCGGACAGCAACGACTTCGCCGTGCCCGGCTCACCGACGAGCATCAGGCCGCGGCTCGTCGCGAGCGTGACCAACGCGCGGTCCACAAGGGACGGATCGCCCACGAACTTCTTGACGATGCCCCGGTTCTCGTCGCCCACCACGAACTTGCGCGCGGCGTCGAGGCTCAGCGCCCAGCCCGGAGGCTTGGGCGCGGTGTCGGCGTCCCGCAGGCGCGCGAGCTCGTCGGCGTAGCGGACCTCGGCGGGAGGACGCTGCATCGTCTGGGTGCTGGTCATGACTGCAGGGACTCCAGTTCGGAGAGGAGTTCGGAGAGGGTGATCGGGTCGATGGCGTAGGTGGCGGGCGCGTCCGAGGGGGCGGACCAGGTGCCGTGGCCGCTGGGGGAGAACCACATGTCGCTGAAACCGACCTCGGGGAAGACGTCCATGGCGCCCACCGCGATGCCGGGCTCCAGCGAGGCGACGAGCGCGCCGCCGCCCGGGAACGGCCGGGTGATCCAGCACTCGACGCCCGCGTCCTGCGGTGTGCCGCGCACCCAGCCCTTCTTGGTGAGGCCGAGGATCTTGCCGATGGGGTACGGGGTGGCGCAGAACTTCTTCAGCCGCGGCAGGACGTCCTCGGCGGACGCCACCAGGTGGACCGGGCGGCCCAGCTGCGGGAACGGCTGGAGGATCTCGTAGTCGGCGAAGACCTCGCCCCACGCCGCGGCCGCGTCCCGAAGGTCGACCGCGTGCGCCACGCGCACGACCGCGTCCTCGGGCAGCGTGAACTCGTCGTCGTTCGCGTCGGCCAGCGTGCGGTCCTCGGCGAGGCGGAAGGAGGTGCCCTCGCCGGTGATCCACACCAGGCGGCGGACCAGGTGCCACAGCAGCGGATGGGCGGCGAAAACCGTCAGGAACTCCTCGGCGGACCACGTGCGCTGGTCGACCATGGCCCGTTCGAGCCGCTGGATCTGATCGGACGCGATCGTGCGGACGTCCTTCTTCAACGCCATGAACCGCTTGTGCTCCAGCGGCGCCCGCTCCTGGTCGTCCTTCGCGCCGGGCTTCGGGAGGTCCTTGCGGCGCTTGCCGTCCGAGTCCAGCACGAACGGCTTGAGCTGCTCGTCGAAGCCCACCGTGAACCGCCGCGGGCCGTAGTCGACCACCAGGGTCGCGGCGTCGTCCAGACCCAGGCGCGGGACCAGCCGGTCCGACAGCTGGTCGCGGGACAGGCCGAGCTCGGCCGCGATCTGGGAGACCTTCTCCTGGGCCTTGGTCTTGAGACCCTTGAACGACACCTTCTCGGCGATGCTGTTCAGATGGGACAGCGCGACCTCGGTGCCGATGTCGGCGAGCACGTCGAGCCCGGTGACCGCCCTGGCGTGCTGGCTCTCGCCCGGCCAGTTGCGGATCAGCGGTGACAGCGAGCGGACCGTCGAGTCGTCGCCGAACCAGCCGAGCGCGGTCAGCGCCCAGCCCTCCTTCGACGGCGCGCCAGCCTGCTCCCACGCCCGGAACGCGGCCCACGCGAACGCCGCCAGCGAATCCTTGTCGAGTGCCTCGCGGACGATCGGCAGCCCCGCGTAGAGCTCGCCGGGCTTGGACAGCGCGGCCGTCATCAGCAGATGACCGGCGGCCTCCGCGGGCAGGGCGTGCTTGCGGTCCGCCAGCAGGACCTGCGGCAGCAGGCGCGGGTCCGCCCACTCGCCGATCGCCGGCAGCTTCGCGGGCAGCACGTCGATCGGGTCGACCGACAGCACGACGTCGATCGCCGCCTCGGCGCCGCACTCCTTCGCGACGGCGGCCACGTCGACACCGACGGTGTTGTTCAGGTGGCGCAGCGCGGCTTCGGCGTTGCGGCGGGGGACACCGGCCTTCCCGGCGGCTGCCGGGATGAGCAGACGCGCGGCCTGCTCACGGTGCCGGGCCAGCCACTCGAGCCCCCAGCGCCGGGCCGTCTTGGTCCGGGCGAACCAGTCGGCCATCTGCGTGGCCACCTCGGCCGTCGCGAACGGCAGCAGCACCATGCCGGTGCCCGCGGGGGCGGACTGGACGTGCCGGATCAGCGCCGGTGCCGCGTCGACGCCGAACCGGGCGGCCAGGTTCTTGCCCCACTCCTCGACGCCGTAGCTGTAGTTCGGCTTCCAGTCCGCGAGCAGGTGCCGCACCTCGTCGTCGGGCGCGAGGAGGAACAGGTCGTTGTCGTAGTAGCCGATCACGCCGGCCAGGTAGTTCTCGAGGAGCTTGCGCCAGTCGTGGTGGTCCTGCCGCCACGCCGCGCCGGATGCCAGCCACTCGGCGTGCTCGCCGGGCAGCCAGTTCATCGTCGGTTCCGGCAGGGGGAGATCCGCCAGCACCACGGGCTTCACCGACTTGCGGCGGTGCAGCCACGGCGGCGAGGCCAGCAACGGCGGCAGCTGATCCGCACTCGCCTCCGGCACGATCGCCTCGATGGACTCGGCGAGCAGCGCCGCGACCTCGTCCGGCACGGTCAGATGCGGGTTGCTCCGCAGGTGGACGTTCAGCAGCCGGCGCACGGCGTCACTCGACGACGCGCGCTCGGCCAGCAGCCGCGCCGCCCGCTCGGGGAACGCCCTCATCGCGGACACCACGGCGGGCCACACGTACTTCCCGTCCAGCCGGTCGAGCAGGATCGTGAACGCCTCGTCGGTCGGTAGCGCCGCGAGCACGTTCAACGCCTGCTTCCGGCCTCCCGTCCGCTGGTAGTAGCTGTCGGAGTCGAGCTCTTCCGCGAGCAACGGCGCGATGGCCGGCCCCAACACGTACACGGCCGTGTAGAGCAGGAACGCCGACGTCGTGATCGACTCGTCGGCCTTCCTGAAGTCCTCGAGGCTGCGGGCGCTGCTCGGCAGCATCCACCACCGGCTCGGGGTGTACGGCTGCTTGCGCACCTCGGTGAACCAGTCCGCCCGCTCGGGCATCAGGTAGCACCGGACTTCCTTCTCGGTCTTCGACGTGCCGAGCTTCTCCAGCACGCTTTCGGCGGCCGCGCGCTCCTCGGGACCCGCGACGGCGATCGCGTACCGGACGGCGGTGAGCATCAGGCCTTCCGGTTCGCCGATCGACGTGTGGAAGTTGCCGGTCGCGTGCTGCAGGCAGATCCCGGTCCACCTGCCACGCTTCTGGTGGTACTGATCGGTGAACACGACGCGCGTGAGCTCGACGACCGCGGTGGTGGCGAAGGCGAGGCCGTGGTCGGCGATCCAGGCGTGCACGGCGGGCACGCCCGGCTTCGTGATGGCCGCGATCGCCGCCGCTCCCGCGGGGTTCGGCTGCCCGGCAAGGTATTCGCGGGCCGCGCTGACCAGCTCGGCCTTCGAATCCTTGCGCGAGAGGGCGTCCTCGATCGTCTCCGCCTGCTCGCTGATCAGCTGCCGTGCCTGCTCGGCCTTCGCCGGGTCGACCGCGAACTCCGGCTCCGGGGCGAACCCGCGCTGCCGCACCGCGTCGCGCAGCCACGCCTTGGGAATCACCCAGGTGTTCTCGTCGACGGGAGTCGCGGGTTCGGCGGTGCCAGGTGCGCCGGTGGTGGGTGGTCCGGCAACAGGTGCACCAGCGGCGGGCTGCGCGGAAGCGGGTTGTTCGGCCGCGGCAGGTGCACCGGAGGCGGCGGGCTGCTGCGCCTCGGCGGCGCCTTCCGGTCTGTAGCCCTTCTTCTCCTTCTCGGCCACCAGTTTCGCGACGTGCGCGCCGGCTGCCTCGGCGGAGGCCAGCTCCTTGGTCTGCGTCCGGCCCGTGGTGCCCAGCCGTCCGAACCGGACGGTCACCGCCGCGCCGTCCTGCTCGACCTCCCAGAACTTCGCGGAGCCGTCCGCGACGAGTTCCCACCTGCGCACTGCGTTACCTCCTGGGCCCCACAAGAAAGTTGATGTGCACCGGACGTTACTCAGGGGGTCTGACAATTCTTCCGCGCCGGCTCGAAGAGCTGATCAGACCCCCTGGTTCGGGGCCTACGACCGCAGTGACTCCAGTTCGGACAGCACTTCCGAGGCCGAGATGGCGTCGGCGGTGAAGGTGCTCGCCGCGGTGCGCTGGGAGGACCAGTAGCCCTGCCCGTCGGCGGAGAACCACAGCTCGGTGAACTTGAGCTCGGGGAAGATGTCGATCGCGCCCACCGCGATGCCGGGGTCCAGCGACGCGACCAGCGCGCCACCGGACGGCAGCGGGCGGGTGATCCAGCACTCCACGCCGCCGTCCTGGGGTTCGCCGCGGACCCAGCCCTTCTTGGTGAGGCTGAGGATCTTGCCGACCGGGAGGTCCACGTCGCAGTACTTCTTCAGGTGGGGCAGGAGATCCTCGCCCTCGGGCACCACGTGCAGCGGGCGGGAGAGCTGGGGGAACGGCTGGAGGATCTCGTAGTCGGCGAAGACCTCGCCCCACGCCGCCAGTTCCGCCTGGAGGTCGACCGGGTGGGCGACGCGGACGGTGGCGTCCTCGGGGAGGGTGAACTCGTCGTCGCCGGAGTCGGCGAGCGTGCGGTCTTCGGCCAGGCGGAAGGACCGGCCGTCGGTGGTGATCCACACCAGGCGGCGGACGATGTGCCACAGCAGCGGGTGGCCGGCCAGGACCGTGTGGAACTCCCCGGCGGTCCAGGTGCGCTGGTCGACCATCGCGCGTTCGAGGCGGTGGATCTGGTCGGACGCGACGGCGCGGACGTCCTTCTTCAGGGCCGCGAACCGCTTGTGCTCCAGCGGGGCCTGCTCTTGGTCGTCCTTCGCGCCGGGCTTCGGCAGGTCCTTGCGGCGCTTGCCGTCCGGGTCGAGGACGTAGGGCTTGAGCTGTTCGTCGAAGCCCACGGTGAACCGGCGCTGGCCGTAGTCGATCACCAGGCTCGCCGCGTCGTCGAGGCCCAGGCGCGGCACGAGACGGTCGGCCAGCTGGTCGCGGGACAGGCCCAGTTCGTCGGCGATCTGGGAGACCTTCTCCTGCGCCTTGGTCTTGAGGCCCTTGAACTTCACCTTCTCGGCGATGCTGTTGAGGTGGGACAGGGCGACCTCGGTGCCGATGTCGGAGAGCACGTCGAGACCCGTCACCGCCCTGGTGTGCTGGCTCTCGCCCGGCCAGGCCCGGATCAACGGCGACAGCGCTCGCACCGTCGAGTCGTTGCCGAACCAGCCGAGCGCGGTCAGCGCCCAGCCCTCCTTCGACGGCGCGCCGACCTCCTGCCAGCGCTGGAAGACCGCCCACGCGAACTCCGCCAGCGAGTTCTCGTCGAGCGCCTCGCGGGCGATCGGCAGCCCGGCGTAGACGTCGCCCGGCTTGGACAGCGCGGCCGTCATCAGCAGATGGCGCGCAGCCTCCGCGGACAGGGCCTGCCTGCGGTCGCGCAGCAGGACCTGGGGCAGCAGGCGGGTGTCCGCCCACTCGCCGATCACGGGCAGCTTGGCGGGGAGCACGTCGACCGGGTCGACGGCCAGGAAGGACTCCAGAGCGGCGGCCGCGGCCGGGCTCGGTGCCAGAGCGACCACGTCCACGCCGAGTCCGTGCAGGTGGCGGATCGCGGTCTCGGCGTTGCGCCGCTCGGCGCCGGGCTTGCCCAGGGCCGCGGGAACGAGGAAGCGCGCGGCCTGTTCCCGATGCCGGGCGAGCCAGCTCAGCGCGGTCTTGCGGACCTGCTTGAGCCGCACCAGCCAGTCCGCCATCAGCGCGGCCACCTCGGGCGTCGCGAACGGCAGCAGGATGGCCGCCGACCCCGAGTTCTTCTCCGCGATGCGCAGCAGTGGGGGCAACGCGTCGAAGCCGAACTTCGCGGCCAGCCGCTTGCCGGCCGACTCCGCGCTCCAGCCCAGTTTCGGCTGCCAGTCCGCGAGGAGGTGCCGCACCTTCTCCTCGGGCGCCCCGATGAGCAGGTCGGCCATGCGGTACCCGATCCGGCCCGCCTCGTACTCCGAAAGCCAGTGCTCCCAGGTCTTGTAGCGGTGGGTGTCCCAGTGGCCGTCCCTCAGCCACTCCTCCCGCTCACCCGGCTGCCACGTGATCGACCGGCTCGGCACCGGCAGATCCGGTACCACCACCGGCTTCACCGGAGGCTTGCGGTGCAGCCACGGCGGCGAAGCCAGGACGGGCGGCAACGCCTCCGCGGGCGCTTCCGGCACCGCCGCCGTTTCGATTTCGACGAAGCCGGCGGGTGCTTCCAGGTGCGGGTACGTCTTCAGGTGCACGCTGAGCAGCTGGCGGAACTCGTCGTTGCGGGCGGACCGTTCGCCGAGCAGCCGGGCCGCCCGCGCAGGGAACGCCGCCATCATGGACAGCACCACCGGGCGCACGTACTTGGTGTCGATCCGGTCGAGCAGCAGGGCGAACGCCTCGTCGGTGGGCAGCACGGAGAGGGTCTTCAGCGCCTGCTTGCGGGTGTCCGCACGCTGGTACTGGCCATCGAGCGCGTTCGCGAGCAACGGCGCGATCGCCGGACCCAGCACGTACAGCGCCGTGTGCAGGACGACCGAGTGGTTGGACACGAGATGCGGTGCGGCCTCGAACTCCGCGTACGTGCTGGCGCTGCAGTGGAGGACCCACCAGCGGGCGGTCGTGTTCGGCGCCTGGCACGCCTCCCGGAACCAGTCGGGCCTGCCCGGCATCAGGAACGCCCGGACCAGCTTCGTGCCGGGCTCGTCGATCGCGCCCAGCCTGTCGAGCACGGCTTCCGCGGCGCTGTGCTCGGCGTCCTCGGCGATGGCGAGTGCGTACCGGACCGCTGTGAGCATCTTGCACTCGACGCTGCCGATGGTGATGTGGACGGACCCGCCGCGCGACGCCAGGCGTTCCCTGCCGTAGGCGCGCTGCTGCCACTCCCGGCCGCAGAGCAGCCGCATGAACTCGGTGGTGGCCTCCGTCGCGAACACGAGGCCGTGATCGGCGATCCAGGCGTGCACGGACTGCTCACCGCTGGCGAGGACGGCCGCGATCGCCGCCGCGCCGGTGGGATTCGGCCGGCCGGCCAGGTGCTCGCGCGCGGCCTGGACGAGATCGGGGTCGGAGGTGGGCTCGGAGAGGATCCGCTCGATCGTGGTGTCCCGCTGCTCGACGATCCTCTGCCTGGCCTCCTCGGCCAGCGCGGTGTCGACGGAGAACTCCGGGGCGGGGTGGAAGCCGCGCTGGCGCACCACGTCGCGCAGCCACGCCTTGGGCATGACCCAGGTGTCCTCGTCGACGGCGGTGGGTTGGGCGGGAACGGCAGTGGCGATGGGCTGGGAGGACACGGGGGAGCCGGTGGGCTGGGTGGGGAGAGCCGCGGCGGGCTGGGTGGCAGCGGGCGCTGCGACCGACTGGGCGGCGGCGGTCTCGGCTGCGGCCTCGGTCGTGGCGGCGGCTGGGCCGACGGCGCGGTAGCCCTTCTTCTCCTTCTCCGTCACCAGCTTCGCGACGTGTGCCTTCGCTGCCTCGGCGGACGCCAGCTCCTTGGTCTGGGTCTGGCCGTGCGTGTCCAGGCGTCCGAACCGGACGGTGACCACGGCACCGTCCTGACCGATCTCCCAGAACTTCGCCGCGCTGCCCGAGACGAGCTCCCACCTGCGCACTGACTGCTCCCTGCTTTCGAACCGAGGTGTCCGGCGCCGATCGTGCCGAGCCGGTCTGACGTTGGAGGTCGATCAACCGTTCCCGCGATCACGCGTGCAGTGATTCCAGTTCCGAGAGGAGTTCGGAGGCGGTGACCGGGTCGACGTCGAAGGTGGCGGGGCCGCCACCGCGAGGGGCACCCCAGGCGCCTTGCCCGGTGGGGTCGAACCAGAGTTCGGTCACCTTCATCTCGGGGTCCAGGTCCACCATGCCCACGGTGATGCCGGGATCCAGCGCGGCGACCAGGGCGCCGCCGGACGGGAGCGGGCGCGTCATCCACGGCTCGCAGCCGTTGTCCTGCGGCTGGCAGCGCGCCCAACCCCGTTTGGTGAGGCCGAGGAGCTTGCCGACCGGGATGTCCCGGTCGAGGTACTTGTGGAGCTGCGGGATGGTGTCGCCCGGGGTGAAGGCGTAGGTGGGACGGCCCAGCTGCGGGAACGGCTGCAGGATCTCGTAGTCGGCGAAGACCTCGCCCCAGGACTCCAGCGAGTCGGCCAGGTCGACCGGGTGCGCCACCCGGACGGTGGCCCCTGCCGGAAGGGTGACCTCGTCGTCGGAGGCGTTCGCCAGGGTGCGGTCTTCCGCGAGGCGGAAGGTCAGGCCGCTGTCGGTGATCCACACCAGGCGGCGGACCAGGTGCCAGAGCAGGGGATGGGCGGCGAGGACCGTGTGGAACTCCTCGGCGGTCCAGGTGCGCTGGTCGACCATCGCGCGTTCGAGGCGGTGGATCTGGTCGGACGCGACGGAGCGCACGTCCTTCTTCAGCTGGGCGAAACGCTTGTGCTCCGACGGCGCCAGCTCCTGGTCGTCACGCGCTCCTGGTTTGGGAAGGTCCTTGCGGCGCTTGCCTTCCTCGTCCAGGACGTAGGGCTTGAGGTGCTCGTCGAAGCCCACGGTGAACCGGCGCGGGCCGTAGTCGATCGCCAGCGTCGCCTCGTCGTCCAGGCCCAGGCGCGGCACGAGGCGGTCGGACAGCTGGTCGCGGGACAGGCCCAGCGCGGCGGCGATGTCGGACACCTTCTCCTGGGCCTTCGTCTTGAGGCCCTTGAACTTCACCCTCTCCGCGATGCTGTTCAGGTTCATCAGCGCGACCTCGCTGCCGATCTGGGCGAGCACGTCGAGGCCCGCCACGGCGCGGGCGTGCTGGCTCTCGCCCGGCCAGGCGCGGATCAGCGGCGCCAGGCGGCGCACCGTCTCGTCGTCGCCGAACCAGCCGAGCGCGGTGAGGACCCAGCCGTCCTTGGCCGGCGCGCCCACGTCCTGCCAGCGGCCGAAGACCGCCCAGGCGAACTCCGCCAGCGACGCGCGGTCACACGCCTCGACGGCGAGCGGCAGGCCGGGGTAGACGGCGTCCTGTTTGGACAGCGCCGCCGTCATCAGGAGGGTGCGAGTGGCCTCGGCGGACAACGCGCCGGAGCCGTCGGCCAGCAGCACCTGGGGCAGCAGGGCGAGATCGGCCCAGGCGCCGATCGCCGGCAGCTTCGCGGGGAGGACGTCGAGCGGGTCGACCTCGATCAACGTGCGGATCGCCCCGGCCGCCTCGGCGCCGTGCGCGGCGGCGAGGGCGATGACGTCGACGCCCAGCTCCAGGTGGAGGTGACGCAGGGCGAACTCGGCGTTGCGGCGTGCGGGGCCCGCCGCGCCGAGAGCGGCCGGCAGCAGCAGGCGGCCCGCGGCCTCGCGGTGCCGGGACAGCCACGAGACGGCGAACGCGCGAGCGGTCTTGAGGCGGACGAACCAGTCCGCCATCAGCCCCGCGACCTCGGTGGTGGCGTACGGCAGCAGCACGACGCCGGACACGTGCGGGTTGCTCGCGGCGAGGCGCAGCAGAGCGGGCAGGGCGTCCATGCCGAACCGGGCCGCGATGCGCCTGCCCCAGAACTCGCTGCCCCACGTGTCGGCCGGCGTCCAGCCGGCCAGCAGCGGCCGGGCGAGCTCCTCCGGGCCGATCGCGAACAGGTTGTGGCTGCTGCGGTGGCTGCTTTCACCGGCACCGATGGCCTTGGCCAGCGATTCCCAGTTCTGACCGTGGCCCATCCACCAGCCAACGACCTTCGACCACTCCTCGTGCTCGCCCGGCAGCCACGCGACGTGGGCCGCGGGCACCGGAAGATCCCGCAGCACCACGGGCTTCGGCTGCGGGCGGCGGTGCGTCCACGGCGGCGAGGCCAGCACAGGCGGCAGCGCGCCGGCCGGTGCGTCGGGCACCGGCTCGATCAGCGCGGCGACCTCGGCCGTCAGGTCGAGGCCCGGATGCCGGCGCACGTGGGCGCGCAGCAGGTCGCGGACGTCCGCGTCGGCGGCCGCCCTGGCCGCCATGAGCCGCGCCGCCCGCACCGGGAACGCCGCCATCGCGGACACCAGCGCGGGCCGCACGTACCTCTCCCGCAGGCGGCCCAGCAACATCAGGAACGCCTCGTCGGTCGGCAGCGCCGCCAGCACCTCGAGCCCCAGCTTGCGGTTCTCACTGCCCCACTCCACCTTCGCGCGGAGCTCCGCGTCGATGACCGGTGCGAGCGCCGGGCCCACGACGTGCAGCGCGGAGTACATGCCGGTCGGCGACCAGATCAGGCCACCCCGCCGCAGGTCGCGCAGCTGCTGCACGGTGCTCGCCGAGGAATGCACCAGCCAGTACGCGATCGAGGTCGCGTTCGCTTCCTCGAACCAGTCGTGACGGGTGGGGGCGAGGAAGGCACGGGCGACCTGGCTGAACGGCGTGCCACCGGCCTTCTCCAGCCCTGCCAGCGCCGCGTCGTAGGTGGCGTCGTCCGCCGCCGCCAGCGCGGTGCGCACCTCGATCAGCGCCCGGGCTTCACCGCTGTGCTCGTGGAGGTGCTGCGGCCGGTACACCCTCAGTTGCGCGGCGCTCGTGCTCACCGACGGCTGGTGCACCGCCGCGAGCGCGGCGAACGGGAGGCCGAACTCCTCGATCCACCAGTGCACCGGTGACACGGCGGAATCGGCCGCACTGGCCAGC
This sequence comes from Lentzea sp. NPDC051208, assembly GCF_040682435.1. Classification (NCBI taxonomy): domain Bacteria; kingdom Bacillati; phylum Actinomycetota; class Actinomycetes; order Pseudonocardiales; family Pseudonocardiaceae; genus Lentzea; species Lentzea sp. NPDC051208. The sequence goes on along the minus strand of NZ_JBFBAW010000039.1, from coordinate 11,368 downwards.
ACGGCCGCGCCCAGTGGAGTCGGCCGGCCCTCGAGCTGATCCCGCAACGCCCGCACCAGGTCCGGCTCCGACGACGAGTGGGAGAGGCACTGCTCGATCCTCTCGGCACGCTCGGCGACCCGCTCGCGGAACCGCTGCGCCTGCGCGGCGTCGACCACGAACTCCCGCACCGGTGCGACATCCCTGCGGCTCATCGCCTGCCGCTGCCACTCCGGCGGCATCACCCAGGCGTCCTCGTCCCGGGCAGGAGCCTCGGCGGGAACGGCTGGAACGGCGGAGGAGGCGGCGGGCCTGGCGGGGACGGTGGAGGAGGCAGGAGCGGCCGGAGCGACGGGATCAGCGTGCGAGGCGGCGGGCTCGGCGGTGCGCCGGTAGCCCTTCTTCTCCTTCTCCGCCACCAGCTTCGCGACGTGCGCCACCGCGGCCGCCTCGGAGGCGAGCTCCTTGGTCTGGGTCTGCCCGGCCGCCCCCAGCCGTCCGAATCGGACGGTCAGCACGGCACCGGCCTGGGCGACCTCCCAGAACTTCGCCGAGCCACCGGAGACGAGCTCCCACCTGCCCACCGCAAGACCCCCTGAACTCGACCTGGAGCTGATGTCCACGGACCGTACCCAGGGGGTCTGACAGTTTTTGTCGATCAGGTGAAATCGCTGGTCAGAGCTTCCACCACAGCGCGGTGTCCGGCGGGAGGAGCAGCAGCCCGTCGCGCACCCCGTAGTACGACGAAGCCAGCAGCACCGAGCCCGGATCCGGCAGTTCCACGACGGCACCGGACAGGTTCACCGCGCACGCCACCCCGTCCCGTTCGAACCACAGCACGCCGTCCGGACCGTCGACCCAGGTGAGACCGGCGCCCAGCGCGGGGTTCTCGCGGCGCACCCGCAAAGCGTTGCGGTAGAAGGACAACATCGAGTCCTGGTCGCCCGTCTGCGCCTCCACGCTGAGCTTCGCCCAGTCCGCGGGCTGCGGCAGCCACGCACCGCCGGTGCCGAACCCGAGCGACGGCCCGGAAGCCGCCCACGGCAACGGGACGCGGCACCCGTCACGGCCGCGTTCGGTGTGACCGGACCGCTCCCACATCGGGTCCTGCAGCACCTCGTCCGGCAGGTCCAGCACCTCGGGCAACCCGAGTTCCTCGCCCTGGTACAGGTACACCGATCCTGGCAACGCCAGCATCAACGCCAGCGCGGCGCGCGCACGGCGCAAACCGGCCTCACCGCCGCCGTACCGCGTCACGTGCCGTTGCACGTCGTGGTTCGACAGCACCCAGGTGGTAGGCGCCCCAACGGGTTCGACGGCCGCCAGCGACGAGTCGATGACCGACCGCACCGCCTCGAAGGTCCACTCGGCGGAGAGGTAGTGGAAGTTGAACGCCTGGTGCATCTCGTCGGGACGCAGGTACATGGCCGTCCGCTCGGCCGAAGGCGTCCACGCCTCCGCGACGAGCACCCGCTCGCCGGGGTACGAGTCCACGACCGCACGCCACTCGCGGTGGATCTCGTGCACACCGTCCTGGTCGAAGAACGGCAACGGCTCCGTGCCCAGCAGCTTGAGCTGGTCGGCGTGGCCGATGTCGGGCAGCCCCGGTGCCTTGATCATCCCGTGCGCCACGTCCACCCGGAACCCGTCGACGCCCAGGTCGAGCCAGAACCGCAGCACGTCGCGGAACTCCGCGCGCACCTCGGGCAGCTCCCAGTTCAGGTCCGGCTGCTCCGGGGCGAACAGGTGCAGGTACCAGGACCCGTCGGCCACCCGCGTCCACGCCGGACCACCGAAGACGGACTCCCAGTCGTTGGGCGGCTGGTCCCCGACGCCCTCGCGGAAGATGTACCGCTCACGGTTGCGTCCGGCCAGCGCCTCCTGGAACCACGCGTGCTGGTCAGAGGTGTGGTTCGGCACGATGTCGACGATCACCCGGATACCGAGCGTGTGTGCGTCGTCCACCAACGCGCGCACGTCGTCGAGTCCGCCGAACTGCGGGTCGACCGCGCGGTAGTCCGCGACGTCGTAGCCGCCGTCGGCCATCGGCGACGAGTAGAACGGCGTGATCCAGACCGCGTCGACACCGAGGTCGCGCAGGTAGGGCAGGCGCGAGCGGATTCCGGGCAGGTCGCCGACACCGTCGCCGTCCGAGTCGGCGAAGCTGCGCACGTAGACCTGGTAGATGACGGCGTGGCGCCACCAGTCGTGGGACATGTCCCTGCCTTCCGATGGGGTGTGTCAGCGATCCAGGAAAGACGTTGCAAAAGTTTTCCGCAAGTCGGCTTGAGGATTGATGGAGAAGAGCCTCCAGGTCTGCAAAGTTTTGCAACCCCGAATAATGCGTTGCAAGCGCGCCACGCCATCCGTCAGAGTGGATCTCGACGAACCGGAGGAAGGGAGCCAGCCGTGATGCAACACATGCGCCATCAGCAGATCTGGTGCTCCTCGGCATGAACTGACTCATGTCTCCGGGGAGCCGTCCCGTCGCACTCAGCGACGAGGCGGCTTTTTTGATGCCCGTTGGTCCAATTGGCACGGACACCGCGCTCTGAACGCGGAGATCGAGGTTCGAGTCCTCGACGGGCAGCCGTGACCGAAGCCGAAGCAGTCGAGGCACCAGGTTGTGGTCCTGGTCGAAGCCGGTGCGAGTCCGGTCGGTCACTCCAGCGCGCGGGATCCGGCGATCACCCAGGCCTCATAAGCCTGGGGTGCCTGGTTCGACACCAGGACGCGCGACCAGGAGAGCGAGGAAGGCGTCGTGCAGGACACCGTTGGTGGCCAGCACGACGTCCTCCTCGACCACCGTCACGCGGCCGCCCGCCTCCTCGACGAGCACCGGCAGGCACGCCAGGTCGAACTCGTCCAGGCCCGCACCCGCCGCGATCACCGCGTCCGCCCGGCCCGTGATCAGGTCCAGCACCGACGTGGAGCCGTCCACGACGACACACTGTTCCAGGGACGGCTTCCTCCTGCCGTGCAAGCACACGCGCGCGCCTGCGACAGTGTCCTGTGAGGACACATGGGCGACTTCTTCTTCCTCGCCGCGGAAGATCCGGCAGCCGATGCCCCGTCCGGCCGCCATCGTGATGCCCAGCGACGGCATCGCGGACACGGCCAGCGCGTTCTCCAGCGCCAGGTCCACCGAGTAGGTCGGCCGCCCGGCCACGAAGTCGGCGGTGCCGCTGATCGGGTCGACGAGCCACCGCCGGCCGGAGGTTCCCACGCGCTCGGGACGTTCCTCGCCCACCACACCGTCCTCGGGCACCGCTTCGGCGAGCAGCCGGCGCACCAGGTCCTCGACCTGGAGATCGGCCGGGGTGACCTCGCTGCCGTCAGCCTTGAGCCGCACGTCGTGGTCGCCCGCCCGGAACGCGCGTTCCGCCACCTGCGCTGCCCGGCAGGCGATCCGCAACGCCAGCCGCATGTCGGTCCACATGGTCGCGAAGCCTGGCGCGCCTGCCGGACGGGTGTAACAGATGTAGCGTTCTGCTACATGATCGAGTTCGTGCTCGGCGAGTCCGACCTGGTGGACGTGCGGTTCGCCGTCTCACCGCTCAGCGAACTGACGCTCAGCCTGCGGGTGCTGAAGGACCCGGCGAAGTACCCGCTGCACCTGCCGTGGGTGCGCGGCATCCGTGGCGTCGACGCCGAGGTTCTCCTGGCGCTGTCCACCACCCGCGGCTGGACCCCGGACTTCCTCAGTCCCCGCCCGCTGACGCCGTTCACGCGGATCGAGGACGAGTTCGCCGCGCTGCGCGGGATCCCGGTCCGCACCATGCGGCGTGACTACCGCGCACTGTTCGGGGACGTCCCGGTCGCGTTGCGCGATCGCGGCCGGGTGCTCGACGCGCTGGAGCACTACTGGCACGCGGCGCTGGCGCCCCGGTGGGACCGGATGCGCGCGGTGCTCGAAGCCGACATCGCTCACCGGGGCCGCGACATGGCCCAGCACGGGCTGGCGGCGATGTTCTCGGGGATCTCCGATCGGATCACCTTCTCCGCTCCGGTGGTCCAGGTGCGGATCGCGGGCGCGCGGCCGCGGCGGGTGGAGGCCGCGGGACAAGGGCTGACCTTGGTTCCCAGCGTGTTCGCGCGTCGCTCGGCCGTGCCCGTCGACCCCGGCGCACCGCCGTTGCTGATCTACGCGGCCCGCGGCGCCGGCACGGTGTGGGAGAAGGGCCGCAGCCGTGGCCCCGCGGCGCTCGCCGGTGTCCTCGGCCAGGTGCGGGCGGACCTGCTGGCCGAGCTGGAGCAGCCGTGCTCGTCCACGGACATCGCGCGTCGCACGGGCGTCACGACCTCGGCGGTGAACCAGCACCTGCGGGCGTTGCGCGACGCCGGGCTGCTCGCCTCGCAACGGCACGGCCGCAGCGTCGTCTACGCCCGCACCGAACTCGGCGACGCCCTCGTGTCCCATTCCGTGGAACGGGGAAGCGGCGCCGCGAGTCCGTCGTTCGCAAGGACATGAGCTTCGCGGAGGACTGGCAGACCTGGAAGACGGAGCGGGAGACCACGCTGGCGGACCCGTACGGGTGGCTTGCGCTGGTTTCACTCGACTGGCTGGAGGCGAGCCCACGCACCTATGACGGCCTACCGGGCGAGTGGTGGCAAGACGACGACGCGGCGTACTGGCGCAACGAGGGAGAGACGCAGCGGTTCGAACTCGTCCAGAGCGGCGCCGGCACACGGGTCGCGGCGGGTGACGTCGAGATCGAGATTGCCCGGCGCGGCGGATACCTGATCCGCGTGCACGACCCGAAGGCCCCGGTGCTGCAGGACTTCAAGGGCGTGCCGTCGTACGAGCCGCAGGAGAAGTGGGTGCTGGAAGGCGAGTACGAGCCGTTCGACGCGCCCGTGCCCACGACCGTCGGTGCGGTGGTGGAGGGCCTCAGTCACGTGTACGAGGCACCGGGTCGTGTGCGGTTCAGCTACAACGGCACCGAGCACACGCTGACGGCGTTCAACGGCCGCAACGGCGGGCTGAGCATCCTGTTCACCGACGAGACCAGCGGCGTCACCACCTACGCGGCCAACCGGCAGCTCGCCGCCACCCCGCACGACGGCAAGGTCGTGCTCGACTTCAACCGCGCGACGAACCTGCCGTGCGCGTTCACCGACTTCGCCACCTGCCCGCTGCCGCCCGCGGGCAACCACCTGTCGTTCGGCGTCGAGGCGGGGGAGAAGACGCCGTACGAGCGCCACTAGAAGAACTCGTCGAGCAACTGGTACCAGGCGAGCAGCTCAGGACTGGGGGTGAGGCCGTAGGCGCGGTCGAACGCGGCTACGGCCTCTTCGCCCAGTTCCCGGTGCGCCAGCGCGATGTCGCGGTGCCGGTCGGACACGCCCAGCCGTGCCATATCGATGAGCACGGTCGAGCCGTCCGGGCGCAGCAGCACGTTCGCCGGACAGAAGTCGCCATGCGCCACCACGAGGTCCTCGGTGGAAGGGGCGCTGGCGACCAGGCGTTCCAGCAACTCCTCAGGTGTGACACCGAGGTTGTCGTCGTCGAAGTCGGCCGGGTCCACCAAGCCGGCCTCGACGTTGTGGCGAGCGCTTTCCAGCAGAACGGGAATCGTCGCGTCGTAGGGGCACGAGGCCACCGGCAACGAGTGCAACGACCGCAGCACGGTGCCCATCACGGTCGCCGCGACCACCGGGTCGGCGGACGCCAGCGAGGGGGCGCCGACATCGGCCAGGACCAGCCAGTCCTCGGCGAACGCCTGGACCTCCGGCACCTCGAAATGCCTGCCCAGCCACAGCAACCGGTCGCGCTCCTCCGCGCCCGAGCGCTTCACGTAGCTGGACCCGGCCCGCCACACGTCGCCGGACAGACCTTCGTGGTCGTCGGACCACGCGGCGGCCGGACCGGCCGCGCGCAGGACCTCGTCAGGGATGTTCACCTGATCATTCTCTCCACGTGGGGGCCGTCCGACCAATCGAGTTCCGGTACCGAAAATCCTTGACGTGGCAACGGGAAGAGCGGAAAGGTCGGGACTGAGGGGAAGACTGGGGAGGATTCCATGAAGAAGATCGCTGTTGTGGTGTGCGCGTTGGCGGGTCTCGTGATCACGCCCGCGGCCCACGCCGCCGAACCCGACTGCACGTTCACCGACGCGTTCTGCGCCTGGGACCAGACCGACTACGAGGGCGCCAGGTTCAACGTCTCGCCGATCGGCTCCTCGGCGTGCGTCGATCTGGTCGAACACGGCTGGGGCAACAGGATTCGCTCCGCCTACAACAACAGCACCAAGACCGCGTCGCTGTTCGCGAGCGACGACTGCACCGGCCGGCCCTACCCGATCGACGGCAAGACCGGCCAGCCCGGCATCACGTTCCAGGCGGGCAGCGTCTTCGTCCAGCGCTGACGCTCACTCGCAGGCGGTGCCGTCCTTGTCGTTGTCCAGCCCGTAGATGTCGGTACCGATGACGCGGATCGGGCCTGCCACGTAGGCCGGCCCGTTCCCGGTGCCGCCGGCACAGTCCACATCGGACGCGATCGGCACGCACCCGCTGTAGTTCGGGTCGCACGAGGGCTTCGGCGCCGGCTGCGGCTGAGGCTGCGGAACGGGCTGAGGCTTCGGCTGAGGTTGTGGCTGGGGTTGCGGCTTCGGCTGAGCGACCGCCGCAGGAGTGGTGGTCGTCGTAGTAGTAGTGGTCGTTGTGGTGGTGGTGGTCGACGTCGTGGTGCTGGTCGGTGCCACCGTCGTCGTGGTCGTGACGGGCGAGGACGTCGTGGTCAGACCGGCGGCGCTGCCCTTGTCCGGCGCACCACCGACGGCGGCCCCGATGATCCCGATCGCGAAGAAGAACGCGAGCAGGCCGGCCGCGCCGATGGCCACCGGCGCCACCCACGACTTGCGCGCCGTCGCGACCGGCACGATCGCGCCACGGGGGATCTCGCGCGGCATCCGCAGCGAGATCTGCAACAGCCCGTTGCCGCCGCGCTGGACGAACGCGGCGCAGCCGGTCGCCCCGCCGCCGGACTCCACGTGCATCAGCACGGGCGCATACCGTTGCGACATCAGGAAAGTCAGCTCGCCCACGCGGTAGCCGTCGAGCCGCACCTCGATCCCGCGCTGACCGCGGTGCTTGCCGGCGGCGATCACGCACCACGTCAGGTTCACGGCGACGTGCCGCGTCACGCCGTCCGGAACCGCGTACCGCGACAGCACGTCCTGGTGGTGCTGCTCGCCGGTGACGGTCACCGTCACCTCGCCGGGAACCATCACCAGACCGGCGGCCGAGTTCTCGATCACTGTCGCGACTCCCTCGAGGATGGGCTTGTACGCCTCACCATCGAGAACTCACTGCCGGTGTTACCGACGGCGCCTCGAAGTTGTACCGAACGGGTGAAAATCGAGCAGATTCGTCACGGACGGTCGACGATCGCCGATGTAAGTCCTTTCGGACGACCTGATCAGGCGCTCGACCGCAGCACCAGCGAGGTGGGCAGCAGCAGCGACGGGGGCAGCCCGTGCTCGCCCGCCAGCTCCGCGAGCAGCCGCCACGTCATCGTGCGCCCGAGCTCCTCGACGTCCTGCCGGATCGTCGTCAGCGGCGGTGTGGCCGTCGCGGCGAACACCGAGTCGTCGAACCCGACCACGGCGACGTCCTCGGGCACGCGCTTGCCCTGGGCGTGCAGCACCTGCAACGCGCCCAGCGCCATGATGTCCGCGGCCACGAACACCGCGTCGAGGTCGGGAGCCTTGCGCAGCAACAGTTCCATGGCCCGTGCGCCACTCTCCGGCGTGAAGTCGCCGTGCGCCACGAGGTCCGCGGAGAGCCGGGCCTCGCTGAGGCCGCGCTTGAACCCGCTCAGGCGATCGGCGCCGACGGCCATGTCCTTCGGCCCGGCGACGGTGGCGATGCGCTTGCGGCCCAGCGACGCCAGGTGCCGTGCGGCCTCCAGGGCGCCGGTGAAGTTGTCGGCGTCCACGAACGGGACGGTGGTGCCCAGCGGCCGTCCGCCGGACACGACGGGCAGGCCGATCTCGGCGAGCATCGGCACCAGCGGGTCGTCGCCGTGCAGGCTGACCAGCAACGCGCCGTCGACGTGGCCGCTGCTCAGGTAGGTGACGAGATCACCGGTGTCGGACGGCTGGCTCATCATCAGCAGCAGCTGCATGTGGCGGCCGGCCAGTTCGGAGTGGATGCCCCGCAGCACACCGGCGAAGAACGGGTCGGACAGCACGCGGCCGGTCGGTTCCGAGACGACCAGGGCGATGGCGTTCGCCCGGTTGCCGGCGAGGGAGCGCGCGGCCTGGTTGGGGGAGTAGCCCAGCTGCGCGATGGCGGCGTGGACGGCCTCACGCGCCTTGGCGCTGACGTACTGCTCGTCGTTGATCACGCGCGAAACGGTCGACTTGGACACTCCGGCGACCCGCGCGACCTCTTCGATCCGGGGGCCGGGACGTCGCTTCGCCGTCTCGGTCATACGGCCATCCTAGGCTGCTTGGCCGGACCATGATCTGTTCAGGTCCATCTTCGTTCCCCCTCTTCACGGCGGCGTGCGCCAAGTTTCCAAGATCGTCCGCACAAATTCCGCACAGCACCCCCGAGTTCTGGCACCATGCCCCCCGAGGAGGGCTAGTGCGGTATCGGCTTCTTGGGCCGCTGCAGATTTGGCGTGGGGGCGTGGAACTGCGGCTGGGCGGGCCCCGGCAAAGGGCACTGCTCGCGGCGTTGGCGCTGCATGCCAACGAGACGGTCAGTTTTGAACATCTGAGCGAGGCGGTGTGGGAATCTCCACCCGCGGCTCCTGAATCGAACATACGAACCTATGTCGCCGCCTTGCGCAAGCTCGTGCTGGACGACCTCGTCACCGTTCCGGGTGGCTACCGGCTCAAGGTGCCGGAGGGAGAGGTCGACGTCGGCGTCTTCGAAGCGCTGTGCGCGGCCGGCGACGAGGCGCTGAAGCGGGGCGACCACCGGGCGGCGGTCGCGAAGTACGAGGAAGCGCTGGCGTTGTGGCGTGGCCCGGCGCTGGACGGCCTCACCGTGGGGCCGCGGCTCGAAGCCGAGCTCACGCTGCTGCAGGAACGGCGGCTCACCGTCGCCGAGCAGCACGCGCGGCTGTCGATCGAGCTCGGCCAGGGCGAGCGGCTGATCCCCGAGCTGCGGCGGCTGACGAAGCAGTTCCCGTTGCGGGAACAGCTGTGGCTGCAGCTCATGCACGCGCTGCAACGGGCGAACCGGCCGGCCGAGGCGCTGCAGGTCTTCGACGACGTGCGGGTGCTGCTCGCCGACGAACTCGGCACCGATCCGGGCGGCGAACTGCGGGAACTGCACGCACGGCTGTTGCGCGGCGACCAGCCGCGGCCGGCGCTGAACACCCTGCCCCGCGACGTCGCGGACTTCACCGGCCGCATCGCCGAGATGGACCGGCTGACCAGGGCGGTCACCGGCAAGGCAGCGGTCGTGATCTCGGCGATCGACGGCATGCCGGGCGTGGGCAAGACGACACTCGCCGTGCACCTGGCGCACCGCCTGGAGTATCCGGACGGTCAGCTGTTCATCGACCTGCACGCGCACACCGCGGGCCGTGCGCCCGTGGAACCGACGGACGCGCTCGACGTGCTGTTGCGCGCGCTCGGCCTGGAGGAGATCCCGGTCAGCCTGGACGAACGGGCCGCCCTGTGGCGGGCCGAACTGTCCCGGCGCCGGTTGCTGGTCGTGCTCGACAACGCGGTGAGCGCCGACCAGGTCCGCCCGCTGCTGCCGGGCGTGCCGGGCTCGCTGGTGCTGGTCACGTCCCGTGCCCGGCTGGTCGAGCTGGAAGGCACCTCGACGCTCACGCTGGACGTGCTGTCCGAGGCGGAGGCGTTGCAGCTGTTCGCCACGATCGTCGGCGACGAGCGCGGCAACGACGCCGCCGCTCGTGAGGTCGTGGAGCTGTGCGGGCGGCTGCCGCTGGCCGTGCGCCTGGCCGCCGGACGGCTCCGCAGCCGTCCCACGTGGACCACCGCCCATCTCGCGACGCGGTTGCGCGAGGGACGATTATCCGAACTGGACGCGGTCTTCGCGTTGTCGTTCAGCCAGCTCCCCGCCGCTCACCAGCGGCTCTTCGGCCTGCTGGGCCTGCACCACGGCACCGACTTCGACGTCCACCAGGCCGCGGCGCTGGGTGAGCTCGACCTGCTCGAGACCGACGGGATGCTCGAAGACCTCGTCGACGTGCACCTGCTGGAGCCGACGTCGCTCGGCCGGTACCGGATGCACGACCTGCTCCGGCAGTACGCGCAGTCCAGGGTGGACAGCACCCGCGCGCCGCTGACCAGGCTGCTCGACCACTTCCTGGACACGGCGAACCAGGCGACGCGGCTGATGTCGCCCGCCGCGCGCAGGTACGAGGTCGACATCACCTACCGGCCCGAGTCGAGGCTCGTGCTGCGCGACTACGACCACGCGGTCGAGTGGCTGGAGACCGAACGCCAGACGCTCGTGGCCGCCGTGGCCCTGTCGCTCGACGGCGACTGGCGCACACACACGTGGCAGCTCGCACGCGCGTTGACGTTCTTCTGCATGGTGCGCGGACACACGCGTGACTGGGCCACGATCAACGAACTGGCACTGGAGGCCGCGAAGGACGAGCCGGTCGCGCTCGCGATCACCACGAAGAACTACGCGATGGTGTTCTGGCAGACCGCGCAGTACCCGAGGGCCATCCACTACAACGAGCGCGCGATCGAGATGCTCCGGGAGCTCGGCGACCTGCAGGGCGTGGCGGGCACGCTGAACAACCTCTCGCTGGTCTACCGGACCCTCGGACGGCACGCCGAGGCCGCTGAGCTGCTCGAACAGGCCATCACCGTGGCCCGTCAGCTCGGCGACCGGCACCTCGAGTCGCAGGCGATGAGCAACGTCAGCAACATCTACAGCGCGCTCGGCCGTTACGACGAGGCGCTGCAGGCGTGCACGTCAGCGCTCGCGTTGATGCGCGAGATGGGCAGCCGTCGCGACGAGGCGGACACCCAGAGCGCGCTGGGCATGATCCTGCACGCCATGGGCCGGCACTCCGAGGCGTTGGAGGCGCTGGAATCGGCGTTGGCCGCCGTGCGCGCGATCGGTGACGTCACGACCGAAACCGTGGTGCTCAACTACCTCGGTGAGGTGCTGACGGCGGCCGGACGTCCCGCTGAGGCCGTCACGCGGTTGCACGAGGCGTTGGAACTGGCCGAACGCATCGACGACCGGCGTGAGGCCGCGAACGCGCACAAGCACCTCGCTCGCGCGGTCTCGGATCCCGCCGAGGCGGCCCGGCACCGGAAAGAGGCGGACGAGAGGTTCGCGGCGCTAGCTTGAGTTTTAACCTGTTCGGCGGGGTCTCGGGTTGGTGGACTTCTTCTTGTTGCCGTGCTGGGGTTTCTGTTTGTTGGTGCTGGTGATG
>NZ_JBFBAW010000038.1:0-51589 GCF_040682435.1 Lentzea sp. NPDC051208 | reverse complement strand
CCTCGTCATCGGACAGCAGCAACTCAGGCAGCTTCGGGTTCGGCATGCCACCGAACCCTACGCCTGCACACGAATTAATGAATCAGGACACTAGGGGCATGTCAGGTGGCCAGGAAGTCCGGTTCCCGGCATCCGGTGAACTGGGCCCTGTGCCGGGCAGGGACCTTCGGCCCGGCGCGGACGTGCCACGGGCCCCTCTTCCGGGTGTCGCCGGATACCTAGCTTCGAACGCATGACGGCAACCATCGCCCTGTCCGGCGTGCGGATGGTCTCGACCTGGCCGCTTCGACCGGCCTGGTCACGTTGCGGCACAGGGACATCGGCGCAACAGGCCGTCGATTCTCACAAGGAGCACTGATGAAGAACGCAGGACAGCAGGAGATCGCCAACGTCGTGGTCGAGGCCGGTGATCCGACAGCACGGGAATACGCGCACGACCGGATCGCACCGCTCGCCAGGTTCGCGCCCGAACTGACGAACTACGCACACGTTCGCATCGTCAACGCCGGCCCGCGCACCATCGAGGTGCACGCGAACCTCGATGTCAACGGCACACCGGTGGTGGCGCAGGCAGAGGCGGGAACGGCCACCGAGGCGATCGACGCCGTCCGGGACCACCTGCACCGCCAGTTGGTGAAGATGCACAACTGAACACTCAACGCGCCGCGACGAGCCACTGGGCGGTCTCGCGCACCTTGTGCGGCGCCTGCTGAACCGTGAGGTCGATGCAGAGCGGACCGCTGTGGAAGAGCCACAGCGGCCCGCTCTTCTCGTTCCGTGTCAGCAGTCTGACTCACATCCGCAGCGTTCTCGACGGTCACCTCGTACGAGGCGGAGCGGTTCCGGACCACGATCGCTTCAGCGATCTCCTTGGTAGCAAGAGCCTCTCTCGTGCAGGCGACGAGGATCTCAGTCATACCCACACCCATCGGCCGGTCATGCAGGGACGGACAGGGCCCTTGGGCTCAGCTGTGACGGGCCGCCGGTTACTCGTGCTGGGTGTGTTCACGGATGAGGCTGGTTGTCAGAGGAGGTAGTGATGACAACCTTGCCCGCCGGTGATCCGGTACAGGTGCACGCGAGGCGCGACTCCGGCCTGAGCCGCTGGCTTTGGTTGGTGAAGTGGTTCCTCGCGATCCCGCACTACGTGGTGCTCGCGTTCCTGTGGCTCGGGTTCGTGGTGTTCAGTGCGGTGGCCTTCTTCGCGATCCTGTTCACCGGCCGGTACCCCCGAGTCCTGTTCGACTACAACGTCGGCGTGCTGCGGTGGACCTGGCGCGTCGCCTACTACGCCTACGGTGCGTTGGCGACGGACAGGTACCCACCATTCAGCCTCCGCCCCGAGCCTGACTATCCCGCGACGCTCGACATCGCCTACCCCGAGAAGCTCTCTCGTGGGCTGGTGCTGGTGAAGTGGTGGCTGCTCGCCATTCCGCACTACATCATCGTCGGGGTGTTCCTCGGCGGCGGTAGCTATGTCGCTTACCAAACGGGCGAGACGGTCTACAACTCCGGCGGAGGTCTCGTCGGCCTCCTGGCGTTGTTCGCCGGCGTCGCTCTGCTGTTCACCGGCCGGTATCCGAAGGGCCTGTTCGACTTCGTCCTCGGCATGGACCGCTGGGCCTTGCGCGTGGCCGCGTATGCGGGCCTGATGACCGATGTCTATCCGCCCTTCCGCTTCGACATGGGTGGCGATGAGCCGGGAACGACGATCGACCAGTCGCCACCTCCCGCTCCTCCGAGCGCCAGTGGCTGGTCGGCGGGAAGGACCGCAGCGGCGATCATCGGCGTGCTGCTCCTCATCACCGGTGCGGCAGTAGGGGGCACTGGTGGGTTCACACTGTGGGCAGACGCGACGCAACGTGACTCCGCCGGTTACCTCAGCACACCACCGCAATCCTTCCACAGCAACGGTTATGCGCTGGAGTTCGGCACCCTGGAGTTGCACCGGGCCGAGGGTGACTGGACGGTCGTGGACCGGTGGCTCGGCGACGTGCGGCTGAAGGCCGCTGAGGACGAGTTCATCGGCATCGGACGCACCGATGAGGTGGCGCGCTATCTGTCCGGTGTGGACCACGATGAGGTCGACATGGCGGACGGCCAGGTCACCTACGTCCACCGAGACGGTGCAGCCGCGCCTGCTCCTGGGAACGAGACGTTCTGGGCCGCCTCGGGCGTCGGCACGGTGAGCTGGCATCCGGAAGCCGGCAGCTGGAGCGCCGTCGTGCTCAATGTGGATGGCTCTCGCGCGGTCGACACCGAGCTGACCGCGCAGGCGACCGTGCCAGGCCTGCGACCGCTGTCGATCGGCCTCGCCGTCAGCGGTGCGGTGCTCGCGCTGCTGGGAGCGCTGTTGGTGACCGCAGCCGTACTCGGGGCGCGGAGGCGGTCGTGAGAGTTCTGGTCGGGTACGCGAGTGGAGGCGGCTCCACGGCGAGCATCGCCGAAGCGGTCGCCGCGGCACTGCATGCGCGCGGTCATGAGGTGGTGGCCCGAACCATGGACGAAGTGAGCGACGCGCGAAGCTATGACGCGTACGTTCTGGGAAGTGCTGTGCGTGACCAAGCTTGGCTGCCATTGGGACGGGACTTTCTCGCCGCACAACGGAAGGCGTTGTGCGGCAAGCCCGTCTGGCTGTTCAGCGTCGGTATGCCGGGGGCGCTGAGTGGGCCGTGGCGCAGGTGGGCGAGCCTGGCGGAGGCCGATCTCCTGGCGGGGCTGCTCGACCACGTCGCTCCGATCGACCATCGGCTGTTCACCGGCGTTGTCAGCGCCGAGCGGTTCGGATGGTTCGGGGCGTTGGTGTTCCGTGCCGTCGGTGGCCGGTTCGGCGACTTCCGTGAGTGGCCGGCCATCGAAATGTGGAGTTCCTCGATCGCCGAGGCGCTCTCCGAGATCGAGGCGGCCAGCCGCTGACGAAGCCGGGTCCCGTGCGGTGCCCGGCTTCGTCGTGTGCGCATGTCAGGATTAGTTCTGCAGGTCCAGCAACCGGATCCGGGTGGTCTGCAAGCGGTCGGCCAGCGTTCGGACCATGATCAGCGCGATGCGGTAGCCGAATTCAGGATCGGCGTCGGCCAACTCGCGCAGCCGCACGGCGTCTACCACGAGCGCACGGGTTGGTGTCACGACGGTGGCGCCGAAGTGCCAGCGGTGCGGCGGGACGACCCACGACCAGCCGACCAGTTCGCCGCGGCCGAGGCTCTGCAGCGCCGCGCGACCGCTGGACGGTGTCATTGAGTCGATCATTACGCACCCGCTGAGCACGACCCAGCACCGGTCGGCGATGCCGCCCTCGTCGAACAACCGGTGACCGGACTCGTACGTCTTGACCGTGCTGATGCCCGCCAGCGCCGCACGTGTGCGTGAGGCTTGCGAGCAACGGCAGCTCGTCGAGGGTGACGGCCGCGGTCATGGCATGGTCCGCGCGATGCGGTCGGTGAGGTCCAGCGTGCGGTTGGCGTAGCCCCACTCGTTGTCGTACCAGCCCATCACCTTCACAACCTGTCCCTGCGCCTTGGTGAGCGAGGAGTCGAACACGCACGAGGCCGGGTCACCGATGATGTCCCGCGACACGACTGGTGCGGTGGTGTACCGCAGGATTCCCTTGAGTTGCTGTTCGGCTGCTTCCGCGAACGCTCGGTTGACCTGTTCTGCCGTCGCCGGCTCGGCCAGGCGCACGGTGAGGTCGGTGAGCGAGCCGTCCTCGACGGGCACCCGCACGGCCAGGCCGTCGAGCTTGCCGTCCAGCGCCGGGATCACCTGCCCGATCGCGCGGGCGGCACCGGTGGAGGTCGGGATGATGTTCACCGCGGCGGAGCGGGCCCGGCGCAGATCCTTGTGCGGGCGGTCCAGCAACGCCTGGTCGCCGGTGTAGCTGTGGATGGTCGTCATCAGGCCCTCGACGATGCCGAACGCGTCGTTCAGCACGGCCGCCATCGGGGCGGCGCAGTTGGTGGTGCAGGAGGCGTTCGAGACGATGTGGTGCTTGTCCGCCTCGTAGATGTCGTCGTTGACGCCCAAGACGATCGTGGCGTCGACGTCCTTGCCGGGAGCGGTGATGATCACCTTGCGTGCACCGCGTTCGAGGTGGACGCCTGCAGTTTCACGCGTGCGGAAGCGGCCGGTCGCCTCGATGACGATGTCGACGCCGAGCTGGTCCCAGTTGAGGTCCTGCGGATCTGGCTGAGCGGTCACCAGGATGCTGTGGCCGTCCACGGTGAGGGTGTCGTGTTCGACGGAGACGTGCTTGGTCCACGGGCCGTACGTCGAGTCGTAGGCCAGTAGGTGAGCCAGGGTCTCCGGGCTGGTGATGTCGTTGACGGCGACGATCTCGATCGCGGTGTCGCGCCGGTCGAAGGCGGCGCGCAGGACATCGCGGCCGATTCGGCCGAAACCGTTGATGGCGACTCGGGTGGTCATGGGTGGCCTCCTGCAGATGGGAGACGACCGAAGGGGTACGGCGGCGCGCTTTCGGTTTGATCGTGACGATCTGTGTCGCACGCCGCCGCCGTTCTCCAGCGTCCTCAATGGTGTTTCGGGGCAACAGGGAGTTACGACTCGACTGAGCGGTCCCTTCTGATCTGGTGCTGAAGCCTCTGCCGCAACAACAGACGCCGTTCGGCCGATCCGATCGCCGCTCTGGCGGCGGGAACCGCGTCAGGGTTGACTGAGATCGAGGTGATGCCGAACTCGACGAGTTTCTCGGCGAACTCCGGTTTGTTGGAGGGTGCCTGCCCGCACAGCGACGAGGTGATGCCGGCGTCACGGGCAGCGCCGACGATGCGGCCGATCATGTCGAGCACGGCGGGGTCGGATTCGTCGAACAGGTCCGCGCACAGCTCGGAGTCGCGGTCGACGCCGAGCATCAGCTGGGTGAGGTCGTTGCTGCCGATGGAGACGCCGTCGATGCCGGACCGCGCGTACTCGGGAATCCAGTACGCCACGGAGGGAACCTCGGCCATGACCCAGCGGTGCAGGCCGCGGTGGCGGCCGAGCGGGCTGCGGTCGATCTGCTCCAGGCAGGCTTCGAGCTCCCACTTGGTGCGCACGAACGGGATCATCAGGTGCAGGTTCGGCGTCTGCTCTCGCACGCGGGCAAGGGCTTCGAGCTCCAGACCGAACAACATCGGGTCGTCGACGTACCGGAAGCAGCCGCGGTAACCGATCATCGGGTTGTGCTCGTGCTTCTCGAACTCTTCGCCGCCCTTGAGTTCGCGGAACTCGTTGGTGCGGAAGTCCATCGTCCGGTAGACGACAGGACGTGGCGCGAACGCGTGGGTGATCTGGAGCAACGATGACGTCATGGCGTTGATGAAGTCATCGGGGCCGCGTTGGGCGAGGAACCGGCGCGGGTGTTCGGCACCCAGCGCTTCGGTGAGCATGAACTCCGCCCGCAGCAGCCCGACACCGTCGACCGGCATCGCGGCGACCTCGGCAGCGTGCTCGGGCAGCGCGAGGTTCACGTACACACGCGTGCCGAGGGCTTCGGTGGACGGCATGGCGGGCGCGACGATGCGCGGCGCGGTCGTGATCGGCGCGGACCCGGCGCGCACCTCGCCAGTGCTGCCGTCGACGGTGACCTGCTGGCCTTCTTTCAGCACTGTGGTGGCCGAACCGGTGCCGACCACACAGGGCACTCGCAGTTCGCGGGCGACGATGGCGGCGTGACAGGTGATGCCGCCGCCGTCGGTGACGACCGCAGACGCGCGGCGCATGGTGGGTACCCAGTCGGGATTGGTCATCTCGGCGACCAGCACCTCACCGTCGCGCAACCGGCCACCTTCGTCAGGGGAGCGCAGCACGCGCACGCGGCCGGAGGCGATGCCCGGTGAGGCGGCCAGGCCAGCGACCAGGGGGCCTGAGGCAGGCACCGTTTCGTCCGGCAACGTCGTGATCGGCCGGGACTGCACAAGCCAGGTCTTGCCGTCGGCGATGGCCCACTCGGTGTCCTGGGGTTCGCCGTAGTGGCGCTGTACGCGCATGCCCAACTGGCCGATCGCGATGGCCTCAGCCTCGGTGAGCACCTGCGCGTGCGACTCTTCGGGGGTGAGCACGATGCGCTCGTCGTTGCCGTTCGCGCCCCGCACGATCTTGTGCGTCTTGCGACCAACCCTCGTGTCGACGAGGGAGACTGCGTCGCCGTTGCGACGCAACACGTACGTGTCAGGTTCGACCTGCCCGCTGACCACCACCTCGCCGAGCCCGAACGATGCCTCGACGAGCAGCTTGTCCCGGTCGCCGGTCGAAGGGTCGGCGGTGAACATGACGCCGGAGCGCTCGGAGTTCACCATTCTCTGCACCACTACGGCGATCGCGGGCTCATCGGTGATGCCCTGCTCCGCGCGGTAGGCGATCGAACGGGTGCCGAACAACGACACCCAGCAGTCCAGCAGCCGGTCCAGCAGCGCGTGTGCGCCTCGGGTGTTGGTGAACGTCGCGTTCATCCCCGCGAAGGACGAACCGGCGGTGTCCTCGGAGGTCGCCGAGGACCGGACCGCCACGGACTCGTCGTTGCCCAGGCCGCGGTATGCCTCCAGCACCGCGTGCCGCACGTTGTCGGAGATCCCCACCTTGCGCACCAGGTCCCGCATCCGTTCGGCGCACTCCTCCAGCCGCTGCGGCGAGGTACCGCGGTCGAGCGCGATCCTGAGCTCCGCGGCGAGGTCGTCGCGAACCTGGCTCATGGACGTCAGGAACGCCTCGGCGGTCACGACGAAGCCGGGAGGCACAGGAAGTCCGGCGCGCGTGAGTTCGCCGAGGTTGGCGCCCTTGCCACCGGCGACAGAGGTGTCGTTCTTGCCGAGTGCAGTGAAGTCGCGGATGTAGGTGGTCACTTCTGCTCCTGGTCGCGGAGGAGGTCGATGACGGGTCGGCGGGGTGTGGCGGGCAGCGGGTCGGCGTTGAACGCGGCCCAGCCGACGCGGATCACCAGCTGCGGGCAGGCGGCGCCGCCGAGAACCTCGTCGCGCACCAGTTCCCTGGTCTCGACGACTTCGAGCGGCTGGCTGAGCGGGCAGGTCGCGAGGCCTGCGGCGGTGGCTTCCAGCAGCACCGCGCTGGTCGCTTCGCCCGCACGGAGCCGGGACAGGTCGTCGTCGGACGACGTGCTCAGCACCAGCAGGGTGCCTGCGCCCTCGTCGAGCACGGTGCGGCCGCCCTGCAGCAAGGAGCCGGGCGCGAACTCGCGCATTCGGAGGTCGCCGTACTGGTGGGAGCCCACGGGGATGTTCGCGGCGGGGACACCGGCCGACGCACCGGGGTAGACGCCGCTCCACTGCCGGATCTCGGCCTGGTACGCGGGGTCGGCTTCCTGGACGGCGGCGGCCTTGCCGATCGCGATCAGAAGTTCGTCGTGCGCCTTGCCGGTGATGACATGGGCGTCCACTCCTTCGGCGCGAGCGGTCACCACGAGCTGCTGGAGGATCTCGTCAGGGGCGGGCCAGGAGGAGAACGCACGTCGATCGGTACGCCTGCGGGGAATCGCGGCGGCAAGTGCAACGTGCGACTCCCGCGGTTCCATCGTTTCGAACTCGATCGCGGCCAGGTGGTCGGGCAGGGCGGGGTTGGGCAGACGGTGGACCTTCGCGCGCCAGCCGAGCGCCGCGAGACCGACCCGCAGGTGGTGCAACGCGGCTCCGCAGCTCACGACCAGGTCGGCGCCCTGGGGATCGGTCGCAGGCAGTGTGCGCGTGCGATCGGCGTACAGGTGCAGGCTGCGCGTACCCACTTCCCAGCGCCATGGCTGGGAGTTGTGCACCGACGGCGCCCGTCCGGCGAGTGCCACCGCCGCTCGCACCGTCGTCTCGTCCGGTTGACCGCGGTCCATCCCGCTCACCTCCACGTAGAAGTCCTGTTCTGAAACTCGCAGCACGGGCGTCTGCGGGTGAGGGGCCTACGTCCTGGCTTGACCGGGACCGGCGTCACTCACCGCAGCATCAACGGACCCGCGTGCTGCTCCTCAGCGACCGGAACCAACACAACCGGGCACAGCGCGTGCCGCAGGCAGAAGGAGGTGACGGAGCTGAACACCAGCAGATCTCGCTTGTGATGGCCGGTTCCGCCCACGACAAGGCACGGTGCGTGCTTCGACAGCTCCACGAGGGCCGGACCTGGAGTGCCGTGCGGCGTCTGCAACTCCACCTGCACTCCGTCCGCCTCTGGACCCAGCGATTCGAGAGCTGCCCGCAGATCCTCCTTGTGAGCCGCGTCGAAACCCAGCTGACACACGCTCACAGCGAGCACAGAGGTGTTGGTGCGCCTGGCTTCCCGCACTGCCCAGGACAGTGCGGCGCGGGCGGCAGGTGACTTGTCGATCCCGACGACGATGCGTGACTTTTCGCTCATGACTCCAGCGTGCTGGCGACGTGCGCTCGGGTTCAGGGTCCTTGGGTCCTGTCACCATGGGTCAGAACGCCCGGCTCATCCGCGCCCTTGGCAGGTGTCTGACCGCTGCGCCGCCGACGAGGCTTGGTCACAGACGGACCGAGGATTGCCGGAGGGTGTCATGCGTGAACCGACAGTCGCCTCGTTGATGACACGTGAGGTGATCACCGCAGACGTCGAGTGCCCGTTCAAGGACCTCGTGCAGCTGCTGCAGGACAACAAGGTCAGTGCCGTGCCCGTGCTGGACGGCGGATATCCGGTCGGCGTCGTCTCCGAAGCCGACCTGATGCCGAAGGAGGAGTTCCGCGGCGGTACCGAGGACGCACCGGGTGTGTTCGCCGGCCGTGCGACGAAGCACCGGTGGGAACAGGCACACGGCGTGACCGCCCGTGACGTGATGACCTCGCCGGTGAAGACCATCGCTCCAGACCTCGCCGCGAGCGCAGCGGCACGAGAACTGGCCACAACAGGTGTGCGCAGGCTCTTCGTCATGGACTCCGACGGCGCGCTCGTCGGCGTGTTGTCCCGCCGCGACCTGCTGAAGCTCTTCGTGCGTGCGGACGAGGAGCTGCGCACGACGATTCGCGACGAGGTCTTCGGCCGGATGCTGTGGATCGACCCCGACCTGGTCCACGTCGCGGTGACCGACGGTGTGGTGACGGTGCTGGGGAGGTTGGAGCGTCAGAGCGAGGTCGAGATCGCCGGACACCTCGTGCGCGCTCTGCCCGGCGTGGTGGACGTGCGGAACCAACTGCGGGCTGGGTGGAACGACACCACGCACGCCCGTCAGACCGAAATCTTCGGCTGAGGAGCGCCATGAGGACTCGAGACGTGATGACGACGGACGTCGTGGTCGTCGAACAGGACACACCTGCGCGTGACGCCGCCCGGCTGATCGCCGAACGCGGCTTCACCGCCCTGCCCGTGGTCGACGCCTCGGGCGCGCTGGTCGGCGTGGTCGGTGAAGCCGATCTGCTGCGGAACCGCCTGCCGCAGGACCCGAGGTGGCTCGTGCACGGCGAACCCGTCGAAGCCAGGCAGGCGCCTGCGGAGGTGGTCGCCCAGGTGATGACGAAGTCCCCGGTGACCGTGAGCCCGAACACCGACCTGGCCGAAGTCGCCGGCCTGATGCTCGATCACGGTGTGCGCAGCGTGCCGGTCGTGCACGAGGGCCACCTCGTGGGCATCGTGACCCGCCGCGACATGCTGCGCTCCATCACCCGCGCGGACTGGGTGGTCGAGGCCGAGATCCACAACCGGCTCGGGATGGTCGGTGGCGCTCAGCGGTGGCAGGTCGCGGTGACCGGCGGCAAGGCGTCCATCGTGGACAAGGGGAACAGCGCCACCGAACGGCACGTGGTCGAGGTGCTGGTCCGCGCGGTCGCAGGCGTGACAGACGTCGAGTTCACCGCCGAACCCGCACGTGCGGGCAGTTGACGGTGGCAGGGAGCTGAGGGACAGCAGAGGGCGTCGGCGAGGACCTCACACAGGTCCTGGCGGCGGCTGATCGAGCAGCGCGGCGACCTCACCGGGGTGTGCGGCCGGGCTCGTGGTCCTGATCCCGTTGCTCCACCCGAGGTCCTCACGCCAGCGCAGCACCGGACCGCGTCCGGTGATCACCTGGCCGCGCATCGGACTTGCCGGGGTGAGTTCCAGCACCACCTGGGCGACGTCGATGCCTTCGCGGGCAAGGGCGTCCACGACGCTGTCGAAGTACCGGGCGAGCGAGACGGGCGTGCGTCTGTCGCGGGTCTGGTGCACCGCAAGCCTCCTGAGGGCCGTGGGAACCCACGCATCCTGCGTGGCTCGGAGCAGCCGCCCCAGGGCACAACGTCCCGACGTGGCAGGGACCGCGTGCCGATGGCCGGTGTCGGTCCGCGAGCCGGGATGAACTCCATCGCCGGGCAAGGCGTATGCCTCTGCAGGGCGTCGTGCACCGTGGCGCCGGTGTCTTCGGGCCATCGAAGGAGGAGCACGGATGAATCCCGCCGCTCACATCGCCTTCCGCGTCGCCGGCGCGTTCGTGGCGCTCGGACTGGGCGGAGCGTTGATCGCCGCGATCGTCGGCCTGGTCCTGTCGAACGTGGGACCCGCGGCGGGCTCGACCCTCTCCCTCTGTTCCCGGGACGGCGTCGCTCCGGCCGGTGGGACGGACTACTTCGCCCAGAACAACGTGTGGAACGCCGAAACGCCCCAGTGCATCACCGTGGGGGACCAGTCGTTGCGGATCGAGAGCGCCGAGCACGACGTGTCGCCGGACGGCGCTCCCGCGGCCACCCCGTCCTTGGTCAGGGGGTGTCACTGGCAGGAGTGCACCGATGTCGGCGGCCTGCCGGTGCAGGTGTCGGCGATGCCTCGTGTCACCAGCGACTGGGTCAGCAGCCAGGTCGACGCCGGGGTCTTCAACGCCGCCTACGTGGTGTGGTTCCACACCGGACCTGTCGCCGAGGGCACGCCGGACGGTGCGGAGATGGTGATCTGGCTCCGCGGCGTCGGCGGTGTCCGGCCAGGCGGGGTTCTGCTGGCCCGCGAGGTGCCGATCTCGGACGCCCGGTGGAACGTGTGGCTGGCACGTGACCAGGGCCGTGTGCGCATCACCTACGAACGCGTCGGTGAGGCCACCACCGTCAAGGACCTCGACATCAGCGCGTTCACCGGGGACTCCGTCGGACGAGGCGTGGTCTCGCCGGACTGGTACCTGATCGCGGTCGAGGCCGGGTTCAACCTGTGGCGCGGAGGTGCGGGCAACGCGATCGAGAACTTCTCCGTCTCCGTGGACGGCCGGAAGCCCGGGAGGTGACCGACGTGGAGAACCAGGTCGGCACTCGGCCGGAGCTAGGCGAGGTGCCCGTCGGGCCGCACGAGTCCCGCGTCGGTGCGCACGTGACCGCCGGCGCGCAGTCGTGTGAAGAGCGTGCCGCCGTCCGGTAGCCGCTGGTCACGCACACGCCTGCCGGTGGCGTAGGCGACGTCGAGGCCGGACAGCCGTTCGGCGAGCACCTTGGACATGTCCGGCGCGGACGCGATCAGGTCGCTGACGACCGCGCGCAACGCCTGCCCTTCGGCCGAGTACGCCGTCACCAAAGCGGTCTGGGCCCTGGTGTGCCGGAGCAGATCGGCGCCCACCGGGTGCCGTTCGGAGTGGTAGGTGTCGAGCAGCGCGTCGTCCGCGCGGCTGGTGACGACGGCGGCGAGTTTCCAGCCGAGGTTGTGCGCGTCCTGGATGCCGACGTTCATGCCGACCCCGCCGGTCGGGAAGTGCATGTGCGCGGCGTCTCCCGCCAGCAGGACGGGACCGGACCGGTAGGTGGCGGCCTGCCGGGTGGCGTTTCCGAAGCGCGACAACCACTTCGGGTCGCGCATGCCGAAGTCGGTACCGGCGATCACCTCGACGGTGGCGCGCAGCTCGTCCAGCGTCAGGTCACCGGGCCATCCGGGACGGTTCGTGGCCGGGTCGCCGCCGACGATCCGGTGCACGCCACCCGGCAGCGGCACGATCATCAGGCCACCGGCGGGGCCCGTGACGCTCGCGAACCCGCGCTCGGGCGGGGCGTCGAGGACGACGTCGCCCAGCCACCCCCACGTCGTGGCGTCGGTGCCGGGGAAGTCGATGCCCGCGGCTTCCCGCACGGTGCTGCGCGTGCCGTCGCAGCCGACCACGTAGCGCCCGGCGACGATCTCGCCATCAGCCAGTTCGACCCCTTCAGGGCACAGGCCCACCACCCGGCAACTCCGTCTCACCGCCGCGCCCGTGCCGACGGCGCGCTGTTCGAGCAGTTCCTCGGTGCGAGCCTGGGGCAATGCCAGCGTGAACGGGTACGGCGTGTCCAGCACGGAGAAGTCCATGCGGTCGGGCAGCCCGCCGAAGTGCCCGTTCGGGATCCGGACGCCCTCCGCCAGGAACGGCTTTGCCACTCCCCGGCAGTCGAGGATCTCGATCGTGCGGGGGTGGATCGTGAGCGCCTTGGAGTTCTCGTCCCGCCGGGGCCGCGTTTCCAGCACCACGACCGAGGCCCCTCCCAGCCGCAGCTCTCCTGCCAGCCAGAGCCCGGTCGGCCCCGCGCCCACGATGACGACGTCGTGCATGACTCTCTCCCTTGGTCACTGACCAATGCTTTGTCGTCGAGTAGACTAGGTCAGTGACCAAGAGTCAAGCGGACGTGGTGCGGGCCGCGCTGGAGATCCTCGACGAGCGCGGCGCCGAGGCGGTGTCGATGCGCGCCATCGCGCAGAAGCTCGACGTGCGGATGAACACCGTCCTCTGGCACGTCAAGACCAAGGCGCGGCTGGAAGAGCTGATGGCCGACGCGATCGTCGCCGGCGTCTCCCTCGACGGCCTGCCGGAGGACTGGCGCGACCGGGCCGCCGAGATCGCGCGCCGCTATCGGCAGGCGCTGCTGGCGCACCGCGACGGCGCCGCTGTCGTGGCGGGCACCTACGCGGCGGAACCGGCCACATTGGACACGGCGGAAGCGCTCGTCGCCGCACTGCTGGACGGCGGACTGACCGCGCGCGATGCCGCGTGGACGTGCTGGAGCGTCATCTACTTCGTCCTCGGCCTGGCGCAGGAGGAGCAGGCGCAACCCCACGGCTCGGGCGATCTCGCCGTCGGGGAACGGCCGTCACTGCAGCGCGTTCTTCCCTTCCTCGCCGAGGAGTCGTTCGACGCGCGGTTCGAGTTCGGGATCGCCAAGCTGCTTGCCCGATGAGATCAGCGCGACCACTTCCGCGCACCTGGCCACATGTTCATATCGCTGAAACCAACGCGGTGCCCGCGCTCACATAGTGTCGCGTCATCCTCGACGAGATCGATCCTTTCATCGGAACGGCTGCCACCTCACTGCCTGCGGCGCAGGGGCTGGCGGCCACCTGGTGGTGGCCGAAAGCGCAGGTCGGCAACACCCACCCCGGCGCGACGTCCCCGCTCGGCATGGTGTCCGCCTGCGCCTACTCCGGTGCCTATCCGACCGGGTACGGCCTCTACGCGAAGAACACCGAGGGGCAGCCGGAGGAGATGTTCGACCGGCCGCAGGCGTCCGGGTTCACCCACTTCCAGCAGTCCGGTACCGGCGCGATCCGCAAGTACTACAACTACGTGCGGGTGACCCCGATGGTGCAGCCGCTGGACGTTCTCGGCGAGGCCTGGCCGCTGCACGACGAGAACGCGGAAGCGGGGTACTACGCGGCCGCTCTCGACACCGGCATCCGATGTGAGGTCACCGTCGGCGCCAAGGTCGCCGTCCACCGGTACGTCTTCCCCGAGCACCGCAGCGCACGGATCGTCGTCGACCTGTCCTGCGGCGGGCTGGCCATCGACCTCGGCCGCACGGTGCCGCTGCGGGCGCACGTGGAAAGCCTCGGCAACGGCCGCGCCCAGGGAACGGTGGTCGTCGAAGGCGTGCCGCTGTCCGTGTACATCAGGGTCGACAGTCCGGGCTGGCGGCAGATGCTCTGGCACGACCGCCGGCTGATCGAGGGGGGCACGCGGCTCGACTTCGACCGCATCAGGCAGACCACGCTGCGCCCGTTCGGGATGCTCTACATGGGCCCCACCACCGCCGGGCAGAGCGTCGAGATCCAGATCGGGTTCTCGCTGCGCGGCTGTGAACAGGCCAGGGAGAACCTGTACCGCGAATGCGGTGACGGGCGGCCGGCGTTCGACGTCGTCCGGGCGCAGACCAAGGCCCGGTGGCGCGACCACGTGGGCCGGGTGGAGGTCGAGGGCGGGTCACCGGCCAGGCGGCAGGTGTTCGCGACGGCCCTGTACCACTCCCTGATCAAGCCGTGCTTCGCCGACGACGAGAGCCCGTTCTGGCCGTCCTCCGGGCCCTTCGTGTTCGACATCTGCACGATGTGGGACATCTACAAGACCCAGCTGCCGTTGCTCATGGCCCTCTGCCCGGACCGGTCGGTGGATCTCCTGGAGTCGCTGATCCGGGTCTGCGAGGAGGAAGGCAACTTCCCCATCGGATACCGGATGGCTCGCGGCGCGGACAGGTTCTTCCGGCAAGCGAGCGCGCTGGTCCACACCGCGCTGGCCGACGTGCACGCCCTCGGCCTCGGCGACCTGGACTGGACCTGGGCGCTGGTGCACATGTACGACGACCTGCGCCGGATGTACGGCGAGGACTTCTACGAGCACGGCGTCGTGCACCCGATCTCGCACACGCTCGACCTCGCCTACGCCTGCCACTGCACCGCCGGCGTGGCCAGGGCCCTGAACGACGTCCAGCTCGCCGACGACCTCGACGCGCGCAGCCGCCTGTGGTCCAACGCGTTCGACCCGGACACCGGCCTGCTCCTCGACTCCTCGTTCTACGAGGGCGGCAAGTGGAACTACTCGTTCCGGCTGCTGCACGACATGGCCGCGAGAATCGCGATGGTCGGCGGGAACGAGGCTTTCGTCAGCACGCTCGACGCTTTCTTCGGCTACGGCGCCCCGCGTGTGGCGCAGCCCGGCAAGCGGCCCGACCCGGCGGAGATGGCGGCCGGATACCTGCTGAACCGGTTCGAGGGGCTGAACAACGAGCCGGACATGGAAGCGCCGTGGTCCTACCACTACGCGGCTCGGCCGGACCGCACGGCCGAGATCGTGCACGCGGCACTGACCTGGCAGTTCGGCACCGGTCCCGGCGGCCTGCCGGGCAACGACGACTCGGGCGGGCTGAGTTCCTGGTACGTGTGGGCCTCGCTCGGCCTGTTCCCGGTCGCCGGGCAGAACCTGTTCCTCGTCAACGCGCCCGCCTTCAGCCACGCCACCCTGCACCTCGGGGACCGCGACTTCGTCATCGAGACGCGTGGACACCGCGAGACGTCCATCAGTTCCGACGGGCTGGAGGCGGACCCGCCGCCGCAGTACGTGCAGTCCGCCCGGCTGGACGGCAAACCACTGGACGCGGCGCACCTGCGCGCGTCCGACGTCCACGCCGGCGGCCGGCTGCTGCTCGAACTCGGCCCGCACCCCTCGGAGTGGGGACGCAGGATCCTGCCGCCATCAATGTCCGATCCGCTCGGAAGGGGGACTCGCACATGAGCAGGCCAAGCCGCCGTCTCGTCATCGTGGTCCGGGCCGACCCAGTCATCTGCGGTCACTCCGGAGAAGCCCGCAACCTCGCCGAGGTCGCGCTCACCCGCGGCTTCGACGACGTCCGGCTGCTGACCTGGCCGATACCCGTGCTGCAGGCGGCAGGTCTGCCGCTCAAGCCGCTGGACGGGATCCTGCCCTACAGCGAGGGCATCACCGTGGAGCGGCCCGAGCCGGTCGGCGACTACCGGGTGCCCGACGGCCGGTACCTGGCCGGGCTGACGGGACGCCTGGTCGAACTGCTCGCCGAGCCGGTCCCGACCACCTGCGTGTCGATGTACCTCGCTCCCCACGACGCCGTGGTGCGAGACGCCGTCGACGCGGCACGCGCGGCCGGCTACGCACCTGACGTCCACACCATCGCGAAGGCGGTCGGCTCGGACGTCACCAACGTGATCCGCTCGTGCCTGTCCGAGAAGCGGTTCGGGGCAGCCGTGGTCCTGTTCACCCGGTTCCTCGCCAACGACGAGGTGATCGCCGTGTCGGAGTACACCAGGCAGGAGATCATCGCCTGCGCGGAGGCCGTCGACGCGCACTGCGGCACCCGGTTCGCCCACCAGTGCGTGCGCCGGATATCGGTCAGCTACCCGCCGATCGACACGTCGGCGTACCTCGGGCTCGATCCGGCGGTCGTGGACGCCGCCCTGAAGCGACGCGGCCTGGAACGCGACGGGTACGTGTTGTTCCTGTCCCGGCTGACACGGGCCAAAGGCATCTACGACCTGGTGGACGCGTTCGCCCGGTGCCGGGCGAGGTCACGGCTGAAGCTCGTGATCGCCGGCAACGGCCCCGAGCTGGAGCACCTCCGGGCGATCACCCGGCACGACGACCGGATCCTCTTGCTCACCGACGTGGAGGACGAGGAGAAGCCGCTGCTGATGAACGGCTGCGCCGTGTACGCGCTGCCGACCAAGCCCGAACCGGACTTCGTCGAGACCTTCGGCATCGCGCTGACCGAGAAGATGCTCGCGGGCGGCGGGCCGGTGATCACGACCACCACCGGAGGCGTCGGCGAAGCGGTGGGCAGCACGGCCGTTCTCGTCGAGGCCGGGAACGCCACCCACATCGCCGCCGCGATCGACCGGGTGGTGTTCGACATGTCAACCGGGGAACGGCGACTCATGGCGGACCGGGCACGCGAGCACGCCCTGTCCTTCGACCGCGCCCAGGTGTTCGACAGCCTTTTCGCCACGTCCGGCCCGGCTGTCGTCCTGACGGGATGACCCCGTGTGTCCGCGGTGAACCGAGCGTTCGGGCTCCCGTGCCCCCAGGACACGGGAGCCCGAACGCTCATCGCGGGGTGATCCCGGCGAGCGGGACGGCGAACACGACCCGCTTGTCGATCAACGTGCCCGCGGCGTTGAAGGCGTGCTCGGTGGCCGTCCACAGCAGACCGCTGCCGTGCTCGTAATAGAGGTCCTCGCCGCCGACCGCCCAGCTGTAGGTGTTCATGTCCGCGGACCCGGCGAACAGGAAGCTGTGCTTGTCGGCTGAGCTGCGGCCCAGGTAGTAGTCGCCCTGCCACGTCTGCACGCCCTGGACGTTGCTCTTCGGCGTGGTCACCGCCCTGCTCGGCACGGCCTTGCCCGAGGACACCGCGAGCTTGCGGGTCGACGCGTCGACGTCGTAGTGCACGACGCGGCCGCCGTCGACGGACAGGTCGGTGCTGCGGCCGTCCCGGTACTCACCGACGACCAGCGTGTCCGGCGTCGTGCTGCGGTCCAGCCCCAGCGAGGAGTAGCACAGCGCGTTGGGCTGGGGCACGCACGGAGACGGCGGCGTGATCGCCTGCCGGTACGTCGCCACCTGCGGTAGGACGTAGCGGTAGCCGTAGGCGTAGTACTTGCTGCCGCTCTTGCCGATCACGTCGTCCTGGTCGGTGGCCACCTCCAGCACGCGTTCCATGTCGAACACCCGCAGGCCGCGCGAGGTGTCCGCGACGTAGAGGTACTGCCCCAGCCACGCCAGTCCGCCCGCGTGGATCGGCACCGCGCGGAAGTTCGACGAGCTGGTCGGCTCCACGAGCAGCACGTGCCGGTACCTGCCGCTCACCCGGTCCACCAGGGACAGCCGTGCCCCGTGGTCCGTCGGCGTCCCGGCCTTCGCGGTGTCGTAGTGCCAACTCACGGCCATGACCTTGTTCGGTCCCCACTGGCCGTCGTCGTCCGCGTCGGACGATCCGGTCACGCCCTGGGGCACCCAGTAGGACACCTTGCTGTCGCTGTCGTCCCAGCAGAACCGGTCGCTGCTGCGCAGGATCTGGTTTGCTTGCAACGGGATGTCCGTGCGGTCGTAGTACTCCGGCTGAGCCTGCTTGCGACTGGCGGAGCAGTCGTTCGTGGACCGGTTGGCCGCCGCCAGCACGTCCGACACCGGCAGGCGGGAACCCAGCGTGGAGGCGAGCCCCGCGGCCTGCGCGTCCAATGACCAGTCCGGCGTCAGCGAGAACGCGGAACCGTCCCGTTCCGTGATCTGGTTGGGCGCTGCCGTGGCCGGCGTGCCCGCTGCCAGCAACAACACCGCGATGATGAACCCGAGTCGTTTCACGGCGTCCACGTTCATGCGGTGGGAGTTGTCCAGCAACGGTTGATGGGCCTGGACAATCATTCGTAGTCGAACAGAGGAGGTGCGGGTGGGACGGCCAGAACGTCCGCTCGACCCGAACGAAGGCCCGGTCCAGCGTTTCGCGTGGGAGTTGCGCCGGCTGCGCGAGAAGGCCGGATCTCCGAGCTACCGGGAGTTGTCCAGAAGGGCTCATTTCTCGTCCACGGCGTTGTCCGAGGCGGCGGGTGGCACGCAGCTGCCGACGCTGGCCGTGACGCTCGGGTACGTCGAAGCCTGCGAGGGGGATGCGGAGTACTGGGAACGGCAGTGGCGGGAGGTGGTCGCCGAGGTCCTCGGGCCCGGTGACGAGAGCGCTCCCTATCTCGGCCTCGCGGCGTTCCAGCCCGAGGACGCGTCGCTGTTCCGGGGGCGTGAGGAGCTCGTCGAGCATCTCGCGGGGGAGGTGGGGAAGCGGTCGTTCCTGGGGGTGTTCGGGGCGTCCGGATCGGGGAAGTCGTCGTTGCTGAGGGCCGGTCTGGTGCCCTCGCTGTCGTTGTCGTCGGCCGTGCTGACGCCCACCGCCCACCCGGTGCGGGAGCTGACGGCCAAGACCGCGGACAAGCCGGGACTGGTCGTCGTGGACCAGTTCGAGGAAATGTTCACGCTGTGCGCCGACCCGGACGAGCGCGACGCGTTCGTCGCGGCGTTGTTGTCGTGTGACGCCAAGGTGGTCATCGGCTGCCGGATCGACTTCCTGGACCGGTGCGCGGCGATCCCCGCGCTGGTGACCGCGCTGCGGGACGCGCAGGTGCTGGTCGGGCCGATGACGCCGGAGGAGTTGCGGCGGGTCGTCGTCGAGCCCGCCACCTCCGCCGGCCTGAAGGTCGAACCGGACATGGTGTCGGCGGCGGTGATCGACGCGCACGGTCAGCCGGGTGCCTTGCCGTTGCTGTCCCACGCTTTGCTGGAGACGTGGCGAAGACGGGAGAACAACAGGCTCACCCTGGCCGGGTACCGGGCGAGCGGCGGGGTGTCCGGTGCGATCGCGGCCACCGCCGAGCAGGCGTTCACGGAGCTGGGTCCCGCTGATCAGGCCGCGGCTCGATCGTTGCTGCTGAGGCTGGTGCAGCCCGGTCAGGGCGCCTGCGACCTGCGGCGGCGGGTCGCGCTGGACGAGGTGATGGGGCCGGCGTTGAACGCCCTGGTCACCGCGCGGCTCGTGGTCGTGGCGAACGGCAGCGTGGAGCTGGCGCACGAGGCGTTGACCAGGGCCTGGCCGCGGCTGCGGACGTGGCTCGAGGAAGACCGCGAACGCCTTCAGCAGCACCAGGACCTCACGACGGCCGCGCACGCCTGGGACGCCGTCGACCGCGATTCCGGTGCCCTGTACCGAGGTGTGCGGCTGGAGGTCGCGCGGTCGCTGGCCGCGGACTCGCCGGTCGCGTTGTCGCAGCTGGAACGGGAGTTCGTCGCGGCGAGCGAGGCGCACGAGACCGCCGAACGCGCCGGTGTCCGGCGGCAGTCGCGGCGGTTGCGCACCCTCGTCAAGTCCCTGGCCGTGTTGCTGGTGGCGTGCCTGGTGATCACGGGTGTCGCGGTCGTGCAGCGCCGTGCCGCCGTCGCCGGGGAGAAGGTCGCGTTGTCCCGGCAGCTCGCGTTGCAGGCGCAGGACCTCAGCGGGTCGTGGCCGGACGCGGCCCAAGCCCTTGCCGTGCAGGCTTTCCGCACGTCACCGACGGTCGAGGCGCGCGGTGCGTTGCTGAGCACCGCCGCCTACAAACCACCGCGGGTGTTGCTGAAGGACCACCGCGGTGCGGTGCGGGCGGTTGCGTTCAACCAGGACGGCACGCTGCTGGCGTCCGCGGGGGACGATCGATCCGTGCTGGTCCGCTCGCCTTCCGGGACCGCTGCGCCGATCGCGTTGACCCAGCACTCGAAGCCGGTGCGCGCGCTGGCGTTCCACCCCTCCGCTCCGGCGCTCGCCTCTGGTGGTGAGGACGAGCAGATCGTGTTGTGGGACCTGAACAAGAAGGTCGCCGCGCACGTCCTTCCCGTGGCGCACGGCCGGATCAACAGCATCTCCTACAGCGAGGACGGCCGGCTGATGGCGTCCGCGTCGCAGGACGGCACGGTCATCGTGTGGGAAGGCGCCCGGGAGGTGGTGCGGATCCCGCATTCCCTCGAAGAGGTCCACGACGTGGCGCTGGGCGGTGACCTGGTCGCGCTGGCCGGGAGGAACGGTGTGCTCGTGCACAACCGGGCCACGGGCGCGCAGCAGGTCCACCAGGACCATCGCGGACCGGTGCTCGCGGTGGTGTTGAGCAGGGATGGCGGTGCGCTGGCCAGTGGTGGCGCGGACAGCCAGGTCGTGTTGCGGGCCGGGGGAGAGCCGAGTTTCCTGCGGCGGCACACCGCGGGGATCAGGTCCGTCAGGTTCGGACCGGACGGCCGGATGCTGATGTCCGCGGCCGACGACGGCAGCGTGCGGTGGTGGTCGGTGCCCGACGGCGGCTGGCTGACCGGGCTGATCTCGCGCACGGGTGCGTTCTTCGCAGCGGGGCTGAGCCCTGACGGGACGAAGCTGGCGGCGGGCGGCGACGACAGCGTGAGCGTGTGGCAGGTCGCTTTGCCCGCGTTCACCGGACATGCGGCTCCGCCGTTCGGTGTGTCCACGGCGGCCGACGGGCGGATCGCGACCGGGGGCGCGGACAGGTCCATCAAGGTCTGGGACCCGTCCGGGACGCTGATCACCGAGCTCGACGCGCCCGCGACGGTGAAGTCGGTCGCGTTCCACCCCGGCGGAACCCTGGTGTCGGCAGGGGAGGACGGCGCGGTCACCGCGTGGGACCTGGAGTCGCGAAAGCCGGTGCGCACCATCGCCGGGCACGACGGTCCGGTGACCAGCCTGGTGCTGGCCGGGAACCTGGTCGCCTCCGGCGGCGCCGATCGCACGATCAGGCTGGTGGACCCGGCTTCCGGCGCGCCGCCGCGCAACCTCCCGGTCGCGCACACGGCCGCGGTGGAGGCGTTGGACTTCAGCCCGGACGGCGCGGTGCTGGCCTCCGGGGGCAACGACGGCCGGATCGTGCTCTGGGACGTCGAGCACTCCCGTGAGCTCGCGGTGCTCGGTGAGCTCGGGAACGCGTTGCGGGACATCGCGTTCACGCCCGACGGCCGGACGCTGATCACCGGGGACGCCAGTGGCGCGGTGATCTTCTGGGACGTCGCGGCCCGCCGGCAGAGCGCGACCCTGCCCGGTCAACGCGGCGCGGTGCGGGAACTCGCGCTCAACGGCACCGGAACGCGCCTCGCGGTCGCCGGCAGCGACACGGTGATCACGTTGTGGGACACCGGAACCCGCGAGCAGGTGGCCACGCTGACCGGCCACACCGGTCCGGTCAACTCCGTCGCGTTCCACGGCGACACGCTGGCGTCCACCGGCGCCGACCCCCGCGTGATCAGGTGGGACCTCGACCCGGACGCCGTGATCGCCCGCATCTGCGGGGCCCGCGTTGGCCGCTGTTGATTGGCCAGGGCGGTGACCTGCTGCTGGACAACACCGCGACCCCCTACGAATGGCGGTGCACAAACCCGTTCGACGGAAGGAAAACGGATGAAGCGCACCTTCACGGCACTCGCGGTCCTGGCCAGCACGATGGGCCTGGTGCTGGTGGGCGGTCAGGCCAGCGCGGCCCCGGAGTCGCAGGTGAGATTCGAGCTCGGCATCCAGTCGGCGGACGCCGGGATCAACATCTACGCGGGATCGGCCCTGGCGGGGTACGGCGACTTCAACGCCGACCCGGACGGCAGCGTGCCCGGCGACGCGATCCGCGCCTGCGACACGCTGGCGGACGGCTGGGGCATCGAGACCCAGCTGGACATCAACCCCGGCGCGACCTGGGACACCGACCGCGTCGTCAACACCCGCGGCCACGCGTCGCCCTACTGCAGTGGCTGGGCGAGCGGCAACATCGGGGAGAACACCCCGGTGGCCATCCGGGTCTGCCTGGTGAAGTCCGGCGAGACGCCGATCTGTTCCGGCAGGGCGTTCGGCGAGTCCTGACACGAACCCCTCGTGGGTGTTCCCTCGCCGGGAACACCCACGAGGGTGGTCAGCCGGGAACCTCGTCCAGGCCCGTTCATCGGTGTACCGCCGTGCGGTCGCGCAACGCCACGTAACCGGCCGCAAGAGCAGCCGCCACCACGGCTCCGGCGCTGTTGTTGAACAAGTCCTGCGTCTCGCACAGACCGCGCCCGACGAGCGGCTGCAGGACCTCGATCAGCGCGCTCGACGCCACCGCCGCGATCAGCACCGCGAGCGGCCGTCGCGTCGCGAGCACCGCGCACCACACCAGCGGCACGAACAGCAGCGCGTTGAAGAGCTCAGACACCCCGTTCAGCGAGAAGCCGTTGAGGAGGCAGAACTGCGTGCCGACCAACGCCCAGCTCGGCTGGGACCGCGAGAACGTCAGGGCGAGCACCAGGCCGAGGAAGATCCCCGCGAACACGGAGGGAACCGGCCGCCACCCGGACCTCCGCGCCGCGAACCACGCGCTCGTGCCCAGCACCACCGCTCCGACCACCACACCGCCCGCGGTCAGCGGATCCGAGAGCACGAAGACGACGGCGTCCAGTGCCCACCGCACCTGATCCAGCACAGTTCAGAACCCCTCGCCCCACAACGGAATCCGAACTTGGAAGCCTACTGGCGGCGGGTCGGCGCACTAGATCACACGGCGCCGTACCCGCCACACCACCACACCGATCAGGACCGCCGCGACGGCGATGAACAGGGCCGCCTCGATGAGCTGGAACGTCCAGAACCGGTCGGCCGGGTGGTGGACCCGGAACTGCTGGATGCCCTGCGCGTGCAGGAACTGGTCGAGGTTGGTGCCGGCCCGGTCGGCGGCGCCCTCCAGCTCGTAGTACTCGGTCGAGCTCAGCCTGCGCCCGGTGGCGTCCGCGTAGCCGTGTTCGATCACCCAGTCAGCGGAGCGGTGTCCCGCCTGGCCCTTCGAGCCGCCGACGGGGATCGGCTCCGTGGTGGTGAGCGGCGTGGCGTACGCGGGACGGGCCAGCAGCGCCACCGACATCCGGGCGGCGAGGAACGCCCCGAACGCGACGCCGAACGCGGGCAGGCTGCGCCGCAGGACCGCCCCCGCGGCGGTGGCGACGCCGAACGCGAACAGCGCGTACGCCACCGGGACAAGTCCCTCCAGGTCGAAGGCGTCGTACTGGAACCGCCCCTCCCACGCGTCGAACGGCCGACGGAACCAGGTGAGCACCGCGGTGAACATCCCGGTGAGCGCGACGGTGACGCCGGCCAGTGCCGCGAGCTTGGCCGCCAGCCAGCGCATCCGCGGCACGGCCTGCGTCCAGGCGAGCTGCCAGGTGCCGTCCTCCAGTTCGCGCGCGAGCAGCGGCGCGCCGAGGAACGCACCGATGACGACGGGGACCAGGTAGAAGGCCGCCAGGAGGTTCTCGACGAACCCGTACCTCTCGTCGAGCCGGCGGAAGGAGGCCGTGCAGGCCTCGTCGGCACCGGCCTCTCCCGCACACCGGGCGGGACCGCCGGGGAACAGGTCGTGGGCCTGCGTCCCGAGCACGAGCAGGGCGATGGCGAACAAGCCGACGAGCAGGCCCAGGACGCAGACCTCGGTCCGGTGCTGGCGCCAGATCAACCACGTCACGCCGGCACCTCCGACGTGACCGCGGTGCTCGGCTCGGACGGCCGGCGCAGGTACGCCAGCACCAGGTCCTCCAGCGAGACCGGCTCGGCCTGCCACCCCGGCGCGGCCGGGATCCCGCCGTCGCGCACCAGCAGGGTGGTGTGCCGGTCGCTGTGGACGGCCTCCACGACGGCACCGGCCCGGTCGACGTCGGTGGCCGTGCGCGGGCCGACGAGCAGCCGGTGTTCGGCGAGGAGCGTGTCGATGTCACCGGTGAGCGTGACCCGGCCTTGGTTGAGCACGATCAAGTGGTCGCAGACGCGCTCCAGCTCGTGCACGACGTGGGAGGAGAACAGGACGGTGACCCCGCCTTCGGCCACCGCGCCCATGAGGACCTGCAGGAACTCGTGCCGGGCCAGCGGGTCGAGGCTGGCCACCGGCTCGTCGAGGACGAGCAGGTCCGGCCGCTTCGCCAGGGCAAGGGCCAACGCGACCTGGGCCTGCTGCCCACCGGAGAGCGTGCCGGCCCTGCGGTCGAGCGGGATGCCCAGCTTCGCCAGCCGGCGCTCGGCGAGCCCCTGGTCGAACCGCAGGTTGCAGGCCCGGCCGAAGCGGAGCATCTCGGCGACGGTGAAGCGCTTGTACAGCGGGTGGTCCTGGGCCAGGAACCCGATCCGGGACAGGGTGTGCGGGGTGCTGGCGGTGACGTCGTGGCCGAGGACCTCCACCGTGCCGGTGCTCGGTGCCAGCAACCCGACGACCAGGCGCAGCAGCGTGGTCTTGCCCGCGCCGTTCGGCCCGACCAGGGCGATCACGCCGCCCGCCGGCAGGGCCAGGGTGCAGTCGCGCAGCGCCCAGCCCTTCCGGTACCGCTTGCCCACACCGTCGGTGCGCAGCGCGAACCCGGTCGCCGTCACGCCACGCCCTCGTTCCTCGTCTGCTGGTGGACGGAGGTGAAGAGCGCGTTGACCGCCTGCTCGTCGAGGCCGGCCGCGTAGGCGCGGCGCAACCAGGTCGCCAGGCCGCGGTGCAGCGACGTGTACGTCGATGCGGACATCGCGGCCGACTGCTGTTCGTCGACGAACGTGCCCTGGCCGGGCCGGCCGGTGACCAGGTTCTCCTGCTCCATCTGCCGGTACGCCTTGGCGACGGTGTTCGGGTTGATCGCCAGGTCCTCGACCACCTCGCGGATGAGCGGGAGGCGGTCACCGGGCTGGAGGAAGCCCAGCAGCACCGCCTGGCGGACCTGCTGGACGAGTTGCAGGTACGGCGGCACGCCGGAGTGGGTGTCGAGCCGGAAGACGAACACGGTAGCCCCTTTGCTGCTTTACTAGTGCCATAGTAAAGCAGCAAAGAGGCGGTCGAGCCGGAGAAGCGGCTTCACGCCTGTGTGCGTGAGCCCAGCAGGCCGCGGGTGGCGAGGTTCTCCATCAGCGCGGTGATGCCGAAAGTCCAGTCCTCCGCGTCCTCGGCGGTGTTCACGACGTTCGTCAACGCGCCCAGTCGAGGCGAAGAGATGCGTACGACGTCCCCGACCTTGTGGGTGAACCCTTCGCCGGGCTGGTCCCGGTCCTCGGTCGGAGCGAACATCGTGCCGGTGAACAGCACGAAGCCGTCGGGATAGCGGTGGTGGGCGCCGAAAGCGTGGGACACGAGGTCCTCGAGCTCCCGGCTGATCTCGGAGACCGGGTTCACGCCGTGCAGCTCGAAGCCGTCGGGGCCGGTGACCTCCAGGGATATCTCGGTGGCTTTGGCGTCCGCCAGGGTGAACCCGTCGTCGAACAGCCGGAGGAACGGTCCGATGGCGCAGGAAGCGTTGTTGTCCTTCGCTTCGGTGAGCAGAAGAGCACTGCGGCCCTCGAAGTCGCGCAGGTTGACGTCGTTGCCGAGCGTCGCGCCGACCGGCTTCCCGCGCGAGTCCACCACCAGGACGAGCTCGGGCTCGGGGTTGTTCCAGGCTGAGCGGGCGAGAACGCCGATGTCGGCTCCCAGTCCCACCGCCGAGAGCACCGGGGCCTTGGTGAAGATCTCCGGGTCCGGGCCGATACCGACCTCGAGGTACTGCGACCACAGGCCCTCGGCCTGGAGAACCCTCTTCACCTCCGCGGCCTCCGCGGACCCCGGCTTCAGGTGGGAGATGTGGCCCTGGACGATCGCGCCGACCTTCTGGCGGACTTCCTCGGCCCGCGTGGGATCCCCGTCGGCGCGCTCTTCGATGACCCGCTCGAGCATGCTGCGGACGAAGGTCACGCCGGCGGCCTTGAGCACCTGCAGGTCGACCGGTGCCAGGAACCGGGGAACGGCACCGGCCGGGTTCGTCGTAGCGGCCAGCACCTCCGCGAGTGGCCACGACGTGCCGCCAGGGTGGTTCCCGACGATCTCCAGCGCGTCCGGGCGCTCGAGCAGTGACGACACGGTCGCTGCCAGCGGCGACAGGTCGACGACCTCCTCGCCGCGGATCGTCACGACGGAAGCGCCGCCCGCAGACGGGTCGAAGACCCGCGCGACAAGAGTTGCGGTCGCCGCGTCCTGCGGAAGAACGGTCACGGTGTCGAGCGAGATCCCCATGGAAATCCTTCCTGCTCGCACCGATGTCCGGTCGCCTGGGGACCGGAGCCGCCCGGTCGCAGAGCCCGGTTGCAGGTCCCCACGCTATCGGCGAGTGGAACCCCGCAGGGGTCGTGAGCGCGCCCCGCCCTTATGGCCAATTGGTATGTACCACTTACCCGATCCCCGTCGTACGGTGTGCGCGCAATCACCCTGCATGCAAGGAGCGACATGAACCGCAAGCTCATCGCCGCCGCCACAGCGGCGGTCACGGCGGCCGGGCTGACCATCGCGGTGGCGCTGACAACCAGCGCCACCGCGGCCGACACGGCTGATCCCGCCATGTTGGCCGCGATGGCCCGAGACCTCGGCATCTCCTCTGAGCAGGCGCGTGAGCGCCTCGACGCCGAGAAGGTCGCAGGCCAGACCGACGCCGCGCTGAAGTCGCGCCTCGGCCCGGCGTACGCCGGGTCCTGGCTGGACGGCACCGGCCGCACGCTCACCGTCGCGGTCACCGACCCGGCGCTGGCGAACGCGGTGCGCTCGCGCGGCGCCGTCGCCACCACGGCGAAGCACAGTGCGTCCGCCCTGGACAGCGCGAAGATCAAGCTGGACGCCAAGGCCACCACCGCACCCGACGCCGTCCCCGGCTGGTACGTCGACGTGCGCACCAACAAGATCGTGGTGCTCGCCCGCGCCGGCGGCGAGGCGCAGGCCAAGGCGTGGACGGCCGAGGCAGGTCTGCGCGGCGACATCGTCGCCTTCGAGGCCAGCACCGAGGACCCCAAGCCGCTGATCGACGTCATCGGCGGCAACCCCTACGGCGTTCCCGGCGGCGGCCGCTGCTCCATCGGCTTCGCCGTGGAGGGCGGCTTCGTCACCGCGGGCCACTGCGGATCCACCGGCGGCCGCACTTCCAACCCCGGCGGCACCATCCAGGGCAGCAGCTTCCCCGGCAACGACTACGCCTGGGTCCGCACCGACGCGGGCAACACCCCGCGCGCCCTGGTCAACCGCTACCCGGGCACCGTCCCGGTCGCGGGCTCCCAGGAGGCTCCGGTCGGCGCTTCGGTCTGCCGCTCCGGCTCCACCACCGGCTGGCGCTGCGGCACCATCCAGCAGAAGAACGCCTCGGTCACCTACCCCGAGGGCACCATCACCGGCCTGACCCGCACCAACGCCTGCGCCGAGCCCGGTGACTCCGGCGGCTCGTGGCTGACCGGCGACCAGGCCCAGGGCGTCACCTCCGGCGGGTCCGGCAACTGCCAGTCCGGCGGCACCATCTACTTCCAGCCGCTGACCGAGATCCTGCAGGTCTACAACCTGCGTCTGGTGACCTCCGCCGGCCCCACCACGACCACCCAGCCGACCGGCACGACCACCACGACGACCACGCCTCCCGGCGGTGGCGGCTCGTGGGCCCCGTACACCAACTACGGCGACGGCGCCCAGGTCACCTACGGCGGCGCGTCCTACCGCGTCATCCAGCCGCACACGTCCGTCCCCGGATGGGAGCCGCCGAACACCCCTGCCCTCTGGCAGCGGCTCTGACGGCAACGCGCTCCCACCGCCCCCCGACGGCTGCAGCCGCCGGGGGCGGCTTCTTGTGCGGGCAGGGAACGGCCCCGGTCACCTGTGCGGTGACCGGGGCCGTGGGGGTCAGTCCGGCGTTACCGCACGCTCGTGCGGTTGCGGCCGACGACGGCCTCTGCGACGCCGATCAGCAGCACGGAGGCGATCACGGCGACGATGAAGCCCAGCACGTTGAGCTCGAAGATGTCCCCGGTGCCGAGCAGGTTGGCGATGGTTCCGCCGATGACGGAGCCAACCAGCCCCAGCAACAGCGTCGCTACGATGCCGAGGTTCTGCTTGCCGGGCTTGATCAGTCGGGCGAGTGCACCGATGATCAGGCCGGCGACGATGAACCCGATCACGTCAGCCTCCTGGTGGTCGATTGCCTTGCTCGATTCGGCTACCCGACCGGATCATCGTTCAACCGCTCGCCGAGGTGATGTTGTCCAGCGTCACCGCGGGGCGACGTCGGTGCAGTGGACTTTCTCGTCCGGCAGCCGGCCGGTGGTCAGGAACGTCACCGTCGCCTCGTCCACGCACGTGGAGCCCTGGTGGTAGACGTAGTGCCCGCCGTTGTCCGCGCCGACGAAAGCCGCTCGCCTGCCGAGGGCCTTGTACAGCCCAAGGCCGTCCTCCCACGGTGTGGCGTTGTCCCTGCGGTTCTGCAGGATCAGCGTGTTGCGCGGTCCCTTGCCCGTCACGCGGACGGGCTCTTCGATCGGCTTCGGCCAGAACGCGCACGCCCAGATGTTGGCGGGCATCCCCGCGGTGAGCGGCCAGGCCGCGCGGTCCTCGGCGGTGCGGCGGGCGTACTCGCCGATGTCGCCGGACCACCGCGCGTCACCACAGGTTAACGCCAGGAACATGGTGGCCTGGTTGTCGGCCGGCACGCCAGGGGTCGGCGGCGGCGTGGCGAACACCTGTTGCAGCACCTGGTTGTCCGCCTCGGTGAGCGTGCCGTCGGCCAGCGCGACGGCGGCCTTCCAGAACTGCGCGAGCACCGGGAGGGTCTTGTTGTCCAGCAGGAGGCTGTAGGTGACGGTGCGCAGCATCGAACCCGTCAGGGCCAGCGGAGTGCCGGGCACGGGCGCGGGGGTGCGGTCGAGGCGGTCGGCGAGTGCGAGGTACCTCCGGGTCACCTCGTCGACGGTGCCGCCCAGTCCGAGCGTGGCGTGCTGCGCCGCGGCGACCCTTGCGGCGTCGGGGAAGCGTTCCGACATGGCCCTGCCCCAGTTGTCCTTCGCGTGAGCCCAGACCTTCGTGGGGTCGACGTTGCCTTCGAGGATCACCCGATCGGCGCGCTCCGGGAACAGCGACTCGTAGACGGTGCCGAGGTACGTGCCGTAGGACTGGCCCCAGTAGGAGATCTTCTCCTCACCGAGCGCCGTGCGGATGCGGTCGATGTCGCGGGCCGTGTTGGCGGTGGTGAAGTGCCGGAGCTTCTTGCCGGCGTTCGTCGCGCACCGTTCGGCGGCGGTGCGGGCGCGGTCGACGTTCGCGGTGATCGAGCCGTCCGCGGCCGGGTACGGGAAGAGGCCGACGAGAGACGGGTCGTCGAGGCGGCAGCTCTGCGGGGTGCTGTGCTGGACCCCGCGCGGGTCGAAGCCGATCAGGTCGTAGGCCGCCAGCACCGACTGCGGCAGGGTCGGCGCCACGGCTCTCGGCGCGTCGAGGCCGGGCAGCGCCGGGCCGCCGGGGTTCAGCAGCAGGACACCGCGGCGGTCGCGGGACTTCGCCGCCGGCAGCTTCGAGACGGCCACCTCGATCTTCTCCCCATCGGGGTCGCGGTAGTCGAGCGGCACCTTCACCGTCCCGCAGGTGAGCCGGGGGTCGCGACTGGCGCCCTCGGCCAACGCCGGGCATGTGCCCCAGGCGATGCGCGGCGTGGCGGCCGCCTCGCCGACGACCGGTGGTGCGTCCTCGCCCGGCGCGTTCTCCGCCGCGCCGGCGTCGCAGGCCGCCACCGCGGCGGCGGTGAGGGCCACCGCGATCACCATCCTGGTGACTCTCCGGGGGATACCGGTTCCTGCTGACCGCTGCATGGTCTTCAACGCCCTTGCCCTCCAGTTTCGTTGCGACGCACTGACGCCGTCGCAACGAAACCTATGAAAGACCGCGGCGCCACGAATCCCCTTGGGGTGGACACCTTTCTGTAGTCCTCACGGGGGACAGCGGCCTGCCGATCCAGACGGATGAGAGCGCTCTCTGCGCACCCGGACCCTCACCATCGCGCGACGGCCGTTGCGGTGCCGGGAGGATCACCGGGCGGGCAGTGGTGCGGTGGACTCGCGGACGACGAGCCTGCACGGCTGGCGGATCACGCCGGAGCGGGCCTGCCCGTCCAGCGCGGCGAACAGGTGGGTGGCCGCCGTCGTGCCCAGTCGCTCCAGGTTGAGGTCCACCGTGGTCAGTGGGGGCCTGCAGTCGGCGGCGAAGATCTCCCAGTTGTCGTAGCCGACGACGGCGACGTCGTCGGGGATGTGCCGGCCGAGGTCGGTGAGGGTGTCGGCGACGCCGGTCGCGATCTGGTCGTTGCCGCAGAAGATCGCGTCGACCTCCGGGCTGGTGGCCAGGAGCATCCGGGCGGCTTGCCTGCCCCAGCGCTGGGACCACTCGCCGTGCAGCGGCGCGCCGCCGGCGAGGGTGAGGCCGTATTCGGCCAGCACGTCGGTCAGGCCGGTGACCCGGTCGCGCGCGGCCCGATAGGACTCGGGGCCGGTGATGTGGGCGATGTGCTTGCGCCGCAACGACACCAGGTGCTCGGCGGCCAGTCTCGCGCCGCCCTCGTCGTCGGCGAGCACGGAGAAGTCGCCGGGGTCGGTGGACTCGCCGTAGACGTAGACGACCGGCACCGGGATGTCACGGGTGAGCGAGGGGCGGAGGTCGTTGCTGTCGCCCAGGATGATGAACCCGTCGACCTGACGGGCGAGCAGGGTGCGGATGTAGTGCTGGCGGCGGATGGCGTCGCCGCGGGCGTCGCAGAGCAGCACCGACATCTGCTCGTTCGCCAGCGCGTTCTCCGCGCCGAGCAGGATCGGGATGGAGAACCGCCCGGCGAGCTCGTCGGTGAGCAGCCCGATGGTGCGGGTGCGTCCGGAGATCAGCCCCTTGGCGAGCGCGTTGGGCTGGAACGAGAGCTCGGCCGCCGAGCGCAGCACGCGCTCGCGGGTGGCCGGGGCGACCTGGGCACGGGCGTTGAGCGCCTTGGAGGCGGTGGCGATCGAGACACCGGCCAGTTTGGCCACGTCGCCGAGGGTCACCACGTCGGATCGTCTCTTCTTCACCGAAAACCTTTCGAACGTTTTCGACCACTGATTCGACTGTAGTCATGCCGGACTACCTGTGTAGAGAGCGCAGCGGGTGACATTCCCGTGACACGAATGGCAGATTGCCGAAAACGATTTCGGTCGCCATGGTGACTGCAGCACGACGGTTGGGAACGTTCCCAGCACGAGGTGGCAGGAGGATCCCGGATGACTGTGACGTCGC
This sequence comes from Lentzea sp. NPDC051208, assembly GCF_040682435.1. Classification (NCBI taxonomy): domain Bacteria; kingdom Bacillati; phylum Actinomycetota; class Actinomycetes; order Pseudonocardiales; family Pseudonocardiaceae; genus Lentzea; species Lentzea sp. NPDC051208. The sequence goes on along the minus strand of NZ_JBFBAW010000038.1, from coordinate 20,302 downwards.
GGAACGCCGATCTCGTCGGTGGCCGGCCGGTCGTGCCGTCCCGCGGGGCCCTGCGCCCGCTGGGGCTCGGCGAGGTGCGGATCACCGGAGGGTTCTGGGCCGCGCGCCAGCAGGTCAACGGTGACGCCACGATGCGCCACGCCCGGTCGTGGATGGACCGGCTCGGGTGGATCGGCAACTTCACCACCGGCGGGCTCGGATCGCCCGACCGGCGGGGCCGGGAGTTCTCCGACTCGGAGGTCTACAAGCTGGTCGAGGCCATGGCCTGGGAGGTCGCCCGCACCGGCGACCGCGACATGGTCGCCGACATCGAGGAGCTGACCGCCGCCATCGCCTCGGCGCAGTCACCGGACGGCTACCTCAACACGGCGTTCGGCCGCGAAGGTCAGCGGCCGCGGTACAGCGACCTGGCGTCGGGGCACGAGCTGTACTGCACCGGCCACCTGCTCCAGGCGGCCGTGGCCGCGGCGCGGACCGACGTCGGGACTCCGCTGCTCGACGTCGCCCGCCGCGCCGCCGACCACGTGTGCCGGACGTTCGGGCCGGACGGGGTGTGGGGGCTGTGCGGTCATCCGGAGATCGAGGTGGCGCTGGTGGAACTGGCGCGGCTGACCGGTGAGCAGCGCTACCTCGACCAGGCCGCGCTGTTCGTCGAACGGCGTGGTCACCGGACCTTGCCGCCCCACCACTTCGGCTGGGCCTACTCCAACGACGACGTCCCCGTGCTGACCGCGACCGTCCTGCGTGGACACGCCGTGCGGTCGCTGTACCTGGCGTGCGGCGCGGTCGACGTCGCGGTCGAGAACGGCGACGACGAACTGCTGGCCGCCGTCGCCGAGCAGTTCGACCGCACCCTCGCCCGGCGCACCTACCTGACCGGCGGGATGGGGTCGCGGCACGAGGACGAGGCGTTCGGCGACGACTTCGTCCTGCCCGCCGACCGCGCCTACTCCGAGACCTGCGCCGGAGTCGCCGCGACCATGCTCGCCTGGCGACTCCTGCTCGCGACCGGCGAGGGGCGCTACGGCGACTTCATCGAACGGGTCCTCTACAACGTCGTCGCCACGGCCATCGATGACGACGGCCGCTCCTTCTTCTACGCCAACACGCTGCACCAGCGCGTCCCCACGGCGACGCTGCCCGACGACGAGGAGCAGCTGGGATTCGGCGGCGGGCCGAGAGCCCCGTGGTTCGAGGTGTCCTGCTGCCTGCCCAACATCGCCCGCCTCCTGGCGAGCCTGTCGACCTACCTGGTCACGGCCGACGACGCCGGCCTGCGCGTGCACCAGTACGCCGACGCCGAGATCGACACGGCACTCGCGGACGGACGCAGGGTGGCGCTGACGATGCGCACGGACTACCCCGACGACGGCGCGGTGACCGTGCGGATCACCCGGACCGACGGCGGGCTGTGGCCACTGACCCTGCGGGTGCCGCAGTGGGCGGACGGCGCGGTGCTCGTGACGGCGGAGGGACGCCGCACCGTCCCGGCCGGCGACCTGGTCGTGCGCCGGGACTTCGTGGCAGGGGAGGAGGTCCGCCTGGAACTGCCGATGCGGCCGCGCTTCACCCGTCCCGACCCGCGCATCGACGCGGTGCGCGGCTGCGTCGCCGTCGAACGGGGGCCGATCGTGCTCTGCGCCGAATCGGTCGACGGCCAGAGCGGTGACCTCGACACCCTGCGAGTCGAGGTCACCGTCGAGCCCGCCGACACCGACGGGGGAGTCGCGGTGCGAGCGCGGTTCGACGTCCCCGACGAGGCGCCGTGGCCGTACGGGGCAACCGGACCGACCCCGGGCACCGGCACGACGTCGCTGCACCTGGTGCCGTACCACCGCTGGGCCCGCAGAGGTCCGTCGACCATGCGCGTGTGGCTCCCGACCACCTGATCCACCCGCCGACGCAAAGGGGACACCGGTGAACTTGAGAGGTCTTCGACTGGCCGCCGCCGTGACGGCGGGCCTGCTCGCCCTGACGGCCTGCGGCGACGGCACCGCGACGGACTCCACCGCCGCGAGCGCCGACGACGGGTCGACCCTGACCCTGTGGACCCGCGCCGCGACCGAGCCGGTGTCGAAGGCCCTGGCCGAGGCCTACAACGCGACGCATCGCAACAAGGTCGAGGTGACCGCGTACCCGAACGAGGAGTACCCGGCGAAACTCGCCTCGGCCGCGGGCGCGAAAGCCCTGCCGGACCTGTTCGCCGCCGACGTGGTGTTCGCCGCCCAGTACGCCTCCCAGGGCCTGTGGACCGACCTGACAGAGCGGTTCGCGGCCTTCCCCGCCAAGGGAAGCGTAGCGCCCTCGCACGTGAAGGCGGCCACCTGGGACGGACGCAACTTCGCGGTGCCGCACACCATCGACATGTCGGTGATGCTCTACGACAAGGACCTGTACGCGAAGGCGGGCCTCGACCCGGAGAAGCCGCCGGCCACGCTGCGGGAGTTCGCCGACCACGCGCGGAAGATCGATCAGCTCGGCGGGGAGGTCAACGGCACCTACTTCGGCGGCAACTGCGGCGGCTGCGTCGAGTTCACGCTGTGGCCGTCGGTGTGGGCGGCCGGCGGCGAGGTGCTCGACGGGGACGGCAGGAACGCGAAGGTCGACTCGCCTGAAATGGCCGAGGTGTTCGCGCTCTACCGCTCGCTGTACGAGGACGGCGTGGCGGCGCCCGCGTCGAAGGACGAGGCGGGTCCGACCTGGCTGGGGGCATTGCAGGGCGGGAAGGTCGGCATCGCGCCCGGTCCGTCCGCGTGGCTCGGGGCGATGGAGGGCAAGGGCGTGAAGGTCGGGGTCGCGCCGATCACCGGGATCACCGGTGGTGAGTCGACGTTCGTCGGCGGCGACACGATCGGCATCGGCGCCACGAGCGGGAGAACCCCGCAGGCGTGGGACTTCCTGGCCTGGACGATGTCGGACGAGGCGCAGGTCGAGGTCGTCGCGAAGAACAAGGGCGTACCCACGCGCACCGACCTGGCGTCCAACAAGTACTCCTCGGTCGATCCGCGGCTCGTGACGATCAACAGCCTGGTGTCGAAGGGTAGGACGCCGTACGCGCAGAACTTCAACGCCTCCTTCAACGACTCGCAGAGCCCGTGGCTCAGGACCGTCCGGGGTGCGCTGTTCGGCGACGCGGACAAGGCGCTCACCGAAGGCAACTCCGCCATAACCAAGTCGCTCCAGCAGGGCTGAGTCCCATGGCCGTGACGACGACGTCACCACCGCGGGAACGGCTGGAGCCGGGGCGCCGGCCCACACCTCGCGCGACCCGCCGTTCGATGAGCGGCAGGCGGTGGCGCGCGCTGGCCGGCGTCGCGTACGCCGCGCCGACAGCGGTGATGGTGGGCGTGTTCTTCCTGGTGCCGCTCGGGCTCGTCGGCTGGATGTCGTTGCACCGCTGGCCGTTGCTGGGCAAGCCGACGCTCAACGCGCCGGACAACTACGCGGGCATCGCCGACAACGAACTGGTCGTGTCGGCGGCCTGGTTCACGCTCAAGTACACCGCCATCATGACCGTGCTGCTGTTCGTGGTGGCGTTCGGCCTGGCACTGCTGGTCCAGCACCGCCGGCCCGGCGTCGGGTTCCTGCGGGCGGCGTTCTTCCTGCCGATGGCCGTCGGCTTCGCCAGCGCGTCGCTGCTGTTCCTCGGCCTGCTCAGCGACGAGATCGGCCCGGTCAACGATCTGCTGTCCTGGCTCGGCGTCGTCGACGGCTACGTCTCGTGGACCAGCGGCAGCGCCGGGTCCGCGCTCGGCTCGGCGGTCGTGCTGGTGCTGTGGCGGTTCGCGGGGTTCAACATGCTGATCCTGCTGACCGGTCTGCAGGCCATCCCGGTGGACGTCTACGAGGCCGCCCGCATCGACGGGGCGTCGCGCTGGCAGACGTTCCGCCGGATCACCCTGCCGTTGATGCGGCCGACGATCGCCCTGGTCCTCACGCTGATGTCGACCGGGTCGCTGCTCGCGTTCGACCAGTTCTGGATCCTCACCCGCGGCGGCCCGGACAACAGCACCACGTCGCTGGTGATGGTGATCTACCGGGAGGCGTTCATCCGCCTCGACCTCGGTTCGGCCGCGGGCATCTCGGTGTTGCTGCTGGCCGTGCTCCTCGTGTTCAACGCAGTCCAGTTCGGCGTGCTGCGCCGTCGCTCCGAGTGAGAGAGGCTCCGAATCCATGCCCGGATCCAGCACCGCCTCGCGGTGGGGCTACTACGTCACCGGCGCGGCACTCGCGATCCTGTTCCTGTTCCCGCTGCTGTGGAGCGGGTGGGCGTCGGTGCGCACCGACACCGGGTTCGGGCTGGAGAACTACGACCGGCTCTTCACCTCCGACAACGGCATCCGGCCTCACCACGTCCTCAACAGCCTCGCGGTCAGCGCGTTGACCGTCGGCGGCACGCTGGTCGTCGCGACGCTGGGCGGCTACGCGTTCGGGCGGTTCCGCTTCCCCGGCCGTGACGCGTTGTTCCTGCTCACCCTGGCGATCCTGATGGTCCCGTACGCGACGATCCTGATCGCGCTGTACGTGCTGCTGGGCTGGTTCGGGCTGGAGGACTCGCTGATCGGGCTGAGCCTGGTGCTGATCATGTTCCAGCTGCCGTTCTCGATCTTCATGATGCGCAACTCCTTCGAGGCCGTCCCGTTGGAACTGGAGGAGGCCGCGAGGGTCGACGGCTGCAACACCTTCGGCACGCTGGTGCGGATCATGCTGCCGGCCGTCCGGCCGGGGTTGATCACGGTGGGGCTCTTCGCGTTCCTGACGTCGTGGAGCGAGTTCTTCGCACCGCTGATCCTGCTCAACTCGACCGACAAGTTCACCACCACGCTCGCCGTGGTCAACCTGCGCACCGCGAGCCACGGCTCCATCGACTACGCCGCGCTGGAGGCGGGCGTCGTCTTCATGGCCGTGCCCTGCCTGGTGCTGTTCGCCTTCATGCAGCGCAGCTACGTGCGCGGGTTCACCTCCGGTGCACTGAAAGGCTGAATCCCTGCTACTACAAGGAGTACCAACGGTGATACGACTGTGGAAAGAGCTCCTCCTCGCCTGCGTCCTCGTCGCGAGCGGCGCCGGTGTGGCCCAGGCCGGTCCCGCCCCGGTCACGGCGGCGGACACCTGGAACCCACCCGCCGACCTGGTCACACCGCTCAATCAGGTGTGGTCGCACCAGGAAAGCACCTACGGCAACCTGTACGGCTTCCGCAACTACGGCTGGGACCAGGTCTTCGCCAACGGCGGCTACCTGAACTTCTGCGTGCGGTGGGACTCGCCCGCCAAGGTCTCCGCCGCCCAGCGCGACCAGATCCACGCCCAGCTCGCCCGCCAGTACAAGAAGTGGATGGACGTCATGGCGGGCCACAACAACTGGCCCTACGCCACCGTGCCGATCAAGGTCGTCGGCTGGGCGGTGCGCGACCGCGCGCAGCTGCAGTGGACGGACAACTCGGTCGACATCTACGTCAACAACATCCGGGAGAACGCGCCGCAGTGCGCCGAGCCGTGCGGCCGGTTCTTCGTCCGCGACGGCCAGTACCGCAACTGCCCCGGCGGCGTGGCCCGCCACTACGACCAGTCGCTCTGGCTGACCGCCGGGATGGGCGGGGGAGCGGGAGGTGACTGGGGCCAGCGGATGGGCAGCGAGTACTTCCTGAACAACCTCGACGCGGACAGCGTGACGATCTTCCTGCACGAGGTCGGCCACACGTTCGGGCTGGACGACTTCTACGACTGGACGCCGTCCGGCGTCAGCAACTTCATCATGAAGGCGGGCAGTTCCGCCACCATCACCGAGTTCGACAAGTGGATGCTGCGCGACTGGTGGCGTCACCTGAAGAACCGCTACGGCCTCTGATCCACCCGCGCGACCGTCCCGTGATCCCTGCCGCGTCACGGGACGGTGGCCTCGCCCTGCCCGTTTCCGTGTCATCCCCCTGAAAGGTGACGCGCATGACCCTGCCCACTCCCAGTCGTCGTTCGGTTTTGCGGGCGGGGGTGCTCGTCGCCGCAACGGCCGCGGGCACGTTCCCCGGCGCGGTGGCCACCGCCGCTGCGGCCCGCCCGGATGCCGGCGTGTCGGCGGATCCCTTCCCACTCGGCGCGGTGGCGCTGCTCGCGGGCCCGTTCCAGTCCAACATCGCTCGCACCCACTCCTACCTGAAGTTCCTCGACCCGGACCGGCTGCTGCGCACGTTCCGGCTCAACGTCGGTCTGTCCTCTTCGGCCGTCCCTTGTGGAGGATGGGAGTCACCCACCACCGAACTGCGCGGCCACTCCACCGGCCACGTGCTCACCGCGCTGGCGCAGGCCTACGCGAGCACGGGTGACACGGCGTTCTCCACCAAGGCGAACCACCTCGTCACCCAGCTCGCCACCTGCCAGGACCGGGCCCAGACCGCGGGTTTCACCCCCGGCTACCTGGCCGCGTTCCCCGAGAGCTTCATCGCCCGCGTGGAGGCCCGCGAACCGGTGTGGGCGCCCTACTACACGCTGCACAAGATCATGGCCGGCCTGCTGGACGTCCACCTGCTCGTGGGCAACGCCCAAGCCCTCACCGTGCTCACCCGCATGGCGGGCTGGGTGCGGACCCGCAACAGCGCCCTGACCTACGCCCGGCGCCAGGCGATGCTGCAGACGGAGTTCGGTGGCATGAACGAGGTCCTGACCAACCTCTACCAGGTCACCGGCGACCCGAACCACCTCACGAGCGCCCAGTACTTCGACCACGCGGAGATCTTCGACCCGCTCGCCGCGAACACCGACGCGCTCAACGGGTACCACGCCAACACCCAGATCCCCAAGGCGATCGGTGCCCTTCGCGAGTACCACGCCACCGGGATCGTCCGATACCGCGACATCGCCTCGAACTTCTGGAACATCGTCACAGGCGGACACACGTACGCCATCGGCGGCAACTCCAACGGCGAGTACTTCAAAGCCCCCGGCCGGATCGCCTCCGAACTGTCGGACAGCACCTGCGAGTGCTGCAACTCCTACAACATGCTCAAGCTGACCCGGCAGCTGTTCCGCACCGAACCCGGCCGCGCGGACCTCTTCGACCTCCACGAGAAGGCGCTCTACAACCACCTGCTCGGAGGCCAGAACCCGAACTCCCAGCACGGGCACCACAGCTACTACGTGCCGTTGCGCCCTGGCGGCATCCGCACCTACAGCAACGACTACAACGACTTCACCTGCTGCCACGGCACCGGGATGGAGACCAACACCAAGCACGCCGACAGCATCTACTTCCAGTCCGGCAACACCCTTTACGTCAACCTCTTCATCCCCTCCGTGCTCACCTGGCCCGGACGCGGCATCACCGTCCGGCAGGACACCACGTTCCCCGACGCGGCGTCCACGAGGCTGACCATCACCGGCGCGGGAGCGATCGACCTGCGCGTCCGGATCCCGTCGTGGACCACGGGCGCCCAGCTTCGCGTCAACGGTGCGGCGCAGGCCGCCACCACACCCGGCACCTACGCGCGGATCGACCGGACGTGGTCGAGCGGGGACGTCGTCGAGCTCACCCTGCCGATGACCCTCACCAGGGAGAGCACCCCCGACAACCCGGCCGTGCAGGCGGTGAGGCACGGTCCGATCGTGCTCGCGGGCGCGTACGGCACCACCAACCTCACGTCGATGCCCACCCTTCAGCCGTCGACGCTCCGGGCGACCCAGACTCCGTTGCAGTACACCGCGACCGCGAGCACCGGCCCGGTCACGCTCTCGCCGTTCCACCGGCTGCACGGCCAGCGGTACACCGTCTACTGGAACGTCGGGGAGACACCCCCACCGCCGCCGTTCGTGGCGCACTACCCCTTCGACGCGGGATCGGGCACCACCGCCGCGGACGCCACGGGCAACGGCCGCACCGCCACCCTGGCAGGCGGCGCCGGTTGGACCACCGGGCGCTCCGGGGGCGCTGCCGACCTCAACGGCTCCAGTGCGCACGTCGTGCTGCCCGCCGGGTTGCTGGCCGGCGCGACCGCGTTCAGCGTGGCGGCCTGGGTGAGGCTCGACGCGGTCACCACGTGGGCGCGGGTGTTCGACCTCGGGGCGGGCACCGGCGCGTACCTGTTCCTCACCCCGCGCAGTTCCGCCGGTGGCGCGAGGTTCGCCATCACCGGCACCGGCGCCGCGGGGGAGCAGCAGATCAACTCCGCGTCCCCGCTACCGGCCGGGGTGTGGACGCACGTGGCCGTGACGCAGCAGGGGGATCTGGGCGTCCTGCACGTGAACGGCGCCGAGGTCGCGCGCAACTCCGCGATGACGGTGCGCCCGGCGGCGCTCGGTGGCACGGGTCAGAACTGGATCGGCCGCTCGCAGTACGCGGGCGACCCCTACCTCGACGGCGCGGTCGACGGCTTCCGCGTGTACAGCCGCGCCCTGTCCGCGACCGAGGTCGCGGACCTGCACGCGACCGGCCAGTAGCTCGTCCTCCAGCTGAAGGAGAAGCCATGCCGTTCCGGCACAGGGCGGTGAAGCTGGGCGCCGCGATCGCACTCGCGACCAGTGCGCTCGTCACGCCTTCCGCAGACGCGTCGAACCCGATCGTCACCTCCTACTACACCGCCGACCCTGCGCCACTCGTCGTCGGCAACACCTTGTACATCTACGCGGGCCGCGATGAAGCCGCCCCGGGAGGCAACAACTTCCTGATGCGCGAGTGGCGGGTGCTGTCTTCGACCGACGCCGCCTCGTGGACCGACCACGGCGCCAAGGCGAACATCGGCACGTTCAAGTGGGCCGGCGCGGACGCGTGGGCCAGCGAGGTGGAACCCCGCAACGGCAGGTACTACTGGTACACCTCGGTCAACGGCAACGGCGCCGGGTGGATGGACATCGGCGTCGCCGTCGGCGACAGTCCGCTCGGACCGTTCACCGACGCCAAGGGCGGGCCGCTGGTCAGCGACAGCACCCCGAACTCGTCGGGCCTCAACATCGATCCCACGGTGTTCACCGACGACGACGGCCAGGCCTACCTGTACTGGGGCGGCTACTGGGGCGTCCGCGCGGCGAAGCTCAAGCCGAACATGATCGAGCTGGACGGCCCGGTCGTCACGCCCACGGGGCTGACGGACTACTGGGAAGCGCCGTGGATGTTCAAGCGCAACGGCCTCTACTACATGATCTACGCCGCCAACGACACCAACGGCTGCGTGACGTCGTCGAGCTACGCGTGCCAGCGGTACGCCACCGCGACCAGTCCTCTCGGCCCGTGGAGGCACCGCGGCGTCGTGCTCGGCCAGGTCTCCTCGACCACGAACCACGCGGGCGTCGTCCAGTTCAACGGGCAGTGGTACATGGTCTACCACAACGCGAACGCGCCGGGCGGCGGCAACTTCCGCCGGTCCGTCGCGGTGGACCTGCTGAACTTCAACGCCGACGGCACGATGCAACGGGTCACGCAGACCACCACCGGGCCACCGCCCAACCCCGGCACGGGAACCGGGCCGGGCACCAACCTCGCGCCGTCGGCGACCCGGTCCACCTCCTTCGTCTCGGCCTGGGAGAACCTGGCGGCGATCAACAACGGCGGTGTGCCCGCGAACTCGGCGGACCGGGGCAACCTCGCGTACGGCAACTGGCCGGAGCGGGGCACGCAGTGGGTCGAGTACACGTGGCCTTCGAGCCGGTCGATCAACAAGGTCGCCACCTACTGGTTCGACGACGGCCAGGGCATCGACCTGCCCGCCTCCTGCCAGGTCCAGTACTGGAACGGCACCTCCTACGTGCCGGTGCCCGGCCAGTCGGGCTGCGGGGTGGCGGGGAACACCTTCAACACCACCACGTTCACCGCCGTCACCACCACCCGGCTGAGGCTGAGCATCACCTCCGCACCGGACCACTCCACCGGAGTCCTGGAATGGCAAGCGTTCCAGGCCTGACCGCTCATCCTCGGAGGTGCACGACATGACCCTCATCAGACGCGCCAAGCGGGCGAGGTGGGTGGCGGTGCCTGCCGCGATCCTCGTCCTGGCGGGCGCCACGGTTCCCCTGACCACCGCTCACGCGGCGCAGACCATCGGCTACCCCACGTTCTCCGGACCCGCCATCCCCGCCGCCCCCGTCGGCTACAGCACCGGCAGCACCATGAAAGCCATCTACGACGCGGAAAGCGCCGGAACCGACTTCTGGATGGACCGGCTGCTCGCCCGGCCCGGCAACGACCCGGCGGGCACGTGGCTGATGACCCGCGGCCGCGGCCTGTACATGAACACCCACAACCCCGGCGTCATCGGCTTCGGCGGCAACGCCGCCTACTGGGACAACATCAGCGGCCAGAACGCCTACGCCGTCACGATCTCGCCCGGGACGTTCGCGGAGCAGACCAGCGGCCGCGTCCAGATGCCCAGCCACTGGAAAGGGGTGTTCACCAGCGGATCGCTGCGGGTCGACATGGCGAAGTTCATCACCCACAACAACGTCGCCGTCACGAACCTGACGATCACCAACAACGGCAGCGCGTCCTCCACGCTCCAACTGCGGGCGACCTCGCCGTACGCGACCACCGCCTCCGGTTCCGAACTGACCGGCAGCAGGCTCGTGAAGAACAACCTGACCACCATCCGCCCGCGCCTGTCCGGTGACGGGTTCACCGTCGCGAGCGGCGGTCTGGACCGTTCGATCACCGTCCCCGCGGGGCAGACCGCGACGACCAAGGTCGTGATGGGGTTCCTCACCGACGAGATCCCCGAGTCGGCGACGGAGTACAACGCCTACCGCGGCTACACGCCCGCGACGGCGTTCGCGACCCACGTGCGGGCCTACAACCGCTGGTGGGCCGACAACATCCCCTACATCGACGTGCCCGACCCGGCCATCAAGAAGAGCATCTACTACCGCTGGTGGCTGATGCGGTACAACCACCTCGACGTCGACATCCCCGGCCAGGACTACCAGTTCCCGGTGTCGATCGAGGGCGTCACCGGCTACAACAACGCGATCGCCCTGACCCAGCCGATGCACATCGACGACCTGAAGTACCTGCGCGACCCGGTCTACTCCTACGGCCCGTGGCTGTCGGCGGGCCAGACGTCCAGGGGCGGCCGGTTCATGGACAACCCCGGCGACCCGGAGAACTGGTCCAACTCCTACACCCAGTACATCTCCGAAGCCGCGTGGCGCAGCTACCAGGTCCACGGGGGTCAACCCGTGATCGCGGGCACCCTGGCCAGATATGCCGAAGGCGACGCCAAAGGCCAGCTGTCCTATTACGACTCCAACAACAACGGCGTCATCGAGTACGACTGGGGCGCCTTGACCGGCAACGACGCGGACGCGGTCTCCTTCGACTGGCGCCCCGGGAAGCTCGACCGCGCCGAGACCGCGTACGTCTGGAGCGGCGCGGTGGCCGCGCAGCAGGCCTACGCGACCGTCGGCAACACCGCCAAGGCCGCCGAGATGCAGGCACTGGCCGACCGCATCCGCAACGGCGTGATCTCCACCCTGTGGAACCCCGGCCGGAGGCTGCTGGAGCACAAGCACGTCGCCACCGACACCCACGTGCCGTGGAAGGAGATCAACAACTACTACCCGTACTCGGTGGGCCTGATGCCCAACACCGAGCAGTACCGCGAGGCCCTGCGGCTGTTCGACGACCCGGCCGAGTACCCGGTCTACCCGTTCTACACCGCGAACCAGCGCGACAAGGCCGCCGCCGCGGCCGCGGGTTTCCCCGGCAGCAACAACTTCTCCACGATCAACTCCACGGTGCAGTTCCGGTTGTACTCCTCGGTGCTGCGCAACTACCCGAACCAGTGGATGTCGAACGAGGACTACAAGAAGCTGCTCTACTGGAACGCCTGGTCCCAGTACGTCGGCGGCAACACGCAGTGGCCTGACGCCAACGAGTTCTGGGCGGACTGGAACGCCGGCTCGCGCACCATCGACTACCGGTCGTGGATCCACCACAACATCCTCGGCAGCAGCAACTGGACCATCATCGAGGACGTCGCCGGTCTGCGTCCGCGCAACGACGCCCAGGTGGAGCTGTCGCCGATCACCATCGGCTGGTCGCAGTTCGCGGTGAACAACCTGCGCTGGCGCAACATGGACCTCAGCGTCGTGTGGGACGACCCGGCCGACGGCGTCACCCGCTACGCGGGCGTTCCCCAGGGATATTCGGTGTACCTCAACGGAACGCGCGCCTTCACCGTCGACCGCCTCACCAAGGTGCTCTACAACCCGGCCACGGGCTCGGTCACGTTCCCGTCCGGGGCGGGCGTGGTCAACTACAGCACGGCGATCTCCGGGGCGCAGGCGCCGCAGAACGTCGTGCAGAACAGCAGCCGCATCGTCGACGTGTTCGCCAAGGCGGGCGCCGACCTCACGTCGACGACGCCCAACCTGGCCCAGGGCGCAGCCGTGACCGCCTCGTACACGGCTTCAGGCACCTCGGCCGGGGCCGCGGTGGACGGGTTCCCGATCAACGATCCCGTCTGGGGGAGTTCCGGCTCGCCCAACGGCACGGACTCCTACGAGCTCGACCTCCGGCAGTCCCGCACGGTCGACGAGGTGCGGCTGTACTTCCGGGACGACCGCGCGGGCAACCGCTACCGGGCCCCGGCCTCGTACAACGTCCAGTACTGGAACGGACGCACGTGGGTCGACGCCGCCGCCCAGTCGAGATCGCCCGGCACCCCGAAGGCCAACTACAACGTCGTCCGCTTCACCCCGGTGGGTGCGCAGCGGATTCGGGTGCAGATGACCCATGCCCCGGGTTTCAAGACGGCGCTGACCGAGGTGAAGGTCTACAACCGGGGCGGGGGAACCGATCCGGGGCCTGGGCCGGCGAACCTGGCGCTGACCGCGACCCCTTCGGCGTCCTACACGTCGGCGTGGGAGAGCGTGACCGCCTTGAACGACGGGATCGACCCGCCCTCCTCCAACGACACGGTCAACCCGCGGTGGGGAACGTGGCCCAACACCGGGGAGCAGTGGGGTGAGCTGACCTGGGCGACGGCGCAGACCGTGAAGTCCGCGCAGGTCTACTTCTTCGACGACAACGGGGGAGTGCGCCTGCCGGCGTCGTGGAAGCTCCAGTACTGGACCGGCACCGCCTACGCGGACGTGCCGGGAGCGAGCGGCTATCCGGCCACGATCGACCGGTACAACCAGGTCACCTTCAGCGGGGTCAGCACCACCCGGCTGCGGGCGGTGCTCCAGAGCGGCGCGAACTCGGTCGGCGTGCTGGAGGTGAAGGCCTTCGGCTGACCGGCGTCAGGACCGCTGATCACCGCGGTCCAACGGCCCTGACATCGGTGGTGTCGCCGGTGTCAGGGCCGTGACAGCTCTGTGTCCGGCCTGTCGGCGAACGTGGAACAACAACCACGGAAGCCGACAACGGGAGACACGACATGTCCACGTTCACCACGCCGAACCCGATCACCGCCACGCTGACCACCGCAGGTGCCCGTGTGCGGATCGCCGCTAGTGAGCGGGCGGACACGGTGGTGCGGGTCGAGCCTGTCGACAGCGCGAACCCGAAGGACGTGAAGGTCGCCGAGAAGACCAAGGTCGACTTCGCCGGCGGCGTGCTGGCGGTCAAGACGACCAAGTCGGGTGACCGGAACGGCTCCGTCGCCATCACGATCGAACTGCCGGCCGGATCGAGCCTGATCCTGAACACGGCGTGGACGGAGGTGCGGGCGGACGGAGTGCTCGGCGACTGCGAGGTCAACATCGGGTCGGGGCAGGTCCGGCTCGACCGCGTCGCCGCGCTGCGGGGCAACCTCGGGGCGGGCGGGCTCGCGGTCGGGCACGTCAGCGGATCCGCCGCGATCGAGGGCAGTTCGGCCGGTGTGCGGATCGGTGAGGTCGAGGGCGTCGTCAGGTACCGGGGAACGACCGGGAAGGTCTGGATCGGCCATGCCCGGTCGGACGTCGATCTGGGCGGCTCGAACGGCAGCTTCGACATCGGCCGGGCCGACGGTGGCGTCGTCGCGAAGGCGGCCGGCTGTCCTATCCGGATCGGACGGGTCACGCGTGGCCGGGTGGAGGCGATGAACGCCTCCGGTGGCATCGAGATCGGTGTCAGCGAGGGCACCTCCGCCGAGGTCGACGCGAAGAGCACGAAGGGCCTGGTGCGCAGCACGGTGTTCACGCAGGACAACCCCGAGGTCGAGGTCCATGCCCGCACGCGGCTCGACGACATCGTCATCCACCGCGTTGCCGCCTGAGTCCGGTGTCAGGGCACTGTCAGCCGGTCGTGGCAGGATCGGGCAGGTGCAGATCGGGATTCTGGGGCCGTTCGAGGTTCGTGCGGACGACGGCACTCTCGCGGAGGTACCTGGTGCACGGCTGCGTGCGCTGCTGATCGCCCTCGCGCTCCAACCGGGTCGCGTGGTCCCGAAGGCGGCGCTCGTCGACTGGATCTGGGGCGAGAACCCGCCTGCCGACGCGGCGAATGCTTTGCAGCGCTTGGTTTCCCGGCTGCGCAAGGCGCTGCCGGACCCGTTGGTCGAAGGGATGACGGACGGGTACCGCCTGGCGGTGGATCCCGATGCCGTGGACGCGGTGCGGTTCGAACGCCTCGGCGCCCGTGCTCGTGCCGACGAGGGATCGCTGCGAGTCCAGCGGCTGCGTGACGCTCTCGATTTGTGGCGTGGCCCTGCCTTGCAGGACGTCGGTCTGCAGGAGAGCGCGGCGTTCGACGCCGCGGTCACCCGGCTCGAAGGGCTGCGCCTGGCCGCCGTGGAGGACCGGTTCGACGCGGAGATCAACCTCGGCCGGGGCGCGGAGCTGGTCGCGGAACTGACCGACCTGGTGGCCGCGAATCCGGTGCGGGAGAAACTCGTCGCCGCGCTGATGCGCGCACTCGTCGCGGCCGGCCGCACCAGCGAGGCGCTGCACGCCTACCAGCGCACGAGGGAAGCCCTGGCCGACGAGCTGGGCGTCGATCCCTCACCGGAGCTGTCCGCGCTGCACGTCGCGCTGCTGCGCGGCGAGGTCGGGCGCGGCGAGGTCGGGCGCGGTGAGGAGAACCGCAAGACCAACCTGCGCGCCGAGTTGACGAGCTACATCGGCAAGGACGCGGATGTCACCGCGGTGCGCGAGCTGGTCGCCGGCCATCGGCTCACCACCCTGATCGGACCGGGAGGCTCGGGAAAGACGAGGCTGGCCACGGAGACCGCGCGCACGCTGCTCGGCGACCTGCCGGACGGGGTGTGGCTGGTGGAGCTCGCCCCTGCCGGCCCTGGAAGTGACGTGGCGCAGCCGGCGCTCGCCGCGCTCAGCCTTCGCGACGCGCTGCTTGGTGAGGCGACGAGCGCGGAGCCGCTGGAGCGGCTCATCTCCGCGATCCGCGAGCGCGAGGCGCTGCTCGTGCTGGACAACTGCGAGCACGTGATCGAGTCGGCGGCGACGTTCGCTCATCGGCTGCTGGGGGAGTGCCGGCGGCTGCGAATCCTGGCGACCAGCAGGGAGCCGCTCGGCATCACCGGTGAGGCGTTGTGGTCGGTCGGGCCACTGGACCTGCCGGCGGCGGTGCAACTGCTGCGGGAACGAGCGGCCGCCGTGCGCACCGACCTCGTGGTTGACGCCGGCACGGTGGCGACGATGACGCGCGTCTGCCGGGCGTTGGACGGGATGCCGCTCGCGATCGAACTGGCCGCGGCCAGGTTGCGCACCATGTCCGTCGACCAGCTGGCCGCCCGGCTCGACGACCGGTTCCGCCTGCTGACCGGGGGCAGCCGCACCGCGTTGCCCCGCCACCGGACGTTGCGCGCCATGGTCGACTGGAGCTGGGAGCTGCTGACCAACGCCGAACGGGTGGTGCTGCGCAGGCTCGCGGTGTTCGCCGGCGGGGCGAGCCTGGAAGCGGCCGAGCGGGTGTGCGTGGGCGGTGGGCAGAGCGCGGTCGAGGAGCACGAGGTCCTGGACCTGCTCACCTCGCTGGCGGAGAAGTCGCTGCTGGTCGTCAGCGACGACGGCGCGCCGCGGTACCGGATGCTCGGCACGATCAGGGAGTACGCCGCGCACCGGCTCGCCGAGGCGGGGGAGTCGGAGCCGGCGCGGCAGGCGCACCTCGCCTGCTTCACCGAACTCGCCGAAACAGCGGCCCCGCACCTGCTCCGCGCCGAACAGCTCACCTGGCTCGCCACGCTGAACGCCGAGCACGACAACATCAGTGCCGCGATGCGTGGCGCACTCGCGGCCGGTGAAGCGCACGCGGCGATGCGGCTGGCGGCGGCCGCCGGTTGGTACTGGTGGCTCGTCGGGCACAAGTCCGAGGGCCTGGAGCTGATCCTCGCGGCCACCGAGACGCCGGGCGAGGTGCCCGACGAGATCCGGGCCTGGGTGTACGGCCTCGTCGTGACGTTCGTGAGCTCCGGGCTGGGCGACGAACGCCAGGCGGAGGAGTGGATCCACAGGACCTACGAGCTCTACCAGGCCGGTCAGGACCACCACCCGCTGCTGGGACTGGTCGCCCCGCTGGAACGCATGCTGCGGGAGCCGGACGCGGCTCCGTCCGCGTGGGAGGAGTCGCTGGACAGCGAGGATCCCTGGGTACGCGCGATGGGCAGGCTGCACCTCGGGAAGATGCGGATCGCGGTCGGCCAGGGCGGGCGGGAGGCGGACGAGTACCTGGAGGAGGCGCTCGTCGAGTTCCGGGTGCTCGGCGAACGGTTCGGGATCTCGTTCGCCCTGACCGAGCTGGCGGAGCGGATCGCGACGCGCGGCGAGTTCGCTGAGGCGTGTGAGCACTACGAGGAGGCGATCGCGATCGTCGTCGAGGTCGGTGCGATCGACGACGTCATCCGGATGCGCGCGCGGCAGGCTCAGCTGTACTGGCTGCTGGGGGACAAGGACGCGAGCGTGGCCGCCATGGCCGAGGCCGGGCGCTGTGCGGAAGGCGTCACCTGGCCGGACGCGCTCGCCATGCTGGCTCTCGCGAAGGCGGACCTCGCCCGGTGGAGCGGCGATGCCGACGCGGCGTACGAACACCTCGGTGTCGCGACCGCCGTGTGGGGCGCCGACGCGAGGCAGGTGACCATTCGCGCCGTGACACACGTGCTGCTCGGCTGCCTGACCGACGATCTCGGCGAGGCCGGGGAATTTCTCGCCGACGCCTGCCAGGCGGCGGCCGAGGTGGGGTACGCGCCGACGATCGCGCAGGTGCTCGTCGCGGTCGCGGACCTGGCACTGCGCCGCGGCCGGCACGAGCAGGCCGCCCAGCTGCTCGCGGCGAGCACCGCCGTGCGAGGACTTCCGGATCGTTCCCACCCCGACGTGGACCGGATCGAGCGGGCAGCACGAAGCCACCTCGGAGACGCGGCGTTCGACGCGGCGGCTCAGGTGGGTGCGACGACGAGCTGGAACGACCTGGCGGCGGTCGCACTCGATTCCTGACAGGCCGGGCTGACACCGGCACGGCCCGTGTCAGCGCCGTGACAGTCCCGTGTCCGGCTGGTCGGCGACCGTGGTGGCATCAACCACCACGAAGGGAATCCGATGAGCCACACGGCTTCTGCCCTGCAGGGTCTGCCGACGGACCGCGACGCCGGCCCGTTCGACCCGCCCAGCCGGATCACCGCCGTCCGCGCGGCCCGGCCCGTCAGCCCCATGGTGTTCCCCGACGGTCACGAGGGCTGGCTGGTCACCGGGTACGACGTGGTGCGTCAGGTCATGGCCGACACCCGGTTCAGCAACCGCCAGGACATCGGCGTGATCCACGTGCCGTACGAGACTCCTGGTATGCCGGTCGCCACTGAACCGTCCCCGCAGACACCGGGCCTGTTCGTCAGCATGGACCCGCCGGACCACACCCGGCTGCGCCGCAAGCTCACCGGCGCGTTCACGGTCAAGCGGATGAAGCAGCTCGAAGAGGGCATCATCGCGATCACCGAGCGGCAGCTGGACGAACTGGCTCGCCTGACCCCGCCGGCCGACCTGGTGAAGGAGTTCGCCCTGCCGGTGCCGTCGCTGGTGATCTGCGAACTGCTCGGCGTCCCCTACGCGGACCGCGAGACCTTCCAGTCGAACTCCTCGAAGTTCATGGAGAGGAACGTGACGCTGGAGGACAAGATCGCCGCGGTCGGCGCGATGTTCGGCTACCTCGCCGAACTGGTGACGAGCAAGCGCGCCGACCCCGGTGAGGACATCCTGTCGGACCTGGCCCGCGACGAGGACCTCACCATCGAGGAGCTGTCAGGGATGGCGTTCCTGCTGCTGCTCGCGGGCCACGAGACCACCGCGAACATGCTGGCGCTCGGCACCTTCGCGCTCCTGGAACACCCCGCACAGCTGGACGAGCTGCGCGACAACCAGGATCTGCTCCCCGACGCCGTCGAGGAGCTCATGCGCTACCTGTCCGTGGCCGACATCTTCTTCCGCTACGCCACGGAGGACGTCGAACTCGGCGGCGAGACCATCCCCGCCGGATCCACCGTCGTCGTCTCGCTGCTGGCCGCCAACCGCGACCCGCACCGGTTCGAGAACCCGGACGTTCTGGACGTGCACCGCAAGGTCCGCGGTCAGGTCGCCTTCGGGCACGGCATCCACCAGTGCCTCGGCCAGCAGCTGGCCCGCATCGAGATGCGCGCCGGCTTCGAGGGACTGCTGCGCCGCTTCCCGACCTTGCGGCTCGCCGTTCCCGCCGGCGACGTGAAGCTCAAGACCGACATGCACATCTACGGCGTCCACGAACTTCCGGTCACCTGGAGCGCCCGATGACGACACCACCCGCTATCCACGTGCAAGGCCTGGAGAAGTCCTACAAAACGCTGAACGTGCTGCGCGGCGTGGACTTCGACGTGGCGCGGGGCAGCATCTTCGCGCTGCTCGGCTCGAACGGCGCAGGCAAGACCACGGTCGTGAAGATCCTCTCCACACTGCTGAAAGCCGATGCGGGGACCGCCCGCGTCCACGGCTTCGACGTCACCACGCAGGCCCCGAACGTGCGGGAGTCCATCAGCCTCACCGGGCAGTTCGCCGCCGTCGACGAGATCCTCAGCGGCAGGGAGAACCTCGTGCTCGTCGCGCGGCTGCGGCACCTCCAAGGTCCAGGCAAGATCGCGGACGATCTGCTGGCCCGGTTCTCGCTGACCGACGCGGGCGCGCGGAGGGTGTCGACCTACTCGGGCGGCATGCGCCGCCGCCTCGACATCGCGATGAGCCTCGTCGGGAACCCGCCGGTCATCTTCCTCGACGAGCCGACGACCGGGCTCGACCCCGAAGGACGCCTCGAGGTGTGGCAGGCCGTCCGCGAACTCGCCGGCCAGGGCACGACGGTGCTGCTCACGACGCAGTACCTGGACGAGGCCGAACAGCTCGCCGACCGGATCGCGATCCTGCACGAGGGCCGGATCATCGTGAACGGCACCCTCACCGAACTCAAGCAGCTGCTCCCGCCCGCCAAGCTCGAGCACGTCGAGAAACAACCGACCCTCGAAGAAGTCTTCCTCGCGCTGGTCGGTGCCCGCAAGGACACGACGCCGAGTGAGGAGCGATGATGACCAAGCACTTCTTCGTCGACACGACCGTCCTGTTGGGACGGTCCCTGAGTCACATCACGCGCAGCCTGGACACCATCCTCACGACCGTCATCACGCCGATCGCCATGATGCTGATGTTCGTCTACGTGTTCGGCGGCGCGATCCAGACCGGCTCCGCCTCGTACGTGAACTACCTGCTGCCCGGCATCCTGCTCATCACGGTGGCGTCCGGCATCGCCTACACCGCGTTCCGGCTCTTCATGGACACGCAGAGCGGCATCTTCGAGCGGTTCCAGTCCATGCCGATCGCGCGGTCGTCGGTGCTGTGGGCGCACGTGCTGACCTCCCTGGTCGCCAACCTGCTCTCGCTCGTGGTCGTCGTGCTCGTCGCTCTGCTCATGGGCTTCCGCTCGGGGGCGGGACCACTGGCGTGGCTCGCGGTCACCGGCATCCTGATCCTGTTCACCCTGGCGTTGACGTGGCTCGCCGTCATCCCCGGTCTCACGGCGAAGTCCGTGGACGGCGCGAGCGCGTTCTCCTACCCGCTGATCTTCCTGCCGTTCCTCAGCTCGGCGTTCGTGCCCACCGAGACCATGCCCGGCCCGGTGCGCGCCTTCGCCGAGAACCAGCCGGTGACGTCCATCGTCAACGCCATCCGCGCCCTGTACATGGAGCAGCCGGTCGGCAGCGACATCTGGATCGCACTCGCCTGGTGCGTCGGCATCCTCGTCGTCGGATACGTCCTCGCCACGATCACCTACCGCCGCAAGATCTCCTAGCTTGAGTTTTAACCTCTGAGTGGCTGGGTGAGACCCCGGGTGATCATGGGTGAAGCCCTTGGTCGATTCTTCTTCTTGCGACAGACGAAG
>NZ_JBFBAW010000037.1:0-53747 GCF_040682435.1 Lentzea sp. NPDC051208 | reverse complement strand
GCGCCCCCGGGGTCTCCCCCCCCAGCCCCCCCCCATCATTATTTCCCACATTCGCATGGTTTTCCACGGCCCCCCCGCTTTTCGTCCGCTTGACACCCCTTCTCTCATGTGGCCCGCTCTCGGCTCGGCTCGTGACGGGACCCACCGCCAACGCAACCCTCTGAGCAACCGGCGGCCGCCCGACGCAACAGGCCGCCCGCAAGCCGGGACGCGTCAGACCAGCCCGAGCGCCCCAGGAGCCTCAGGATCAGAGTCAGCGAGGAACTTCGAGCAGCGATCCCACTCCTCATCCTCCCCGATCTCCCGGGCAGCAAGCGCCAACGCAGCAAGAGCCCTCAAAAACCCCTGATTGGGCCGGTGCGACCAAGGCACAGGCCCAAACCCCTTCCACCCAGACCGACGCAACTGGTCAAGCCCACGGTGGTACCCAGTCCGGGCATAGGCGTAAGCAGCAACAGGATCCCCAGAGTGCAAAGCACGCTCAGCCAACAGAGCCCAAGCCTCAGAAAAATCCGGATAAGCCCGAACGATCTTGGCAGGATCAGTACCGCCATCAGCAGCAGCCTGCGCCTCAGGACGTTCGGGAAGACGAGTCGGCTCGGGCCCGAGGAGGTTCTCAACCATGCGCCCCATCGTGCCCCATCCCCAGATCCGGGCTAGATGAACACCCTCAGATGAACATCCTCAGCACGGTGGCCACCACGGCCAGCATCAGCACGGTGACGAGCACTCCGGCGATGATCCGCTGCTTCGTGGTCGCCTTGTAACTGTCGGTCGCGTCAGAGCTCATGGCCGTGCACCTTGCCGAGCCCGCCCGTCGAAGTTCAACTTCGTTCACTCCATCGTGCACACGAATTGGAAATATCAGGGTAAAACCAGGGGCGTTCCGCCTACCTGGACACCACCGGTCAGCTCATGATGTGCGGATGGTTCAGGGGGTTAGGCAGTTCCGCGACCAGTACTGGGAGCGGGGCGAGCCCGGCAGGGAGACACCGGCGACGCTCACGAAGCAGCTCTACCAGCTGTGGCTCGTCGGTCTCCTGCTCAAGTTGATCGGGTCGTCGTGGGACGTCT
The DNA here is from genome assembly GCF_040682435.1 of Lentzea sp. NPDC051208. Taxonomy (NCBI): domain Bacteria; kingdom Bacillati; phylum Actinomycetota; class Actinomycetes; order Pseudonocardiales; family Pseudonocardiaceae; genus Lentzea; species Lentzea sp. NPDC051208. Next base: position 52,673 of record NZ_JBFBAW010000037.1, on the reverse strand, counting down.
CGTGGCACTTCAAGTGGCTGCGTGACGACCTCGCGCCGCCGCACCTGATCAACACGGTCGGCACCGTCATCGTGGTCGGGCTGACGTTGTTCCACACGTTCACCGGCTACGGCGGCGACAAGCCGACCATCCGGCTGATGCAGGTCGGGTGCGGGATCTTCCTGGTAGCCCTGCCGATCGACATCATCAACCACCGGGTCAACGGGCTCGACATCACGAGCTGGAGCGGGTCGCACGCGCTGCTCTACCTGGGCACGGCGGTGATGCTCGCCGGCGCGATCCGCGGGTGGATGAAGTACTTCCCCGAGGGCAACGCACGGACGTTCGGGCTCGTCGCGCTGTGGTTCTTCTTCCTGGAGAACGTCTGGTTCCCCAACCAGCACCAGGAGTACGGCGTGCGCGCGTTGCAGGCCTACGACGACGGCAAGGCCGAGGCCGAGCCGATCCTGCTGCAGTTCGCCGCCGACCAGCTCGGCGTGCCGGTCGGGCGGGAGGCGGTCGTGCACTTCGCGCTGCCCATCGCGGACTGGGTCTACCCGGTGTGGGGGCTGGTCGCCGCGGCGCTCGTGCTGGTCATCGCCCGCCGGACGATCGGACGGCAGTGGGCCGCCACCGCGGTCGCGGCCGGGTACGTCGCGTACCGGTGCCTGATCTGGCCGCTGCTCGCGGGCATCGACTTCCCGAAGTCCGCGGTGCCGCTGTTCCTGATCCTCGTCGCGGTCGCCATCGACGCGGCGCACGCGGTGAAGATGCCGACTCCCGCTGCCGCCGTGCTCGGGTCGGCGGCCGTCACGACGGTCGGGTACGTCGGCATCTGGTTCCAGCAGGAGTACCTGTGGGGGCCGCCCATCTCGTTCTCGTCGGCGGCGGTCACGGCCGTGCTGCTGGCGGTGTTGTGGACGGTCGGGGACATGGTGGTCCACCGGCCGAGGACGCAGCTGACCGCGTCAGGGCTGAAGATCGGCCAGCTGCGCTGACAGCCGGCTGGTGATCCGGCCGAAGAGGTCGGCCAGCGGCTCGCCGACGTCCCGCCCGAACTCGGTCAGCCCGTAGGTGACCTGGGGCGGGGTCGTCGGCTCCACCCTGCGCCAGACCAGGCCGTCCTCGACGAGCCCGCGCAGGGTCTGGGACAGCATCTTCTCGCTGATGCCGCGGATGCTCTCGCGCAGTTCGAAGAACCTCAGGTCGTTGGTCTGCAGGGAGATCAGCACCCAGATGCCCCACCTGCTGGTGACGTGGCCGACCATCTCGCGCGCGGGGCAGTCGGTGTGAAACACCTCATACCGCTCGGTTGCCCCGGACCGCGTGAACTGAGTTCCGACCGCCATGTCCGGAGCTTACCTCCAGGTACGTCCTTACAGAAAGTAAGCCCAGTTCCTAGCGTCGTGCCCACATCGACGAAGGAGCTGGACATGATCGTGGTGACCGGGGCGACCGGGAACATCGGGCGACCGCTGACGAGGGCATTGGCCGACGCCGGCGAGCAGGTGACGGCCGTGTCGCGGCACGTCGCCGAGGTGCCGGACGGGGTGCGCCACCAGGTCGCGGACCTCGCCCGTCCGGAAACGCTCCCGCTGGCCGGCGCGAAGGCGTTGTTCCTGCTGCTGTCCGGAGACCTGCACGCCGCCGGGGCCGACCCGGCGGACGTCGTCAGGCAGGCGGTCGCGGCAGGGGTGCGGCGCGTCGTGCTGCTGTCCACGCTCGGGGTGAAGACCAGGCCGTTCGGCGCCACGCGCATCGCGATGAGCGCGCTGGAGGACGTGGTGCGGGAGTCCGGGACGGACTGGGCGATCCTGCGGCCGGGCGGTTTCGCGTCCAACGCCCTGTGGTGGGCCGAGTCCGTCCGCGCGAACCGGGTGGTCGCCGCGCCGTTCGGCGACACCGGGGTGCCGATCCTGGACCCCGCCGACATCGCGGAGGTGGCGGCGGCCTGCCTCACGGACGACCGGCACAACGGCGCCGTCCACGAGCTGACCGGCCCGGAGGTGATCACGCCCCGCGAGCAGGCCGCGGCCATCGCGGCGGCGCTGGGCGAACCGGTGCGGTTCCACGAGCTCACCCGCGCCGAGGCCAAGGCCGGTATGGAACAGCTGATGCCCGGCGAGCTCGCCGACGACACCCTGGACATCCTCAGCTCGCCGACGCCGGACGAGCTGCGCGTGAGCCCGGACGTCCAGGCGGTCCTGGGCCGCGCCCCGCGCTCGTTCGCCGACTGGGCCGCACGCAACGTCGAAGCGTTCCGCTGACCCGCAAACGCACGCGGGGACCTTTCGTACTCACATGCAGTACGAAAGGTCCCCGCGTGCGGTGAAAGTCAGCCCGCGATCATGCGGCCCGACGACTTGAGGTGCTCGCACGCCTGGGCGATGCGGGCGGCCATCGACTGCTCAGCGGCCTTGAGGTAGCTGCGCGGGTCGTAGGCCTTCTTGTTGCCGACCTCGCCGTCGATCTTCAGCACACCGTCGTAGTTCGAGAACATGTGCGCCGCGATCGGACGGGTGAACGCGTACTGCGTGTCCGTGTCGATGTTCATCTTGATGACGCCGTACGACACGGCCTCGTGGATCTCCTCGAGCAGCGAGCCGGAGCCGCCGTGGAAGACCAGGTCGAACGGCTTCGAGCCGGCCGCGAGGCCGAGCTTCTCCGCCACGACGTCCTGACCCTGCTTGAGGATCTCCGGGCGGAGCTTCACGTTGCCCGGCTTGTAGACGCCGTGCACGTTGCCGAAGGTCGCGGCGAGCAGGTAGCGACCCTTCTCGCCCGCGCCGAGCGCCTCGACGGTCTTCAGGTAGTCGTCCGCCGTCGTGTAGAGCTTGTCGTTGATCTCGTTGTCGACGCCGTCCTCCTCGCCACCGACGACGCCGACCTCGATCTCGAGGACGAGCTTCGCCTTGGCGGAGAGGTCGAGCAGCTCGCTCGCGATCTGGAGGTTCTCGTCCAGCGCGACGGCCGAGCCGTCCCACATGTGCGACTGGAAGAGCGGGTTGCCGCCCTTGTCCACCCGCTCCTGGCTGATCGCGATCAGCGGACGCACGTACCCGTCGAGCTTGTCCTTCGGGCAGTGGTCGGTGTGCAGCGCGATGTTGACCGGGTACTTCGCGGCGACGACGTGCGCGAACTCCGCAAGCGCCACGGCGCCGGTCACCATGTCCTTGACCTTGGTGCCCGAGGCGAACTCGGCACCGCCGGTCGAGACCTGGATGATGCCGTCGCTCTCAGCCTCGGCGAAGCCGCGCAGAGCCGCGTTGAGCGTCTCCGACGACGTGACGTTGATGGCGGGGTAGGCGAACTCGTTCGCCTTGGCCCGGTCCAGCATCTCCGCGTAGACCTCGGGAGTTGCGATGGGCATCGGTGGTCCTCCTCAGGCGCCCTGAACGGGTGTCGACTCGCATCCTACGAGGCTGTGTCACGGGGCCGGCGCGGTGGCCGCCATCACAGAGTGATCGATCAAGTGGCAGTTGACCAGCCGATCTGCGCTACCGGCCGGTAGGGGGATAGTGGATGACATGGCAACCGCTCAGTGGAACGGCAAGATCATCGCTTCGAGCGACGACACGGTCGTCGTCGAGGGCAACCACTACTTCCCCCTGGAGTCCGTCGATCCGGACGTCCTGAAGCCGACCGACCACACCTCGCACTGCCCCTGGAAGGGCGATGCGAACTACTACTCGTTGCAGGTCGACGGCGCCGAGAACACCAACGCGGCCTGGTACTACGCCGAGCCCAAGGAGGCTGCGGCGCAGATCAAGGGCCGCGTGGCGTTCTGGAAGGGCGTCGAGATCAGCGCCTGAGCCCGAGGGCCGACGCCAGTTCCGCGTAGTGGCCGTTCAGCGACTGGACGGCCACGTGGTCGGCACCCGCGTCGACGTGCGCCTGCAGCTTCGCGGCCACCTGGTCCGGGTTGCCGTGCGCCACCAGGGCGTCCAGCAGACGGTCCGACCCCTGGACGTCCTCTTCGGTGAACCCGTACCGGCGCCAGTTGTTCACGTAGTTGGTGAGCGTGAAGTAGATCGCCAGCTTCTCGCGCGCGATGGCCCGCGCGGCGTCCGGATCCTCGTCGACGACGACGGTCACCTCGGGCGCGAGGAGCTTGTCGCCGACCGCCTTGCGCGCCTCGGCGGTGTGCTCGACCGGCACCAGGTACGGGTGGGCGCCCGCGGTCCGGTCGGCGGCGAGCTTCAGCACCTTCGGGCCGAGGGCGGCGAGCACCAGCCGGTCGGCCGGCACGTCGAGCCGGTCGAGGTAGGACACGAGCTTCTCGTAGGGCTTCTCGTAGGCCTGGTCGAGCTGCCGGTGGCCCGCGCCGACGCCGAGCAGGAACCTGTCGCTCGCGAGCCGGTGGAAACCGGCGGAGATCGCCTCCGGCTCGGTCTGCCAGACGTTGGTGATGCCGGTGGCGATCGTCATGGACGTCGTGGCGTCCAGCGCCTGCTCCACCAGGGCGATGTCCGGCGAGGCGCCGATCCAGAAGGCGCCGTAGCCGAGCGATTCGAGCTCCGCGACCTCGCCGATCTTGTCCGCCCACTCGTGGTGCGAACCCCAGACCCCGAACGTTCCCAGCATCCGAACCCCAATCGTCGTGGCGGACTACCTTTCGCAGTATGCCGATCTTGAGCACCACCGACCTGTCCGTGTCACGCCTCTGCCTGGGCGGCAACGTGTTCGGCTGGACCGCAGACGAGGACCAGTCGTTCGCGGTGCTCGACGCCTACGTCGCGGCGGGCGGGAACTTCCTCGACACCGCCGACGTGTACTCGGCCTGGGCCGGCGGCAACTCCGGCGGCGAGTCGGAGGCCATCATCGGCAGGTGGCTGGCCAGGCGCAGCGACCGCGACCAGATCGTGGTGGCCACGAAGGTCGGCATGCTCGCCGGTTTCAACAACCAGAAGCGCGACACGGTGCTGACCGCCGCGGAACGCTCGTTGAAGCGGCTCGGCGTCGACCACATCGACCTCTACTACAACCACCTCGACGACCCGAACACGCCGCTGGAGGAGACGCTGGCCGCCTATGACCAGCTCGTCCGCGACGGCAAGGTCCGCTACGTCGCCGCGTCCAACTTCTCCGCCGGACGGCTCGCGAAGGCACTGGAGATCCAGGAACGCGAGGGCTTCGCGAAGTTCGTGGCGCTGCAGCCCGAGTACAACCTGGTCAGCCGCGACGCGTTCGAGGGCGGTCTGCAGGACACCGCCGCGTTGCATGACCTGGCGACCGTGCCGTACTGGTCGCTCGCCAAGGGTTTCCTGACCGGCAAGTACCGGCCGGGCGTCGAGGTCGAGAGCGCACGGGCGGGCGCGGCCTCGAAGTACCTCGACGAGCACGGTCTGCAGGTGCTCGAAGTGCTCGACGAACTGGCCGAGACGCACGAGACCACGGTCGCGGCGGTCGCCCTCGCGTGGCTCGCCCAGCAGCCGACGGTGGCCGCGCCGATCGCGTCCGCCCGCACGTTGGAGCAGCTCAGCGACCTGCTGCCACTGCTGACCCTGGAGCTGACCCAGGCCGAGGTGGATCGCCTCAGCGCAATTTAACTTGCCAGTAGCTTACCGGGAGTAGGTTGCGTTACCGTGACGAGCATGGACGTCACGGGCAAGGTGGTACTGATCACCGGCGCGGCCAGGGGCATCGGCGCCGAGGTGGCGAGGCAACTGGCCGGGCGCGGGGCTCGTCTCGCGCTCGTCGGGCTGGAGAAAGCCCAGCTCGAAGAGGTCGCGCGGGAGACCGGCGGCAAGGCGTGGGAAGCCGATGTCACGGACTGGGACGTGCTCGACCGCGTCATGAACGAGGTCGCGGCCCACTTCGGCGGCATCGACGTCGTGGTGGCGAACGCGGGCATCGCGGCCACCGGGTTCGTGCGCTCGATGGACCCGAAGGCGTTCGAACGCGTCATCGAGGTCAACCTGCTCGGTGTGTGGCGCACGGTTCGCACGGCGCTGCCGCACCTGATCAAGAGCCGCGGCTACTGCCTGGTCGTCTCGTCGCTCGCGGCGATCGTCCACATCCCCGGCAACGCGGCCTACTCGGCGGCGAAGGCGGGCTGCGAAGCGTTTGCGGACAGCCTCCGGGCCGAGGTCAGGCACCTGGGCGTGGACGTCGGCACGGCGTACTTCTCGTGGATCTCCACGGACATGGTCAACAGCGCCGACGAGCACCCGGTCTTCGGCAAGCTGCGCCAGGGCATGCCGGGACTCGCGAGCAAGAAGTACCCCGTCCGCAACGTCGGCAGGGCCGTCGTCAGGGGCATCGAGAAGCGGGCGAAGGCGGTCCACGTCCCCGGCTGGGTCGGCGTTCTGAAGTACTTCCGCGCGTTCACGCCGGTGGTCGTGGACCGCCAGGCGGTCGAGGAGGTGGCCGACGCCGACCGGCAGATGGCCGCGAGCGACACGTCAGGCCTGGTCGGGCCGGGCGGGCAGGCTGCTAGCCGTTGAGCCAGGAGCCGAGCAGCGCGTTCCACTCGCGGATGCGCCACTCCGCGACGTTCGCGGGCGTGTAGGGGTCGGCGGCGATGATCTCCTTCACGGAGGCTTCGTCCGCCGCCTCGTAGATGATCAACGCGCCGGTGTCGTCCGCGTACGGACCTGAGGCGAGGACCACGCCCTTCTCGGCGAGAGAGGTGATGTACTCGCGGTGTTCGGGGCGCACCGCGAGGCGCTTCTCGCGATCCGGGCCGAACACCAATTCCACTGCAAAGCGGGCCATGCCTCCACCGTAGTGAAGCTGACCGGTACCGTCCTACCTTGTGGTTGGCGAAGAAACACCGCGCACCGTGCAGGACACCCTGACCAACCTGCGAATCAAGGACGGCGTCGCAGGACCTCCCACAGGGCCCCTCACGCTCGAAGACCTGTACAAGCAGCACCGCATGCGCCTGGTCAGGCTCGCGCTGCTGCTCGTCGACGAGCCTTCGACGGCCGAGGACGTGGTTCAGGAGGCCTTCACCGGCCTGCACCGCAACTGGAAGGGTCTGCGCGACTCCCAGGCGGCCGTCGGCTACCTCCGCACGGCCGTGGTCAACGGCTCCCGCAGCGTGCTGCGCCGGCGCAAGACGGCCCGCGACTACACGCCGCCGCACGTGGCGAACGCACGTTCGGCCGAATCGCTCGCGATGCTGACGGCGGAGCACCAGGCCGTGGTCAAGGCGTTGCAGCAGCTTCCGCCGCGCCAGCGCGAGGTGCTCGTGCTGCGCTACTACGGCGACCTGTCCGAGGCGGAGATCGCCGAGGCCACCGGCATCTCGAAGGGCACCGTGAAGTCCACGGCTTCCCGTGCCCTGGACGCCCTGCAGAAGATCATGGCGGGCTGAGCCCACCAGGCAACAAACTTCACCGTTTCCCCAGTTGAGGCCGTTTTGCCCGATGCGGGCGGTTTCAGCCAGTAAGACCACGCGCCCAAATCGGTACTTGGTATAGACCAATAGGCCTCCCATGCCGCAGGATCAGTTCCCGTGGCACGCAGACACGTGGTCGCCGTTGACATCGGTGGCACCGAAACCAAGGCGGCGCTCGTCACCGGCACTTCGGAGTCGGTCGCGGCGGAGAAGCACGCGCGCCGGGCGACTCCCGGCGAGCTGGCGCCCCTCCTCGACGTCATCGCCGAACTCGTCGACGAGCTCCGCAACGCCTCCGAGCACGAGATCGACGCCGTGGGGATCGTGGCGCCGGGCATCGTGGACGAGGCCAGCGGCGTCGGGGTGTACACGACGAACCTGCCGTGGAGCCAGTTCCCGTTCAGCGCGGTCATGACCGAACGGCTGGGCGTGCCCGTCGCGTTCGGCCACGACGTGCGCGCCGCGGGCCTCGCCGAATGCCGCATGGGTGCCGCCAAGGACCTGCGCAACGCGGTGATCATGCCGATCGGCACCGGGATCGCCGGCGCGCTGCTGCTGGACGGCAGGATCTACAGCGGCGAGGGCTACGCCGGTGAGATCGGACATGTGAACGTCGGCCACGGCGTGCCGTGCGCCTGTGGCCAGATCGGCTGCGTGGAGACGGTGGCGTCCTCCGCGGCGATCGCCCGCCGGTACACCGCGCGTACCGGCACCCCCGTCAAGGGAGCCGCTGAGGTCGCACTCAGGGTGAGGGACGGGGAGCAGGACGCCGTCGCCGTGTGGCACGAGGCCGTGGACGCGCTCGCCAGGGGGATCCTGGTGCTGGCGACGCTGCTCGGTCCGGAGGCCGTGGTGCTCGGCGGTGGGCTCGCACTGGCAGGAGACCTGCTGGTGGATCCCTTGCGGGAAAGGCTGGACGGCCTGATCGCCTTCCAGCGCCGACCGGAGCTTCGGCTCGCGGCGCTCGGCGACGAGGCGGGCTTCCTCGGCGCGGCGCTGCTGGCCATCGACACGCTGGAGGCGTGATGAGCACGTGGGGTGGACCGGTCGACGTGATCCTGACCGGTGGTCGGGTCGTCACGCCTGGTGGAGTGCTCGAGAACGGGTGGGTGAGCGTTCGCGACGGCAGGATCGCCGCGGTCGGTGAGGGAGCGGCACCCGAAGGCCCGGTGACCGACGTCAGCGGCTGCACGGTCGTGCCCGGATTCGTCGACATCCACTGCCACGGCGGTGGCGGTGACGCGTTCACCAGCAGCGATCCGGCGAAGGTCCGCAAGGCCGCGTCTGCACACCGCCGGCACGGCACCACGACGTTGCTGGCCTCGCTGGTCTCGCGGCCGGTGCCGGAACTGGCCGACCAGGTGTCCGCTCTGGCCGAGCTGACCCAGGAGGGCGTGGTCGCGGGCATCCACCTGGAGGGCCCGTTCCTGTCCGCCGCACGCTGCGGCGCGCACGACCCGGCGATCCTGTGCCCGCCGGAGCAGACCTCGGTGACGAAGCTGCTCGACGCGGGCAAGGGCACCGTCCGCATGATCACCATCGCACCCGAGCTGGAAGGTGCGGTCCGGGCCGTGCACCAGCTCGTCGACAACGACGTCATCGCCGCCATCGGCCACACCGACGCGACCGAGGCGCAGGTCCGCCCGGCCGTCGACGCCGGCGCGTCGGTGGCGACGCACCTGTTCAACGGCATGCGCCCGCTGCACCACCGCGAGCCCGGCCCGATCGGCGCGCTGCTGGACGACGACCGCGTGACCGTCGAGCTCATCTGCGACCTGGTGCACCTGCACCCGACCGCGGTCCGTCTCGCCGCGCGGCACGCGGGCCGCAAGCGCACGATCCTGATCACCGACGCCATCGCGGCCGCCGGTGTCGGTGACGGCGTGTACGACGTCGGCGGCCTCGAAGTGCGCGTCGTCGACGGGGTGCCGACGCTGGCCGGCGGTGCCGCACTGGCCGGCAGCACGCTCACCATGGACATGGCGTTCCGCAACGCCGTCAACTCGTGCGGGCTGACGCTCATGGAGGCCGTGCACGCGACGTCGACCCGTGGCGCCGAACTCCTCGGCCTCGACACCGGCAAGCTTCAGCCGGGTTGTGCGGCGGACATCGTCGTCCTGGATGCAGAATTGAAGCCGAGGGACGTGATGGTCAGGGGCGAGTGGGTCAAGGACTAGGTGCATGGCGGACGATCCGGAACGACTGGTGACCGACGCGTTGCGAGCGCAGGCGACCAGTACGAATGCCGGATTTGTCGCGCATGCCCCAATCGCCGATGAACCCCCCTCGCCGATGCCGGTGTGGTGGATCCTCGGTCTCGCGTTGTTGTTGGGGCTGGCAGCGGGCACGGTGGCCGCAGTGATCACCCTGAGCTGACCTGTACCGTTGTCGCCGTGACGATTGCATTGGGCCCTGACTGGCTGGACCCCACCGTTCTGCTGAACGGGCTCGGCCCGTACATGCTCATCGGGTTGTGCCTCATCATCTTCGCGGAGTGCGGGCTCCTCGTCGGTTTCTTCCTGCCGGGCGATTCGCTGCTGTTCACGGCGGGTCTCTTCGTCGCGGCGGGCACGATCGACACCCCGCTCTGGCTCGTCTGCGTGCTGCTGACGGTGTGCGCGTTCGTCGGCAACGTCGTCGGCTACTACATCGGCCAGAAGGCCGGTCCCGCACTGTTCAGCAAGCCCGAGTCGAAGATCTTCAAGAAGGAGTACGTCGACAAGACGCAGGAGTTCTTCGACAAGTACGGCGCGCGCGCCATCGTCCTCGCCCGGTTCGTGCCGATCGTCCGCACGTTCATCACGGCGATGGCCGGTGTCGGCAAGATGGACCCGAAGAAGTACTTCACGTACTCCGCGATCGGCGGCGTCGCGTGGGCCGCGGGTCTGACGATCCTGGGCTACTTCCTCGGCCAGGTCTCCTTCATCAAGGAGAACCTCGAGATCACGCTGCTCGCCATCGTCTTCCTGTCGATCGTGCCGATCATCATCGAGGTGATCAAGGCGCGCAGGGAGAAGAAGTCGCTGCTGGAGGAAGAGGCGGACGACATCACGCAGGTCATGCAGGCAACGCTGCAGGACGACTCGACGCAGATCATCCCCCGCGTGGAGCGCTGACCCGCCGGATCACCGAACACAGCGAGGCCCGCCTGTCACGACAGGCGGGCCTTTTGCTTCGTTCGCGACCCTCCCAGGCCCAGGATCAGCGCGAGCGCGTCCTCCGAGCACACCCCCGGCGTCAGCACCTCCTGCAGCAGCAGGCCGCGGATCGCGGCGACGGCGACGGTGGCCCTGGTCAGCGCTTCCCCGGCGTCGAGCCCTTCGCGCTCCGCCAGCGAGGCCAGCATGCTGGTGAGGTCGTCCAGCGACGAGATGAACTCGCGGAAGTCGTCCGGGCTGTACGCGGCCAGCCCCACGACGTGGAAGAACCCGCGGACGCGCGACAGCTGCTCCGGGCGGGTGTAGGCCCGCCAGATCGCCAGGACGAGGTCGTCGAAGGTGCCGTGCCCGGCGTCCCGGAACAGCGCCTCGTTGTCACGGGTCCGCTGCGCCGCGAGCAAGGCCGCTAGAACGCCCGTGAGCGACCCGAAGTGGTACCGCAGGAGCGCGTGGCTGGTCCCGGCCCGGGCCGCGATCTCGCGGAGTGAGGCCTCCGGTGGCGGAAGGCCGTCGTCGAAGACGTCGAGCAGACGCGCCAGGAGGCGCTCGCGTGCATCGCCGTTGCGTGCCGTGCTTGACAGGACCACGCCCCTAGTTTATCCATTGGACAAGGTATTTATCCAATGGAAAACTGGTTCGGTGAGCGGCTCGACGCCGTGGTCGTCCAAGCCGGACGTGTTGTGAAGGACCTCCGATGAGCACCATGTGGCACGGCTGCCTGGCCGACACCGACTACTTCGAGCTGCGTTCCAGCGGTGGGCACGACTACGGCGTCTGGGTCACCACGCCGCCGCGCTACGACCCCGCCACGGCACAGGTGCCCGTCGTGTACGTGCTGGACGGCAACTGGGCGGTGGGCATGACGGCCCCGCTCATCGTCACCCAGCAGGACCCCATGCAGCGGATCAAGCCGTACATCCAGGTCAGCGTGGGCTACGCGGGTGAGGAAGCAGAGCACTGGGCGAGGCTGCGCAACAGGGACCTCGTGCCACCCGGCGAGCCCGTCGCCCAGGAGTTCCTCGACGCCGTGGAGATGGGAGTCCGGACGGGTGCGATGACCCGCGAGGAAGCCGACGCCTACCTCGACGAACTGCGAGACACCCGTGGCGATGCGTTCCTGAGCTTCCTCACCTCGGAACTACATCCTCGGATCGAACGCGACTACGGCACGGCCACGAGCGGTCACGGCCTCTTCGGCTACTCCTACGGCGGACTCTTCAGCCTCTACGCCTGGCTCACCGGCACCACGCTCTTCGAGACCATCGGAGCGGGCAGCCCGGGCGTCGCCAGCGAGAGCAGCCAGGTCTTCGCGCAGATCGACGAGCTGGGCGACCAGCCGGCCAAGCTGCATCTGACCTTCAACGACCGGGAGATCCTCGGGAACGTGCCCGTCTACCAGAACCTCACGAAGAACGCGGCCACCGTCCTGCACCGCCTCACCGCCCGCGGCGCGGCCGTCACCAGCGAGGTGCTGCGCGACACGCACGTGACCGGTCTGCAGGCCTCGTTCCTCAGCTACCTCAGGACCTGCCGTGCCGCGTGACCGCCAAAACGCGCTGCTCGAAAGGATTTGAGTCTCACGCAACGTCAAGGTGTTGGTTGAACCGCATGACCGACACGACTCGACGTGAAGTGCTGGGATGGCTGGCCGGGCTCGGTGCGGCAGCGGGCGCGGGCCTGCTGCCGGGCCGGGCACAGGCTTCGATCGGCGTCACCGCGGTGCGCGGCGTGACGCTCATAGACTCGTCCGGCGTCCGGCCCGGCTCGACCATCGTGCTGGCGGACAACAGGATTCTCGCCGTCGGCCCGTGCGACCTGCCGTTGCCGCGCGGTTCCACGGTGCTCGACCTCAACGGCAAGTTCGTCATCCCCGGCCTGTGGGACATGCACGTGCACGGCGCGTTCATGGACCGGATTACTTTGCCGCTGTGCCTGGTCAACGGCGTGACGGGCATCCGTGAGATGTGGGGCTTCCCGCCTATCTACGAGCTGCGCGAACGGATCGAGCGCGGCGAGGTGTTCGGCCCCAGGCTGGTGGTCGGCAGCATGATCATCGACGGACCGCACTCCACGCTGCCCGGCGCGGTGATCGTCAGCACGCCCGACGAAGGCAGGCAGGCCGTGCGGAACGCCCAGGGCGCCGACTTCGTGAAGGTGTACTCGTACCTGGACCGTCCGACGCTCGCGGCCATCGCCGACGAGTGTTCGCGGCAGGCCATCACGTTCGCCGGGCACTGCTCGAACCACGTGCCGCTGGGCGACGCGAGTGACCTGGGGCAGCGCACGTTCGAGCACATGTACGGCCTGCCGCTCGCCACCAGCACGCGGGAAACCCAGCTGCGCCAGGCGATCGCGGACCTGCCGCTCGACCCGGCGGACCCGTTCGCGTGGTTCAGGCGAGTGCTGGAATTCGAACGGCAGGCGACCCTCTCGCACAGCCGGAGCAAGGCTCTGCAGCTGGCGAAACGGTTGCAGCGCAACAACTCCGCGTTGTGCCCGACGATGGTCGCGATGCGGGTGTACTCCAGTCCCGCGGACAGGTTCGCGGACGATCCGCGGATGAAGTACATGCCGGCGTTCTACCGGGACCTGTGGCGCGACAGCCTCACGCGGTGGGTTCCGGTGACACCGCAGGAGATCCGGCAGCAGGCCGAGTTCTTCCGGCGCCGCCAGGAGCAGGTCGCCGAGATGCACGCGCACGGCGTCGAGATCCTGCTCGGCACGGACGCCGGCAACCCGTACTCGTTCTCCGGCTTCTCGGTGCACGACGAACTGGAGCTGCTGGTCGAGGCGGGCCTGTCGCCGAAGGCGGCGTTGCAGGCCGGCACGCGGGGCGCGGCGCTCAAGCCCGGCGAGGCCGCGAACCTCGTCGTGCTGGACGGCAACCCGCTGTCCGACATCCGCAACACGCAACGGATCCACACCGTGCTGACGCGGGGCCGCGTGCTCGGTCCGGACGTGCGGCGGCAGATGCTCGCCGAGGTGGAGAAGGCAGCTCAGGAACCGTTCCCCACTGTGCAGCAGACATGCTGCTGACTAGAACATCGAGCCGGGGTTGAACAGGTTCTCCGGGTCCAGCGCGCGTTTGATCTCGCGGTGGACCCGGAGGCCGACCGGCCCGATCTCCTTCGCCAGCCACTCGCGCTTGATCTTGCCGATGCCGTGCTCGCCGGTCACCGTGCCGCCCAGCGCGAGCCCGACCGCGAGGATGTCGTCGAACGCCTTCTGGGCGCGGGCGAACTGGTCGGCGTCGGTGGGGTCGTAGACGATCGTCGGGTGCATGTTGCCGTCGCCCGCGTGGCCGACGACGGCGATCTTGAGGCCGACCTCCGCCGAGATGTCCTCACAGCCCTGGATGAGCTCGGCGATGCGGGTGCGCGGCACGCACACGTCGTCCGTCAGCCACGAGCCGTAGATCTCCAGCGCGGTCAGCACGGCCCTGCGCGCGGTCAGCAGGTCGCGGCCCTCGTTGACGTCGTGGGTCGCGTAGACGAGATCGGCCTCCAGGCAGATCTCCTCGATCTTCTGGAGCTCGTGCCGGGCCTGCTCGCCGCCCGCGTCCGACTGGCAGATGAGCAACGCCGCGCAGCCCGGCCCGGCACCCAGCTCGGTCTTCAGGTACTGCTCGACGGCCTCGATCGAGGTGCGGTCCATGATCTCCATCAGCGACGGCACCAGGCCCTCGCGGACGATCCGGCTGACCGCGGCACCCGCCGTGGCGGTGCTGCTGAACGCCGCGACCAGCGTGGCCGGGGCCTGCGGGAGGGGCTTGAGCGCCAGCGTGGCCTTGGTGATCACGCCGAGCGTGCCCTCGGAGCCGATGAAGAGCTTGGTGAGGTCGTAGCCCGCCACGCCCTTGACCGTGCGGCGGCCCGTGCGCAACACCTCGCCGTCGGCCAGCACGACCTCCAGGCCGAGCACGGAGTCGGTGGTCACGCCGTACTTCACGCAGCACAGGCCGCCGGCGTTGGTGGAGAGGTTGCCGCCGATCGTGCACCAGTCGTAGCTGCTCGGGTCCGGCGGGTAGAAGAGGCCGTGCTTCTCCACCGCGCCGCGGAGGTCGAGGTTGACCACGCCCGGCTCGACGACGGCGAGGCGGTTGTCGGTGTCGATCTCGACGATCGCGTCCATCTTGGTGGTGACCAGGACGACGCAGCCCTCGATGGCGTTCGCCGCGCCGGAGAGACCGCTGCCCGCGCCACGGGGGACGATCGGGACCCCGTGGCTCGCGCAGGCCCTCACCACCGCCTGGACCTGCTCGGTGTTCAGCGGGAACACCACCGCCAGCGGACTGCCGTGCGGCGCCAGCGGCATCATGTCGCGCTGGTAGCTCGCGGTGACGTCGGCGTCGGTCAGGACGCCGGAATCACCCACAGCGGTGCGGAGTTCAGCGAGCAGACTCTCCATGTCTCCCACGCTAGTGTCCCGAGTCGGAAATCCGCCTGCTGTTTCGCGCCGCACGCGGGGCCCTTTCGTACTGTCATGCCGCACGAAAGCGCCCCGCGTGCGGCTGAAGCACGGCGCGGATGAGGTGGTGTGCTATTGGTGGAGCGACTTCAGCGGCGAACGTGCGGCGCGGCACGCTAGTCCGATTCGGCTGGTTCACTCGATGGTGATCTCGACCGAAGGGAGTTCACGCAGTGACTCAGCGTGCTCAATCCAGATTTCGCCCACCCGTCAGTCCGAAGTCGCCGTACCGCCGGCGCGGCACGACGTAGGCTGGCTCACCGTGGCGCATGCTTTCGCCTCGCTGGAGACCGCGGGTCCGGTGGCCGTCTGGGTCATCGTGCTGAGCTTCATCTTCGTCGAGTGCGCTTTCATCTTCGGGCTGTTCCTGCCCGGTGACTCGCTGCTGTTCGCGGCCGGCGTGGTGCTGGCGACGCACAACAGCGAGTTGTCGGCGTGGCTGCTGTCCCTCGCGGCTCTGATCATCGCCGTCGTCGGCAACCAGGTCGGGTACTTCATCGGCCGGGGCACCGGCACGCGCGTGCTCGCCCGCAAGGGCGGCAAGGTGCTGAACCGGCAGAACCTGAAACGCGCGGGCGAGTTCCTCGACCGGCGCGGCTTCTGGGCCGTCGTGCTCGCCCGCTGGATCCCGTGGATCCGCACGCTGGCACCGATGATCGCGGGCGCGGCCAGGATGGACCTCAAGCGGTTCACACTGGCCACGACCATCGGTGCCATCGCCTGGGTGCCGACGCTGGTGCTGGCCGGCTACTACGGTGCGGGCATCCTGCAGCAGCTCCCGTGGCTCGAGACCGCGGCGATCGTCGTCAGCGTCGCGTTCTTCCTGGGCGGCACCGGCTGGGGCATCTGGCGCTACCGCCAGGAGATGGCGAAGCCGATCGACGAATCCAGTGACGACCTGGAGCACATCAGCCACCCGCAGGCGCGCTGATCCGTCAGAGGAACGGGTGCGACGCGTTCTAGATGAACCTGTGTGACGCGTTCTCGTAGTAGGTGTTGACGAGGTTGCGGCAGCTGTTGGCCGGAACCGTGTCGAACGCGCCGCCGTAGTTGCTGTTGAAGTACACGCGGATGTCGCGGTTGGTCGTGTTGCACACCGACGCGGCGTTGTTCTTGACGCACTGCAGGTAACCCGCCGCATTCGGCTTCTTGAACTCGTAGCAGGTCGGCTGCGAGTCGCCGTAGTTCGCGATGTTCCCGGTGAAGTCCGAGAGCGATCCGCCGAGGGCGCTGAAGTGGTAGAGGCAGATCTCGTTGTCGTTGCACACGCCGTCGCGTACCGCGGCCGAGGCGGCGGGCGTGGCGACGGCGACGGCCACGGCGGCGAGTGCGCCGGCGACGACCGTCCTGGCGAGTTTCCTCGAGAAGTTGTTCATGTCGTTGATGGTTGCGAGAACGCAAGGACCTCAACAGCGACAACCTCTACGATCAACCTCCACATTTCGCGAGGTGCTGCCGCAGGCTCGCCTGCCGTCTCAGGTCACCGTGCCGCTCGGCGATGCCGAGGCCGAGGCGCAACGTCTCGGCCGCCCTCGCCCGGTCCCGGCGCAGCAGGTGCACCAGCCCCAGCTCCTCCAGGCTCGCCGCCTCGCCCGCCGCGTCAGCACCCTCGCGGAACAGGTGCAGGCTCCGCGCCAGCGCCGTCGCGGCTTCCTCGGTCCGGCCTGACCGGCGGTGCAGGGCACCGATCCGGTGCAGCACGCCCGCGCACCCGCGGTCGTCGCCTTCGAGAGAGCTGAGCCGCAGGCTGTCCTGGTAGCAACGGAGCTCGCGCGCGTGATCTCCCCTCTTGCCGTAGGCGCTTCCCAGGTGTTCCAGGACTGCGGCCTCGACGCACTTCAGTCCCAGCTCACGCGCCAGAGCGAGGCTCTCCTCACCCGTCTCGACGGTCTCCATCACCTCGCTGAGGTTGGTGAGGCAGACCGCAACGCCGTTGGTGTCGCCCAGCTCCCGGAACCCCGCCAGAGCGCGGCTCAGGTGGCCGGCGTCGCTCAGCGCGACGCCCAGGTCCATCTCGAGGATCGCGTGCGCCAGCGGCTCGCTCGCCGCGGGCAACGCCAGCCCGCACATCTCGGCCCAGTCCTCGCGATGGCCGCGGCTCAGGTAGTACGGGAACAGGCCCGTCGCGAGCCGGACCAGCGCCCAGGCCGGCACACCGGGCGTCCGGCAGAGGCCGATCAGGTGCGGGCGGTGCTCGTCGAGCCACGCGAAGGCCGCCGCGGCCGTGGCGAAGTCCGGTGCGCCCTCCGCCCACGCCGGATCGGCCCAGGTCCCGCGGAAGCTGTGCGGCACGGCCAGCGCCACCGACCGCCACGCCACCGCGACGAACAGGCCGGCGACCCTGCCGAGCGCCTCGGGGTCCGCGGGCTGTTCGCGCGCGTAGGTCCGGACGAGGTCGTGCATCCGGTAGCGGCCGGGCGTCGTGGCCTGCACCAGGTGCAGGTCGGCCAGCCGTTCCAGCACCAGCTCGGCGGCCAGCCCGTCCACGTCGAGCAACCGGGCCGCGACCGGCAGCGACACGTCCTCGAAGACGCCGAACAGCGTGAACGCGCTCTGGTCCGCCGGCTCCAGCTGGTCGACGGACACGGCGAAGCTCGCCCGGATCCCCGCGTCGTCGCGGTCCAGTTCGTCGAGCCTGCGCACGGCCAGGCGGCGTGCGAGGTGGGCGAGCGGCCAGGCGGGGCGGGACGCGAGCCGGGCACCGGCGAGGTGGACGGCGAGCGGCAGCCGTCCGCACTGCTCCACCACCTGCACCGCCGACGAGGGGTCGGCGCTGGTCCGTTCCGGTCCCGCGTAGGCCGCGAGCAGGTCGAGCGCCTCGTGTTCGGGCAGCACGTCCAGCCTCAGGTGACGGGCCTGCGGCAGGGTGTCCATGGCCCGGCGGCTGGTCACGACCGTCGCACAGCCCGCGGTGCCGGGCAGCAGCGGCTGGATCTGGCCGGCCGTCGCCGCGTCGTCGAGCACGAGCAGCACCCGCTTCCCTGCCACTGCGGACCGGAACCGCGCGGCGGTCTCGGCGAGCGTCCCGCCGTGGTCGGGCCGGCCGAGCGCGCGCAACAGCTGGCCCAGCGCGTCCTGCGGCGGCAGGCTTGCACGCAGGTCCAGGTAGAGATGGCCGTCCGGGAAGAGCTCACCGACGCGATGGGCGACGTGCAGAGCCAGCGACGTCTTGCCGACGCCCGCCATGCCCGCGACGACCACCACGCCCGACCGTTCGACCAGGCCGGTCAGCTCGGCGACCTCGGCCTCCCGCCCGGAGAACCGCACCGGCGCGGCGGGCAGCTGCCGGACCGGTGCGCACGGCGTGCGGCGAGGTGCGGGCGTGCGGGCGGCGGCCGCGGCGAACTCGGCCCGCTCGTCCCCGCACAGGCCGAGCGCGTCGGCGAGCCGGAGCACCGTGGCGCGATGGGGATGCCGGCGATCACCCCGTTCCAGGGAGCCGACGGCCTGACCGCTCAGGCCCGCCTTCTCGGCCAGCGCCTCCTGGGTGAGCCCGGCGGCGATCCGGTGATGGCGCAGCAAGATTCCCAGCGCAGAGTCCATGTTCGTTTCCCCCCGCGGGATGCACGCGCGCGCTGCCGATCCGGTTGCCTACAGGACCTCGGTGATCAGCAGGTCCGCCGACCCCTTCGACGAGTTCACCATCAGCGCGTTGACGTGGTCCGTGCCGTGCAGCACCCGTTCCTCCGCCTCCGACAAGGTGCGCCCGTACCGCAGGTGCCGGTCGATCAGGCGCTGCACGCGCACGTCCTCGTCGATGAACAGGAACCACGCCTCGTCCAGGATGATGCGGACGCGTTTCCACTTGTCGTAGTTGAGCAGCAGGTAGTTGCCCTCGGTGACGACGAGCGGGACGTCCGGGTGCACCGGCACGGCGCAGGCGATCGGTTCCTCGATCTCGCGGCGGAACTCCGGCGCGTAGATCATGTCCGGGCCGCACGCCTTGATCCGGCCGAGCAGGTCCACGTAGCCGGGGATGTCGAACGTGTCCGGGGCGCCCTTGCGCTCGACCAGCCGCAGCCGTTCGAGTTCGCTCTGCGCGAGGTGGAAGCCGTCCATCTCCACCAGCACGGCCTGGCCGTCGAGTGCCTCGACGAGCCGCCGCGCGAGTGTCGACTTGCCCGAACCGGGTGCGCCGCCGATGCCGAGAATCTTGCGCTCACCCTGATCGGTGAGTACCCGAGCCCGCTCTAGCAGCTCGTCGAACCTGACCTGCTGTCCTGCCACCGTGCCAGCTCCTCAACCCAGTCCCCGACCGCACCGACGCGAACGGCGGCCGCCTCCGACGCGAAGCCGATGGCGTCCACCGGGTCCGCGCCTGACGCCAGCGCGTAGGCGTACGCGCCGTGCCAGACGTCGCCGGCACCGTTCGTGTCCTTCACCGCCACCGCGGGGACGGGCAGCTCTCCGGTCGAGCCGTTCCGCGACCAGGTGACCGGCTCCGCACCGTGCGTGCGAATGACCAGCGGCACCCCGCAGGAGTGCACCTCGGCCTCGGACCGCTCGAACCCGTGAGAGCAGGCGGCCACGTCCACCAGCGGCAACAGGTGATCGAGGACAGGTTTCCAGCTCCCGGCGTCGAGCACCACAGGCAATCCCAGGGCTTTCGCCCGCCGGGCGGCCGGGATCGCCAGGCCTTCGTGGTGTCCGTCCAAGAGCACCACGTCCGCACCGGCCAGAAGATCAGACAAATCCGGCGCCGTCACCGGCACCGACGCGTTCCGGGAAACGACCGTGCGCTCCCCATCGGCGTCTCTGACGACGACCATGCTCACGGGCGTCGTGCCCGGCACCGCGGTCACTTGGACCGGGTCCAAGGAGGCCCTGACGAATTCACCCAATGCGTCGGCACCCAGTGCGGTGAGCAACGCGGACCTGCCGCCCAGTGCCGCGACCGCACGGGCCGCGTTGGCCGCCGGACCACCGGGTGACAGCACGGCGCCCAGCGAGCGGATCTTCTGCCCGGGATCCGGGAACTCGTCCACCCTTTGGGTCACGTCGAGAGTTGTGAGCCCGACACACAGCACGGCTGCCATCTGGCCTTCCTCCAAACGGGTATGGTCCCAGGTCATGGTCACCATGCGGGATGTCGCGGCTCTCGCGGGGGTCTCCATCACCACGGTGTCACACGTGATCAACGAGACGAGGCCGGTCGCCGGGGACACGCGCGAGCGCGTCCAGAAGGCGATCGACGAGACCGGGTACACGGGCGACGCCATCGCGCGATCGCTGGTCATGGGCGGCACGAAGTCGCTGGGCCTGGCCGTGTCACTGGTCTCCCACCCGTACTTCGCCGAGCTGATCGCCGCCATCGAGTCCGAGGCGACTCGCAACGGCTATTCGCTCGTGCTGATCGACACGAGGGACACCCCCGAATCCGAGCAGACCGCGGTCAGGACACTGCGCTCGCGAAGAGTCGACGGGCTGCTGCTCACACCGTCCGCCGGCGCCGGGGGAAGCCTCGTGCTGCCGGAGCTCAAGAGGCTGAACATTCCCACGGTGCTGGTCGACCGGCTGACCGTGGCCAAGGACATCGACCAGGTCGGGCCGGAGAACGTGCAGGCCACGTCGGGTCTGGTGAAACACCTCGCGGAGCTCGGGCACCGCCGGATCGGCATCGTCTGCGGCCAGGCGGGCGTGGCGACGACCGAGGAACGCATCCTCGGCTACCGCCTCGGCCTCGGCCGCGCGGGCCTGAAGTGGGACGAGGCGCTGGTGTCGCAGAGCGGCTGGCTCGCGCCGCTGCTCGACCAGGACGACCCGGCCACGGCCGTCGTCGCGGCGGACCACCTCGTCACGGTCGGCATGCTGCACGAGGCACGGGCCCGCGGCCTGAAGCTCGGCACGGACCTGGCCGTCGTCGCCTACGACGAGGTCGAGTGGGCCACCTTGATAGAACCGCCGCTCACGACGCTGGCCCAGCCGGTCGAGGAGATCGGCCGGACCGCGGTGAAGCTGCTGCTCTCCCGCATCGCCGACCCGCAGAGGCCGCCGGAGACGATCCGGCTCGCGCCCTCGCTCCGGCACAGGCAGTCCTGCGGATGCTGATCCCGGGACTGGTCTCGGTGACGTTCCGGCAGCTCACGATCGAAGAGATCGGCGCGCTGGCGACGGAGTGCGGGCTGCAGGCCGTCGAGTGGGGCGGTGACGTGCACGTCCCGCCCGGCGACTTCGCGGCGGCGCGGCGGGCGCTGGACACCGGTCTGAAGGTGGCCGCGTACGGGTCGTACTACCGCGCGGGCGTCTCGGACCGGGCCGACCTGGCGCCGATCCTGGAGACCGCGGCCGAGCTGGACGCGCCGTTCGTGCGGGTCTGGGCGGGCACGTCCGGCTCGGAGGAGTGCCCGGACCGCGCACCGGTGGTCGAGGCGCTGCAACACGCCGTCGAACACGCCGAGGCGATGGGCACGAAGATCGCGCTGGAGTACCACGGGAACACGCTGACGGACACGCTGGACTCGACGGTGCAGCTGCTGGACGAGGTCGACGGCGTGATGTCGTACTGGCAGCCGCGCGGGGGTCAGGACTTGTTCTCGGCCGTGCACGAGGTGCGGACGCTGGAACCAGTGACGGCGCACGTCTTCTCGTGGGGGACCGGTGGCTTCAAGGAGCGGTTCCCGCTCGCCGAGCGCCGTGACCTCTGGAAGCCGGTGCTGACCGAGCTCGCGCGCGACGGCGTCGAGCGCAACGCGCTGCTGGAGTTCGTGCTGGACGACTCGCCGGAGCAGTTCCGCGAGGACGCGAAGACGTTGCTCGGCTGGCTCAAGCAGTAGCGACGTCCAGACCGTTCCGTTCGAGCAGGGCGGCCGCCTCCAGGCACATCCAGCCACCGAGCTGGACGGACAGGTCGCGGCCCTCGTCCTCGGTGGCCTGGACGGTCCACTCCGGACCGAACAGCGGTCCGCTCACCGCCATCGCGCGGTTGTTCCACGCCGCTTCCGCCGACTGCACCACGAGTTCCCTGGCCAGGTCCGCGGTCTCGTGCCGTTCGGGATCGAGGTCGGGGATGATCAGCGCGGCCTGGGCCAGGTAGCGGACGAGGATGCCCGCGAACAGGCCGCCGTCGCCACCGCCCTGGCCCCGGATCACGCCGTTCGTGGCGAGGTCGTCGTGCACGGCGGTGATCGTGCGGGCGGCCTTGTCGAGCCACTTGTCCTGCTGGCCGCGCTGGGCGAGCTCGACGCACGCGCCGATGAGAACTCCTTGGCAGTACGTGTAGATGTTCTTCTCGTACTCGCGGATCTCGCCGGTGGGGTGGACGTGCAGACCGTCCCACGCAAGACCGTTTCCGGGGTCGACGAGGTGCTCCTCGACCCAGTCCACGATGGACCGTGCGCGGGCGAGATCGGTGCGTTCGTCCTGGCGGGCCAGGAAGATCGCGGCCGGGCCGTTCGCGGGGACGTTCTTGAAGTCGTCGCCCCGCTTCCACCAGATGCCGCCACCGGCGTGGTCGGTCCAGCCGTCACGCAGCCGCACGGCGATCGCGTCGAGCGCTTTGGGCTTCGCGATGCCGACCTCGCGCTCGGCGCGTTGCAGGGCCAGGCCGAGCCACGCGATGTCGTCGTAGAAGTCGTTGGTCCAGCCCAGGATGTTGCGCACCCTGATGCCCCGCACGACCTTCGCGATGGCCGTCTTGCGCAGCTCGTTGGGCGAGCGCAGGTAGCCGTCGATCATGCAGTCCAGCAGGTGTGCCTGCCACCAGTAGTTGAAGCTGGTGTGGATCTTGTCCTTGAAGAGCGGGGGCCACGCCCGCGCTCCGAGAAGCGTGCCCGGCACACCCCAGACCCGCCGAAGGTGCCTGGAGTACACCGCGCGCTCCGCGACACCCGCGCGTGCCGCCAGCAGTTTCGCGATCACCACCTGGTCATCGTGCGCGCTTGATCGGTCAAGAAGCTCGGTGAGTCACCCAGTGGTACAGGCCCATGGCCACAGAAGTTGTGAGGTTGTAACTGCTGACCTTCTCGCGCATGGGCAGCCGGACGATCCTCGCGGCCTTCTCCCGGACCTCCGCCGAGAGCCCGTGGCGTTCCGAGCCGAACGCCAGCACGGCGTCGTCGGGGATCGGGCCCTTCAGCAGGTCGCCGTCGGCGTCGAACGCGATCAGCTCACCGGCGAAGTCGAGGCTCTCCGCCTTGGCGACCGGCAGCGCGAAGTGCAGTCCGGCGGATCCCCGCAGCACGTTGGGGTGCCACGGGTCGACGTCACCGGTCGAGATCACGCCGCCCGCGTCGAGGCCGGCGGCCACCCTGATGGCGGCGCCGAAGTTGCCCAGGTTGCGCGGGTTGTCGAGCAGGACGACCGGTGCAACGCGGTCGAACGGCAGGTCGGGCTTCTCCGCGAACCCCGCCACGCCCGTCGGGTGCGTGCGGCCGACCCTGAGCTTGAAGTGGTTCTGGTCGACCTCGGTGGCGGCCTCGAACCGCTCGCGCAGGTCAGGTGCGTGCGTCTCGGCGAGGCTGATCGCGGCGGCGAGGTCCGTCGTGATCAACGGGTGCACGTCGGCGCCGAAGCGCAACGCGTGCTTAACAGCGTGAAAGCCTTCGAGCAGCACGGTGACCAGCATAGAAGCCGATCCACGAGATGATCACGATCGACCCCAGGACCAGCTGGACCAGCATCGACGCGCTCTCCGGGTACCAGACGCCGTCGATGTAGTGGTCGATGAAACCCGTGCCCAGCGGCGGCATGCCCGCCTGCGCGCGGAAGTACTCCTCCGCGGTCGTCAGCGGGCACGTCACCGGCATCAGCAGGCTCAGGATCGCCCACGCGCCGATCGCCAGGTGCGGATAGATCACACCGCGCCACCGCCATGCGAGGAACCCGCCCACGAGCAGGAACGCCAGCACGGCGAAGTGCAGCAGCATGACCGCTTCGGCTAACAACCTGGCCATTCGCACCACCCCGTCCTCCAGACTAAGACGGGGTGGCTCGAAGCGCTCTCGATAAAACCTCAGGCGAGCCCGAGGTCGTTCAGGTCGAGCAGGTAGCGGTACTGCAGGCCCTCGGCCTCGATGGCCTCCTTGGCGCCCGTGCCGCGGTCGACGACCGTGGCGACACCGATCACGTCGGCCCCGTGCTCGCGCAGCGCGTTGACGGCCGTGAGCACCGAACCACCCGTGGTGGAGGTGTCCTCGACCGCGAGCACCCGCTGGCCGCGCACGTCGATGCCCTCGATTTGGCGCTGCATGCCGTGGGCCTTGTTCGCCTTGCGCACGACGAACGCGTCGAGCACGTCACCGTCCGCGCCGGCGGAGTGCATCATGGCGTAGGCGACGGGATCCGCGCCGAGGGTCAGACCGCCGACCGCGACGAAGTCCCAGTCCGACGTGAGCTGCCGCAGCAGCTTGCCGATCAACGGGGCCGCCGCGTGGTGCAGCGTCGCCCTCCTCAGGTCGACGTAGTAGTCGGCTTCCTTGCCGCTGGAGAGAGTCACCTTGCCGTGCACCACGGCCAATTCGCTCACGAGACGAGCGAGTTCTGACTTAGCGTTCGCGTCCAAGACCACTTCAGTTCGCACGGGTCGCAAGCTTCGCACACCCGCGCGCTCGACGCCTCGTACGCTGCATCACCGTGAGCACCCTCTACGTCGAACAGCCGTGGACCGCGATGAGCCTGTTGTTCCGGCCGCACTACCGGGTGGAGGTGTTCGACGAACGGGACGCGCCGGTCGCCGTCGTCCGTGAACGGACCGGGCCCGGCCTCCAGCGACCGTTGCGGCACACGGGGTTCTCCGGCTGGACGACGTTCGACCTCGACGTCGTCGCGCCGCACGGCCAGCCGATCATGCACATCGCCAAGGGGTTCGGCCGTCGCCCTGAGGTGCGCGTCAGCACCCCTCAGGGCCAGTTGATCGGGACGATCAAGACGCACGGCGCGTGGCAGCAGTCGCTGCACGACGCGCACGGTCAGCAGCTCTGCTTCTTCGGTGACGTCGCGCGGATCGAGACCGGCAGGCGCGCCAGGCGGGGCGGCAGGCGCGTCCGCCGGGACGTCGTGCAGATCAACCCGCAGGTGACCGAACCGGTGCGGTCGCTGGCGACCGCCTGCGCGGTCGCCTTCGACGTCGTCCGCGGTACCGGGACCAGCCACACGAGCAGTGGCGGGGTGGACTGGCCGGTCTAGGCCGCCGCTGTTCGTGCCGCACGCGGGGCGGGTGAGGTGGCGTGCCAGCGGTGGAACGGCTTCTGCGACGCCCTGGCTACCAGGCGTCCTTGCGGAAGTGGTTCGGGCCGTCGTCCTCGTCGTCGTCATCACGGCGCGGGCGTGGCGGCGGCTGGTGGGCGGCCGGGTTGCCCGAGGTGATGATGTCGTCGATGTCCTGGCCCTCCTCGATCGCGCGGTAGGCGCGCTGGAGGTCGGGAACGCCGACCGCGAGCGCCTTCTGCACGCCCTCGTCGTTCATCGCGCGGCCGGACGCGACGTCGGCCCACGTCATCTCGCCGGCGTCCACGCGCCGCTGGAGGTCCTTGAGCTCCTTCGGCGCGCCCGGCGACTTCGCGAACCGTTCGATCTCACGGAGGTCCTGCTCGGATAGTCCGCGCGACCTGCGCTGCACCTGCGACGCGGCGGTCGCGACCTTGCCCAGGTCATCGACCCGGGAGTCGACCTCGGAGAACAGGGCCTGCAGCCGCGCCTGGTCGTAGGGGAACGTCACTGCTGACCACCGCCGGTGGGTGCCGGGGCGGGTGCCGGAGCAGGTGCGGGCGCGCTGGCACCCCGGCCGGAGGCCGCGGAACCGGCCTTGCCGAGGCCGTAGGCACCGAGGCCGACACCGATCGCACCGGACTTCGCCGCGGCCACGCCGTTGTCGTACTTCTGCTTGCCGTCCTGCACACCGTCGACGACGTCCAGCGCGTCGTTCACGTCCCGGACGTCCTTGAGCTTCATCAGCGCCGTGCCCATGGCCACGATGCCGTCGACCATGCCCTGCACGCCCTCGATCAGCGTCATGATCGACTGGATGATCTTGCGGATCGCGTCGACGATCTGGATCGCGTCGTAGACCATCCACACCGCGCGGCCCCAGCCGACGACCGGGATCACCGCGGTCATCGCCGCTTCGAGCAGCATGGTGCAGAGCTTGTCGAGCAGGAACAGGGCGACCTTCGTGGCCGACCGGCACGCGGACGCCATGGACTGGAACTTGTTGCCGATGATCCGGGCGACCTGGGAGTCCGCCTCGATCGCGATGACCCACATGGTGTCCATGCGGCGCTCGAACGCCTGCGCGGCGCCACCGTTCCAGTGCGGGTTGAGCTGACCGACGCCGTCACCGACGTTGTGCCGGACGGCGTCCAGCGCCTTGGCGACCTGGTCCCACGCGTTGGCGTTGGCGTCGATCTTCTCGAAGTCGCCGACCAGCGGGCTGATCAGCGACTCGATCAGGTTCTCGCCGGTGACCTTCTCGTAGATCCAGTTGACGCCCTGCAGCTTCCACCCTGCGGCCTCGATCAGCTCCTTGGTGGTCTGCCGGCCAGGGCGGTTCTCCGCGGCCGCGTTCAGCGCGGCCGACGGGTCCTGGACGTCCGCGTACGCCGTGGTCACCGGCCACCTCCGCTCTGCTTGAGCAGCTGCACGCCGTGCAGGTCGACCTTCTCGTAGGAGTCGGCCGTCTTCCGCAGCGCGTCGGCGTCCTTGAGCATGGTCTTGTTCGCGAAGTCCAGCGTCTCGCCGTAGAGGCGCGCGACGCCGGTCACGACGGGGTGCAGCAAGGTCAGCAGGCCGGTGAACCCGCTGGTGTCGCCGCCCTTGGAGATGGCGTGGTCTTTGATGGTCAGGAAGTGCTGGGCGTTGCGGTCCAGCAGCTCGCTGTACCCGCGCAGCTCGTCCGGTTCGACCTTGAACTGTTCGCTCACGCCGGCTCCGACGCACCGTTAGGCCGAACGGTTCCACTCACGTGCGGCCGCGGCCACCCGCGAACCGCGACGCCATCCTGCGCACGAGCGGCCGCGGCAGCAGCCTCGTGATGGTCACGATCGCCTTGTACTGCAGACCCGGGATCGACAGCGGCTTGCCCCGGCGCAGGTCCCGCAACGCCTCGTGGACGAGCTTGTCGGCGTCGACGTAGAGCCAGTTCGGCGTCTTCGACATGTCGATCTTCGCGCGCTTGTGGAACTCGGTGCGCACGAAACCGGGGGCGAGCGCCATGATCCGCACGCCGGTGCCCTCAGCCGCGAGCGACATGCCCTCGGAGAACGTCGTCACCCACGCCTTGTCGGCGCTGTAGCTCGTACCGCGGCCGGGCAGGAAGCTGGCGACGCTGGACACGTTGATCACGTCGCCCTTGCCGCGCGCGATCATCGCGGGGATGGCGGCCCTGGACAGCCGCAGCACCGTGGTGACGTTGACGTCGAGCTGGGCCTGCAGCTCGTCGACGTCCGCGGCGAAGAACTCGCCGGTGTTCGCGAAGCCCGCGTTGTTGACCAGCAGGTCGACGGCCGACTCGGCCAGCCGCTGCTCGACCTTCAGGCGGTCGTCGTGGTCGCTGAGGTCGGCCGGCAGGACGTCCACGTTCACGCCGTGGCGATCATGCAGCTGCTTCGCGAGTTCTTCGAGTGCGGACGCGGTGCGCGCGACCAGCACGAGGTCGTATCCCTCGGCCGCGAGCCTGCGGGCGAAGGCGGCCCCGATCCCGACGGTCGATCCGGTCACCAGTGCGGTTGGCATGCCACCGAACGGTAGTCGGAAAGCCGCCGGGGCCGAAGGCCGCCGATGATCACACTTCGTGCTTCGCCGGACGACGGAGCACGAACAGGCGCAGGGCGAGGCCGGACACGACCAGCGCCACACCGCCGAACAGCAGCCAACCAACAGACGCACCCGTGTTGGCCAGCGTCACGACGGACGCCGTACCTGCCACGGCTGCGGGCGGGACAATCTTTCCTCCGTACATCGTGCTTCCCTCCGGGGGTTCGGGGACACGACGGACTTGCTGCTCGGAGTATCTGAATCGCGCGCCGATGTTTTACACGGAGCGAAGTGTGATGTAGCTCACACCATCATGGGCGCGGTCTGGAATAGCGCTGGTCGAGGCGCCACGACAGGCGGTACATAAAACTTGTTGATCACCCAACGTCACGTGGCCCAGGCGTGCGGGCCACGAAAAAGCCGCTGCCGAGTGTCCGGCAGCGGCTTCGGTGAAAGTTTTCGTCAGGGCTGCTTGCGGCCGAACGACGGGCGGTAGACCTCGCCACCCTCGTCCTCTTCGGCCACCGGCTCCTCGCGCTCGGACGGGTCCGGGTCGAACGGGTCGATGACGTCCGCGAGCTCACCGACGTCGCGCAGCAGCCGTTCGAGGCGTGCGGGCGACGAGTTCGGCGGCGCGGCGGCCAGCACCCAGTCGTTCTCCATCCAGACGACCGTGACGTCGCCCCCGATCTCCTCGGCGGCGTCGATCAGATCCGGTGTGATGATCTTGCGAGCCGCCGGCACGTCCGTGACGAACGCGTACCGCGACCCCACCGGCCCGAGCAGGTCGGGCATCGGCATCTTGTCGTTGTCGCGCTGGAACGGGACGGTCGACAGCCACAGTTCGATCACCACCGACAGCGCCCTGCGGCAGCGCACGCCGACCAGCACCGAGTTGACCTTGCCGCCTGTCTCGTGATCGAGCACGTAGACCTGCCTGCGGCCGTCCGCGGTGAAGGTGGAGCCCGCGACGACGTCACGGGCGAGGCCCGTGCCGTAGTACGCGATGGCCCCGGCTTCCCACCGGGTCGGCAGCACGTGGTCTGTCTCCTCGAACTGCCAGCCCCTCAGAGCAGCCCAACGGCGCCGTTCACGATTACGCGCGGTTCGTTGCGCCCGGTCGGTCGCGAGCAGGGCGAACCCCGCCACGCCCGCCACCGCGGCGACGGTGAACCAGACCCACGCCGGTATGCCCACAGCCAGAGCCTAGTGGGTCGGAGGCGAGGAACGAAGATCACTTCCGCGCGTCGTGACCTGCGTGTGCCTTTCCACCGGTCGAGGAGCTACCGCAACCCGTCCATCGCCACCTGGCTCGCGTCGTCCGCCGCGCGGTAGATCACCAGCAGTTGGTCCGGACTCTGCAGTGGTGTGAGCGTCTCGAACCGCAGGGCGATCTCACCGGCCCGTGGATGCCGCACGACCTTCTCCCCGCGGCCGTTGAGCCTGACGTCCTGCGAGTCCCACAGCCGGGCGAACTGCTCGTCGCCGGTGACGCACTCGGCGATGAGGCCGGCCAGCACCTCGTCCTCCGGATGCGCGGCCCACGCGGCGCGCAGGTGGGCGACGCCGTCCCGCACGACGCGGTCGCGGTCGACGTAGAGCTCACGGATCTCCGGGTGCAGCAGGCACAACCAGATCGCGTTTCGCCGGGACGGCGGCAGCGTGTCGAAGTCCAGGAGCACCTTCGTCATCTCGCTGTTCCACGCGAGGAGGTCGAAGCGGTGGTTCATCACCATGGCCGGCCTCGGCGACAGGTCGGCGACCAGCTGGACCAGTGACGGCGCCGCCTCGGTGGCGGCCCGGTCCTCGGCACGGGGCCGCTGCCGGGCGAGTCCGAAGAGGTAGGCGCGTTCGTCGCGGGTCAGGCGCAGCGCACCGGCCAGTGCCTCCACCACGTCCGCCGAGGGCCGCAGCCCGCGAGCCTGCTCCAACCGCACGACGTAGTCGACGCTGACCCCGGCCAGTTCGGCGACCTCCTCGCGGCGCAGCCCCGGAGTCCGCCGCCTGCGCGACGGCAGGCCGAAGTCCTGCGGATCCAGCCGTTCCCTCCTGCTCCTCAGGAACGCGGCCAACTCCTGCGTC
Source organism: Lentzea sp. NPDC051208 (assembly GCF_040682435.1). NCBI lineage: Bacteria > Bacillati > Actinomycetota > Actinomycetes > Pseudonocardiales > Pseudonocardiaceae > Lentzea > Lentzea sp. NPDC051208. The sequence continues at coordinate 22,955 of NZ_JBFBAW010000037.1, read as the reverse complement.
ACGTCCACGGCGCTGGTGAGCATGGTCCGTTCAACAGTCCGGGTAGGACTCGTGTTCCCAGGAAACCTCCTCCCTTACTCCCTGCTCCCGGTGAGCACAGGCTGGCGCCACACCACGATCACGGGAGAAACACCATGTCGCTCGACACCTACCGGCTGCTGGGCCGCTCCGGGCTGCGGATCTCACCGCTGGCCCTGGGCACGGCGACCTTCGGCAACGAGTGGGGCTGGGGCTCCGCACCGGACGACGCCCGCAGGTTGTTCGAGATCTACGTCGAGCGCGGCGGCAACTTCATCGACACCGCCGCCTCCTACGGCGGCTCCGAAGAGCTGCTGGGCGAGCTCGTCCACGACCGGCGCGAGAGCCTGGTGCTGGCGACGAAGTACTCGACCCTGCGCACGCCGGGCGACCCGAACTCCGGGGGCTCCCACCGCAAGAACCTGTTCGCGTCCGTCGAGAACAGCCTGCGCCGGCTGGGCACGGACCACGTGGACCTGCTGTACGTGCACGTCTGGGACGTGCTGACACCGTTCGAGGAAGTCCTGCGCGGCCTGGACGACCTGGTCCGGCAGGGCAAGGTCCTGTACGTGGGGATGTCCAACACCCCGGCCTGGGAGATCTCGCGCATGCAGGCGGTCGCCGACCTGCGCGGCTGGTCACCGCTGGTCGCACTGCAGATCGAGTACAGCCTCATCAACCGCGGCGCCGAACGCGACCTGATCCCGATGGCACGGAACCTGGGGCTGGGGATGTCCCCCTACTCGCCGCTGGGCGGCGGCGTGCTGTCCGGCAAGTACTCCGCCCCCGAGTCCGAGCCCGGCAGCAACCGCAGGAGCTTCAACGAGGGCCTGGGCATGGTCACCTCCCGCACGCTCGGCATCGCGGACGTCGTGCGGGAGGTGGCCTCCGAAGTGGATCGCACGCCGGCCCAGGTCGCGCTGGCCTGGAACCTGCGCAGGCCCGGCGTGACGGCACCCGTCGTCGGCGCCCGCACGCCGGAACAGCTGCTGGGCAACCTCGCCGCCCTGGAGGTCGAGCTGACCGACGAGCAGACAACGAGGCTCGACGACGTGAGTGCGATCGACCTGGGCTACCCGCACGACCTGCTCACGGGTGACCACATCCGCGCGGTGATGTCAGGTGGGTTGACGATCGAAAGCCGCTGACGGGTGCGGAACCACGACGACCTGGTCGGCGTCCTCGTACAGGATCCGGCCGGGGTCGTCGCTGGTCAGTCGCTCCCACGGCACCCCGTGCGCGTCGAGGAGGGCGAGGTAACCCGGCAGACGTGCCACCAGGTGTGTCGCCTCCGCCTTGAACCACGCGCGGGCGCCGGGGTTGACCTCCCGGTCGTAGACCGTCGGGTCGACCGTCGACGGATCGGTGTAGGCGGCGTTGTACCAGGTGTTGTTGACGCGCACGAACTCTTCCTGCTCCTCGGTGAGCTCTCCGCGCCGGCGCAGGCCGTTCACCAGTCCGAAGACCCCGGGGAAGTTCCCGTTGGCGTTGGCCTGCGCCGCCTGGTACCTCACGAACATCACGCGGTGCGGCCCACGATCAGGCCGCTGTTGTCGTCCAGCACGTCGACCCGCACCTTGTCGCCGTCCCGCACCTCGCCGGCCAGCAGTTCCTTCGCGAGCTGGTCACCGATCGCCGACTGCACCAGCCGCCGCAGCGGCCGGGCCCCGTAGATCGCGTCGAAGCCGTTCAGGGCCAGCCAGTCGCGCGCCGACGGCGTGACGTCCAGCGTCAGGCGGCGAGCCGCGAGCCGGTCCGCCAGGCGGGCGATCTGGATGTCGACGATGGAGGTCAGTTCCTCGGTGGCGAGCGCGTGGAACACCACGACGTCGTCCAGCCGGTTCAGGAACTCCGGCTTGAAGTGCCGTTGCACCACGGCCATGACGGCGTCCTTGCGTTCCAGCTCGGTCAGCGTCGGGTTCACGATGGTCTGCGAGCCCAGGTTCGAGGTGAGCACCAGGATCGTGTTGCGGAAGTCGACGGTGCGGCCCTGACCGTCGGTAAGGCGGCCGTCGTCCAGGACCTGCAGCAGCACGTCGAACACGTCCGGGTGCGCCTTCTCGACCTCGTCGAGCAGCACGACCGAGTACGGGCGGCGGCGGACCGACTCGGTGAGCTGGCCGCCCTGGTCGTAGCCGACGTAGCCGGGAGGCGCGCCGACCAGGCGGGCCACCGAGTGCTTCTCGGAGTACTCGCTCATGTCGATGCGGATCATCGCCCGCTCGTCGTCGAACAGGAACGCCGCCAGCGCCTTCGCGAGCTCGGTCTTGCCGACGCCGGTGGGGCCGAGGAACAGGAACGAGCCGGTCGGGCGGTCCGGGTCGGCGACTCCGGCGCGCGTCCTGCGCACCGCGTCCGACACGACCCGCACGGCCTCGGCCTGGCCGACGACCCGGCGGGCGAGTTCGTCCTCCATCCGCAGCAGCTTGGCGGTCTCGCCCTCCAGCAGACGGCCGGCCGGGATGCCGGTCCACGCGGACACCACGTCCGCGACGTCGTCGGGGCCGACCTCCTCCTTCAGCATCGCGGCGTCCTGTGTGGATTCCGCGGCGACGGAGAGTTCCTTCTCCAGCTGGGGGATGCGGCCGTAGCGGAGTTCGGCGGCACGACCGAGGTCGCCGTCGCGCTCGGCCCGTTCGGACTCGCCGCGCAACGACTCCAGCTGCTCCTTCAGGCCGCGCACGCGGTCGATGGAGCTCTTCTCGTTCTGCCACCTGGCCGTCAGCGCCGACAGTTCCTCGCGCTTCTCCGCGAGCTCGGCGCGCAGGGCGTGCAGCCGCTCGATCGACGCCGGGTCGGACTCCTTGGCCAGCGCCATCTCCTCGATCTCGAGGCGCCGCACGGCACGTTCGACGGTGTCGATCTCGACGGGCCGCGAGTCGATCTCCATGCGCAGCCGGGACGCGGCCTCGTCGACGAGGTCGATGGCCTTGTCCGGCAGGAAGCGCGCGGTGATGTAGCGATCGGACAGCGTCGAAGCGGCGACGAGGGCGGCGTCGGTGATGCGCACGCCGTGGTGCACCTCGTAGCGCTCCTTGAGCCCGCGCAGGATGCCGACCGTGTCCTCGACCGAGGGTTCGCCGACCAGCACCTGCTGGAAGCGGCGTTCCAGGGCGGCGTCCTTCTCGATGTGCTCGCGGTACTCGTCCAGGGTCGTGGCACCGACCATGCGCAGCTCACCGCGGGCGAGCATCGGCTTGATCATGTTGCCGGCGTCCATCGCCGACTCACCGGTCGCGCCGGCACCGACGATCGTGTGCAGCTCGTCGATGAACGTGATGACCTGCCCGGCCGAGTCGGTGATCTCCTTCAGCACGGCCTTGAGCCGCTCCTCGAACTCACCGCGGTACTTGGCGCCCGCGACCATCGAGCCGAGGTCCAGGGCGACGACCTTCTTGCCGCGCAACGACTCCGGCACGTCGCCGGCCACGACGCGCTGCGCCAGGCCCTCGACGATCGCCGTCTTGCCGACACCGGGCTCGCCGATCAGCACGGGGTTGTTCTTGGTGCGCCGCGACAGCACCTGCACGACCCGGCGGATCTCGGCGTCACGGCCGATCACGGGGTCGAGCTCACCCTTGCGCGCGCGTTCGGTCAGGTCGACGCCGTACTTCTCCAGCGCCTTGTAGGTGCCCTCGGGATCGGCCGACGTCACCCGCGCCGACCCGCGCACCTTCGCGAAGGCGTCGGTCAGCGCGTCGGGCGTCGCACCGTGCCGCCGCAGCAGGTCGGCCACCAGGCCACCGTGCTGCGCCAGCCCGACGAGCAGGTGCTCGGTGGACACGTACTCGTCACCCATCTCGGTGGCGAGCTCCTGAGCCCTGCCGATCACCCGCACGGCGTCGCGCGAGAACTGCGGGGCGGACACGGTCGAGCCGGAGGCGCTGGGCAACGAGCGGGAGAGCTGCTCCAGCTCCTTGCGCACCTGCGCCGGGTCGGCACCCACGGCCGACAGCAACGGCGCGGTCAACCCGTCCGTCTGCGCCAGCAGCGCACTGAGCAGGTGCACGGAACCCACGTCCGGGTTCCCGTTCAGCGTCGCGGCCTGCACCGCCGCGGAGACAGCCTGCTGCGTCTTGGTCGTCGGGTTGAAAGCGTCCATTCCTCCACCTCGTGGTCAGCCTCAAGCATGGACCATCATCCCGCACAACGTCAGAAAAGTTGAGCGTGTTCCGCTCAACCTTGAATTCGGTACAGATCACACGCCGACAGAGCGATGATCACCCCATGACGTCCATCATCCACAGCATCACGATCGATGCCCGCGACTCCTACGAGATCGCCTCGTGGTGGAGCAAGGTCCTGGACCTGCCGATCCACCCCGACGACAATCCCGGCAACCCCGAATGCATGATCGAACTGCCGAGCGGCATCCGCTACCTGTTCATCAACGTCCCGGAGAACAAGGAGCTCAAGAACCGCCTGCACCTCGACCTGCAGCCCGTCGCCCTCACCCGCGACGAGGAGGTGGAACGCCTCGTCGGCATCGGCGCGACGATCTTCGACGATCAGCGCAGGCCGGACGGCACCGGCTGGGTGACGATGCGCGACCCGGAGGGCAACGAGTTCTGCGTGGAACGCAGCGCAGCCGAACGCGCCGCAACCTCCTGATCGCGGTCACTCGAAAGCACCAACAGCTTGTCCACAGCGGGTGTCGAGTTGTCCACAACACGCTGGTCAGTATCCACAGGTGATCCGATTTCAGTGGCGACTGTCTGTGCACCAGAACCCGTTGGAGTGACAACTTCGTCGTCCACCGAGTCCCGCAGCGGCTGCTCCTTGATCAGCAGGACCGCGATGACCGTGAACACCGCGAGACCAGCGGCGATGAGGAACAACTCACCCATCGCGTCGCCGTAGGAGTCCCGCACCACGGGGGAGAGGGAGCCGGGGTCGAGCGTCTTGGTGCTCACGGAGGCGGCCAGCACAGCCCCGAGCACCGAGACGCCGGCCGTCCCGCCCAGCGACCGCAGGAACGTGGCCGTGGAACTGGCCGCTCCGAGATCGGCCATCCCGACCCCGTTCTGCACGGCCAGCACGAGGTTCTGCATGGTCAGCCCCACCCCGACACCGACGAGCGCCAGATAGGCCCCCATCAGCACCAGGTTGGTCCGGTGGTCGATCGTCCCGAGCAACGCCAGCCCGATGACCAGCGAGAACGACCCCCACACCAGGTAGCTCTTCCACTTCCCGCTCCGGGCGATCAACTGCCCGCTGACCGTGGACGAGATGCTCAGCCCGAGCACCAACGGCACCGTCAACAGCCCGGCCTTGGTGGGCGAGAACCCACGCGCGATCTGGAAGTACTGCCCCATGAACACCGAGGCACCGAACATCGCCGTCCCCACCGCGACACCACCGAGCATCGCCAGCACCACGGTCCGGTTCTTGAACAGGTGCAACGGAATGACCGGCGCCGAAGCCCGCCGCTCCACGAAGTAGGCCCCGACAATCGCCAGCACCGCCCCGCCGACGAACAGCGCACTCTCCCCGCTGATCCAGGCGAAGTCCTTCCCGGCGAACGACACCCACATCAACACCAGGCTCACCCCACCGGTGATCAGCGTGGCCCCCAGGTAGTCGATCTTCACCCGCTGCTTCTTGACCGGCAGGTGCAACGTCTTGTGCAACACGGCCAACGCCACCAGCGCCAACGGCACGCAGACGAAGAAACACCACCGCCACCCGGGCCAGTCGACGAGGAACCCGCCGACCAACGGCCCACCGACCGTCCCGGCGGAGATCACCATCCCGGTGTACCCGCTGTACCGCCCACGCTCGCGCGGACTGAGCAGCGCACCGACGACAACCTGCCCCAGCGCCTGCACCCCACCCATGCCGAGCCCCTGCACGACCCGGAACGAGATGAGCTGCTCCATGTTCTGACTGAACCCGGCCAGCACAGAGCCGACGACGAACAACACGATCGCCGCCTGCAACAACTTCTTCTTGTCAAAAAGATCAGCGAGCTTGCCCCACAACGGCGTACTGGCCGTGGACGCGAGCAACATCGCCGTGATGACCCACGTGTACTGGGTCTGCGTGCCCTTGAGCTCGGCGAGGATCGTCGGGAGAGCGTTCGAAACGATGGTGGAGCTGAGGATCGCGACCAGCAACGCCACCCAGATGCCGGACAGTGCTTCGAGGATCTCCCGATGCGACGAGGGCCGAGTCAAAACCGGCACACCTCCAGTAATTAGTTGATGTCATACAACTATATCTGGAGATAGTTAGCTAGGCCAACTAATACAGTGGCTGATGCATCACACCCAGGGTCACCGAACCCACTGGAGCCCAGGTCGCATACGCACGCACGCCTGATCGCACACGATGCCGAAGGCGAGCTGTCTTTCCACAAGGCAAGGGCGGTGGGGTCCCGTCGCCAACGCACCCTCTAAGCAAACGGCGGCCGCCCGACGCAACAGGCGTGCCATCTACCTACGGACGGCGCCACCCCCCGATCAGATTGCCGGGGGGTCTGAGGGCAGAGCCCCCAGGGGAAAACACGCAACCCAAGGTCGCCGCCCGCAAGGCGACCCACCCGCCAGGTCGCGCCAGGCAAAGGCCACCACCAGCTCAGACGTCAGCCCCCGGCACCACTCGCCTTGTCGGCCTTGACCCCGAAGAAGTCCCCACCCTTCCGCTTAACATCATCAGTCCCCCAATGCCGAACCCGATCCACAGGCACCATCCGAGGGATGTGCTTACGACAGTGGACGTAGGCCTCCTGAACCTCCACCACCACCCACCGCTCGACCTTCTTCCCCCCAGGCCCAGCCTCCGCCTCCCCCTCAACGGCGAACTCCTCGAGCGGAGCAATCCGAGCCCGCCCGTTCACATGCAGCCCGATCAGATCGTCGGCGAAGTCGACCATCAGCATCCCGACGTGCGGGTTCTCCATGATGTTCCCGAGCGAGGCCATCACCCCGTTCCCCCGGTACTCGGGGTAGACGAGAGTCCGAGAGTCGATCACCCGCAAAAAACCAGCAGGCCCCGCACGCAGCGAGGAGTCGCACTCCCCGTCCGCATCAGCGGTCGAGATGAAGGCCATCTCCATCCGCCCCACGAACTCGGCCATCGCGGGGTTGAGGTGATCGAGAACCTGGTCCGAGTAGAAGCGTGTAGCGCGGTCGGACGTCTCCAGGGCACATTGGAGGAAGTGCTCGCCGCGCGAGCCGGGGAGCTCAACACGGTCGGGTGAGGTGGTTTCAGTCAGCTCAGGCAGGGACACGCGCCCAACCCAAGCACGCAAGCACGCAACCCGGTACAGACGGGCCCTCACATTCACACTGTTGCGGTAACAACTACTCACCTAGAGTGACCATGCTTCGCTCGAAGGTGGCATCAAGGAGTCAAACGGCTCGATCAGGGGTTACTGTCCACCCTGTCGGGGGACGGATGCTTGACGAGGACGAAAGGCGCCTTGCCGGCGCCACCCAGAACGACGATGAAGAACGTGGAGACTGCGCGCGGACCATGACTGCGAACGCTGTGCTGAGCCCCATCCCTACCCCGCCCCACCGAGAGCCCCCGCCTGGTGTCACCGCGATGGTGCGGATGATCCGGGAGAGCTTCGCGGTGGTGGAGCCGCATTCCGAAGAAGTGGCGAAGTTCTTCTACGGAATGCTCTTCTCGCTCTCGCCTGCCACACGCGAGATGTTCCCCGCGAACATGGAGGTGCAACGCAGCCGTCTGCTGCGCGCCCTCGTGCACGTGGTGCAGATGGTCGACCGCCCGGACGACCTCATCCCCTTCCTGCGTCAGCTGGGTCGTGACCACCGGAAGTTCGGTGTCATCAACGTCCACTACGAGGCGGTCGGGACGGCACTGCTGTCCGCGGTGAAGAAGTTCTCCGGCGCCGCCTGGACGCCCAAGGTCGAGATGGCGTGGGCCGAGGCCTACACCCTCATGGCCAGGGCGATGCAGGAGGCGGCCGACGCCGACAACGGGCCCGCCTACTGGCACGCGACGGTGCTGGAGCACCAGCGCGTCTCGTGGGACCTGGCCGTCGTGCGCCTGCAGCCGGACCACCCGGTGAGCTACAAGGCCGGTCAGTACGTCAGCGTGGAGACGCCCCAGCGCAAGCGCCTGTGGCGGTACTACACGCCGGCGAACGCACCGCGCGAGGACGGCGTCATCGAGTTCCACATCCGGTCCGTCGACGGCGGCTGGGTGTCCCGCTCGGTGGTCGGCCACACGCAGGCCGGTGACACGTGGCGCATCGGACCGCCCATGGGGCGTCTCTCGGTCGACCGCACGGCCGGGACGGACATCCTGATGGTGGCCGGTGGCACGGGTGTCGCGCCGATGCACGCGATCATCGACGAGATGGCGCAGTACGGCGAGAACCCGCGCGTGCACCTGTTCTACGGCGGCCGCACCCGCGAGGACCTCTACGACCTGGACAACCTGCAGCGCATCGCGACCACGAACCCGTGGCTCACGGTCGTGCCGGTGCTGGAGTCCGACCCGGGCGTCCGGGGTGTCGAGCAGGGCAGCCTCGCCGACGTGGTCACCCGCTACGGCGCGTGGGAAGACCGCGACGTCCTGGTCTGCGGCAGCCCCGCCATGATCAGATCGACGGTGTCCCGCATGCTGGTCGCCGGAACTCCCCTCGACCGGATCAAGTACGACCCGTTCACGCTGGACTAAACTCGGCACGTCGAAAGCGACTGGCGTGCCGAGGGTGGAAGTGACCACCGGGAAGCGACGGCCGAGCGCACCGAACGCCTGGGTGCCCGGCACGGAGTGATGCCGTGCTGCGCGAAGTCGATCCCGAGATCGCCACCCTGATCCAGGCCGAGGAACACCGCCAGGCCCGCAAGCTGCGCATGATCGCGTCCGAGAACGACGTGTCGGCGGCCGTGCTCGAGGCAACGGGCTCGGTGCTGACGAACAAGTACTCCGAGGGCTACCCCGGCAAGCGGTACTACGAGGGCCAGCAGGTCATCGACCAGGTCGAGCTGCTGGCTCAGGACCGTGCGAAGGCGCTCTTCGGCGTCGACCACGCGAACGTCCAGCCGTACTCGGGTTCCCCGGCGAACCTCGCCGTGTACCTGGCGTTCCTGCAGCCGGGCGACACCGTGATGGGCATGGCCCTGCCGATGGGCGGCCACCTCACGCACGGCTGGAGCGTCTCGGCCACCGGCAAGTGGTTCCGCAGCGTCCAGTACGAGGTCCGCAAGGACACCGGCCGCGTCGACATGGACGAGGTCCGCGCGCTCGCGCTCGCCGAACGCCCGAAGGTGATCTTCTGCGGTGGCACGGCGATCCCGCGCACCATCGACTTCCCGGCGTTCGCGGACATCGCGCGGGAGGTCGACGCGCTGCTGGTCGCCGACATCGCGCACATCGCCGGGCTCGTCGCCGGTGGCGCGCACCCGTCGCCGGTCGGGCACGCGCCGGTGATCACCACGACCACGCACAAAACGCTCAGGGGCCCGCGCGGCGCCATGATCCTCACCGACGCCGCGCACGCGAAGGCGATCGACCGCGCGATCTTCCCCGGCCTGCAGGGCGGCCCGCACAACCACACGACGGCCGCCATCGCCGTGGCGCTCAAGGAGGCCTCGCAGCCGGAGTTCCGCGACTACGCGCACATGATCGTGAAGAACGCGCAGGCGCTCGCGGAGGCGTTGCTGGAGCGCGGGTTCGACCTGGTGTCGGGCGGCACGGACAACCACCTGGTGCTGATCGACCTGACGTCCAAGCTGATCGGCGGCAAGCCGGCCGCGCAGGCGCTCGACCGCGCGGGCATCGAGCTGAACTACAACGCCGTCCCGTTCGACACCCGCAAGCCGTTCGACCCGTCCGGCATCCGGCTCGGCACGCCGGGCATCACGACGCGCGGCCTCAGGCCCGAGCAGATGCCGTTGATCGCGGACTGGATGGACCGCGCGATCGCCGCCCACGACAACGACCAGGCGCTGGACCGCATCGCCGCCGAGGTCGAGGAACTACTCGGCTCGCTCAAGTGAGCCGAGGGCCACGCGCACGTCGCTGAACGTCCGGCGGGCGACTTCCGCGAAGTCCCCGCCGGTCTCCAGCCAGCGCTCGTAGCCGTGGTTGAAGGCCAGCACGCCCAGCTCCGCGGCCACGGCGGCCTCCAGTTCCGGCACGCCGCGCTGCTTCAGCGCGTCCGTCATCGCGACGGCGAATCCGACCATCTTCAACGCGGCCCGCTCGCGCAGCTCGTCGTTGCCCGCGATCACCGCGAGCCGCTGCGGCCCGTGCGCCCGGCGCTCGTCGGTGAACGTCCCGGCCGTCGCCATCAGCGCCGCCTCGACCGCCTCCAGCGGCCCTGCCTGCGCGGGGGCGCCGGAGATCGCGCCGGTCATCAGCTCGGCCAGCACGTCCTGGCCACCGAAGAGCACCTCGCGCTTGTCCCGGAAGTGCCGGAAGAACGTGCTCTTCGTGAGGCCCGCACGCTCGGCGATCTGCGCGACCGCGGTGTTCTCGTACCCCTGCTCGCTGAACAGGTCGAGTGCGGCGCGCACCAACCGCTCCCGCGCGTCCGGCTCCCATCGACCCATGGCTCACATCCTAAGTGATGCGACTCAGTCCCATCACTCTGCTACGGTGATAAGACCAAGTCCCATCACTTGAAGGAAGTGCCATGAAGGTCTTCGTCACGGGTGCCAGCGGCCACGTCGGCTCCGCGCTGGTTCCGGAACTGCTGCGAGCGGGACACCAGGTCGTCGGACTGGCCCGTTCCGACGCCTCCGCCGCCAAGCTCGACGCCCAGGGCGCCGCGGTCCGGCTCGGCGACCTGGACGACCTCGACGGTCTGCGCAAGGGCGCGGCGGAGGCGGACGCCGTGATCCACCTGGCGTTCAAGCACGACGAGATGTACGCGGGCGACTACCAGGGCGCCTCCGACGCCGATCTCGCCGTCGTCCAGGCGTTCCTGGACGAGCTCTCCGGCACCGGCAAGGCGCTGATCGGCACCGCCGGCACGCTGTCGTACTCGGGCTTGGGCCGCACCGCCACCGAGGAGGAGCGGGTTTCGAGCGAGGGCCCGCGCGGCGCCGCGCGCAACGCCGTCATCGACGCGCAGGACGTGCGGGGCTCGGTCGTCGTGCTGCCCCCGACCGTCCACAGTGCACTGGACACGGCGGGTTTCATCCCGATCCTGGTCAGGACCGCCCGCGCCACCGGTGTGTCCGGCTACCCCGGCGACGGCACGAACCGCTGGTCGGCCACGCACACGCTGGACGCGGCGAGGCTCTACCGGCTGGCCGCGGAGAAGGCCCCCGCCGGCTCGGTGCTGCACGCGGTCGCGGAGGAGGCCGTGACGATGCGGGAGATCGCCGAGGTCATCGGCCGGAAGCTGAACGTGCCCGTCGAGAGCATTCCGGAGGAACGCGCCCAGGAGCACTTCGGCCCGCTCGCGTTCATGGTCTCGCGGGACGCACCCACGTCCGGTGCGCGCACGCAGGCGTTGCTGGGCTGGCAGCCGAAAGAACCCGGCGTCCTGGAAGACCTGGAGGCCGGGTTCTACTTCGACGAGAGCTGAACTTCGAGCTTCGAATGGGCTTCGGACAGGACGCCGTCGGGGTCTGGTCCGGCCAATGCGGATTCTTCCAGCACGGCAAGGGTTTCCGGCCGGTGCAGCCACTCGGCCAACGGCCCTTCGTCCGGCCCTTCCCGCACCAGTCCCGCCAACGCTATCGGCGTGGCGAGGAAGTAGTCCTGCACGGCCGACCGCTCCCGCGGATCACCCTTCGCGTGGACCTCGGCCGCCAGGCGCAGCCAGAAGAAATCCGCTTCGAGCTCGCCGAGTGCGATCAGGTCCAGCACACGCGGAAGCAGGTACCGCACGAAGGCCTCGTCGCCGATCGTGCCCGACTTCAGCCAGAACTTCTCGACCTGGCCGGAAGTCAACTCGCGCAACGGCACGGTGGTGAACGGCGCGACGCTCGCCGCGTCCACGCAGTGGTCGCAGTGGGCGACCACTCGCGGACGCGGCGCCGCGAAGACCTCGTAGAGACGCTCGATCACTTGCGCGGCTTCGGCTTCCACACGACGAGGGCGGTCTCCCGCCGGATCGGGACCAGGTCCCGCCGGTAGGAGGCGTGCACCGCGGCGGCCGCGGAGTCCGCCGCCGCCATCGCCTGCGCGAGCTCCTGCTGGAGCTCGGCGACCCGCGACCGCAGGGCGTCCACCTGGTTCTCCAGGTCGATGATCCGCTTGATGCCGGCGAGGTTCACGCCCTCGTCCTGCGAGAGGCGCTGGACCTCGCGCAACAGCACGATGTCGCGCATCGAGTAGCGGCGGCCACCACCGGACGTGCGGCCCGGCGAGACCAGGCCCATCCGGTCGTAGGACCGCAGGGTCTGGGCGTGCAGGCCCGACAGCTGGGCTGCCACCGAGATCACGAAGAACGGCGTGTCCTCATCGGTCCCCGGGGGGAACGGAAAACCCACCGAACTCACCGCCCTTCAAGAAGTGCGTTCAGATCGCCGCGCGGGTCGTGGTCCTTGGTCGCGTCCGCATACGCCTCGAGGGCTTTGCGGGCCTCGGACGACAGGTTGTTCGGCACCGCGACCTCCAGGGTGATCAGGAGATCGCCCGCGGTCCCGTCCCGCTTCGTGATCCCCTTGCCCCGCGCCCGCAGCACCCGCCCGGAGGCGGTGCCGGCGGGCACCTTCAACGAAACCTTGCCGTCGAGCGTGGGCACGGTCAACGTGCTTCCGAGCGCGAGCTCGGAGAACGTCATCGGCGCCGTCAGCGTCAGGTCGTTGCCCTGACGCCCGAAGATGCTGTGCGGGTTGACGTGCACGCGCACGAACAGATCACCGCTCGGCCCACCGTTGCGGCCCGGTTCGCCCTGTCCCGCAAGGCGGATCCGCTGGCCGTCGGCGACCCCGGCGGGGATCCGGACGGTCAGCGTGCGGCTGCGGGTGCTGACACCGTCGCCACCGCACTCGAGGCACGGGTCGTCGATGATCCGGCCGGTGCCGCGGCAGTCGCGGCACGGCTCGCTGAACGCGAACGCGCCCTGCGACCGCGTGACGAGGCCGGAACCCGCACACGTCGCACAGGTGTGCGGCGTGGTGCCCGGCTTGGCACCGGAACCGTTGCACGTCGTGCAGGCGGCGGGGGACGACAGGCGCAGCGGCACCGTCGCTCCCTTCACCGCCTCGGTGAAGTCGATGCGGACGTCGGTCTCGACGTCCTCACCACGGCGCGGACGCGTGGGCGAACCCGCCGCCGCGCCGCCGCGCCGGTTGAACAGCCCGCCGAGCAGGTCACCCAGGCCACCGCCACCGGTGCCCTGCGCGGCGCGACCGAACAGGTCGTTGACGTCGAACCCGCCGGAGCCGAAGCCACCGGAGCCGGGGAACCCGCCGCCGCCCGCGAACAGGCGACGGGCTTCGTCGTACTGCTTGCGCTTGGCCGGGTCCGACAGGATGCCGTAGGCCTCGGAGACCGCCTTGAAGCGGGCCTCGGCCTTGGCGTCACCGGGGTTCGCGTCGGGGTGCAGCTCGCGGGCGAGCTTGCGGTACGACTTCTTGATCTCGTCCGCGGTCGCCTCGGAGGAGACGCCCAGCTCGCGGTAGAAGTCCTTCTCGATCCAGTCCCTCTGACTCACCGGACGGCTCCTCCTCCCTAGGCTTCTTCGGACGGTGCGGCGGGCTCGTGGTCGGTCACCGCGACGAGCGCGGGCCGGACGAGCTTGTCGCCGAACGTGTAGCCACGACGCAGAACGGCAGTGACGGTCGGGCCGTCGACGTCCGGGGACGTGCTGTGCTGCACGGCCTCGTGCACCGACGGGTCGAACGCCTCGCCGTCGTGCGCGAACGGCTCCAGGCCGGTCTTCTGCAGCGCGGACACGAGCTTGTCCGCCACCGCCTTGAAGGCACCGGTCAGGTCGCCGTGGGCGGCGGCCCGCTCGATGTCGTCCAGCACGGAGAGCAGTTCGGAGGCGACGGACGCCTTCGCGTTGTTGATCACCGCTTCCCGGTCGCGTTCCACCCGCTTGCGGTAGTTCGCGTACTCGGCGGTGAGCCGCTGCAGGTCGGCGGTGCGCTCGTCGAGCTGGGTCTTCAGCTCGGCGGCCACCTCGTCCACGACCTCGGCGACCAGGGGCTCTTCTACCGGAGCACTGTCCTCGGCAGCGTGGGCCGACGGCCGGACCTCGCCCGTTTCGGGGTCGATCCGGCGCCGGTCGTTCACGACTACCTGAGGCTGCTCCTCGTCAGGGGCGGCATGCCTCGGTTCGGTCACTTCTTCTCGTCCTCGTCCACGATCTCGGCGTCGACGACGTCGTCCTGGCCGGTCTTGGCACCGGCGCCCGCACCAGCGGCACCCGGAGCGTCAGCGCCGGGGGCCTCGGCACCGGCGGCACCCGGAGCGTTGGCGTAGATGGCCTGGCCGATCGCCTGGGACTCGGTCGCGAGCTTCTCGACCGCCGTCTTGATGGCGTTGATGTCGGTGCCCTTGAGCGCCTCGTTCGCCTCGGCGATCGCGGCGTTGACCTTGTCCTTGATCTCGGCCGGGAGCTTGTCGTCGTTCTCCTTGACGACCTTCTCCGTCTGGTAGACGAGCGTCTCGGCCTGGTTGCGGACCTCGGCCTCCTCGCGGCGGCGCTTGTCCTCCTCCGCGTGGGCCTCGGCGTCCTTCACCATGCGGTCGATGTCGTCCTTCGGCAGCGCGGAGCCACCGGTGATCGTCATCGACTGCTCCTTGCCGGTGCCCAGGTCCTTCGCCGACACGTGGACGATGCCGTTCGCGTCGATGTCGAAGGTGACCTCGATCTGCGGCACGCCACGCGGGGCGGGCGGCAGGCCGGTCAGCTCGAACATGCCGAGCTTCTTGTTGTGCGCCGCGATCTCGCGCTCACCCTGGAAGACCTGGATCTGCACGGACGGCTGGTTGTCGTCCGCCGTCGTGAAGGTCTCGGAACGCTTCGTCGGGATCGTGGTGTTGCGCTCGATCAGCTTGGTCATGATGCCGCCCTTGGTCTCGATGCCGAGGGACAGCGGGGTGACGTCGAGCAGCAGGACGTCCTTGACCTCACCCTTGAGGACACCGGCCTGCAGGGCGGCGCCGACGGCGACGACCTCGTCCGGGTTCACGCCCTTGTTGGGCTCGCGGCCGCCGGTCAGCTCCTTCACGAGCTCCGCGACGGCGGGCATGCGGGTCGAGCCACCGACGAGCACGACGTGGTCGATGTCGCCGACGGAGACGCCGGCGTCCTTGATCACGTTGTTGAACGGCGCGCGGGTGCGCTCGAGCAGGTCGTTCGTGATGCGCTGGAACTCGGCGCGGGACAGCGTCTCGTCGAGGAACAGCGGGTTCTTGTCCGCGTCGACCGTGATGTAGGGCAGGTTGATCGAGGCGTTGCTGGAGCTCGACAGCTCGATCTTGGCCTTCTCCGCAGCCTCGCGGATGCGCTGGAGGGCCATCTTGTCCTTGGTCAGGTCGATGCCGTTGGCCTGCTTGAAGCGGTCGACCAGCCAGTCGACGACGCGCTGGTCCCAGTCGTCGCCACCGAGGTGGTTGTCACCGGAGGTCGCGCGGACCTCGACGACGCCGTCACCGAGCTCGAGCAGCGAGACGTCGAACGTGCCGCCACCGAGGTCGAAGACCAGGATGGTCTGCTCCTTCTCGCCCTTGTCGAGGCCGTACGCCAGAGCGGCGGAGGTCGGCTCGTTGACGATGCGGAGCACGTTGAGGCCCGCGATCTGGCCGGCCTCCTTGGTGGCCTGGCGCTGCGCGTCCTCGAAGTAGGCGGGGACGGTGATGACCGCGTCGGTGATCTCTTCGCCCAGGTACGCCTCGGCGTCGCGCTTGAGCTTCATCAGCACGCGCGCGCTGATCTCCTGCGAGGTGTACTTCTTGCCGTCGATCTCGTCGGTCTGCCAGTTGGTGCCGACGTGACGCTTGACCGACCGGATGGTGCGGTCGACGTTGGTGACGGCCTGGTTCTTCGCGGGCTGACCCACGAGGACCTCGCCGTTCTTGGCGAACGCGACGATGGACGGGGTCGTCCTGGAGCCCTCCGAGTTGGCGATGACCGTCGGCTCACCGCCTTCGAGGACTGCGACGACCGAGTTGGTCGTCCCGAGGTCGATGCCGACTGCACGCGCCATTGGAGTTCCTTCCGCTAGTACTTGTTGAGCGTTGCTGGCTCAAGTTTGCCATCCCACCCAACGTTGAGCCTACCCGACTCAAGCTTTCTGACTGTCCCAACGGCCGACAAGGTCTGCTTGTTCCCTCACAACGCACCGAGGGCCACCCCTTGTGGAGTGGCCCTCGACACAGTCCCCCTGATCGAACTCAGGCGGCGAACACCTGCACGTCCCCGGAGCTGGCGGTCAGGCTGAGTTCGAGCGCCGCGCCGGGATCGGTCGGGACGTGGATCGCACGCTCACCGCTGCCCGACGATCCGGTGATCTTGAACGGACCCCCCGGCACCCGGACGGTGACGTCGCCGGACCCGCTGTTGGCCCGCACCGACTTCGCCGCCGACAACGTCAGGGCGATTCCCCCGGAGTCGGCTTTGGCGATCACCTCGTTCTCCAGCGAGGTGCCCTCGATGTCCCCGGAACCGGTGTCGAGCAGCGCCTTGCCCTTGACCGCGGTCAGCACGATCCGGCCGGACCCCATGTCGGCCGTGACCGCGCCACCGATCCTGGTGCCCTCGAAGCCACCGGACCCGGTCTTCACCTTGACGTCCCCCGAGATGTCGCGGGTGGTGATCCTGCCGGAACCGGTCAGGAACTCGACGGAGGCCAGCCCCTCGACGATCACGTCCCCCGAGCCGATGTCACCGACCACCGTCGTGTCCGCGGACGGCACCAGGACCTCGTAGTTGATCTCGCAGTCCCTGCCGCAGCCGTCCAGCACCAGCGTGTTGCCCTCGACGCGGTGTGCGATGCCCGACGGCTTGTTGTCCCGCTCGTGCTCGACCCTGCGGTGGACCTTCGTCTCGCTCAGGCCCTGCTGGTACCGGATCGTCACGTCCCCGGAGTCCTGGTCGCTGCGGACCTTCACCGAGGTGATCTTCTCCGCGACGGCGTGGTCGTCGGAGAACTCGTACTTCATGATGCGAATGCCACAGCCAGTCAGTCCTGTGAGCACCGCCCCCGCAAGCAACGCCACCAGCGCCGTCCTCATCATGAGCACAAAACTAGAGGTGGCGGCGCTCGGTCACACGGCTGCAAGCCCCCGGAGAGGGGGTGGGGCTGTCCCTACCCGGCTCTCAGACCAGGTCTTCGAGCACCGCGCGCAACGCGGGAGCCGTGCGCGCCGGGTCGTTGAGGAACCTCGTCGACGCCAGCACGTGCGCGGGAGCGATCCGTTCCCACAGCAGGCCGTCCACCGGCACCTCGGCGATGTGCAGCTCGACGCTCTGCGCCCACCGGCCGATGCGAGACTCGATGCCGCGCAGCACGTCGCCCATCGGCAACGCGGCGGGGCTCTGCACCTGGTGCAGCTTCTCGATGCCCGGCTTCAGCGCGACCACCACGGCACGGCTGGCCGGGCGGGTGAGCAGCGCCTCGGCGTCCTCGGCGGTCAGGGGTTCGGCTCCACGCCGGCACGCGTCCAGCGCGTCGTTCCACCAGCCCGGCCACTCGGCGGTCACCGCGGCGCGGTCGGTGCCCAGCGGCACCTGCACCGGCAACGACGGGTCCAGGCCCGGCACGTGCGGCTCGACGTCGACCGACAACGCCAGCGAGTCGCGCACGTAGAGCGCGGCGAGCAGCCCCAGGCTCACCCCGTGGCTGATGCCGGACACCTCTCGCGCGAACTTCATGACCTCATTCTTCCCGCGGGGCGACCGTGAAATCGTCGCAGCCGCGGATCAAGAAGGACACGATTGGCTCCAGCTCGTCCCCGTTCGGAGCAACGTCGGCGATCAGGCCCTGCAACAGCAGCCCGTCGATGGCCGCGAGGAACGCCCGGAACGCGACGGGATCCGCCGGCCGCACCACCTCCACGGCCAGGTCCAGCCACCGGCGCGCAGCCTGCTTCAGCTCAGGACGCCTGCCCGCCAGCAGGTACAGCTCGTACTCGGCGAGCGTGCGGCCGCGGTTCTCGTTGACCGCCTTCGCCAGGCTCTGCGCGATCTCGCGGGCGCTGCCGCCGCTCGCGACGATCTTCAGCATGTCGTCGCACAGCTCTTCCGCCGACCACAGCAGCGTCGCGATCAGCAGGTCGTCGAGCGTCGCGAAGTAGTAGGTGGGTGCCGTCGTCGGCACGCCCGCCTCACGGGCGACGCTGCGATGCGTCACGCCCGCGACGCCGTCGCGTTCGATCACGCGCAGGGTGGCCTCGACGATGGCGCGCCGCTTCTTCTCACCGCGCGCCTTGCGTCCGTCGACCTTCTGCAACTCCACTGCCGCGGTCAGTGCGTCCTCCCGAGTTCGAGCGTCACCACGCCTCCGATGATCAGGACCAGCCCGATGACCATCGTGGGATTGAGGGTTTCGCCGAGGAACTTCCAGCCGATGATCGCGACCGACGCAACACCGATGGCGGACCACACGGCGTATGCGACGCCCACGGGCATACCCAACTTCAACGCGCGCGAAAGCACGGTGAAGGCGATGGCGTAACCGACGACGACGACCACGGACGGCCACAGTCTGGTGAAGCCCTCGGACAACTTCAACGACACGGTGGCGGCGACCTCCGCCACGATCGCCGCGGCGAGATACAGGTACAACACGGCGGCCTCCGGCTGCTCAGGACAACTACCTGAACAAGTGTTCCACAAGTTTTTGATCAATTTCCGGATACTTGACCGGTACGTGAGGAGACACCGGCCACGTCCAAGTGGTTACTCATCGGTAACGTGGCCTAGAATCCCGCCATGACCCTCCAGCTGGTTCTCGGACTCGTCGCCGTCGCGGTGAGCGTCGTCGCCTGGGGCGTGTTCGTCGCCGGTGTGCTGAAGCAGATCAAGATCATTCGGCTCGGCCAGCCGGACGGCACCCGCATGGGCCCGTTCGTGCCGCGCATGAAGACGATGATCGTCGAGTTCGTCGCGCACACCAGAATGGCGAAGTTCCGCTCGGTCGCCCCGTGGCACTGGATGGTGATGTGGGGCTTCCTCATCGGCTCCGCCGTGCTGTTCGAGGCGTACGGCGAGGTGTTCGACCCGCACTTCCACTGGCCGATCATCGGCACGTGGTCGGTCTGGCTGCTGCTGATCGAACTGCTGGGCCTCGGCACGGTCGTCGGCGGTGTGGCCCTGGCGATCATCCGCCAGCGCAACCACCCGCGCCGCGCCGACAGGGTCTCCCGCTTCCTGGGCTCCGACTTCAAGTCCGCGTACTTCGTCGAGGCCGTCGTGATCATCGAGGGCGTCGGCATCCTGATGGTCAAGGCGTTCAAGCAGTCGAGCGGCCTGGAGGTCGCCCCGCTGTGGACGTCGTTCGTGACGCAGCCGCTCGCGCAGATCCTGCCCGCCGCGCCCGTCTGGGTGTCGGTGATGGCGCTGGTCAAGCTGCTGAGCGGCATGATCTGGCTGATCGTGGTCGGCCGGAACCTCACGATGGGCGTCGCCTGGCACCGGTTCTCCGCGTTCTTCAACATCTACTTCAAGCGCGAGGACGACGGTGGCGTCGCTCTGGGCGCGCTGAAGCCGATGATGTCCGGCGGCAAGGTCCTGGACCTCGAGGAGGCCGACCCGGACAAGGACGTGTTCGGCGTCGGCAAGGTCGAGGACTTCACCTGGAAGGGTGTCCTCGACTTCTCCACCTGCACCGAGTGCGGCCGCTGCCAGTCGCAGTGCCCCGCCTGGAACACCGGCAAGCCGTTGTCCCCCAAGCTGGTCATCACGCAGCTGCGCGACCACATGTACGCCAAGGCGCCGTACCTGCTGGCGGGCGGCTCGCGGGACATGGCCGGTGACGAGGTCGGCCTGACCGAGGACAAGTACGAGGACTACAAGAAGCGCCTCGAGTCCATCGACGTGCTGGCGATGGCCGAGTCGGAGCGCCCGCTGATCGGTGGCCCCGACGAGCTGGGCGTCATCGACCCCGAGGTGCTGTGGTCCTGCACGACCTGCGGCGCGTGCGTCGAGCAGTGCCCCGTGGACATCGAGCACGTCGACCACATCGTCGACATGCGCCGCTACCAGGTGCTGATCGAGTCGAACTTCCCGAGCGAGCTCGGCGGCATGTTCAAGAACCTGGAGAACAAGGGCAACCCGTGGGGCCAGAACGCCAAGGACCGCCTGGCGTGGACCGAGGGCCTCGAGTTCGAGGTGCCGGTGTTCGAAGGCGAGCTGGGCGACGCGGAGTACCTGTTCTGGGTCGGCTGCGCCGGCGCGTTCGAGGACCGCGCGAAGAAGACCACGCGTGCCGTCGCCGAGCTGCTGCACACCGCGGGCGTCAAGTACACGGTGCTCGGCCCGGAGGAGACCTGCACCGGTGACCCGGCCCGCCGCGCCGGCAACGAGTTCCTGTTCCAGATGCTCGCGCAGCAGAACGTCGAGGTGCTCAACTCGGTGTTCGAGGACCGGCCCGCCGGTCAGCGCAAGATCGTCGTGACGTGTGCGCACTGCTTCAACACGCTGGCGAACGAGTACCCGCAGGTCGGTGGCACGTACGAGGTCGTGCACCACACGCAGCTGCTGAACAAGCTGGTCCGCGAACGCCGCCTGGTGCCGGTCGCGCCGGTCACCGAGGACGTCACGTACCACGACCCGTGCTACCTGGGCCGTCACAACAAGGTCTACGAGGCGCCGCGTGAGCTGATCGGGGCGTCGGGCGCGAAGCTGCGCGAGATGCCGCGGCACGAGGAGCGGTCCATGTGCTGCGGCGCCGGTGGCGCTCGCATGTGGATGGAGGAGCGGATCGGCAAGCGCATCAACGTCGACCGCGTGGACGAGGCGCTGTCCACCGCGCCGTCGAAGATCGCGACGGGCTGCCCGTTCTGCCGCGTGATGCTGACCGACGGCGTGACCGCGCGTCAGTCCGACGGCCTGGCGGGAGCGCACGTCGAGGTCGTGGACGTGGCGCAGATGCTGCTCGAGTCCGTGAAGCGCGGTACGGAGAAGCCGGACACGCCGACCGACGAGGTCCCGACCGGTACGCCGCTGCCGGACGAGGACAAGGCGAAGGCCTAGTCGAGGCAAGCGAAAGGCCCTCGGTCCGTTGTGGACCGAGGGCCTTTTTCGTTGAGCTGTCAGTCCTTGTCGGTGACCTTGTCGTAGACCACGTTCAGGACCCAGCCGGTCAGGGCGACGATGATGGCGCCCCAGAACGCGGGCCAGAAGCCGTCGACGCGGAACGGCAGGTCGAACTGCTCGGCCAGCCACCCGGTGAGCATGAACAGCAGCGCGTTCACCACGAGCCCGATGAGACCGAGCGTGACCAGGTAGAACAGGCAGCCGAAGAACTTCACGAGCGGCTTCACGATCGCGTTCACCAGGCCGAAGATCACCGCGACGCCGATCAGCGTGAGGATCCTCGACCCGGTGGAACCCTCGCCCAGGTCGATGCCGGGGAGGGCGGTCGCCACCCACACCGCCACGGCAGTCAGCAGCACATGCACCAAGATGCCCATGCCGCAGACTAACCGTGACGGGTCCTATGTGGTCAGGACCGGCGGCGGCGCGCCACGAAGACCGCGCTCGTGCCTGCCGCGAGCAGCAGGGCGCCGAGAGCCAGGAAGCCCAGCGGTGACGCGCCGGTCGACGCGAGGCCGGACTTGTTGCCCGCCTGGGCCACGGCCTGCGTGGTGGTGGTCGTGGCCGGCGCGGCGGTGGTGGTCGTCGCGGTCGGGGCGGTGGTCTCCGCACCCTTCTCGACGACCTTCGTGGCGATCTGCAGGAAGTTGTCGCTCGCGTCGACGTCCTTCAGGCCGCGCATCGTGTCGAACACGACCAGCTGCAGGCTGGTGAAGATGGTGCCGGTGGGCGCGAACGTCAGCTCGATCTCGACCGTCTCGCCGGGAACGATCTTGCGCTTGAACTCGAACTGGGTGTCGGCCTCAGCTTCGAGGCTGTCGCTGTACCGGATCAGCTTCGCGTGGAACTGCCCCAGCCCGATCAACGGCAGGACCGGCGCGTTGCCGGTGTTGACGAGCTGCACCTTCGCGGTGATCTCCTCGCCGATCAGGTAGGCGTCCTTGGCCGGCGACAGCGTGCCCTTGACGGTGATGTTCGCCGCCGCGGTGATGTAGCGCAGGTCGACCTGCTCGGTCTGCCCGGTGAGCTCACGGGTGCCGGTCGCCCAGTCGATGTCGGTGACGGCCTCGGGCTTGCCGAGGACGAGGTTCTGGTCGTTGAGCAGCGGAGCCGTGAGCGTGTAGTCGCCGAGCGGCAGGTCGAACCGGTATGCGCCGTCCGCACCCGCGGTCCTGGTCAGGTCGACCGGGGAACCGTCCTTGGCGTTGCCCGTGACCCTGAGCCCCTCGGTGACGGGCTTCTCGTCCGCCTGCTTGGTCCCGTCGCCGTTGGCATCGACGTACGCGATGCCCTTCGCGACCTGACCGACGAGCGCGAAGTCGCCGTCGGTCACCGTCTCCGAGGTCGTGTAGGAACTCTTGGTGGTGGTGTAGTTGACGAGGTTGAGGGTCTCCACCTTGTACGTGGACTTGCGCAGCTTCTCGACCCTGTACCGGCCGCTGGGGCCGACCGGGAGGTCGGTCGTGCGCCCGTCCTCGTCGGTGACCCGGACGCCGGGCCCACCGATCTGCACGCCGTCGCCCTCGTCGAAGGTGCCGTTGCCGTTGCGGTCGACGAAGACCCGGCCGGTGATGCTGATGGTCTCGTCCTGCGCGAGGGCGGGAGCGCCCGTCGCGGTCAGCACGAGCGCAGCCGTCGTCGCGACGGCGAAGGTGTTGCGCACTGATTCCCCCAGTGTCCGAATTGCTCCACTTAGAGGTCCTAACAGAATCGTTGGACGTGGCGGTAACAGATGATGCAGGTAGCGAGGCCGAGGAAGGCTTCGTGGATGTCGTCGCGGCGTTCCCAG
>NZ_JBFBAW010000036.1:0-60199 GCF_040682435.1 Lentzea sp. NPDC051208 | reverse complement strand
TCGTCATCGGACAGCAGCAACTCAGGCAGCTTCGGGTTCGGCATGCCACCGAACCCTACGCCTGCACACGAATTAACAACTCAGGACACTAGTCCGATTCATTCGGAACGGAACACCAGCGGTCTCCGCGGCGTCTGAAGATCATGGCGCTGGAACCGGAGATCGGGCTCGTCGGCAGGGACGACATCACCGCACTGGTGGAGTCCCTGGTGGAACGCCGCGCGAAACACCCCCTGCCGGTGATCGTGGCGTTCGGCCCAGGTGGCAGCGGCAAGACGTCGTTGCTCGACCACGTCCACCGCCGCTACCGCGACGCGCCCACGGCCAAGGTCGACCTCGACAAGGCCGGATCCCGTTCCTGCAAGGACATCCTCGACGTCGCCGCCGAGCAGTTGCGGTCCTACCATCACGCCGAGTTCGGCCGCATGCGGTTGCCGCGCTACGACCTCGCCCGGCTCGCGCTGTACGCCGAGCCGGCCGACGATCCCCACCACCGCGCCCGCGAACTCGCCGCCAAGCAGATGACCCGGCTCGTCGCGGTCGCGGACGCCGCCGAGGTCGTCGAGATGCTGCCGCCCGCCCAAGGCCTCGGCAAGGTGCTGCGGCCCCTGCTGCTGTGGCTCATCGGGCTCGCGGTCGTGGCGCCGCGGCCGTTGCGCTGGCTGCTGGGCGGGCCGCGCGTCGCGAGTGCGTTGCGCTGGTTCGAGAACTACGTCGGCGAAGAGCTGAAGGCCGGGCCCGCGAGCAGCTTGAAGTTCGACGCCGCACTCGTGCACACGTGGAGCCTCAACCGCGCCGGTGACACACTGGAGATCGACCGCCTGCTCGTCGCGGCGTTCCTCGCCGACATCACGGCCGCCTACCGGTTCCGCCGCTACCGCAGGATGAACAGCCTCCTGCTGCTCGACGGCGCCGACCTGCTCGACGGCATCGACTCCTACCTGCCTCCGAAACGGCCACGCCCCGCCGCGCGGGCGACCGACTTCCTCAGCCTGCTGGCCGAGCGCCGCGCCAAGGAACCGCACGTGCCGCTGCTCGTGATCGCCACGAAGCAGTCCGCACCCTCGCTGCCCGACTCCTCGGTCTTCAAGCCGGTGCGCCTGGAGCCGTTCACACTCGCGCAGACGCGGCAGTTCCTCGCCGAGTGGAACCGCACCCGCAACAGCACGGTCGAGTCCGAGGCGCTCGTGGAGGAACTGCAGGAGGTCACGCACGGCCATCCGCTCGCGGTGCGGCTCGCCATCCAGCTCGTGCAGTTCGTGTTCGCCCGGGACCAGGTGCTGCCGTCGGTGCGCTCGGTCTTCGACGAACGGCTGCCCGTCGACGAGACCACGACGTTCCAGGACGCCACGGTCGGCGACTACCTGCTTCTCCGTTTCTTCCAACGGATTCCGGGCACCGAGGAGATGCCCGAACGCGAGGCCGCGCGTGAGATCTTCGCCCGCCTCGCCGCTCCGCGAGTGCTCGACCGGCACGTGATCCGCGCGCTGCTGCCGCCGACGTGGTCGGCCGAGAACATGCGTGCTCTGCTGGCACAGCTCAGTTTCGTGAGGCAGGACGGTGACGACTTCGTGCTGCATCCGCTGTTGCGCGACCTGCTCGCTCGCCGGCTCCGCGAGGTCCCGGCGGATCAGCCGTTCTCGCACATCAGCGTCCACCGGTTGCTGAAGGACCGCTACGACAGCCTCGGGCAACGCGAAGACGCGCTGTACCACGCACTCGCGCTCGGCCAGGTCCACCTCGTCGCTCATCGCCTGCGACCGCACGTCGACGAACGCAGCGACCGCTGGATCGCCGAGCTCGCCGCCATCGCCGAAGCCCCGATGCCACCCGGCGAAGGTGAACCGGAGCACCAGGAAGAGCCGCGCGCGTGGTGGGAGCGCCTCAGGAGCGGCACCGCGCGCAACCTGCACCGCCGCTACGACAGCGTGGTGCGCTCGGAGACCGGACTGCTCGAAGACGCGGTGATCGCGACGTGGGAGCTGCGCTCCCGCAGCCGGACCGACCGCCCGACCGTCGAGATGTACGACCGGGTTCTGCGCGCCCATCAGGAACTCGACGGTGCCGAGGAACGCCTGACCTCCTACCGTGCGATGAAACGCGCGCTCGAACACAACATTCCCGCGTCCCCACCGGCGTCGCTGCCGCGGCCGTCCACCGTCGGCAGGTTCCCGTATCCGCGGCACTGGCCCGGACGCAACTCGGTGCGCCGCGTGGCCGCCTACCTCGTCGTGGTGCTGCTTGTGGTGTACGGCGCGGCTTTCTACCTCCAGAACAGCACCCACTGCCTGCGCTACGGCGTTCTCGAACCCGCCGAACTTGTCGCGGACCTCTCCGGAGAACGCCTGCGGATGTCCAAGATGGACGGTGTGCAGTGCGTCGGCCTGAGTGAGAAACCCGGGAGGTTCGCCTACGGTGACCCGGCCGCGCAGAACAACGACGACGCCGAGGTCGGGGAGCTCGCAAAGCTCATCGCGGAGGAGAACGACCGCGCCGCCAAGGTGAAGGACCGCAGCGTCGTCACGATCGTCGTCGCCACGATGCTCAGTTCCAGCGAACGCGTGAAGCGCGACCTGTCCGCCGGTGTCAACGAGCTGCGCGGCGCCTATCTCGCGCAGCGCGACTGGAACCAGCTCGACGGGCTCGGCCGCAATCCGTTGGTGCGCCTGGTCCTCGCGAACTTCGGTGGCGAGTCCAAGTACGCGTTGAAGGTCGCGGAGCAGATCCGCGCGTACGCCGAGCGTGATCCGTCGGTGATCGCCGTGACCGGCCTCGGGCAAAGTCGTGAGACCACGCAGTCCGCGCTCGCCGTGCTGGGCCCGTCCAAGGACCAGCCGGCGGGAATCCCGATGGTGGGCTCGTCGTTGTCGTCGACGAGCTTCAGCCAGAAGCCGTACTTCTTCCGCGTCGCTCCGGCCAACGACCGCCAGGCCCAGGTCGCCGCGCGCATCATCGAACGCACCGAAGCGCTGCGCGGCCGCCCGATGCACCTCGTGCGCAGTCCCGGCGACGAATACAGCTCGGATCTCGCCGACCAGTTCCAGGACGTGCTCAAGCCTGAACGGCACGACTACGACGAGACCGCCAACGCCGTCACCACGCAGCTCGGCCGGGTGGTCACGGACATCTGCGGGAAGTCACCGAACCCGCTCATCCTCTACACCGGCCGCACCGCGGAGGTCGGCGGGCTGCTGACCGAGCTGAGCCACAGCAACTGCACCGACCCGGTGGTGTTCGGCGGAGACGACCTGACGCAGCTCGAGACGGCGAACTTCACGGATTTGGAAGACATCAAACGATTTGCCGACGGCCGGCTCTACTTCACGACGTTCGCGTGGACGCCGAGCCGTGAGCCGATTCCCCAACCGACGCAACAGTTCTTCACCACGTACGAGGCAGCTCAGAAGAAGCACGCGCACAGGGCATTTCTTTCGGGCCCCAACGGGCACGTTCTCCTCGCCTATGACGCCATCAACGTCGTCGCGAGGCATACCTCCGTTGGGGCGTCACGAGAAAACGTCTACGACAGGCTGCGCACTTTGCGTGACTTCCCAGGCGCGTCCGGGAGGCTGACGTTCGACCGGACCGGCGCTAGCGGCACGTCCGGCGCGGACCCCGTCGACAAGCTGGTCGTGGGCCAGATCGTCAAGCTGGACAACGGTTTCCTGGCATCGCATTACGTTTCCCACGAAGGAACATGACCGGCAGGTGACGTGACTGCGGGTCACCGGACCCCGTGCGGGCGCAGGAAAGATACCGCCCGTTCGCACTCGTTTCCCGTCCGACTTGCGGAGGTACTGTTGTTGTCACGAACTTTCAGGACGTCCGCGACGGTGCGGAGGAGCGGGGTGTGCCGTGTCCTTCAAGGCGGAGTTCCTCGCAGAACTCGAGGACTGTCTGCGCGGTTACGGCGCGGTTCCGGTGAGCAATCCGGACGCACTCGCGTTGTTCATCGAGTTCGTGCGAGCTCTTCCGGCGACTGACCAGAGGCTGCGGTGCCTCGAAGGCGTCGACCAGGGGTCCGGGTCGTTCTGGAACAACCCGGCGGTGTGGTGGGAGCAGGTGCCGCGGTTCGGCGCGGGTTTGCCGCGTTGCGGATCAGCGGAGTGCCGCAAGTTGCTGGACGACATGCTGGACGAGGCGATCAGCGACGAGATCGACGTCCTCGAGATGGAGATCCGCGAACTTCCCAGCTGATCGGGAACCTCTGGACACGCCTGCCGGCGCCGCCACCTGTTACGGCCACGGCGCCGGGGCTTCCAGCACTTACTTGACGGCGACCAGCGACTTGAAGAGTTCCCGATAACGGTGGAGAGCCAGTCGCAGGTCCTCGGTCTGTGGATCACCGTTTCCCTCGAGCTGCTTGGTGAGGGAGCGGTGCCGGGTGTTCAGCTCCTCCAGCGCGCGCGTCACGAGCTCGTCCGCCTTGCGGACAGCGGCCTTCGGGTCGTCGACGAACTCGTACTGCACCGCCTGCCACTCGTCCTCGAGCTTGCTGGACGACCGCGCGCCGGTGTGCTGCGAGCCGGTGGGCTGCTCGGCGCGGTGCTGGTCGGTGCGGCGCTCGTCGCGCTCATGTTCGTTGCGCTGCGGTTCAGTGCGCTGGTGTTCGGCGCGCTGGGCCTCGGTTCGTGCGGCTTCGGTGCGCTGGACGTCGGCGCGCTGGCCGTCGGTCCGCTGAGCCTCAGTTCGCTGTGCATCGGTGCGCTGCGCGTCGGTTCGGTTCGCGTCGGTCCGCTGTGCCTCAGTCCGTTGCGCGTCGGTGCGCTGCGGCTGCTGCGGCATGCGGTCTGTCTGCGGAGTGCGCTCGGTCTGTTGCGGCCGGGCAGGAGTCGGAACCCCCGCGGCGTGAGTCGGTGCCTCAGACATCGGTCTTCTCCTTCCGCACGGCTTCCCTGTCCTTGCGCGGCTCTGCGCCGCGTTCCAGCAGATCGGTGAACAGCTCCCGGTAGTGCACCATCGCGGTGCGCAAGTCCTCGGTGCTCGCCTCGCCGATCTCCTGGCGCTCTGAGATGTCGTGCGCCTTGCGGTAGTGCTCCAGCGTCCGTGCGTGCTCGACGGACAAGACGCTCAGCTGTGCCTCGTACCCCTCAGTGGGGTAGCCGCGCTCGGCCATCAGGTCGGTCACGAGCCGGTCGGCATCGGCGATCGCGCTCTCCGGCGAATCGACGAACTTCGTCTGCACGTTCGCCCAGTGGCGGCGGTAACTCTCCTGCGCCGTCTGGGAAAGCGGCTTCAGGTCGAACTCGCTGTGGCGGTGCTCCCGCTCGGCGAGCTCCTTCTCCGCGGCCGTTCTGCTGTCGCTGTGCGTGACCGCGCGGTCGTACTCGGGGCCGAAGCGGTCGCGCAGCTTCTTGCGCTGCATAGCGGGCCTCAGCACGAACGCGAGGACCGCCAGCACCACTAGAACCGCGACCACCAGGCCGATGATGGCGCCCGTTGACATGGAAAAACCTCCAAGACAGGCAAGAAAGACTCTGCTGTCCTGGAGGCTTCCCGTTCACCCACAAGGGAAACATCAACCCTTGATACAAACCACCTGCTTGAGCTTGGCGACCACCTCGACCAGGTCGGACTGGTTCGCCATCACGGTGTCGATGTCCTTGTACGCGCCCGGAATCTCGTCCACCACGCCGGAGTCCTTGCGGCACTCGACACCACTTGTCTGGGCGGCGAGATCCTGCGTCGTGAACGTCTTGCGGGCCTTGTTGCGCGACATCCTCCGGCCGGCGCCGTGCGACGCAGACTCGAACGAGTCGGGATTCCCGAGCCCGCGCACGATGTACGAACCGGTGCCCATGGAACCCGGGATGATGCCCAGCTCTCCACGGCCCGCACGGATCGCACCCTTGCGCGTCACCAACACGTCCTCACCGAAGTGGTTCTCCTCGGAGACGTAGTTGTGGTGGCAGCTGATCGGGTCCTCGAACGCGATCTGCGGGAACTCGGCGCGCAGCACGTCGCAGACCAGGCGCAGCATGACCGCGCGGTTGCGTCGCGCATAGTCCTGAGCCCAGTACAGGTCGTGACGGTACGCCGCCATCTCGGGCGTCCCCGCGAGGAACACGGCGAGGTCCGGGTCCGGCAGCTCGGAGTTGTGCGCGAGCGTGCGCGCCACCGCGATGTGGTGCTGCGCAAGCTCGTTGCCGATGCCGCGCGACCCGGAGTGCAGCATGACCCACACCCGCTGGTCGGTGTCCAGGCAGACCTCGAGGAAGTGGTTGCCGCCGCCGAGCGTGCCCATCTGGTGCATCGCCTTGTCGGCGCGCGCCTTCACGGCCGGCGTGAGGTCGTCGAACTTCCTCCAGAACGTGCCCCAGTCGGACGCGTCCCTCTCGGTGAACGCGGTCGCCTTGTGCTGGCCGAAACCGACGGGGACCACGGCCTCCATGCGGGACCGCAACCCGCGCAGCGTCTCCGGCAGGTCGCTGGCCGTGAGCGAGGTGCGCACGGCGGCCATGCCGCAGCCGATGTCCACGCCGACGGCCGCGGGGGAGACGGCGTCGCGCAGCGCGATCACCGAGCCCACCGTGGCGCCCTTTCCGTAATGCACGTCGGGCATGACCGCGATGTGCTTCACGGCCCAAGGCAGCGCGGAGATGTTCTGGAGCTGTCGCATGGCGAACTCCTCGACCTCGTCCGGTCGAGTCCACATTCGGATGTCCACGTTCTGGCCGCGGACCACAGTTGCTGCCATGCCTACGAGGTTAGGCCGCGTTTTGCCTGTTCCACAAAGGAGTTTCCTCGGCGCTGACGAACTCCCAGGTGCCCTTGCGCACCTTCGCCTTGGTGATGTCGCCGCCGATGTCGGTGACGAACGCGCGCACAGTCGGCAGGTCGTCGACGTCCGCGATCAGGATCGCCTTGTTCTGCAACGTGACGCTGCCGCCGCCGAGCTTCTCGCGCGCGACCGCGTCCTTGAGCAGGCCTTCGCGGACCTGCGTCGCGGTGATGCCGTCGACCTCGACCTGGACGGCATCGACCTCCGGCGAGTTCGCGGGCAGGAAGCGGAACGTGAGCACCGACTCCTGCCGGAACTGCTTGCTGATCGTGGACGCGGTGTGGCGCAGGGTTTCCTCGTCGAGGGTGACGTCGAACTTGCGGGACCGTTCGAACGTCGTCTGCTGCAGGTCGCTCGACCAGAACACACCGTCAAGCAGTGTTGAACGGATGGTCACGCCACCGTTGGCGTGCACGATGCCGCGCACCTCGCGGTCGAACCGCACCAGTCTGTCCCGCAACCGCGGATCGGCGGGGTCGGTGATGATCGCGGTGTTGTTCGTCGCGAAGATCTCCGGGCACGGCAGCGGCGCGCCCGCCGCCGTGCCGGTGGAGACCGCGAACGCCAGTACCGAGGTGACTGCCACGAGAAGATTTCGCATGGGGCACAAAGTATTGGGCGGACCTGGTCCGGCACACCCCGTTCCACACAGCGGGCTACCGCGCGAGGTGCTCGCACCCGGTCGGCGCGACGACTGACCCGGAGCGTCTGACCAGGCCTTCGGTCACAACGATTGACAGCCGCTCCTAACGTGAAAATACTTCAGCCGCATGGAGCGTGTGTGCGTCATCGGAGCGGGATCGTCCGGCATCGCCGCTTGTCAGGTCCTCGGCGCCCGCGGCATCGAGTTCGACTGCTTCGAGACCGGGTCGGAGATCGGCGGCAACTGGCTCTACCTCAACGACAACGGCATGTCGTCGGCCTACCGGTCCCTCCACATCAACACCTCGCGGCAGATGATGGAGTTCAAGTCCTTCCCGATGCCCGCGAGGCTGCCCGCGTACCCCTCTCACTTCCAGATCGCCGAGTACTTCGACGACTTCGTGAAGCACCACGGCTTCCGCGACCGCATCCGGTTCCGGACCGAGGTCACCTCCGTCTCCGTTGCGCCGGGTGGCTACGCCGTCACGACGCGTGATCGCGACACAGGCGAGGAGGCTTCGGGGAGCTACGGATCAGTGATCGTCGCGAACGGACACCACTGGTCGCCGCGGATGCCCGAGCCCGCGTTTCCCGGCTCGTTCGACGGCGAACAGATGCATGCGCACTTCTACAAGACGCCCGAACGATTCGCGGACAAGAAGGTGCTGGTTCTCGGCATCGGCAACTCCGCCTGCGACATCGCGGTCGAGTCGTCGCGGGTCTCGGCGCGGACGTTCCTGGCGATGCGCCGCGGAGCGCACATCATGCCCAAGTACCTCTTCGGCATGCCGACCGATCACCTGACCACCTCGCCGCTCGCCCGCTTCGCACCCGCGTGGCTGCAGGCGCTGTCCCTGCGAGTGATGCTCCGGCTGGCGCGCGGCAAGCTCTCCGCCTACGGCCTGCCCGAGCCGTCGCACGGCATCCTCGCCGCGCACCCGACGGTGTCCGACGACCTGCTCACCCGGCTCGGGCACGGCGACATCACCGTGAAGCCGAACCTGTCGCGGCTCGACGGCTCCGGGGTCGTGTTCGCCGACGGGTCGCGCGAGGACGTCGACGTGATCGTCTATTGCACCGGTTACAAGGTGGAATTCCCGTTTCTCCCGGCGGCCGAGTTCCCGGCGGTGTCGTCCGCCGACAACGACGTGTCGCTGTATCGCCGGGTCGTGGATCCGGCGCATCCCGGGCTGTACTTCCTCGGGCTGATCCAGCCGCTGGGAGCGATCATGCCGCTGGCCGAGGCCCAGTCGGAGTGGATCGCCGACCTGATCTCCGGACGTGCGGCGCTGCCTCCGGTGGCGGAGATGAAAGCGGAGATCACCTCCTACCGGGAGCGGCTACGGCGCCGGTATGTGAAGTCGAAGCGGCACACGTTGGAGGTCGACTTCCTGGGGTACCAGCGGGAGCTGCAGCAGGAACGGCGAGCCGGCGCCGCCCGCCGCTGACTGCTCCAGTCGTCTGCTCCGGTCACGCTCGCCGCAAGGTCCGCACCGCTCGTTCAGTCGATCTTTGCAACGAGCCTTTTGACTTCGTCCGCAAACGTTTTTTGCATGCGGTGAGGGCGGGAACCGATATATCACTTGGTGTGAGGGCTGTGAGCTGGTCCTTAGCAATGGGTCTTTGACTTCGTCGTCAAAAGACCCATTGCTAAGGCGGTGACGGGTGGGAAGTGAGGGGTGAGGGCGGGGGCGGCTGGGTACCGTCGGGGCGTGTCGTCGAGTGCTCAAGTGATCGTTCTCAACGGTGGGTCCAGTTCGGGCAAGTCGGGGATCGCGCGGTGCCTGCAGGCGGTGTTGCCGGAGGCGTGGCTGGCGATCGGAGTCGACACGTTGATCGACGTGATGCCCGCGCGGTTGCGGCTCGGCTCGGAGGGGATCGGGTTCACGGGCGACGGTGAGGTCAGCGTCGGAGCCGAGTTCCGGGTGCTGGAGGACGCGTGGATGGCGGGCGTCGCCTCGATGGCGCGCTCGGGGGCACGGGTGATCGTGGACGACGTGTTCCTCGGTGGCGTCGAGTCTCGACGCCGGTGGGAGAAGGCACTCGACGGGCTGGACGTGGTGTGGGTCGGGGTGCGGTGTGATGCCGCCGTCGCGGCCGGGCGGGAGCTTGCTCGTGGTGACCGGGTCACCGGGATGGCCGAGGCGCAGGCCGAGTTGGTGCATCGCGGGATGAGGTACGACGTCGAGGTCGACAGCGCGAAGTCCGAGGCGGTCGAGTGCGCCAGGATGATCGCCGCGAGGATTGGGAGCGCTTAGGTGTCGGTCTGAGCGATCAGTTGCCGGTCAGGAACGTCTCATCAGGAAGCACGCGAAACCGCTTCCGCGGGCGGGCCCTCGCATGTTGTCGAGCACGCTGTAGTCGACGAGCAGGTCGAACGTCCCGGAGACGCCGGGATCGAGTCAGGTCTCGGGGCAACCACTCGATCGACAACGGCGGCGGCGTCGTGCGCTGGGCCTTCTTCAGGCCGACGACTGGCATCCCACGTCCTCCCAAAAGGAAACGGGGCCACTGACATGGTGTCAGCGGCCCCGCTCATTCGAAGATCCCTCAGTGCACGCCGAGCACACCGTCCACCCGGCGGGGGATGCCGAGCGGGTTCGCGTCCTGCAACTCTGCCGGGAGCAACGCGTCCGGCCACGACTGGTACGTCACCGGGGCGATCCAGCGGCGGATCGACGTGGCGCCCACCGACGTGTGCAGCGGGTTCGTCGTCGACGGCCACGGGCCACCGTGGTGCTGGCCCCACGCCACCGCGACACCGGTCGGCCAGGCGTTGAAGATGATCCGGCCCGCCACGCGCCGCAGGATCTCGGCGATCCGACCTGCCTCCGCGTGGTCCGACTCGGCGGCGTGCACCGTGCCGGTCAGCGTGCCCGGCAGCTTCGCCAGCACCGAGTGCAACTCCTCCGGCGACGAGTACGTCACGACCAGTGCGGCCGGGCCGAAGTGCTCCTCGGTCAGCTTCTCGAGGTTCTCCTCGAACACCTTCACCGACGTGCTGAACAGCAGCGGTGCCACGGCCCACGCCTCGTCCGGGCGGACACCCGTCGACACCACGGAGACGAGGTCCGACGCGGCCAGGGCGTCCGTGCCCGCCTTGTAGGAGTCGCACATCCGCTCGTTCAGCATCGCGCCACCCGACGAGGCGGCGACCGCCTCGCCCAGCGCCGCCACGATCGACTCCGGCGCGAACACGAGGCCGGGGTTCGTGCAGAACTGCCCGACACCCATCACCAGCGACTGCGCGAAACCGGCGGCGATCTCCGGGGTGGCCGCACCGGGCAGGATCACCGTGGGGTTGACGCTGCCGAGCTCGCCGTAGAACGGGATCGGGTCCGGCCGGCCCTGCGCCAGGTCGAACAGCGCCCGGCCGCCACCGGTCGAACCGGTGAAGCCGACGGCGCGCACCGCGGAGTGCTTCACCAGCGCGACACCGGACTCGGTGCCGTACACGATGCCGAACACGCCCTCGGGCGCACCGGCTTCACGCAGCGCGTCGATCACCACTCGGGCGGTCTCGCGCGACGTCGACGGGTGCGCCGAATGTGCCTTCACCACAACGGAACAACCGGACGCCAGCGCGGAGGCCGTGTCACCACCGGCGACCGAGAACGCGAACGGGAAGTTCGACGCGGAGAACACCGCGACCGTCCCCAGAGGACGGAGCACGCGCCGCAGCACCGGCCGCGGCGGGATGATGTCCGGGTTCGCCGTGTCCAGGGTGGCCTCGACGTAGCTGCCCTCGCGCAGCACCTCGCTGAACAGCCGCAGCTGGTTCGTCGTGCGCTTGAGCTCGGTCGTCAGCCGCGGCACGCCCAGTGCCGTCTCGCTGTCCGCGGTCTCCACGAGCAACGCCGACTCGGCGTCCAGCGCGTCCGCGACCTTCTCCAGCACCACGGCACGATCCGCCGCCGGAACGACCGACCACGCGGAGAACGCGACGGCCGCGGCGGACGCGATGCGGTCGACCTCGCTGTCGGGGGTCTTCGCAACCGGTTCGCCGTACGGCTCACCGGTGCGCGGGTTGTATCCCTGCACGACGTGGCTCAACGCCCTGCCTCCTTGACTGCCGTGTCGAAATCGGGGCCGCACCAGGCTCCACCCACGTACCTCGCCGCCGGCGACGAGGGGTCGAGTTCGCCGTGCTGCTCCAGCACGGCGGCCGCGTACTCCTCGGAGTCGTCCTGCGGCTCGTAACCCAGCGCACGGGCCTCGTCCAGCGAGAACCAGCCGCGCTTGTTGTTCGAAACGCCCCACACGATCCGGAAACCGGGTGACGGGGCGGAGAGGCACGCCTCAAACAGGCGCGCGCCGTCGTCCGGCGACATCCACGTCGACAGCATCCGCACGTCACGCGGCTTCTCGAAGCACGACCCGATGCGGATCGCGATCACGTCCATGCCGTAGCGGTCGGCGTACAGCGACCCCAACGCCTCCAGCGCCACCTTGGACACGCCGTAGTAGGTGTCCGGGCGCGGGAACGCGTAGTCGCCCGCTTCACCGTCGGCGCGTTCGAGATAGCCGACGGCGTGGTTCGAGCTGGCCAGGACGACCCGGCGGACGCCGGAACGCCGCGCGGCCTCCAGCACGGTGTGCGTGCCGTCGATGTTGACGCGCAGGATCTTGTCCCACGACTCCTCGAGGCTGTGGCCACCGAGGTGGATCACCGCGTCGACGTCCTCCATCGCGGCTTCCATCGCGGCCATGTCGGTCACCGAGGCCTCGACGAGCTCGACGTTCTCGCCGTCGGCGGCCGCGGGCAGCTCCGCGATGTCCAGCAGCCGCAGGACACGACCCTCCGCGGCGAGACGGGAACGCATGAGCGTTCCCACCCCGCCACCGGCGCCGGTGATCAGGATGCGTGCGGTCACGGGTTGGAACCCTCCGTCTTGTTCAGGTGTTTCGGCAAGCTCAGCGACCGAACTGGCGGAGGAGTTCGGTGATCGTCCGGGCGGCGTCGAGCAGAGCGGAGATGACCTGCCGCTCGTGCTCCGGGGTCAGCCTGCCCAGCGGGACCGAACAACTCATGGCGTCCAGCACGGGA
Organism: Lentzea sp. NPDC051208; assembly: GCF_040682435.1. Lineage (NCBI taxonomy): Bacteria > Bacillati > Actinomycetota > Actinomycetes > Pseudonocardiales > Pseudonocardiaceae > Lentzea > Lentzea sp. NPDC051208. The sequence continues at coordinate 47,729 of NZ_JBFBAW010000036.1, read as the reverse complement.
TTGCGGTACGGCAGCGCCACCGCGAAGCAGCCCAAGCCGGGCGTGTTCTCCTCGCGTTCGTGGGCGTAGCCGACGTTGCGGAACCCGGCGAGCTGTTCGTGCAACGCCGCCCGGTCGATCACGGTGTTCGGGGTCAGCGGCGCCAGGTCGTGGGGGAGGATCAGGTCGACCTCCTCCGGCGTGCGCGTCGAGAGCACGGCCTTGCCCAGCGACGTCGAGTGGGCGGGCAGCCGCCGGCCGACGCGCGAGACGACGCGCAGGTGGTGCTCGGACTCGCGGCTCGCCAGGTAGACGACGTCCGCGCCGTCCAAACGGGCAAGGTGCACGGTCTCGTTGATGTCCTGGCGGACCTGCTCCATCACGCGGATCGCCGCCCGCACGACAGGGTCGTGGTCCAAATAGGACGTACCGACGAGCAGCGCGCGCACGCCGATGCCGTACGTGCCCCTGTCCGAGTCGACCTCCACCCAGCCGCGCGCGACCAGCGTCTGCAACAGCATGTAGAGGCTGGACTTGGGATAGCTGAGCTCGCGGTGCAGCTCCGTGAGCGTCAGCCTGCGGTCTGACGCGGACAGCACCTCGAGCAGCTCCACCGTGCGGTCGGCGGACTTGACCGCGCCCGGACGTGCTGTGCCCTTGTCGATCGGCGACGCCACCTGGCCTCCTCGTAACAGGAAAGCAACTTGCCCTTGACACGTTGCTGTGTCGATTCTTACAGTCCTGCACCAGGTTCACAAGTACGACCCAGGTTCATATATCTGAACGCGAGGGGCTCCGACGATGCGCCGTGGAACTGCCACAACACTTGCCACGCTGGGCGTGGCCGCGCTGCTCGCGGGATGCGGCAGCGGTGGCACCACGGCCGCGTCGAGCAAGGACCCGAACAAGCCTCTGGAGGTGTGGACCCGCTCCACCGAGGCGACCGCGAAGGTCTACGAGAAGATCTTCAAGTCGTTCACCGAGAAGACCGGTGTGCAGGTCGACTACAAGCCGATCTTCAACGACTTCGACAAGCAGGTGCAGCAGCGCGCCGCGTCGAAGGACCTCCCCGACGTCGTCATCACCGACACCGGCTCGCTCGGCAACTTCGTCAAGCAGGGCTGGACGACCGAGGTCAACAAGGGTGACATCGCGGGCGGCGGCGACATCGTCGACCGCGCGTGGAACAACGGGAAGGGCGCCGACGGCAAGTTCTACGCCATTCCCTACTCCACCCAGGCGATGGTCACGCTGATCCGCAAGGACTGGCGCGAGAAGCTCGGCAAGCCGATCCCCACCACGTGGGAGGAGCTCGACGACCTCGCGAGGGCCTTCACCCGCAACGACCCCGACGGCAACGGGCAGAACGACACCTACGGCATGCTCGTGCCGGGCACGACCGACCGCGGCTACCTCGCGTGGTGGGCGGCCAGCTACATCTGGCAGGGCGGCGGCGACATCCTCGAGGACGAGGGCGACGGCAAGTTCCGCGTCGGCATCGACTCGCCGGAGTCGACCAAAGCCGTCGAACGGATGCGCAAGCTCTTCTGCGAGGACAAGGTCATGCAGCCCGGCTCGCTGACCCTGGGCACGAACGACGCGCACCCGCTGTTCGAGTCGGGCAAGAGCGGCATCTACCTCACCGGCCCGTACATGATCGGCCGCTTCGACAAGTCGGTCGGCAAGGACAAGTACGAGGTCGTCGCGTCCCCGAAGGGCCCGGCCGGCGCCACGGTGCTCGGTGAGGGCGAGAACATCTACCAGATGGCCGGCTCCGCCAAGACCGCCGACCAGAAGAAGCTCGCCGAGTACCTCATCACGCCCGAGGCGCAGCAGGCCGGCATGAAGGGCGACCCGCAGCCGGTCGTCCGCCTCCCCGTCAACAAGACCGTCGACGTCAACGCGACGTACAACGACCCGCGCTGGGCGACCGTGGCGGGCGTGTACTCCAGCGAGGCGCGGCCGTTCCCCAGCGTTCCGAACTTCGCGCCGTTCCGGCAGAAGACCTCGGAGACCCTGAACTCCATCTTCGCGAAGTGCCCCGCTGACTCCTCGGCCGAGCTGAAGACGCTCGCGGATGCGCTCAAGAAGGAACTCGAGAACCAGAAGGCGTCGAAGTGACGGCAGTTCAGTCACTCGGCGACACCCGAGACGTGGGCTCGACGGCTAGTGGCGGCGGTGCCGTCGAAACCCACCCCGTGAGGCGGCGCCGCCGGCGCCGCCTCACGGGAGCCACCTTCATCCCGTGGCTGTTCCTGCTCCCCGCGGCGCTGATCTTCCTGGTCTTCAAGTTCATCCCGATGGCGGAGGGCATCCGGCTCTCGCTGTTCGAGGTCCGGCCGTTCCTCGGCGACATCTTCGTCGGCTTCAAGAACTACGCGACGATCCTGCAGGACGAGAAGTTCCTGACCGCCAGCTGGCACACCCTTGTGCTGGCCGGCGGTCAGACCGTCGGCGCCATGGTGATCGGCTTCTTCCTGGCGTTGCTGCTGGAAGGCCACACCAAGTCGCTGTGGTTCGTGCGGTCCGCGGTGTTCCTGCCGGTCGTGGCGGCCACCGCGGTCATCGGTGAGATCTGGCGGCTGTTCTTCTACCCGGCACCCGAAGGCTTCCTCAACGAGCTCATCTCGTGGGTCGGCTTGGGGCCCTGGGAGTACATCCACAGCACCGACACCTCGCTGGTGTCGGTCATGTTCGTCGGCATCTGGAAGCACGCGCCGTACGACATGGTGCTGATCCTCGCCGGGCTCGCCGGCATCGACCGCCAGCAGTACGAGGCCGCCGCGATCGACGGCGCGACGACGCCGCAACGGATCTGGAACGTCACGCTCCCCGCGTTGCGGCCCGTCATCACGATCCTGCTGACGCTGGCGGCGATCCGCGGCCTGCGCGTCTTCACCGAGGTGTACGTGCTCACCGGCGGTGGGCCCGCCGGGTCGACCGACGTGTGGATGACCCGCGTCTACACCACGGCCTTCGAACAGTCCGAAGCCGGACTCGCCTCAGCTGGTTCTGTGCTCTTGTTCCTGGTTACCTTGGTTTTGACGGTCAGCGTGCAGTGGTACCGCCGGTGGAAGGAGGCGCGATGAGCGTCAACTCAAGTCGCTTCGACAGTGCCATCGGCTGGTCCTCCCGCCCGGACGCGTGGGTCGGCAGGGGCATCCGGTTCCTTTTCAGCGCCCTCGCTGTAATCCTTTTCTGCGGCCCGCTGCTGGTCATCTTCTCCGGCGCGTTCGACCACAACCCGGACCCGACCAAGCTGTCGATCATTCCGGACAACCCGTCGCTGATCAACTTCCAGGTCGCGGCGGAGAACAAGATCTGGCACTACCTGATGAACTCGTTGATCATCGCCGGTGGTGCGCTGCTGCTGCAGCTGTCGGTGAGCGTCTTCGCCGCATACGCGTTGGCGCGCAAGAAGTTCCGCGGTCAGGCCATCGCCCTGTTGGTCATTCTCGCCACGATGATGTTGCCTGAGGAGGTCATCGCGATCCCGCTGTCGCTGGTGATCGGAGACCTGCCTCTGGTGCACGTGAGTCTCAAGGGCACCCTGCTCGGCGTCATCCTCCCGCTGGGGGCTTGGGGTTTCTCCATCTTCGTCATGACGGAGTTCATGAAGGAGATCCCCAACGAGCTGGAGGAGGCGGCCAAAGTGGACGGTGCCGGGGAGCTGCGCCTCTTCGCGCAGATCATTCTCCCGCTGTGCAAGCCCGCGCTCGGCGTCATCGCCGTGTTCGGATTCAACATGATTTGGGAGCAGTACCTGCTCCCCCTGATCGTCGCCGCTGACCCCTCCGATTACACGCTCACGGTCGCACTCCTCGCGCTTCGGTCCGACGACATGGTCGGAACGGGCATCGTGCTGGCCGGTGCGTTGCTGGCACTGGTACCGAGCTTGGTCGTGTACCTGTCGCTGCAGAAGTCCTTCCTGCGTGGGATCACCACCGGAGCGATCAAGGGATGAGTCTGGTTATGCAACTCGATGGTGTGCTGTTCTTTCCGGTGACCCCGTTCGACAGCGAGGGGAACATCGCGTACGACGTGCTCGCCGAGCACGTCAAGCACGGTGTCTCCGCCGGGCCGGGCGCGGTGTTCGCCGCCTGCGGCACCGGCGAGTTCCACGCGCTGGAACTGGGCGAGTTCGAGCGCGCGGTGGCGGTCGCGGTCGAGGCGACCGCGGGCAAGGTGCCGGTGTTCGCCGGAGCGGGAGGTTCGGTCGCGGCGACCAAGCAGTTCGTGCAGGCGGCGGAACGCGCCGGCGCCAACGGCATCCTGCTGCTGCCGCCGTACCTGGTGACCAACCCGGCCGCCGGCCTCGTGCGGTACGTGGCCGAGGTCGCCGGTGCCACCGAACTGCCGATCATCGTCTACCAGCGCAACAACGCGCGGTTCACGCCGGAGACCGCCGTCGAGGTCGCGCGGATCCCGAACGTCGTGGGCTTCAAGGACGGCCTCGGCGACCTCGACCAGATGCAGCGCGTCGTGCTGTCCGTCCGTGCTAACGTTGACAAGCCGTTCCAGTTCTTCAACGGCCTGCCGACCGCGGAGATGACGCAGCTCGCGTACCGGGCCATCGGCGTCGAGCTGTACTCGTCGGCGGTGTTCTGCTTCGCGCCGGAGATCTCGATCGGCTTCTACAACGCCGTGCAGTCCGGCGACACCGGGCTGGTGAACCGCTTCCTCTTCGAGTTCTACAAGCCCCTGGTCGAGCTGCGGGACAAGGTTCCCGGCTACGCGGTCGCCCTGGTGAAGGCCGCGGTGCGCGCGAACGGCCTTGAGGTGGGCGGTGTGCGTCCGCCGCTGATCGACCCGTCGGACGAGCACCTCGCCGCGCTCGACAAGATCATCGCCGCGGGCAAGGCCCTGCTGAGCTGAGAGGGCGTTCGGCATGAAGATCACCGAGATTGTGCTGACACCGATCGCGTTCCGGGACCCGCCACTGCTCAACTCCGCGGGCGTGCACGAGCCGTGGGCACTGCGCACGATCGTCGAGGTGCACACCGACGAAGGAATTTCGGGGCTGGGGGAGACCTACGGCGACCTCGGGCACCTGGAGCGCTCGCGGTCCGTTGTGGACTCCTTGATCGGCCTCGACGTCTTCGCGTTGAACGAGATGCACACGCGGGTCGCCGCGGCGCTCGGCGGCGCGACCGGGCTGGACAACCACGGCCTGACCGGCAAGATCACGGCGGAGAGCACCGTCGACCGCGTGTACTCGCCGTTCGAGGTCGCCTGCCTGGACATCCAGGGCAGGGCGCTGGGACGCCCGGTGCACGACCTGCTGGGCGGCGCGGTCCGGTCGTCCGTGCCCTACTCGGCCTACCTGTTCTACAAGTGGGACGGGCACCCCGGCGCCGAGCCGGACGAGTGGGGCGAGGCGATCGACCCCGCCGGCATCGTGGCCCAGGCGGCCAGGATGATCGAGCGGTACGGCTTCGGGTCGATCAAGCTCAAGGGCGGTGTCTTCCCTCCGGAGCAGGAGATCGAGGCGATCCGCGCGCTGCGCGAGGCGTTCCCGGACCACCCGCTGCGGCTGGACCCGAACGCGGCCTGGTCCACGGCGACGTCGCTGAAGGTGGCGGCGGAACTCGACGGGGTGCTGGAGTACCTGGAGGACCCGACGCCGGAGATCTCCGGGATGGCGGAGGTGGCCGCGAAGGCGCCGATGCCGTTGGCCACCAACATGTGCGTGGTCGCGTTCGAGCACCTCAAGGCGTCTGTGGAACAGGACGCCGTGCAGGTGCTGCTGTCCGACCACCACTACTGGGGCGGCCTGCAGCGGTCGCGTCAGCTGGGGATGATCTGCCAGACGTTCGGCATCGGCCTGTCGATGCACTCGAACTCGCACCTCGGCATCTCGCTGGCGGCGATGACGCACCTGGCGGCGGCGACGCCGAACCTGAACTACGCGTGCGACACGCACTACCCGTGGAACGCCGCGGACGAGGTCGTGGAGCCCGGGGTGCTGTCCTTTGTGGATGGCGCGGTGCCGGTTCCCGTGACGCCGGGACTCGGTGTGTCGCTGGATCGTGACGCGCTGGCGCGGATGGCCGAGAACTACGTTCGTTGCGGCATCATCGCTCGTGACGACACGGGCTACATGCAGAAGTTCGACCCGAGCTACGAGAGGAAGCGCCCCCGGTGGTGAAGTCGGTGGTCCACGCCTATCCGTGGGACCTGATCGGAGACCCTGACGCCGTCGCGCGGTATCAGGACCTCGGGGTCGACGCGATCGCCCTCGCGGCGTCGTATCACACCGTGCGGGCCGCGACGCCGCTTCATCCCTCGCATCGGATGGTCGATGCGAGGCACGCGGCGCTCTACCTGCCGGTGCGCGAGTCGAACTACGGCCGCCTGGTGCCGGCGGAACCGTCCTGGATGGACGGTTCCGACTCGTTCGGTGCCGCGGCGGCCCTGGTTCGTGCCGCCGGCCTGCCGGTGTACGCGTGGACCGTGCTGACGCACAACTCGCGCCTAGGTGACCTGCACCCGGACGTGACCGTGGTGAACGCGTTCGGGGATCGCTACCCGTACGCGCTGTGCACCGCGCAGCCCGACGTCGTCGAGTACACGTCGGCGCTGGTGTCCGAGGTGCTGGAGCTCGGCGCGCCGGACGGGATCATCCTGGAGGCCTGCGGGCCGCTGGGGTTCTTCCACGGCGGGCACCACGAGAAGACCGACGGCACGGACTGGAACGCGGTGCAGCAGAAGCTGTTGTCGCTGTGCTTCTGCTCTGCCTGCACCGCCCTGTACGCCGACCCGGATGCCCTGCGTGAAGCGGTCCGGGCCGGGGTCGATCGCGGCGCGTCCAGCGTCGAGGAAGCGCTGGGCGCGCTCGCGGACGACGTTCGAGCGGTGCGCACCGGCGTGGTGCGGTCGTTGCGGCAGAGGCTGGTGCCGGAGATCCGCGCTGCCGCGCCCTCGATCCGGATCGGCATGCACGTGACGGCGGACCCCTGGGGCACCGGGCCGTTCGCCACCGTGGCCGGTGGTGTCGACGCCGACGTCGACGTCCTGACGACGATGTGCTGGCCCGGCCCGGAGGTCGCCGTCCCCGGCATCGAGGCTCTTCGCTCCGTCGCCCCGGACATGCGGATCGCGGCGTACGTGCTGGGGCTGCCGCCGAAGCCGGCCGACGGTGCGGCGTTGTCGAAGGAGTGGCTCGCGTACCTCGACGCCGGCGTGGAGGAGTTCCACCTCTACCACGGTGGTCTCGCGTCCGCGGCACGGCTGGAAGCTCTGCGAGAGGCTGTAACTTCCGTTAGCCGCTAACTGTGAAGAGAAGTCCCTGAGAGAAGTCGCTGCAACCCGCTGTGAGCGCGGTTCCGTCCTCTTCACATGAGGCACATAGGAACCGTAGTTGGCACTGGCGTCCTGCTGCTGGTCATCTCGGCCTGTGGCGGCGCGCAGAACGCGGGCACAGGGGCAGGTGGCGGTCAGGAGTTGCCGACCGCCACCTCCTCCTCCGAGGTGCCCCCGAACACCCCACCCGGAGAAGTGCCGCCGGACGGCAAACCCGTGACGAAGCTCGACGCCAACGCGCTCGCGCCGGATCAGCCGCGCACCGTGTGGACACAGGGCGACGGGAAGACAGTCGGAGTCGTGGCCCAGGAGGGCGGATGTGGCAAGGCGAGCGCGTCCGTGCTGGAGCAGAACGCTTCCACGGTGAAGATCGAGCTGCTCGAGACGCTGCCGCTGACCAAGCAGATGTGCACCATGGACATCCGCTTCCCTCCGTTGACGGTGCAGCTGTCCGAGCCCCTTGGTGAGCGCACGGTCGTGCTGACGTCGCGGCAGGAACAGAAGTAGACCTTCCTCCCCCCCACGGTGCCCGGTCGGCAACTGCCCCGCCGGCCGGGCATCTCTACTTCCGTGACCTGCTTCCGGGCGTACTTCTGGGGACTGGTCCGGGAAAATTCCACCGGACACATCGCGAGACATTTGACAGGGACTTCTTGTCCCGGTTTGCGAGGATGGTGCGCATGAGAAACGCCGTCGCTGCCGTTGCTCTCGCTGTCGTGCTCGTCGGCTGCTCGTCCGGCACGCAGTCCAGCGCGCCCGGCTCCAGTTCGTCGGGCGCCTCGCCCACGGGCACCACCGCACCCGGTTCGAGCGGCACCCCCGGCTCGTCCGGCACGAACCCCACCGCTCCCGCCCCGCCTCCGGTCTCGATCTCGGAGGAGAAGCCCGTCGTGCCGCCCAACGTCACGCCCGTGGCGAAGGACAAGGTCGACACGACATCGTTGTCAGACACCTACCGCGACGAGGTCTACGTCTTCGGCGACGGCCGCGACGTCGAGGTCTTCGGCGTGGGCGGTGGCTGCAAGGAGGCCCGCGCCGAGATCACCGGGCAGTCCGCGGACGTCGTCCAGATCACGCTGGTCACGATCACCAAGCAGCCTCCGGGCACCCTGTGCAGCCAGGAGGTCCGTCAGGTGCCACTGGCGGTCCGCCTGGACGCGCCTCTCGGGAACCGTCGCCTGGTGCTCGAAGCCCGCGAGGAAACCGGCTGATACGTGGATTTCCAGCCCGTTGACGATGTACGGCCCGTAGACCTGCCGTATGGCGATCGCGTACTGCGTGTGTACGAAGTGGGTACAGGCCTCCGCCGCCGCTGATGTAGCGCACATCGCCGACTCGCTCGGCGTCTCGAAGTTCGCGGTCGTCGGACACTCCGGCGGCGCACCACACGCCCTCGCGTGCGCCGCCCTGTTGCCCGACCGCGTCACCGCCGTCGTGGCCGGCGCGTCGTTGGCACCCTTCGACGCGACCGGCCTCGACTGGTTCGCCGGCATGATCGCCTCAGGTGAGGCCTCACTGCGTGCCGCGGCGGCCGGTCGAGCGGCCAAGGAGGCCTACGAGGCGTCCGGTGCTCCCTACGACCCGGAGTTCACTCCCGCCGACCTCGAGGCGCTCGACGGCCCGTGGTCGTGGTTCGGCAAGGTCGTGGGGCCCGCGCTGGCAGGCGGACCCGGCCCGTTGATCGACGACGACCTCGCCTACGTCACGCCCTGGGGCTTCGACCCGCGTACCTGCCCTGCTGCTGCACGGCGAACGCGACGGCATGGTCCCGGCCTCGCACAGCCGCCGGCTCGCGGCACGGATCCCCGGTGCCGAACTCCGCCTGACCCCGCACGACGGCCACATCTCGGTCCTCGCCCACGCCCCGGCCGCCCTCGACTGGCTGCTGGCCCGCTAGCAGGCCGGCAGCCGACCTCGCCGCCCTATTGCGGGTAGTAGTAGCCGTGCTCGGCGATGCTGTCGCGGTCCAGGTTGACGGGCGGGCTGCACCAGGTCAGGTCCTGACTCGGGCACACCTGGATCTTGACGCGGTCGAAGCCCCCGACCAGGTTGGGGGCTTCGAGAACCAGGGGGCCGAAAGACCGGTCCTCGCCGGGACTCGCGGTCCTCGTGTCGCTGTCGACCTTCTGGGCTCCGGCGTACGCGGTGAAGAAGACGGTCGTGGAATTGGACGGGTACTTGTCCACGACATGCCCGTGAAGGGTGGCGCTTCGATTTCCCCAGGTCACGGACCCGGTGCTGAATCCGGTCAAGAGCTCGTCGTTGACGTTCCACGTGTCGTTGGGCCATGCGCTCGCCCCGGCCTGCCCGGCCTGGACGAACGACAGCGCCAGCATCCCGGCGGCCATCGCGGCGACCCTGGCCGCCCACTGTCTGCTCGGCATCGACGTTCCTCCCTCGGTCGACACCCCGCACATCGCGGGGCGTCACGAGCAGGGCACGCTCCGAAGCCGTGGACCGTTGTCCTTTCGCATGCGGTTCACCCGGATGCCACGAAGCCGCCCACGCCCCGCCGACGACTCGGTGAGGCCCAGACGGCTCCGTGAAGGGGTCTAACGGCGGAAACTGATCTGCAGGGTCGGCGTGGACGTCTCCGCGAAGAAGTCGTTGCCCTTGTCGTCGACCACGACGAAGGCGGGGAAGTCCTCGACCTCGATCTTCCAGACCGCTTCCATGCCCAGCTCGGGGTATTCGAGCACCTCGACCTTGCGGATGCAGTCCTGCGCCAGCCGCGCCGCCGGGCCACCGATCGAGCCCAGGTAGAAACCGCCGTGCGACGAGCACGCGTCGGTCACCTGCTTGGAGCGGTTGCCCTTGGCGAGCATCACCAGCGAGCCGCCCGCGGCCTGGAACTGCTCCACGTAGGAGTCCATGCGGCCGGCCGTGGTCGGGCCGAACGACCCGGAGGCGTAGCCCTCGGGCGTCTTGGCCGGGCCGGCGTAGTAGACCGGGTGGTCCTTGAGGTACTGCGGCATCTCCTCGCCGGCGTCGAGGCGTTCCTTGATCTTGGCGTGCGCGATGTCGCGCGCCACGACCAGCGGGCCGGTCAGGGACACGCGGGTCTTCACCGGGAGCTTGGTGAGGATCTCGCGGATCTCCGGCATGGGGCGGGTGAGGTCGATCTGGACGACCTCGTCGGACAGGTCCTCGTCCTCGATCTCGGGCAGGAACCGGGCCGGGTCGCGTTCCATCTGCTCCAGGAACACGCCCTCGGCCGTGATGCGGGCCTTGGCCTGGCGGTCGGCCGAGCACGAGACCGCGATGCCGACCGGGAGGGACGCGCCGTGGCGGGGGAGGCGGATGACGCGCACGTCGTGGCAGAAGTACTTGCCGCCGAACTGGGCGCCGATGCCGAAGTTGCGGGTGAGTTCGAGGACCTGCTGCTCGAGGTCCGTGTCGCGGAACGCGTGGCCCGCGGTCGAGCCCTCGGCCGGCAGGGTGTCGAGGTAGCGGGCGGAGGCGAGCTTCGCGACCTTGAGGTTCTGCTCGGCGGACAGGCCACCGACGACGACCGCGAGGTGGTACGGCGGGCAGGCCGCGGTGCCGAGCGAACGCAGCTTCTCGTCCAGGAACGACGCGAGGCGCTTCGGGTTCAGCACCGCCTTCGTCTCCTGGTAGAGGAACGTCTTGTTCGCGCTACCGCCACCCTTGGCCATGAACAGGAACTCGTACACTGGCTCCTGGCCGGGCTTATGGAACACCTCGATCTGCGCGGGCAGGTTGGTGCCGGTGTTCTTCTCGTCCCAGAACGTCACCGGAGCCATCTGCGAGTAGCGCAGGTTGAGCTCCTGGTAGGCCTCGTAGACGCCGCGGGCCAGGGCCTTCTCGTCGTCGCCGCCGGTCAGGACGGTCTCCGAACGCTTGCCCATGATGATCGCCGTGCCGGTGTCCTGGCACATCGGCAGCACACCACCGGACGAGATGGCGGCGTTGCGCAGCAGGTCCATGGCGACGAAGCGGTCGTTGCCGGAGGCCTCGGGGTCGTCGACGATCTTGCGCAGCTGGGCGAGGTGCGACGGGCGCAGCAGGTGCTGGATGTCCCGGATCGCCTCCTTCGCGAGCAGCGTCAGCGTCTCGGGGGCGATCTCCAGGAACTTGCGGTCACCGGCCTCGATGAGCTTGACCCCGTCGGAGGTGACGAGGCGGTACTCGGTCTCGGTGTCCTTCGCGAGCGGGAGGACGTCGGTGTACTCGAATGTGGTGGGCACGGGGTACACAACTCCAACGGTGTGCAGTTCGGATCGGAAAACCGTACCGCCCTCAAAGGGACCTTCCGGTCCCCGTCCACCGTGTTCTTCGCAACGACGTTCCTCGCGGGGGCCGCGAACGCGGAAGGCCGGGGCGGCCCCCGGCCGTCCCGACCTTCCTTCGCGTGCTAACCCGACTCACGACGGGCGTCGCGTGGCTCTGGTAACGCCCGACCGTGCCGTGAGTTGAGTCACAAGTCAATACTGCCCGGCAGGTGAGACCCGACCGTGACGCCTCCGGTACTAGGAGGCGTACGCCCGCAGCTTCGCGGCGCGTTCGCCCTGGCGGAGCTTCGACATGACCTCGCGCTCGATCTGACGGACCCGCTCGCGCGACAACCCGAAGCGCTTGCCGATTTGGTCGAGGGTGCGCGGCTGGCCGTCCTCCAGGCCGTAGCGCAGCCGGATCACGGCCTGCTCGCGCGGCTCCAGCGTCGCGAGAACGCGGCGCAGGTCGTCCTGCAGCAACCCGGAGATGACGGCGCTCTCGGCGTCGGTCGCGTCCGAGTCCTCGATGAAGTCACCGAGGGGAGCGTCCTCCTCCGTGCCGACCGGCATGTCGAGCGATACCGGGTCACGAGCGTGGTCGAGCAGGTCGGCGACCTTGTCCGGGTTGAGGCCGGCTTCCTTCGCGAGCTCCTCGTTCGTCGCCTCGCGGCCGAGCGTCTGGTGCAGGTCGCGCTTGATCCGCGCGAGCTTGTTCACCTGCTCGACGAGGTGGACGGGGAGGCGGATGGTGCGGCCCTGGTCGGCCATGCCGCGGGTGATCGCCTGGCGGATCCACCACGTCGCGTACGTCGAGAACTTGAAGCCCTTGGTGTAGTCGAACTTCTCGACCGCGCGGATCAGGCCCAGGTTGCCTTCCTGGATCAGGTCCAGCAGCGGCATGCCGCGGCCCGTGTAGCGCTTGGCCAGCGACACGACGAGTCGCAGGTTGGCCTTGAGCAGGTGGTCCTTGGCACGGCGGCCGTCGCGGACGAGCTCTCCCATCTCGTCGCGACGCGTGGGGGTGAGGCGCTTGGCCGTCTCCAGGACGTGCTGCGCGAACACACCGGCCTCGATGCGCTTGGCGAGCTCCACCTCCTCTTCGGCGGTGAGGAGCGCGGTCTTGCCGATTCCGTTCAGGTAGACTCGAACGAGGTCGGCTGCTGGTCCTTGCGCGTCGAGTTCGTGCTCGACGACGGCGGGCGTGTTCTCTCCGACTTCACGGTCGGAGATCCTCGTGACGGTCATGGATCTCCCTCCCCCTGGTGCGGGCGACGCTGCTGTCGGTCAGGACAGTCGCGCGTGGCGGTCAAGGCGGCGCGGCGCTGCGCCCTGGTTGCCGGTTGCGGCGGGCCCGCTCGGGATCCCATCGCTAGCTGGCTGATACCTGGGTAACGAACCCGATTCCGAATTCGTTCCCGACTTCCATGACCTGAAGACGTCGCCACTGTCACAGCGGTTGCGCGCCTAATCTGAGGATTAGCTGAGAACCGTTTAGTCAGAGTTCGACGATCACCGTGAACGGTCCGTCGTTCACGCTCCGTACCTTCATCTCGGCTCTGAATCGTCCCGTTTCGACACGCGCGCCCTTTTGGCGTAGTTCCTGCACGACGGCGTTCACCAACGGTTCCGCGTGCTCGGGCCGGGCGGCCGCCGTCCAGGACGGACGGCGGCCCTTCCGGGTGTCCCCGTAGAGGGTGAACTGGCTGACGACCAGCAGCGGAGCACCTGTCGACTCGCACGACCGCTCGTCGTCGAGGATGCGCAGACCATGCAGCTTCTGCGCCATTTTGCGGGCGTGCTCGGCCGTGTCGTCGTGGTGGACGCCGAGCAGCACCAGCAATCCGGGCTCGTCGATCGCGCCGACGATCGCCCCTTCGACTTCGACACTCGCTTCTGTGACGCGCGCCACAACTGCTTTCACGCGGGAATCAGCATTCCGTGCCGGATGAGATCACGAACGATCGGCAAGGCCGCTTCTGCATCGATTTCTCCGTACGCGAACTCGAGCAGTGCGAGCAGGTCTTCCAGCGGCAACGCGCCGTTGCAACCGGCGACGAGCTTGGCGGTCGCCTCGTCGACCTCGTGCTGCCAGCCGGGCCCGTCGGTGCGGTGCAGCCGGGCCACGACCTTGCGCCAGCCCTCGTCGCCCGGCTCGGAGACCTCCTCGAGCAGCACGGTGTCGGCGACCCGGAACCGCCGGCTCAGCAGATCGGGGTTGGCGCGCAGCCACGCGACGTTGTCGAGCCAGCGCGCCGCCTCCGGACCCAGCGGGTCGTCGTAGGCGTGCCGCAGGTCTTCGCAGATGACCTGGGAGTGCATCTCGTCGGTGCGCCGCAGCGTCACGTACCCGAAGCCGACGCCCTGGACGTCGTTCTCCTCGAACCAGTCCAGCCACGCCGCGGCCTTCTGCCGGCCCTCGGGGCTGCGCGGGTCGACGCCCGCGTCCTTGAGCCACGTGCCGACGTACAGGGCGGGCTCGGCGATGTCGCGCTGCACGAACCACGCGTCGATGCCGCCGCGCGGGAGCCAGCCGGAGACGCGCTCCTCCCAGTCCTCACCCTTGCGGTGCACCCACGACGCGAGCAGCTGGCCGACGCCGCCCTCGTTGAGGAAGGCGGGCAGCTGCCGGATGACCAGCGCCGACGCGTCGTCACCGCCGAGGCCGGAGTCGCGGTAGACGAAGTCCACCCGCGGCGGGCCGACGACGAACGGCGGGTTGCACACGACCTGGTCGAACCGCCGGTTGCGGACCGGCCCGAACCACTCGCCCTGCAACGTCTCCACGTTGAGCTCGTTCATGCGGAACGTGCCCTGCGCGAGCCTCAGCGCGCGCTCCGACAAGTCGGTCGCGGTGATCTTCTGAGCGTGTGTGCCGGCGTGCAGCGCCTGGACGCCGCAGCCGGTGCCGAGGTCGAGCAACGTGCCGACGGGAGTGCGCTTGGTCGCGCGGGCGAGGCTGATGGACGCGTGACCGACACCGAGAACGTGGTCCTCGGGAACGGCGCTGCCGCGCAGATCCGAGTCGAGATCGGCGACGACCCACCAGTTGTCCTCGTACGGCCGGACGTCGAGCCCTGCCTTCAGGCTGTTCGCACCGGAGACGGGGGCCAGGACCTCGTTCTTGACGGCGTCGTCGATGTCGACACCGTCCAGCGCCCTGCGGACGTCCTGCTCGGGCTCGTGGTCGCCGAGCAGGAACATGCGGATCAGCGTGCCGAGCGACCCGGCGTCCTTGCTCGCACGGCGGGCGGGCTCGGGCTCGCCGCGGCCGAGTGCGGCGTGGGCCTGCGGGCCGAGCGCGTCGACGACGCCGTCCGCGGTGTAGCCGGTGTTCAGGAAGGCCTCGCGCAAACGGGCGCACAGTTCAACGGAAAGATCGGGGTGCACGGGTGGAGATGCTTTCACGCCCCGTGGCTCACCGCGTGATCTGGAGGGCGATGGCCATCGCGAGCCGCTGGTCGGGATCGTCGAGGGGTAGTGGCGTCACCTCGGCCATCTTCTGCATCCGGTACCGCAACGTGTTCGGGTGGACGTTGAGCTCCCTGGCCGCCGCCCGCACGTCGCCCTGAGCCGTCAGCCACGCCCTCAACGTCGTCGCGTACTGCGTTCCGTACTCGGCGTCGTGCCGCAATATGTTGGATATCGGCCCGCGGGTCGGCAGTCGTCCGGCCTCGGCGACGGCGGCGAGCCGGTGCAGCAGGACCCGGGCCCACGCGTCGTCGTACACAACCGGTACACCGGTCGAGAGCGCGAGGCATTCATCCGCCTCCTGCCGTGACGCCGGCAGCTGCGTCGCCTCGGCCGGCCCTCCGATGCCTGCCAGGACCGTCGCCTCGGCGGGCAGCTCGCGCACCAGCGAACGCACCCACGCGACGGCGTCGTCGGCGGCCGGGATGACGGTGTAGAGGACGTTGCCGAACAGCGCGCTGCGCCCTGGCCGCGACCAGCCGAAACCGGCGGTCGCCCGCTGGAACGCGAGCATCGCCGCGCCGTGCTCGCCCTCACCCGCGTGGGCCTGCACCGCGATCACCCGCAGATCGGCGGACGGCAGCCCGAGGCGCGCGACGTCGGCGGACTCGGGCTGTTCGAGCAGCCGGATCACCAGATCGGCCTCAGCCTGGCGTTCGAGGTCCGTCGACGCGCGCGACCGCAACAGGTGCAACGCCGCCGTGCGCGCGCCGTCGACCAACGCGGCACTACGAGCAGCGTCCACCGGCCCCGTCACCTCGACCCACACGGACCCGAGCAGCTCACGACCCGCCCGCACCGCGGCGACGAGCCGGTTGCCCAGTTGCGGGGTCAGCTTGGGCACGAAGATCGGCTCGTCCGACGACGCGAGGTGCGTGAACACGCCGAACTCGTCCAGCGCCCGCCGGGCCTCCTCCGGCACCCGCCGCCCGAGGATCGTCTGCACGCGCACGGGGTCGACGTCCTCCTGCCGGTAGGAGTACGCGAGCACGCGGGACTGCTGGTCCTCGATCGTCACCGGCCCGCCTACCACGCCCGCGATCACGTCGGCCAGCCCGAACAGGTCCCCGGTCCGCGTACCGCCGTTGACCAGCGTCTGCGTGACGTTCGCGAGCTGACTCCACGGCACGGACGGGTCCACGAGCAACACCGCGGCGCCGGACTTCTTGGCCGCGGCGATCACCCGTTCGTCAAGTGGCGGCTTGCCGTGCAGCACCACCGCGGACGCCACCGTGGAGGACACGAGTCGTGCCGCCGCCGCGACCGACGGCGTGCCGAGCCCGAGAAGCACGTCACCCGCGGTCGCCGGCGTGTTCTCCGCCGGATCGTGCAGGGCGACCCCGCGGAGTTCGGCGTCGCGCCCTCTCGGCGCGCAGGCCAGGTGCGTGCCCAGACTGCCGAGCACGTCCACGAGGCGATCAAGGGCGACCACCCGCGGATGTTAACCGCCGACCGGCCGTCCCCGACGTCACTCGGACGTGGGACTATGTAGGGCGTAGCCGATGGAAGTTGGACGAGGTGGTGTCGTGAGCAGTCCCGACCGGACCGACACCCCGGTGTTGATCACCGAGGCGGCTCCTTCCTACGAAGAACAGCACGCCGCCCGGCGCCGCAAATACGCGATCATGATGAGCCTGCGCTTCCCGTGCCTCATCCTCGCGGCGCTGTTCGCCCACACGTGGTGGCTGGCCCTGTTCTTCATCGTGCTGTCCGTGCCGCTGCCGTGGATGGCCGTGCTGATCGCGAACGACCGGCCGCCTCGCAAGACCGAGAAGGCCAACCGCTACGAGGTCGAGCGCCGCGCCATCGCCCCGAAGAGCACCACCGTCATCGACGGCTGAACTGCTGAAACCCGCTCGATCCGACAGCGGCTCGCCGCCGTCTCAGCCTTTGCAATGAGTCTTTTGACTTCGTCCGCAAACGTTTTTTGCGTCCGGTGGTGCCAGGCCGAGGCAACCGATATATCAGTTGGAAACTGATATATCGGTTGAGGCAGGAGGTCAGCGGGGCGGCTGGGCACCCACGACGCTGACCGCGCGAGAGCCCGCGCGGACGCCGCCGAGAAGGGCGTCGATCTTGGACGCCCCGGACAGCCAGGCCGCGAGGAAGCCCGCGTCGAAGGCGTCGCCGGCGCCGGTTGAGTCGATGCACTCGGTGACTTCAGCGGGAACTGAGATCAGCTCGTCGGCGTCGACCCACGTCGCGCCGTCAGGGCCCGAGGTCACCACGACCGCACCGACGTGGGAGAGCAGCGACTTCGCCGACGACGGTTCCGAGGAGCCGGTGAGGGCGAGAAGCTCATCGGCGTTGGGTAGCAGGAAGTCGACACCGCGCACGTCCGCCAGGAACGCCTCAGGCGAGTGGATCAGGACGGCTGCCTGGGGGTCCACGGACGTCGTCCAGCCCGCGGCGCGGGCGGCGTCGAGCACGGCCAGGCCGGCGGGGCGTGAGGTGGCGTCGAGCAGAACGTAGCCGGAGAGGTGCAGGTGGCCGTGGGGCTCGGTGAGCAGGCCGGGGGCTAGGTCCGCGGGGGAGAAGCGCGCGTTCGCGCCGCGGTCGGGGAGCATCGAGCGCTGACCGTCCTCGTCGACCAGGACGACCACGCAGCAGGTCGCCAGGTCCTGGTCGACCGCGAAGGCGCACTGGACGCCCGCCGAGGTCAGTTCGGCGTGGACCTGGCGGCCGGCCGAGTCGGCGCCCACGCGGGCCACCAGGACCGGCGAGGCGCCGCAGGCCGCGAGCCACACCGCCGTGTTGGCGCCGGCACCGCCCGGCTCGATGGTGACCTTGGCGCGGACGTCGCCGCCGTGGGCGATGGGGCCGGCGTGGCGGGCCACCACGTCGAGGCCCGCGTCGCCGACCACGACCACCGGCCTCACTGGAACAGCTCGACTGCGACGGCGGCGGCCACGGAGACGTTGCTGACGACGAGTTCCTCGTTGGCGTCGAGGCTGACGCCGGCGCTCGCGGTGTGGAAGTGCTCCAGCAGGACGGGGGTGACGTCCTTGCCGCGCACGTCCTGGTCGACGAGCTTCTGCAGGCCCTCGGCGAGCAGGCGGTCGTGCAGGGCGGAGTCCATCTCGAAGGCGGCCGGGATCGGGTTGGCCAGGATCATGCCGCGGCCACCGGCCGCGAACACGGCCGCGGCCTCGGCGGGGGTCTCGACCCGCCACGACAGGCCGAACTCCGACTCGCGGCGGTAGAAGGCGGGGAAGCGCGAGGTCCGGTAGCCGATGACCGGCACCGAGCGGGTTTCGAAGACCTCCAGGGTCGCGCCCATGTCCAGGATCGACTTCACGCCCGAGCAGACGATCAGCACCGGCGTCGTCGCCACCACGTCGAGGTCGGCGGACACGTCCCACGTCTCGCGCGCGCCGCGGTGCACGCCACCGAGACCGCCGGTCCCGAAGACGCGGATGCCCGCCTGGTGGGCGAGGGCCGTCGTGGAGGCCACGGTCGTCGCGCCGCTGGCGCCCAGGGCGTAGGCGGGGCCGAGGTCGCGCAGCGAGAGCTTCACGAGGTCACCCGCGGTGCAGACGCGGTCCAGCTCGGACGAGGAGAGACCGATGCGCGGCACGCCGTCGAGCACGGCGATCGTGGCGGGGACCGCGCCGGCTTCCCGCACCACCTCCTCCAGGCGTGCGGCGACCGTCAGATTGCGCGGCGCGGGCAGGCCGTGGGACAGGATCGTGCTCTCGAGAGCGACGACGGGCCGGTTCTCGGCCAGTGCGGTGGCAACTTCATCGGCGATGTGCAGCGTGGTCACGAGGGGACATCATCCCAGGTACCCTGGGCGGGTGAGCACCCAGACTCTTCCCGAGGTCGACGTACGGCCGGATGAGACCGACCAGTCCTCGGACGACACGCCGAAGATGTTCCACTACGTGCGCAAGGCGAAGATCGCCGAGAGCGCCGTGATGGGAACGCATGTGGTCGCGCTCTGCGGAGAGGTCTTCCCGGTCACGCGGTCGCCGAAGCCCGGTTCGCCGGTGTGCCCGGACTGCAAGAAGATCTACGAGAACCTCCCGCCCGGCGGCGACGGCGACTAGTCGCCCCCAGTAGCTTTCCGGCGCCCGCCGCCTCGAGATGGCTCGAGGCGGCGGGCGTTGCTGTCTCGAATCGACGTGGGGGAGCTCGCAGGGAGGTCGTGTGCCCGGTCCTCACGGAGGACTTCCCGAGTGAGGACTACGAGGTGACGGCTGCCTAGCCGCGCTGCTTCTCTTCCTCCGAGTGAGACCGCTGCTCCTGGATCTCCATCGGCGTCGTCAGCTGCGTGTCCGCGGGGGAGGGCGCCGAGTACTCCGCGTTGTGGTTCTCCTGCTGGGGCGCGGCGGCCTCGGAACGGATGCGGGACGCCGCGCGCTCCATCTCGAGCCTGCGCCAGCGGCGGCGCTGGCGGCGGGTCATGCGGGCCGGCCACATGTCCTGGACGGCGCTGTTGAAGTACGCGCCGATCGTGATCGCCAGGCCGATGAAGAACACGAACAGCAGGAACGCGATCGGCGTCGCCAGCGCGCCGTAGGTGTAGCCGGTGGTGGTGATCCACTGGATGTACAGGCGCAGGCCGATGGACGACAGGATGAAGAAAGCCATCGCGAGGATCGCGCCGGGCAGCACGCGGTGGTACGGCAGCCTTCGCGGCAGCGCGACCTTGTAGAGCATCGACAGCGAGAGCACCAGCAGCAGCGCCACGCCGGGGTAGTAGAACCGGCCGACCCACGTCGTGATGTACGGCTGCCAGGACGCCGGGAAGAGCTCCGGCAGGATGTCCGGGCCCAGCGCCAGCACCGGCAGGCCGATCACCAGCGCGACCAGTGACACCAAGTAGAGCAGCAACGCGAAGAACCGTTGCCACACCTCGTTGCGCACGCCGTACTGGCCGTGGGCGACCGTGATCGCGTCGACGAACGACGACATGGCCGATGATCCCGCCCACAGCGAGATCAGGAAACCGATGGAGACGATCTCGCCCTTGCCGGTCGAGAGGATCTCCGCGACGGTCGGCTGGATCACGCCGTTGACGACGTCCGCGCTGAAGATCGTCCGGGTGAACCCGATGATCTTCTCCTGGACGGACAGGACGATCTCGGGGCCGAACCAGGTGCCGATCCAGCCCATCGAACCCAGCACGCCGAGCAGCAGTGGAGGGAACGACAGGGTCTGCCAGAACGCGGCTTCGGCGGCTTCTGAGAAGATGTTGTGCTGCCACGCCTTCGACAACGTGCGCGCGAGTAGACGCAGCGGCCCCTTGCGGCCGGACCTGCGCGCGTCGTTCTCGGAAGGCGAACCCATCGCAGTGACAAGCATGGTGCATACCGCCACGTTTCGCGGCATCGACGCCCGGAACAGGTAGAGTCGCAGTGCCCTCGGCCACGGTCTGCTTGAGGGTACTGCCATGTTTGATCTGCATAAATGAGGAGAAACACGTCTGTGACAGCGACAGCAGCAATGCGACCGCTGCGGGCATGGCAGCGGCGCGCGCTGACCAAGTACCTCGCCGTCAAACCCAAGGACTTCCTCGCCGTCGCGACGCCGGGCGCGGGCAAGACGACCTTCGGGCTCCGCGTTGCCGCCGAGTTGCTGGCCGACAGGACGATCGAGGCCGTCACGATCGTCACGCCCACCGAGCACCTCAAGCACCAGTGGGCGAAGGCGGCAGCCGAGCAGGGCATCCACATCGACTCGAACTTCCGCAACACCAACGCGATGACCTCCCGCGACTACCACGGTGTGGCCGTCACGTACGCGCAGGTCGCCGCCCATCCGACGCTGCACCGGGTGCGCACCGAGAACCGCAAGACGCTCGTGCTGCTCGACGAGGTGCATCACGGCGGTGATGCCAAGTCGTGGGGTGATGCGATCCGCGAGGCGTTCACGCCCGCGGTCCGCCGTCTGTGCCTCACCGGCACGCCGTTCCGCTCGGACGACTCGCCGATCCCGTTCGTCACCTACGAAGAGGGTTCCGGCGGCTTCAAGACGTCCAAGGCCGATCACACCTACGGGTACGCCGACGCGCTGCGCGACGGCGTGGTCCGGCCCGTGCTCTTCCTGGCGTACTCGGGTGAGGCGTCGTGGCGGACCAGCGCGGGCGAGGAGTACACGGCACGCCTGGGCGAGCCGCTGACGCAGGAGCAGACCGCGCGGGCGTGGCGCACGGCGCTCGACCCGGCCGGTGACTGGATGGCGTCCGTGCTGCGTGCCGCCGACCAGCGCCTGACGCAGAAGCGGGAGAACGGCCTGCCCGACGCGGGCGGCCTGGTGATCGCCACCGACCAGACCGTCGCGAAGGCCTACGCGCAGGTGCTGCAGCGCGTCACGGGCCAGATCCCCACGCTCGTCCTGTCCGACGACCCGAAGGCGTCCGGCAAGATCGCCGAGTTCTCGGCGACGAACGAACGCTGGATGATCGCCGTCCGCATGGTGTCCGAGGGCGTCGACGTGCCGCGGCTCGCCGTCGGCGTGTACGCGACGTCGTCGTCGACGCCGCTGTTCTTCGCCCAGGCCATCGGCCGCTTCGTGCGCAACCGGAAGCCCGGCGAGACGGCGACCGTGTTCCTGCCCTCAGTGCCGGTGCTGCTGCAGCTCGCGTCCGAGCTGGAGGCCGAGCGCGACCACGTCCTGGGCAAGCCGCACCGCGAGAAGGACGGCTGGGACGACGAGCTGATGGCCGCGGCCAACGCGGTCAAGGACGAACCCGGCGAGGACGAACGCGCCTTCACGGCCCTGGGCACCACGGCCGAGCTCGATCAGGTGATCTACGACGGCTCGTCGTTCGGCGCCCCGACCCACGCCGGCTCCGAGGAGGAGCAGGAGTACCTCGGCCTGCCGGGGCTGCTCGCGCCGGACCAGGTGCGCACCCTGCTGCTCCAACGCCAGGAGGAGCAGATGGCGTCGGCCGCCAAGCGGCCCAAGCCCGAGGTCGCCGTGCGCGAGGCACGGCCCGTGGGTGTGCAGGAACGCCTCACGTCACTGCGCAAGGAGCTCAACACCCTCGTCGCGATGCACCACCACCGCACGAAGAAGCCGCACGGCAAGATCCACAACCAGCTGCGCGAGTACTGCGGTGGGCCACCCACGGCGATGGCCACGATCGAACAGCTCGAAGAACGGATCGCGACCCTGCGTTCGTGGTAGCGATGAGTCAGGTGCGCGTGATGGCGACGGCCAGCGTGCTGTAGCGCATCGTGAGCTCGCCGCCGATCGCGTCGATCGCGCCGCCGACGTCGTCGAGGAGTTCCGTGCCCTGCTCGGTGCTGAGCAGGGCCATCGGGCTCATGGTGCGCATCAGGTCGAGGTAGCCGGCCGTCGTGAAGGTCCGCTCCCAGTCCGCCTGCCACTGCTCGGCGTGGGAGAACGCGCCGGTGGCGGCGAACGCCTCGGCGGTGCGCACGCAGCCCGACCGGTAGGACTCGGACGCCTCGTCGTAGGAATGACCGATCCGGTGCGGCAGCTGCGGCGCCACTTTCTCGTACGCCGCGACGAAGGCGTCGGCGATCGGCTCCGGCGTCCCGAACACGTGCCACAGCGCCACGAACACCCCGCCCGGCCGCAACACCTGGGCGGCGTGTGCCGGGCCCGCCTCCTGGTCGACCCAGTGCCACGACTGCCCGGCGACGACGGCGTCGAACTCGCGACCGGCGGGGTCCCAGGCCTCGAACTTCGAGACCTCGACGGTCACTCCGGTGCCGCGCGCGAAGCCGGCCATCCGCTCGTCGTGCTCCACGCCGAGCACGTCCATGCCGGCCGCCCGCAATTGCCGCGACAGGACGCCGGTGCCGCACCCGACCTCGACCACCCGAGGCCCTGGGCTCGCCGCGACGAGCCTGTCGATCAGCTCCTGCGGGTAGGCAGGCCGGGTGCGGTCGTAGCGCGCCGCCTCGGCCCCGAACGAGAGCGCCAGTCTTTCGGCGGCTTCCTTGTAGATGGTCATGCACCCAACCTAGGGATGTCCGGGAGGTGACGGCCGGGTGTTCGCCGCGAGCGATGTCCGATACATCGCCGTTGTAATCAGTAGCGCGGTGGTAACGCTCTCATGACCCTCCGTGACTAAATGTCGGCACGGTTACCGCATCGTTGCGACTTAATCGATCCAGTGTGGTTCCGGTCACGCATATGTCGGGCATACGTTGTGCGCCACAACATTCTCTGTGACACAGCGCAGTGAAAGGGATGGCGGATGCGCAGCAAGACTCTCGCTTCCATCGCTGTTACCGCGGGCCTCGCCCTGGCGGTTACGGCGTGCGGCGCCAACACGTCCTCCAACACCGGAGGAAGCACCAACACGAACTCTGGCAGCGGCACGGGCGCGAAGGTCGGCGTGATCCTGCCCGAGACCGCCTCCTCCGCGCGCTGGGAGGGCTTCGACAAGCCGCTCCTCGAGGCCGCTCTGAAGAAGGAGGGGCTCGACCCCGACATCCAGAACGCGCAGGGCGACGTCCAGAAGTTCAGCACCCTGGCCGACGGCATGATCAACGCCGGCGTCAAGGTCCTGATCATCGCCACGCCCAACAGCGAGGTCGGTGCCTCCGTCGCCAAGAAGGCGCAGGCCCAGGGCATCCAGGTCATCGACTACGACCGCCTGAACACCGGCGGCTCCTCGTCCTACTACGTGTCGTTCGACAACGTGAAGGTCGGCGAGCTGCAGGGCCAGGGTCTCGCGGACGCGATGAAGGCCGCCCCGCAGGGTGCGAACGTCATCGAGATCGAGGGCGCGCCCACGGACAACAACGCGACCCTGTTCCACCAGGGCCAGCAGAAGGTCCTCAAGCCGCTCTACGACTCGGGCAAGCTCAAGCTGGTCCAGTCCCAGCCGATCGACAACTGGGACAACCAGAAGGGTGGTCAGGTCTTCGAGCAGATCCTGACCGGCAACGGCGGCAAGGTCGACGGCGTCGTCGCCGCGAACGACGGCCTCGCCGGCGCCGTGATCACGATCCTCAAGAAGGTCGGCCTCAACGGCAAGGTCCCGGTCACCGGTCAGGACGCCACCCCGGACGGCCTGCAGGCCGTGCTCCGCGGTGACCAGTACATGACCGTCTTCAAGCCCATCAAGGACGAGGCCGAGGCCGCCGCCAAGCTGGCCGGTGCTCTCGCCAAGGGCGACACCGCCGCGGCCGACGCGCTCGCGTCCGCCACGACGGACGACAGCAAGGGCAACCGCAAGGTCAAGTCCGTCCTGCTGTCCGCCCAGCTGATCACGAAGGACAAGGTCAAGTCCGTCGTGGACGCCGGCTTCGTCAAGGCGTCGGAGATCTGCGTGGCCGACACCCAGGCCGCCTGCACCGAGCTCGGCATCAAGTAAGACCGCTCGCGACGAGGGCGGGGTGCGCTTTGCCGCACCCCGCCTCTCGTCACGTGTAACCCCGGAGGAAAACCCAGTGAGCGAGCCGATTCTCGAGCTGCGCGGCATCAACAAGAGCTTCGGTCCCGTGCACGTCCTGCACGACATCGACCTCGACGTCAACCCCGGCGAGGTCACCGCCCTCGTCGGCGACAACGGCGCGGGCAAGTCGACGCTGGTCAAGTGCATCGCGGGCATCCACCCCACCGACTCCGGTGAGGTCCTGTTCAACGGCGAGCCGGTGCACATCAAGGGCCCGCGCGACGCCGCGGATCTCGGGATCGAGGTCGTCTACCAGGACCTCGCACTGGCCGACAACCTCGACATCGTCCAGAACATGTTCCTCGGCCGCGAGCGCACCAAGGGTGGCCTGCTCGACGAGACCGACATGGAACAGGCGGCACGCAAGACCCTGGCGTCGCTGTCGGTGCGCACGGTCAAGTCGGTGCGCACGCAGGTCTCGTCGCTGTCCGGTGGTCAGCGCCAGACCGTGGCGATCGCCAAGGCCGTGCTGTGGAACAGCAAGGTCGTGCTGCTCGACGAGCCCACCGCCGCCCTCGGCGTCGCCCAGACGCGGCAGGTCCTCGACCTGGTCCGCCGGCTGGCGGAGCAGGGCTTGGGCGTCGTCCTGATCAGCCACAACATGAACGACGTGTTCGAGGTCGCCGACAAGATCGCGTGCCTCTACCTCGGCCGCATGGCCGCTGTCGTGGGGTCGAAGGACGTCACGCACGGCCAGGTCGTCGAGCTGATCACCGCCGGTCGTTCCGGTGACCTGGGCATCGCCCGCCCCGAGGCGGCGACGATCTGATGAGTTCCGAAGAGGCGAGCATGACCGACACCACCGAAACGCACGAGCACGACCACGAGACGCCCCCGCAGGGCGCCATCTCCGACTTCGGCATCGACACGACGTCCCAGTCCACGGGCGAAGCGGTGCGCGACTACTGGGCCAGGGTCCGCGGCGGCGAGCTCGGCTCGCTGCCCGCGCTGCTCGGGCTCGTCGTGCTGCTCATCGTGTTCAGCGCGTTGTCCCCCACGTTCTTCACCCTCGGCAACCTCGCCAACCTGCTCCAGCAGGGCGCCAGCATCACCATCATCGCGATGGGCCTGGTGTTCGTGCTGCTGCTCGGCGAGATCGACCTGTCCGCCGGTACCGCGTCCGGTGTGACGGCAGCGGTGATGGCACTGCACCTCATCAACAACGGCAACCTGCTCGGCGGCATGGGCGACACGGTGTTCTACGTGTTCTGCGGCCTGCTGGTGCTCGCGATCGTGCTCGCGGCGATCATGAAGATCTGGGCGGGTGCCGTGCTGTCGGCCATCGCCCTGGTCATCGCCGCCGTCGGCATCCCCGCGAACGCCTGGCTGGAGATGCTGCTCGCGGTCTGCGTCGGCGCGGCCATCGGCTCCATCACGGGCTTCCTGGTCGCGAAGGTCGGCATCCCGTCGTTCGTCGTGACCCTGGCGCTGTTCCTCGTCTGGGGCGGTGTCGTGCTGCAGTTCATCGGTGACGGCGGCACGCTCGGCCTGCGCGACGACACGATCTTCAACGTCGCCAACGGCAACCTGAACTTCGTCGGTTCCTGGGTGCTGTTCGTCGTCGCCGTCGGCGGCTACGCGGCGGTCGTGCTGACGCGGCACTTCTCGCGGCTGCGCAAGGGACTCGTGGCCCAGCCGACGTCGCTGGTGCTGGCCAAGATCGGCGCCCTCGCGGTGCTGGCCGCCGTCATCACCTACGCGCTCTCGCTGAACCGGGCGCCGAGCAACCTCGTGATCATCGAGGGCGTGCCGTACGTGGTGCCGCTGGTGCTCGTGCTGCTCGTGATCGGCACCTTCGTGCTCGACCGCACCAGCTACGGTCGCCACGTGTACGCCGTCGGTGGCAACAAGGAAGCCGCCCGCCGTGCCGGTATCAACGTCGAGCGCATCCGGATGAGCGTGTTCGTGATCGCCTCGTCGGCGGCCGCGATCGGCGCGATCGTGTACTCGTCGAAGGTCGGCTCCGTCGACCCGAACGCCGGTGGCGGCAACACGCTGCTGCTGTCGGTCGGTGCGGCCGTCATCGGTGGCACGTCGCTGTTCGGCGGCAAGGGCCGGCTGCGCGACGCGGTCATCGGTGGCGCGGTGCTCGCGATCATCCAGAACGGCATGGGCCTGCTCAAGCAGCCCGCCGCCGTCGTGTTCATCGTGACCGGTCTCGTCCTGCTGCTCGCCGCGAGCGTCGACGCGTTGTCCCGCCGCCGGGCGGCCACCGCGGCTCGATGACGCGGTGACCGGTCCCACGTCCGGCACCCGTCCCGACGAGATCCGCAGGCACAACAGGACGGCGCTGCTGCGCCGCCTGCACATCGACGGACCGTCCACCAGGGCGTCGCTCGCGGCTGAGCTCGGCCTCAACCGCAGCACGATCAAGGCCCTGGTGGACGGCCTCGCCGAAGCCGGTGTCGTCGCCGAACGCGTGCCCGCTCTGCGCAGCGGAGCGGGCCGCCCGTCGCTGCTCGTGCTGCCCCAGCCGAACGCCGCCGTCGTCATCGCGATCGACGTGCGCGTCGAGCACGTGGCGATGGGGTTCGTCGGCCTCGGCGGGGAGATCCTCGGGCGGGACAGCTGGAACCTGCACCGGACACGTGATCCGGGGGAGGTCATCACGCACATCGTCGAGTCGGCGCGCCTCATGGCCGACGATCTCGACGCCACCGCGGTCGGGGTGGGCGTCTCGGTGCCCGGTGTCGTGCGACGCGCCGACGGGCACGTCCACGAGGCGCCCAACCTGCACTGGACCGGTGTCGCGCTCGGCAAGCGCCTGGAGGCGGTGCTGAAGCTGCCCGTCCAGGTCGGCAACGACGCGGAACTCGGTGCCCTGGCCGAGCACGTGCGCGGTGCGGCCCGTGAGTCCTCGGACATGGTCTACATCTCCGCGGACGTCGGCGTCGGCGGAGGGGTGATCCTGTCCGGGCAGCCGTTGCGCGGCTCCGGCGGTTACGTCGGCGAACTCGGGCACATGGTGGTCAACCCGCGCGGCCGGCGGTGCTACTGCGGCTGTGACGGCTGCTGGGAGACTGAGGTGGGCGAACCGGCGCTGTGCCGGGC
Source organism: Lentzea sp. NPDC051208 (assembly GCF_040682435.1). Taxonomy (NCBI): domain Bacteria; kingdom Bacillati; phylum Actinomycetota; class Actinomycetes; order Pseudonocardiales; family Pseudonocardiaceae; genus Lentzea; species Lentzea sp. NPDC051208. The sequence goes on along the minus strand of NZ_JBFBAW010000036.1, from coordinate 20,312 downwards.
GCTCGGCCTTCCCGACGACGCTCCGCGAGGCGCCGTCGTCGCGGCGCTGCGGGCGCTGGACGACCCGTCGGTGCTCGACGAGTTCGCCGGCTGGCTCGCGCTGGGGCTCGCGAACATCGTCAACGTCCTCGGCCCGGAGCTGGTCGTGCTCGGCGATCTCTACACGGCACTGCCGGCGTCCGTCGTCGACGCCGTGAGCTCCGCCGTGCAGGTCCGCAGTCTCGTCTCCCGCGCGGTCGGCGGCACCCAGGTCGTGACGTCACCCCTGGGCCGCGACGCGAAGCTCATCGGAGCGGCTGAGCTGGCCTTCGAGCCCGTGCTGGACGCCATCTAGAAAGCGAAGGGGGCGGAGACCCAGAAGGATCTCCGCCCCGAGCGGCTAGGTGGGGTGGAAGTCAGCCCTGCTGAATTTCAGCAGCGAGCTCGCGCAGTTTTTCGCTGTGTGCGCGGGAGTGGTGCCCGCAGAACAGCAGCTCGCCCCCGGACGGGAGAACGGCGCGAACCTGGGCAGCAGCCCCGCAGCGGTCGCAGCGGTCGGCAGCGGTCAACTCGGGGCGGGTGAGTGCTGCAGTCATGATGGATCTCCCTCCGTCCCAGCACCGGAAACGGTGTGTTTCGGTGCCCTCTTACCAAGCTGCGACCACAGCGCCCCTGGCCGGTGCGCGGTGCTCGCTGGCTCCACTCTGACAGACGTTTCGGCGATAGTCAGTGTTCCCGTGTACGTGGCGACTCGCGTCACTATGCGATTTACCCGCCTGCAGCACGCCCACACATGTATTTGCCACCGGTTCACCGCCTTGACACGCACGCTGAGCGACCGGAAACCCGCTGGTGGAGCAGTGTGTTCGGGCCATTCGGTCGGTTGCGTGCGACCGGGAGTGTGATATCGGTTGCCTTTGTCCGCCCTCCGCGAACAGGTCACGAACGTCCCACGATTCGGACGCGGAACCGTGATCAAATCCTGGTCGAAAGTGTGCTTCAGGCCTCTCCGTTCGACCCGCGAGGGCCGCGCTGATCGCTCAGGCGGCGTGCCTCACAGCCTCTCTCACGGCCCTGGCGCTGCGGCGGTTGGAGACGCCTGCCGCGCCACCTTCAGAACGCTGGAGCAGGCTCTCAGGCCCGTTTTCGGCATCGCGCAGCGGTCAGCGTGAAAGCCCTTTCGAGCACGGAAGCATGAGTATTCGAAAAACAGAACAGCCCCGCACCGAACCGGTGCGGGGCTGTCTGCGTATGACCGGGTAAGACCTAGTCGAGGTAGTCGCGCAGGACCTGCGAACGCGACGGGTGACGCAGCTTCGACATCGTCTTGGACTCGATCTGGCGGATGCGCTCACGCGTCACGCCGTAGACCTGGCCGATCTCGTCCAGGGTGCGCGGTTGGCCGTCGGTGAGGCCGAAGCGCAGCCGGACGACGCCCGCCTCACGCTCGGACAGCGTCGCGAGCACGGACTGCAGCTGGTCCTGCAGCAGCGTGAACGAGACGGCGTCGACGGCGACGACGGCCTCGGAGTCCTCGATGAAGTCGCCGAGCTGGCTGTCGCCCTCGTCGCCGATCGTCTGGTCCAGCGAGATGGGCTCACGCGCGTACTGCTGGATCTCCAGCACCTTCTCGGGCGTGATGTCCATTTCCTTGGCGAGCTCCTCCGGGGTGGGCTCGCGGCCCAGGTCCTGGAGCAGTTCGCGCTGGATGCGACCGAGCTTGTTGATGACCTCGACCATGTGCACCGGGATGCGGATGGTGCGGGCCTGGTCGGCCATCGCGCGGGTGATCGCCTGACGGATCCACCAGGTGGCGTACGTGGAGAACTTGTAGCCCTTGGTGTAGTCGAACTTCTCGACCGCGCGGATCAGGCCCAGGTTGCCCTCCTGGATCAGGTCCAGGAACGCCATGCCGCGGCCGGTGTAGCGCTTGGCCAGCGACACGACGAGGCGGAGGTTCGCCTCGAGCAGGTGGTTCTTGGCGCGCTCGCCGTCGCGGACGATCCAGCGCAGGTCACGGCGCAGCTGCGGCGTGAGCTTCTCCGCTTCCTCCTCGGAGCGGCGCACGCGCTCGGCGGCGTAGAGACCCGCCTCGATGCGCTTGGCGAGCTCGACCTCCTCCTCGGCGTTGAGGAGGGCGACCTTGCCGATCTGCTTGAGGTAGGCGCGGACCGAGTCGGCCGAGGCGGTGAGCTCCGCGTCCTTGCGCGCCTGGCGCAGGGCCTCGGACTCCTCCTCGTCCCAGACGAAGTCACCCTTGTTCTCGGGGTCCTCCGCCTCCTCGGGCTCGTCCACGACGGGCTCGTCGACGATCTCGACGTCCTCGACCAGGTCCTCGGCGCCAGGAGCGCCTTCCATGTCCTCGGGGTCGTCGCCGTCCTTCTTGGCGGTGCCCTTCGCGGCAGGATCGGCCTTGCCGGCCGTCTTGCGCGGGGCCTTGGCGCCGGCTGCGGGCTTCTTCGCTGCCGCAGCGGTCGTCTTGCGCTTCGGCTTCTCCTCGGCCTCGCCGGCCGCGGTCGCCTTGGTGGTCTTGGCGGCGCTCGCGGCGGAGCTGGAGCGTCGGGTTGCGGTTTCTGCGGCTGCCACGTACGCCCTTTCGCGACGGTCGTTCAAGGCAAACCGGAGGGCGCGAAACCTCGGTCGCCAGAGTTCGGGGGATCTCCCCGCCGATCTTGCTTGGCGGGTGTGCGTTCCATTGTAACGACGTCCGTGACGCGGTGTTGCGCCCCGAGGTGCTTCGAGGCGCTCTCACCTGCGTTCCCGCAGCTAGATCGAGTCGGACACGTTTCGGTGTCGAACGCTCACTACGGCCTGACACCGTGCGCGGCGGCCCATGCGGCGCCCACGATGCCGGCGTCGTTCTTCAGCGCCGCGGCGACCACTTCGGTGCGGACTTCGAGCAACGGCAACCACTTGTGCGCCTTCTTGCTCACACCGCCACCCGCGATGACGAGGTCGGGCCAGATGAGGTCCTCGAGCACGTTGATGTACCGCGTGACCCGCGGAGTCCACTCCTCCCAGGACAGGTCCTTCTCCTCCTTCACGGAGGCGGCCGCGCGCGTTTCCGCGTCGTGCCCGTCGACCTGGAGGTGGCCGAACTCGGTGTTCGGGACGAGCTTGCCGTCGAGGAACACCGCACTGCCGATGCCCGTGCCGAACGTCAGCAGGACCACGGTGCCGTTCTTGCCCACGCCCGCGCCGAACGTCATCTCCGCGATGCCGGCCGCGTCCGCGTCGTTCATCACGACGATGTCCTCGGGCTTGCGCTTGAGGCGCGCGGCGAAGAGCTGCTGGGCGTCGCAGTTGATCCAGCCCTTGTCCACGTTCGCGGCGCTGAGGGCGACACCGTGCTTGACCACGCACGGCAGCGTGATGCCGACCGGACCGTCCCACTGGAACTTCTCGACGATCTCCGCGACGACCTCCGCCACCGCTTCCGGCGTCGAAGGCTGGGGCGTGGGGATCCGCAAGCGTTCGCCGTCCAGTGCTCCTGCTTCGAGGTCGACCAGGCCGCCCTTGACGCCCGAGCCGCCGATGTCCACACCGAACCCGCGGGTGATGCCCATCCCCGTGGTCCTTCCTACTAGATCCAGCTGGTTTCGATTCAGTACACCTGTGGTGCGCAGACATTAGCCTGACGGTGTCCGATAGTCCCGTGCTAGTGACGCAGGAGGGAACCGGTCGTGTTCGATCCCCGGCCACTCGTCGACATCGCGACGGCGATCGGACGAGAAGCGGGTGCCCTTGTTCAGCGCATGCGCGCTTCCGCCGTCGTCTCGTTCGACACCAAGAGCACCTCTACAGACGTGGTGACCGCAGCTGACCGCGCCTCAGAACAACTCGTCCGGACGCGTCTGTCCGAGTTGCGCCCCGGCGAGCCCGTGCTCGGCGAGGAGGAGGGCGGCCTCGACGGTCCTGCTGCCGTCGAAGGCTTGACGTGGGTCGTCGACCCCATCGACGGCACCGTGAACTACCTCTACGGAATCCCCTGGTACTCGGTCTCGATCGCAGCGCAGCTCGACGGCGAGTCCGTCGCGGGCGCGGTGTTCGAGCCCGCCACCGGCCGCATGTGGACCGCCGCACGCGGGTACGGCTCGTTCCTGGACGGTTCGCCGTTGCGCGTCTCGGCGACGACGGACCTGTCTCTCTCGTTGCTGGGATACGGCTTCGCGTATCGGCCGGAACGTCGTCAGCGGCAGGCCGCCGCGTGGGCCGGCATGGCCACGCGAGTGCGTGACCTCAGGCGCGCCGGCGCGGCGTCGCTCGACCTGTGCTCGGTAGCCGCCGGACGGCTCGACGCCTACGCGGAGCACGGGCTGGGGCGCTGGGACTGGGCCGCCGGCGGACTGATCGCCGCGGAGGCCGGTGCGGTCGTGCGGCTGCCCGGATCGTCCCCCGAACTCGGGCAGGACGCGACGTTCGCCGCCGCACCCGGCATCGCCGACGAGATGTACGACGCCCTCGTCGAGTCGGGCTTCGGCAAGGTCTGACCCGCAGGTCAGAGCGCTAATATATTGGTTGTGCAAAAGACGTTTGCGGTCGTCCGCAAACGTCTTTTGCATAAGGGGCCCGAATCAACGTTGAATCAACGTTGATTCGGGGAGGCCCGTCAACGTGGACAGCAGGGTGACGACCTGGCGCACGTCCGGCACGTGGATCAGCTCGGCGACCGTCCCGTTGCCGTAGCCGTCGGGCATGATCCGCCGGTCGAGCCTGATGTGCCCGGAGCCGTCCGGTTCTTCGGTGAAGGACAAGTTGTCGATGTCGGCGAGCTTCACCGACCGCGCCCGCCTTCCAGGAATGGACACGACGCGTTGGTCGGTGACGTAGTAGGTCGTGCGACGCAGCGTCCGGTAGCGCCAGAGGAACGGCTCGGCCAGATAGAGAAGATCGAGCACGGCGAACGCGCCGCACACCAGCAGGGCGGTGGACCAGTCGGCGAAGAAGCCCGTCCACCCGTGCGTCAGGAAGGCCAGCCCCGCTATGAGCGCGATCTTGACGGCGCCGAACTTGAGGCTGAACCGGATCCACTTCAGGTCCAGCCTCAGGAAGACCGAGTGATGTGCCGGCTCGCCCTGCCACAGGACGCGCTCGTCCGGACGAAGATCTACCCCCATGCGCGCAAGGTAGCGCGCGGCCTTGCGGAAGTCAGCAGGTCACGTCGCGTGCGCCGGCCAGGTTGTCGGCGTTGAGCGTCGGCGGGGTGGCCGCGGCGACCTGACCGCCCTGCTGCTCCGGCTGCTGCGCCGCCCACTCGCTGAGCTGGTCGAGGATCTTGCGCGCGCTGCTGTTCGGCTTGACCTCGTCGAACTTCTTGCCGATCGCGATGTCGACGGTGGCGTCCTGCCGGTCGTCGCGCACGAGTTCCAGGCACGGCTCCAGCAGCGACAGCGTCCTGGCCGCCGACGCGCCGGGCGCGCCGAAGCGGATCTGGCCGCGACAGGTCATGTCGCCCGCCGGGTAGATCGCGTCGTTGCCGGGGTCGGCCGCCTGCTTCAGGCCCAGTTCGGTGAACATCGTCGCGACGGCCTTGGCGTGGTTGCGCTGCGTCGAGGCGTTCACGACCTTGAAGTTGACCTCGCCGACCGGCACCGGGTTCGTGCGGTCCAGCGCGTCGTGCTCCAGGACGGTGCCCAGCGGCGGTGCCTGCGGCTGCGGCGTCGAGGCCGCGGCCGGATCCGCCGCGCCGGTGACCGATGTCGTGACGTTGCCGGGCGCGTTGCACTTGATGGCCGCGTCCACGTCGCTCGCGTTGCCGAGCACCTTCACCCACACGAACACGGAACTGACCAACAGCACCGCGAACAGGACGAGCGCGGGCACGGGCCGACGCCTCTTGTAAGGCGTCAAGCTCCCCGATGCGGATCCCACGTTCGAAGCCCTCCCCGTGATCCGTCCCTGAGATCAGCCTAGGCCCAACCCGGCTGATGCGCGCCCTGGCGGGCGTGACCCACTGCACCCTCCTGATTGCTCACAGTCAGGACGGTACCGGCCCGGCGCCAGGTTGCACGCCACGGCACACGTGCTCCCGCACAGGGTATCGGTCCAGCGTAGAAAGGTTGTGTCACCCGTCCGGTCGGTAAGGGGTAACCCGATGTTGAGCCACTCGGGCAATGAGCTACCCTCTGCGCGCTCCGCACACATTTCGATCAAGCCGACGGTCACGTCAAGGGGGTTGGCTTGCCCGCCGGGTGTGGGAGACCTACGTCACCTTGACGTGGGGCACAAAAGAGGTCGCTGGAGCGTTAACCAGCGACACGAACAGTCTCCGTAGACCGCAGGGGTGAAGAAGATGGCGACCGACTACGACGCGCCGCGTCGCAGCGAGGCGGACGAACTCGCTGAGGACTCCCTCGAGGAGTTGAAAGCCCGGCGGAACGAGACGCAGTCCGGCGTCGTCGACGTCGACGAGGACGCGAGCGCGGAGAACTTCGAGCTTCCGGGCGCCGACCTGTCCGGTGAGGAGCTCACGTTCAAGGTCCTGCCCAAGCAGGCCGACGAGTTCACGTGCTCGAAGTGCTTCCTGGTGCACCACCGCAGCAGGCTCGCCGAGGACAACGGCGGCACGTACATCTGCCGGGACTGCGCCTGAGTTCAGTCCGCTGGAGAAAGAACTGGGCGCTCACCCTCACGGGTGGCGCCCAGTTGTGTTTCTCAGGACTTGATCGCGGCGGCGAGCTCGTCGGGACGACGCGTGCTGATCACCCAGTAGGGCGTCGGGTCCTCCGGGTCGTTCACGCGCACCCGCACGAGCGGCTTGACCCAGCCCCGGTGCACGACGAACGCCGCGGGGTCCAGTTCGCGGCCCATGGTCCGGCGGCGGTCCTCGGGAGCGATGATCTCGACGTCGCCGAGCAGCTCCAGCGGGATGTGCGCGTCACCCGCGCGCAGCTCTCCGTCGGCGACCTCCACCTTCGTGGACCCCATCTTCGCGATCAGGGCGGCCGTCAGCGGGAGCAGGATCACGTACGGCAGCCAGGACCTGACGCCGGGGAAGCCCATGTGCACCTCGGCGGCCAGCAGCGCGGCCGCGAGCAGCGGCAGCGGCCAGATCCACCACGTCACGTACAGGCGTTCGCGGAAGGTCGTAGTGGCGGTCACGGCAGTCTCACTCACGTCGTCAGGGTAATCTCGGCCGCCGTGTCCAGCGTCGAGGTGTTGCTGACCCGGCTCGATCCGGGGGTTCCCGTGCCCGCCTACGCCCGTGATGGCGACGCGGGCGCAGATCTGGTCACCACGTCGGACGTGGTCATTCCACCAGGAGAGCGCGCCGTGGTCGGCACCGGTGTCGCCATCGCGCTGCCCGACGGGTTCGCGGGCTTCGTCCACCCGAGGTCGGGCCTGGCCGCCCGGGCCGGGCTGAGCGTGGTGAACACGCCGGGCACGATCGACTCCGGCTACCGCGGTGAGATTCGCGTTTGCCTCGTGAACCATGATCTCCGGGAGCCGATCGTGCTGTCGCGGGGCGACCGGATCGCGCAGCTCGTGGTGCAACGCGTCGAGCACGCGGTGTTCCGGGAGGTGACCGAGTTGCCGGAGACGGAACGCGGTGCGGAAGGCTATGGCTCGACCGGCGGGCACGTGGTGCTCGCCCGGATGAAGGCGGAGGGGTAGGGGCATGTTCGGAAGGCGCCGCAAGCGCGGTCGTCACTCCTCGGGGGCGGTCGAGACCGGTCCGGAGCACGACGAGGTCTTCGACGACGTCGAGGGCCCGTGGGACTCGACGGTCGCTCCCCAGGACGACGTGGAGCGGCTGGACCTGGGATCGGTGCTGCTGCCGATGCCGGACGAGGCCCAGTTGCAGGTCGAGATGGACCAGCAGAACGGCTCCGTGCGCGCCGTGCACGTCCTTACGTCCGTCGGCCAGCTGACGGTCAGCGCGTTCGCCGCGCCGAAGTCCGGTGGCCTGTGGCGGGAGGTCGGCGCCGAGCTGATCGAGGGTCTCAAGGAGGACGGCGCCCGCATCAACCGCGAGAACGGCGAGTGGGGCGAGGAGATCACCGCGCGCAACCAGGGCGTGCAGATCCTCTTCGTCGGCGTCGACGGCCCGCGCTGGATGCTGCGCGGTGTCGCGGCCGGCCCCGAGGAGCACTTCGAGCAGAACTCGCAGGCGTTGCGCGAGATGTTGCGCGGCACCGTGGTCGTGCGCGGTGAGCAGCCGATGCCGCCCCGCACCCCGCTGCCGGTCGAGCTGCCGGAAGCGATCGCCCGGCACATCCAGCAACAGCAGGGCTAACGCGCCTGCTGCCACGCCTGCACCGCACGCCCCAACGCGTGCGGGTAGGCGTCCAGCGTCGTGGTGACGAGCACGGCGCGTGGGATGGCTTCGGCCCATGCCCGCGCGACCACGATCGGGTGCACCGGGTCATCGGTGCACCCGACGATGCCCGTCGGCACGTTCAGCGACTTCAGCTCGTCGAGGGTGGGCGCCAGCGATTCGGCGGCTTCTTCGAGATGCGGCACGAGTTCGTCGCCGTAGCCGTGCCATGCCCTCGTCAGTTCGTCGTGCAGCCAGCCGGTCGTGCCGGCGAGCGCCGTCGTGAGGCCCTGGGTCCGGACGATCTGCGCGCTCGCCTTGGCCGCCAGCGCCGCGGGTGCCTCGTCCGGAGCGCCGGTCCACGCAGGTAGCGCCAGGATCAAGCCCGCGCACCGCTCCGGGTTGGCCACCGCCCACCTCGCGGCGACGTGCGCGCCCAGCGAAACACCACCTACCACGATCGGGTGGCTTGCCGGGGCATTTTCAAGGGCCGTCAACCGTTCACTGAGTGTGCGGACACGTGGTGCGGTGAGAACGGCACCGACCTGCGACAACGGCTCGGTGAACACCGAACGGACGAACACCTCGTCAGAGGCGGTTCCGGGCAGCAGAAGCACAGTCTCGGCAGGCACGCCCAAGATTGTCGTTGCCCGTGCGTACCCTCACTGTCAGACGGTCCACACCACGGGGCCACCTGAGCAATGCAGGAGTCGGGGATGAGCGGCTATTGGCGCCGCTTGGTACGTCGCTTGACCAGCGACGTGACCGAGCTCGACGCGGACGACCTGTCGCGAAAAGCGGAGGCCGTCGGCGCGGTGAAGGCCTGCGACTGCAAGTCCGGTGAGGAGGTCACCGTCCTCGGAAGGCTCCGCACCGTGGAGCTCTGCCCGCGGGACGCGGCCGCCACACTGGAAGCCGAGCTCTACGACGGCACCGAGGGCGTCACCCTCGTCTGGCTCGGCCGCCGTCGCATCGCGGGAATCGAGCCTGGTCGGACGATCAAGGCTCGGGGCCGCATCGCCGTGCGCGACGGGCGCAAGGTGCTCTACAACCCCTATTACGAGTTGCAGAACGCTTCATGACCTCAGTCAAGACCGAAGAAAAGCAGCCCACCGTCCTCGATCAGATGGGCGGCGTGAGCGGAATGCTCTACTCGTCGCTGCCCGTGCTCGTCTTCGTGATCGTCAACTTCATGACCAAGAACCTGATGGCGGCGATCATCAGCTCGCTCGCCGCCGCCGTCGTCATCGGTGTGGTCCTGGCCGTGCGCAAGGGCACCATCCAGCCCGCGATCTCCGCCGTCTTCGGCGTGGGCATCGCGGCGTTCATCGCGTACAAGACAGGCGAGGCCAAGGGTTTCTTCCTCTTCGGCATCTGGCAGAGCGTGGTGTACGGCAGCGCGTTCCTGCTGTCGATCATCCTGCGCCGGCCGCTCGCCGGCGTGATCTGGACGTTCCTCAACGGCAGAGACCGCTCCTGGCGCGACGACAAGGCCTCGGTCCGCGATTACGACATCGCGACCTTCGTGTGGGCCCTGGTGTTCTTCGCCCGCTTCGTGGTCCAGCGCTGGCTCTACGACGAGGACCAGGTCGGCTGGCTCGCGGTCGCCCGTCTCGGCATGGGCTACCCGCTGATGGCCATCGCCCTCCTCGCCACGGTCTGGGCGGTCCGCCGCGCGGACAAGCGCCTCAAGGAGGCCGAGGAGGCAGCCGAGGCCAAGGCCAAGGCGGATGCCGAAGCGGCGACGGAAGCCGTCCTCGCACGCACGGCCGACGACCTGCTCACCCCGGACATGGACGAACTCAAGCGCGTCGTCGACGCCGAGTCCCGCGACAAGTCCAGAGACTGACCCGCTTCACGCTTCGCTGCCGGTGCCTCCACTTGGGGGCACCGGCAGTGTCGTTTCCGGACCCGACGCCGCGATGGAGTGCGAACGTCGCGGGGCTCGATCGTCGCGGACTGCTGTGCGGCGTCTGAACGGCGCCCGGCTGCGCCCCGCGGCGGATCGCCTACTGACATCCGACACATGGAGTCTCGGCTGCCTGCTTCTGCCCGTCTCGCTGACCATCAGATGCAAAAAACGTTTGCGGACGACGTCAAAAGACTCATTGCAAAGGCTGTGGGAGGCTGGCGGGCCAACCAGCAACGGTCAGGCTCGGGGCTCGGACCAGCGGCGATGCGGCGAAAGCGCGCTGACGGTCGTAGACAGCGTGTTGTGTGAGCCCGATATATTGGATATCAATCAGCCGAGCGACACGCGCCCGTCGTCGTCACCGACGCGCACGAGAGCCACGTCCACGAGATCCTGCGGCACGGTCATCAACGCGGATTCGAGCGATTTCCGCGGTAGGCACGAGCGACGCAATCGCGCCGAGTGTGGCGTACCAGCGCCCGACCAAGGGCAGCCGATCGCTCACAAAAAGCAGGTGCCCGCCTCCCCAGACACGCAGGCAGAAAGCGGCCTCAGTACCCCAGAGCGGCCTTGATGTCCTGCTCGACCGCGGCGGTGGTGACGAACAACAGCTCGTCGCCGCCCTCGAGCGTGTCGTCCGGCTGCGGCACGATGACCCGCCCGCCGCGCAGGATCGTCACCAGGGCGGCGTCCCGCGGCATCGTCAGCTCCGAGACCGCCCGGCCGGCGAACGGCGTCGACTCGTCGAGCGTGATCTCCACGAGGTTCGCCTGCCCCTGCCGCAACGTCATCAGCCGCACGACGTCGCCGATCGTCACGGACTCCTCGACCATCGCGGCCAGCAGCCGTGGCGTCGACACGGCCACGTCGACACCCCACGACTCGGTGAAGAGCCATTCGTTCGTGGGGTCGTTCACGCGCGCGATGACGCGGCGGACGGCGAACTCCGTCTTTGCCAGCAGCGACACCACGAGGTTGACCTTGTCGTCACCGGTCGCGGCGATCACCACGTCGCACAGCTGCATGCCCGCGTCCTCCAAAGAGGACAGCTCGCACGCGTCGGCCTGGACCCACTCGGCCTGTTCGACGGAGTTCGGGTCGAAGTGCGCCCGGTCCCTTTCGATCAGCATGACCTGGTGCCCGTCCGAGACGAGCTCCTGCGCGATGGACCGTCCCACGGCCCCCGCGCCGGCGATGGCGACCCGCATCAGCTCTCCTCCGGTGCCTGCAGCGCCGCCGCCGCGACGTCGGTGATCGTGCCGGACAGCGCCGCCACGTAGATCGAGTCGTCCGCCTGCACGACGGTCTTCGCGTCCGGCAGGACACCCGTGCCGAAGCGCATCACGAACGCCACGCGCGCGCCGATCGCCTCTTCGAGCTGGCGCACCGGGCGCCCGACCCAGGCCTCGTCGACCTCGATCGGCAGCACCGCCACGGTGCCGGACGGGTCGCGCCACGCGGTCGACGCCCCCTCGGGCAGCAACATCCGCAGGAACCGGTCGGTCGACCACGGCACCGTCGCCACGGTCGGGATGCCCAGGCGCTCGTACACCGCGGCGCGCTTGTGGTCGTAGATGCGCGCGACGACGTGCTCGACACCGAACGTCTCGCGCGCGACCCGCGCCGAGATGATGTTCGAGTTGTCACCGCTGGAGACCGCCGCGAACGCGCCGGCGCGCTCGACACCGGCCTCGATCAGGACATTGCGGTCGAAACCGTTGCCGATGACCTGCTGGCCGTGGAAGTCGCTGCCCAGCCTGCGGAACGACTGCGCATCCTTGTCGATCACGGCGACCTGGTGGTCGAGTCGCTCCAGGGCCCTGGCCAGGGACGCCCCCACCCGGCCACAACCCATGATCACCACGTGCACGACATGCCTCCTCAGGCGAACTCTCCGCAGAACCTACCGAGCATCAGCCCGTCCCGGTGAGCGGACCCCTTACGCTCTGGCCGTGTCCAAGCTCGCCACCGCTGCCAAACGCCTCCTTGTCGGACGGCCGTTCCGCAGTGATCGCCTCGCGCACACCCTCCTGCCCAAACGCATCGCCCTCCCGGTGTTCGCCTCCGACGCCATGTCGTCGGTCGCCTACGCCCCGGAGGAGATCTTCCTGATGCTGTCGGTGGCGGGCTTGAGCGCCTACGCACTGGCACCGTGGGTAGGGGTCGCGGTCGTCCTGGTCATGCTGACCGTCGTCGCGAGCTACCGGCAGAACGTGCACGCCTATCCGTCCGGCGGCGGTGACTACGAGGTCGCGACGGTCAACCTGGGACGCAGAGCAGGGCTCACGGTGGCGAGCGCCCTGCTCGTCGACTACATCCTCACGGTCGCGGTGTCGATCTCGGCCGCGGCGGCGAACATCGGTTCGGCCATCCCGTTCGTGGCGACGCACAAGGCGGAGTTCGCCGTCGCCGCGATCGTGATTCTCACGGCGATCAACCTGCGCGGCATCCGCGAGTCCGGCACCGCGTTCGCGATCCCCACCTATGCGTTCATGATCGGCATCATGGGCCTGATCGGCTACGGCCTCGTCCGCGGCTTCGTCATGGGCGACGACATGCGCGCGGAGAGCTCCGGCCTGGAGATCCACGCCGAGCAGGACCACCTCATGGGCCTCGCCTTCGCGTTCCTGGTGATGCGGGCGTTCTCGTCCGGCTGCGCCGCGCTCACCGGCGTCGAGGCGATCAGCAACGGCGTGCCCGCGTTCCGCAAGCCCAAGTCCCGCAACGCCGCGACGACGTTGCTGTTGATGGGCGGCATCTCGGTGACCATGCTCATGGGCCTGATCGTGCTCGCCCAGCTGACCGATGTGCGGATGGCCGAGTTCCCCAAGCAGCAGATCACGAACGCCCCGGCGGACTACGAGCAGAAGACGATGCTGGCCCAGATCGCGGGCGCGGTGTTCGACAGCTTCCCGCCCGGCTTCTACTTCGTCACGGCGGTGACCGCGCTGATCCTCGTGCTCGCGGCGAACACCGCGTTCAACGGCTTCCCGGTGCTCGGCTCGATCCTCGCCCAGGACCGCTACCTGCCGAGGCAGCTGCACACCCGCGGCGACCGGCTGGCGTTCTCCAACGGCATCGTGTTCCTGGCCGGGTTCGCGATCGTGCTGGTGATCGCTTTCGACGCCGAGGTGACCCGGCTGATCCAGCTCTACATCGTCGGTGTGTTCGTGTCGTTCACGCTGAGTCAGCTCGGCATGATCAGGCACTGGCAGCGGCTGCTGAAGACCGAGACCGACGAGCAGGCGCGCCGGCGGATGCGGCGGTCGCAGGCGATCAACACGTTCGGTCTCGTCATGACCGCGACCGTGCTTGTCATCGTGCTGATCACCAAGTTCACCAAGGGCGCGTGGATCGCCATCGCCGCGATGGCCGCCATCTACGCGTTGATGACGGCGATCCGCAAGCACTACGACACCGTCGCCGAGGAACTGCGCAAGCAGGAGCGCGTGCGCACGATGCCCGCGCGCAACCACGCGATGGTGCTGGTGTCCAAATTGCACATGCCGACGCTCAGGGCCTTGTCCTACGCCAAGGCCGTGCGTCCGGACGTGCTGGAGGCCGTCACGGTCAACGTCGACGACGGCGACACCCGCAAGCTCGTCGCCGAGTGGGAGAAGGAGAACTTCAAGATCCCGCTGAAGGTGATCGAGTCTCCCTATCGGGAGATCACCAAGCCCATTCTCGACTACGTCAAGCGCGTCAGGACGGACAACCCCCGCGACGTTGTTACGGTGTTCATCCCCGAGTACGTCGTCGGCCACTGGTGGGAGCAGCTTCTGCACAACCAGAGCGCGTTGCGGCTCAAGGGAAGGCTGCTTTTCCAGCCGGGTGTGATGGTGACCAGCGTGCCGTGGCAGCTGGAGTCCTCGGTGAAGGTCAAGGACAAGGACGTCATCGCGCCCGGCGCTGTCCGAAGGGGACTTGACGACCGATGAGCTCGACCAAGGAAGACTGGACCGGACGCAAGTTCGAAGTAGAAGTAGGGCCTGTCGCGCACGGCGGGCATTTCGTTGCACGGCATGAGGGACGCGTTCTGTTCGTGCGTCACGCGCTGCCCGGTGAGCGCGTCGTGGTCTCCGTGTACGAGGACAACGGCGGATCGTTCTGCCGTGCGGACGCCGTCGAGATCCTTCAGGCGTCACCCGACCGGGTCGAGGCGCCGTGCCCGTTCAGCGGGCCGGGGCTGTGCGGCGGCTGCGACTTCCAGCACGTCTCGTGGGACGCGCAACGCGAGCTGAAGGCCGAGGTCGTCCGCGAGCAGCTGGCGAGGCTCGCCAAGATCGAACGCGACGTGGTCGTGGAGGCGCTGCCGGGCGGTCCGCTGGAATGGCGGACGCGGATCCGGATGGCCGTCGGCCGCGACGGGAAGCCGGGCTTCCGGGGCCTGCGTTCCCACGATGTGATCCCGGTCGACCACTGTGTGATCTCCAAGCCGGGCATGGTCGAGGCGGTGACCGACCGAAAGTGGCGGGCACAGGAGCTCACGATCGTCCAGGACGGTGACGGCAACCGTCATGTGGGTGAGGTGCGCGGCCGACACACCACGCGACGCGCCGGAACCGGTACGGCCGTCGAGATCGCCGCCCAACGAAAGTGGAGAGTTTCCGCGGACGGTTTCTGGCAGGTCCACCCGGCCGCCGCGGACACGTTCGCGTCCGTCGTGGGGGAGTGGGCCGCGGCCGAGCCGGGACAACGCGCGTGGGACCTCTACGGCGGTGCGGGCCTCTTCGCCTCCGTGCTCGGACGGCAGGTCGGCGAAAGCGGATCCGTGCTGGTCGTGGAGTCTTTCCCCGGTGCCGTGGAGGACGGCCGGCGCAACCTCCGGCGCATGTCCCAGGTGGAGTGGGTGGCGGACAAGGTGGAGAGCGCTGTGACGCGCAAACTGCCCGTCGAGAACCCTCATGTCGTGGTCCTCGACCCCCCTCGCAAGGGAGCGGGCAAGGTCGTTGTGGCTGAAGTCGCACGACGGCGTCCGCAGCGGGTCGTCTACGTCGCCTGCGACCCCGCCGCCCTGGCCCGCGACCTGGCCGAATTCACAGTTCAGGGCTACCGGCTCGCGGAGCTGCGGGCGTTCGACGCGTTCCCGATGACCCACCACATGGAGTGCATCGCCCTGCTCGTACCTGAGACGAGCTGAAGCTGCGTCTCAGTCGCGTCTCCGTAGACTGAGCCGAAGTCTTCAGGAGTGAGGTGGGCGTGGTGACCCTGCTGGAGTCCGTGCACGGACCAGCTGATCTGAAACGGATGGACGACGCGCAGCTGAAGCAGCTGTGCGACGAGATCCGGCGTTTTCTGGTCGACAAGGTGTCCAAGACGGGCGGGCACCTGGGCCCGAACCTGGGTGTCGTCGAACTGACCCTGGCGCTGCATCGAGTCTTCGACTCGCCGCAGGACCCGATCGTGTTCGACACCGGTCACCAGTCGTACGTGCACAAGATCGTCACGGGCCGCCGTGACGGCTTCGACCGGCTGCGCAAACAGGGCGGCATGTCGGGCTACCCGTCGCGGTCGGAGTCCGAGCACGACGTGCAGGAGAGCTCGCACGCCTCGACGGCGCTGTCCTACGCGGACGGTCTGGCGAAGGCGAAGCAGATCAACGGCGCTCACGGCCACGTGGTCGCGGTCGTCGGCGATGGCGCGCTGACCGGTGGCATGTGCTGGGAGGCGTTGAACAACATCGCGGCGGACAAGACGCGTCCGGTCGTGATCGTGGTCAACGACAACGGCCGCTCGTACTCGCCGACGATCGGTGGACTCGCGGACCACCTGTCGTCGCTGCGGCTGCGTCCCGGTTACGAGCGCGTGCTGGAGAAGGGCAAGAGCGCTCTGCAGCAGACGCCGTTCTTCGGCAAGCCCCTCTACGCCGCCCTGCACGCCGCCAAGCGCGGCATCAAGGACGCGCTGGCGCCGCAGGCGATGTTCGAGGACCTCGGTCTCAAGTACATCGGCCCGGTCGACGGTCACGACATGGCGACGCTGGAGTCCGCACTGCAGCGCGCGAAGTCGTTCGGCGGCCCGGTGATCGTGCACGCGGTCACCCGCAAGGGCATGGGGTTCGCGCCGGCCGAGAACCACGAGGCCGACCAGATGCACGCCACCGGCGTCATCGACCCGATCACCGGCGAGGACGTCAAGCCGTCCAGCCGGACCTGGACGCACGTGTTCTCCGACGCCTTGGTGGACGTCGGCCGCGAGCGTTCCGACGTCGTGGCGATCACCGCCGCGATGCAGGGGCCCACCGGACTGGACCCGTTCGCCAAGGCGTTCCCGGAGCGGTTCTTCGACGTCGGCATCGCCGAGCAGCACGCGCTGACCTCCGCCGCCGGTCTGGCGATCGGTGGCCTGCACCCCGTGGTGGCCGTCTACGCGACGTTCCTCAACCGGGCGTTCGACCAGCTGCTGATGGACGTCGCGCTGCACAAGCAGGGCGTCACGGTCGTGCTCGACCGGGCCGGCGTCACCGGCCCGGACGGCGCGTCGCACCACGGCATGTGGGACATGTCGATCCTCGGCGTCATCCCCGGCGTCCACGTGGCTGCGCCGCGTGACGCCGGCACGCTGGTCGAGGAGCTGAAGGAGGCCGTGGCGATCTCGGACGCGCCGTCGGTGATCCGCTACCCGAAGGCCTCCGTCGGCCCGGACCTGCCCGCGTTGGAGCGCGTGGGTTCCGTGGACGTGCTGAGGCGCTCGGGCACCGACGTGCTGCTGGTGACGGTCGGCGCGTTGGGCGGTCTCGGTCTCGAAGCCGCGCAACGGCTGGAGGACCAGGGCATCGGCGTGACGGTGGTCGACCCGCGGTGGATCTACCCGATGTCGGTGGACCTCGTGGAGATGGCGGCGTCGCACAAGCTCGTGGTGACCGTTGAGGACGGTGGCCGCCACGGTGGCTTCGGTTCCTCTCTCGCGGCCGCCCTGCGCGATGCCGACGTCGAGGTGCCGTTGCGCGACATCGCTCTGCCGCAGCAGTTCCACGACCACGGTGAGCGTGGCGAGGTGCTCGCGTTGTGCGGCATCACCGCGCAGGACGTCGCACGCCGCGTGACGGAGTGGGCCGCCCGCCTGGAGTGCCTGCCCGTCGAAATTGACGAGCACGTGGAGAAGTAGGTCGGCTAACCTCCACCACCGTGAGCGTTCGCTTCAGCGGCCCGGCAGGTCTTCCCGACTCGGGTCCCGCGAATCGGGCGGACGCGTTGGTTCTGTAGAGACCAGGTTCAAATCCTGACGCCACGACCCCGGTCGCACACGGGGGCGAGGAGCTTTGAGAGTCCCTTGTGGACTCCCGCTCCCCGCCTCGCCGACCGGGGTCGTGGCCTGTCCGGACGGGGGTGGAGACGATGAAGCGCACGTTGTTCCCGTGGGAGCGGGGCGTCCGGTTCGACCGCGGAGAGCTGGTCGGTGAACTCGGCCCGGGACGCCACCGGGTGCCGTTTCGCGCGGTGCTGACCCGCGTCGACATCCGCCCGCGCACGATGACGCCCGCGGCGCAGGACGTGCCGACCGCGGACGGCGTTCTGGTCCGCGTGACCGTTGTGGTCCGGTGGGCCGTGACGTCGCCGACGAAGTTCGTGATGGAGGCGGCGTCTCCTGAGGATGAGCTCTACACGGCCGTGCAGCTCGCGTTGCGCGGTGCCGTGGTCACTCGCGCACACTCGGCCGTAGACCCTGAGCGCGCGGACATCGCGGCCGAGGTGGCGACTCGTATCGCGCCGCGCGCCGAAGAGCTGGGGATCTCCGTCGCCGAGGTCGCGGTTCGCGATGTCGTCATGCCCGCCGAGCTGCGCCGAGCCGCCCTGGCCGAGCTGGTGGCGGCGTCCGAGGGACGTGCGGCGCTGGAGCGGGCACGCGGGGAGACGGCGGCGCTGCGGTCGTTGCTGAACGCGGCCCGGCTGGCGGAGCAGCACCCGGCGTTGCTGGAGCTCCGGGCACTGCAGAGCGCCTCGACGGTCGTCGTCGATCGGCCTGCACGCAGCAGGTGAAGGTGTCGTTAAGCGCCTTCTCAGGTGCGTGTGGCACCTTTGAGGCGTGCGGATTCTGGTAGTCGAGGACGAGGCGCCTCTGGCCGACGCGATCGCTCGCGGCCTGAGGCGCGAAGGCATGGCCGTGGACGTCGCCTACGACGGCGAGACCGGGCACGAGAAGTCGACCGTCACGCGGTACGACGTGGTCGTGCTCGACCGCGACCTGCCGGGGATGTCCGGCGACGAGCTGTGCAAGGAGATCCTCAGCTCCGGCGCGCTCACCAGGGTCATGATGCTGACGGCGAGCGGTTCCATCGAGGATCGCGTGTCCGGACTGTCGCTCGGTGCGGACGACTACCTCGCGAAGCCGTTCGCGTTCCCCGAGCTGGTCGCGCGCGTGCGGGCGCTGGCCCGGCGCGCGACCCCCGCGACGCCGCCGCTGCTCGCCGCCCAGGACGTGGAACTGGACCCCGCGCGGCGCACGGTGTCGCGCGGCGGGCAGCCGATCGAGCTGACCCGCAAGGAGTTCGGCGTCCTCGAGGTGCTGCTCGCGGCCAAGGGCTCGGTCGTCAGCAGCGAGGAGCTGCTTGAGCGCGTGTGGGACGAGAACGCCGACCCGTTCACCACGACCGTGCGCGTCACTGTGATGACGTTGCGCAAGAAGCTCGGGGAACCGGGCATCATCGACACCGTCGTGGGCTCCGGCTACCGGGTGCCGAGTGCTTCGAACGGATCTGCTGAGGACTGACCTATGCGAAGGCGCGGACCAGGGCTTCGCCTTCGGATCACGCTCCTCACCACCGCGCTCGTCGCGGTCGTGAGCGCCGTACTGCTGTTCCTCGGCTGGACGCTGGTGGGACGGGTCTTCGACTCGTCGCCGTCGTTCCCCTCCGACACCCAGGTCACGGTGGACGGCGTCACCGTCACCGTGAAGGTGCTGACCGACGCGTTGACGGCCGCCGCCCGCCAGGACCTGCTGCGGGCCGGGCTGATCGCGTTCGCGTGCATGGTCGTGGCCGCCGGTGTTCTGACCTGGACGCTCACCGGTCGCGTCCTGAAGCCGCTGCACGACGTGACGGGGGCTGCTCGCCGGTTGTCGGCCGAGTCGCTGGGGTCGCGGTTGCGGCTGGAAGGCCCGCGCGACGAGGTCGCGGAGCTCGCGGACACCTTCGACGCGATGCTCGACCGGCTGGAAGCCGCCTTCGACTCGCAGCGCCGGTTCGTGGCGAACGCATCGCACGAACTGCGCACTCCTCTCTCGGTGGTGCGCACCGAGCTGGACGTGACTCTGTCCGATCCGGACGCCGACGTCGAAGAGCTGCGACGCATGGCCGGCGTCGTGCGTGCGGCGGGGGAGCGTGCCGAACAGTTGGTGTCCGCGCTGCTGCTGCTCGCGCGCACGGACGGGATCGGGCTCGCTGTGCGCGAGCCGGTCGACCTGTCCGCTGTGGTCGAGTCCGCGTGGAGGGCGGCACGGGCCGAGGCCGAGGCACGCAACCTGCGCACGGTGTTCCGGTGCGTGCCGGCGCTCGCGGTCGGGGATCCCGCACTGCTGGAGCGGATCGCCGGCAACCTGCTGGAGAACGCCGTCCGCCACAACCACGTCGGCGGATGGATCGAGACCGTGGTGGAGACGGGGCCGCAGTGGTCCGTTCTGCGCGTGTCGTCGTCGGGGCCGTTGATCCCGCCGGACCGCGTGGAAGAGCTGTTCGAGCCGTTCCGTCGCGGGGTCAAGGACCGGACCAGCCAGTCCGGAACGGGGTTGGGGCTCTCCATCGTGCGTGCCGCGGTGGCTGCTCATGGCGGGTTTGCCCAGGCAGTGGCCGTGCCGACCGGTGGTTTGTCGGTCACCGTGCACCTGCCGGCCGCACCCCGTTGAGGCTGGATACAAGATTGTCTGCGTGGTCCCGGTCACACTGTGCGTCGATCTTGGCGGGTTTGAGCCGTCTGCGTGCTGCCTGACCTGCGGTTACGCCGTACGTGACCCCCGATTTGGATCTCGTGGGGGCCCCGTGTAAATTTCTCCATGCCAGCACGGAACGGGCCGGGAAACACAGCCGGAACGGAGTGCGGCGAAAGACTTCTAAGTACGACACAGCCCCGGAAGTGACTCTCTTCGGAGATTAGCTGCGGTGTGCGCGTGTTCTTTGAGAACTCAACAGCGTGCCGAAACACAGCCAGTAATATATGAATTACCTCCTCG
>NZ_JBFBAW010000035.1:0-63960 GCF_040682435.1 Lentzea sp. NPDC051208 | reverse complement strand
GCCTCGTCATCGGACAGCAGCAACTCAGGCAGCTTCGGGTTCGGCATGCCACCGAACCCTACGCCTGCACACGAATTAACAACTCAGGACACTAGCCGCCCTCCTGCAGGCGCGAGATGAGGAACTGGTGTCCCGCCGCGACGCCATCCGGCGCGAAGAAGCCGACTCCGGCATCGCACTCGTCCGATGGCTCGAGGCGCTGGGCGAGTGGCTGACGGCCTTCGACGGCCTCCCCGAACCCCTGCGGGCCGCGCTGTCAGAGGAGACCTCCCCCTTGGCGATCACCTGCCAGGGGTTCATCACGACCACCGACGAGTTCCTCCACGCGGCCCAGCGCGATGGGGCCGCCCACCCCTGGGTGCGTGGACGTGACCTGTTCCTCACCGTGCTGGCAACGGCTTGGGTGCGCAGCGCCGCCCTGGCAGACGAGTCGTCACCCCAGGCGTTGCACGCCTTGATGCAGTCAGGCTGGATGACGCCCCGGAACAGCTCAGCCTCAGGTTCAACGTGAGGAGCGTTGCCGGTCCCCCTGGGACACAGGACGTGAGCGCCCCTGAACCAGACGATCACTGAAAATCGATCTGGAACAGCAAGAAACCCGCCCGGTCAGCGAATTCGCTTGACCAGACGGGTTCTACCTACAAGTGGAGCTGAGGGGACTCGAACCCCTGACCCTCACACTGCCAGTCGGATCAGGCCACGGCCCTGACCTGCGAAAACAGAAAGCTTCATGGCTGACCAGCGCGGTTGGCCGTCGTTCAACGCTGTTGCGTGCTGTTGCGTGACGTTCTGTTCTACGCGGTGCTCCAGAATCGCTCCACTTAGAACAGTGTGAGACTCGTAGCCGAAAGTCACCCGACAAACCGCAGCGGGCCCGGCGTTCGCCTGCTGCCGAACGCGATCACGGTCCTGGCCATGTGCTCGGGCCTGTCCGCAGTGCACTTCGCGAACGTCGGCATGTGGGGCGCGGCCATCGCCGCGATCGCGGCAGCGGCCGTGTTCGACGGCCTGGACGGCCGCATCGCCCGCATGCTCGACGCGACGTCGAAGATGGGCGCGGAGCTCGACTCGCTGGCCGACGCCATCTCGTTCGGCGTCGCGCCCGCACTCGCGGTCTACCTCTGGAAGTTCGAGGGCAGCCGCGCGGGCTGGGTCATCGCGCTGATCTTCGCGGTCTGCATGGTGGTCCGCCTGGCCCGCTTCAACACGTTGCTGGAGAAGGAACAGCCGCCGTTCGCGAAGGAGTTCTTCGTCGGTGTGCCCGCTCCGGCAGGCGGCCTGTTGCTGCTGCTACCCCTCATCATCGAGGAGCAGGTGAAGGTGCCGCCGCGCGCGGTGGCCTCATTGCTCCTCGCCGTCGGCCTGCTGGCGGCCGCGATCGTCACGTACCCGTTGGTGGCACTGATCATCGCGATGGTCGTGTACCTGGCACACCTGCCCTACTCGGTACGCTGGTACCTGCGGCTGTCCAAGCACCCCGAAGCCTGGACCGTCACCGGTGCCGACCACGCGCACACGGCGTCGCCTCCCACCGCAGCGGACGGCGCCGGTCCGTCGGCCAACAGGCGTCGCCGGTCCTGGCTCCAGCTCGGACTCCGACGCCAGCCCAAGCGCTGATCGTTCAGTTGAACTGACCGCGGGCCGGACACGATGAACGTGTCCGGCCCGCGGTCCTCTGGTGCGGGCTGTTCAGCTGTTCAGCTGTTTCGCCAAGTCAGACAGCCCCCACACCTGTTTTGCTGTCAACTGACGCACTTCCCAGAGCAAGGCGGCAACATCGCGGTGCTTGGCCGAGTGCACGTGATCTCCGATCGCCAGATCCACGTCCATCAAGTTTGTCAGAACTCCGGCCGGCATCCCGAAAACGGCTGAGAGGCCGATAACGAGCTTTGCGTCGAACACTCGTAACCCGCGCACCATCCCACCGATGTTCGACGCCGAGAGGTAAACCTCAGACATCATGCGCAGCACCTGGACCGATGCGCCCCAACTCATGTTGCGAAGGGCGAACATTCGCGCGAACAGCGAACCGAACCCAGGAGGGTACGGCTGTCCGGACGGCTGCAAGGGACCGTAACGTGAAGATCCGGACGGCGAAACCAGTGGCAGCGCGCGAGCAGCGTCACGCAATTGGTCACGACCCGATTCAGGCAGCCGAAGCGCGCGCTCGACCAGCTGGGCGAGCCCACTGCTGGCATCTGCATGAAAGGGCATCTCATCGTCGGGCACAGTTCGATCGGCGATGATGAAAAGGTCGAGCTTCTGCATGCCGAGCCGCTCCGCAAGCAGGCTGAGATGCTCCTCGGTGAAAACTCTGCCCACGCCAGGCGGAGGCATGTCCTCCCAACCTTGCACGAGACGCGCCAGAATGACGTCGTGGCCAGGAAAAGGTGGGCGACTCACGAGCCGCCCCGGGTGATCAAAGACCATGCACTGTCGTCGAAACTCCATCCGTGCCGATTGAAGGCCTTCTTCGTGATGCCCAACAACGAGTTGCTTCCCGAAGATTGTCTTGGCATGTAGTGCCCCGAGTGGTTGTCGATAGCGCTGATCACTCCTCGGTCGTCAGTTTCGAACATACCCGCCATGATCACTCCGTTGCGGTTGGCCAACGACGTGTGACCGGTACTGTAGTGAATGTCAATCATGTCGCTCAATGCCATAGCACGCAGCGCACCGTCCTCGCGAACGACGAAGAGATATTCGTTGTTCGGCGCAAGTGCCGATCCCGGAGCGGCACCTGCATCGGCAGGAATCCGCGCCTGATACTCGGTATCAACGCCCCTGCGGCCTGGCTGGAAAACCTGGTTGCCGCAGTTGTGGGAGAGGACAGCGGTCGTACCCGCTTGAACGTGGTAGGTGTGCTCGCCGCTGACCGTCAGGTTGTGGACACGCTGTTGGGCAGTCCACTTCCGAATCTGGACGACCTGGACCACGGTTCCGGCAGAAGTCCGCAGCAACGCCCCCGCGGCGAGCTTGTCCGCCCGCACCCAGTCGTTGAGTTCCGGCGACCAGAACCGGTGCCCATCGGTGGCGACAATCTTCTCATCTTGGCCCTCGACGGTCAGCTCAACGAGGTTCTTGGAGCCGTTACCGACGATGGTCCGCACGACGTCTCGAGGCTGACTCTCACCAGTCGCTGGATCTGTGGCCAGGACTTGGTCGCCTAGCTCTATCTCTTCGATCACCTTGGAGGAGCCATCCGCCATCAACAGGCGTGTACCGGGCACGAAACTGTTGACCAGACATGCGGCAGCTGACTCGACGGCTTCTTCGACCTTCTCCTCGACCCGGCGCAGCCTCGCGGCGGCATCCGCGATCTTGTCCATGATCCGGTTCGCCTTGACGATCGCGCGAACGATCCTCTCACCGGCCTGCAACAACTTGAAGGCCTTGGCCGCCGGCACCAGACTGACGCAAGCGAGGATGTCGAATTCCGTGAAACAGTTCTTGACGTCGTTGATGCCCGTGAGATCCATCAACAGGTCAGGAAGCTCCGCAACGACAACGTCCCACCACGACTGCGAGTTGTTGGCCTCGCGCAGATACTCCTCGTACTTGTCCTTGCCCTCGAAAGCGTCGTAACGGGCCTGCTGTGCCGCCGCGGTGGACGCCTGACCCCGCTGCTGGTTCCTGCCGGCACTCGGGTACGCCTGCGCGAGCCCGTGATCGCCTGTGCTTGGCGAGTTGCCGACGATGATGCCGCGTTCCTTGTCGATGCCGTAGCTGTGACCGTCGGCACCGGTGCCGCCCTCCAGGTACATGCCTGACGGGTCGGAGAACGTCACCGGGTTGTTATTGCTGTACGAGTAGCCATTGACCTGCTGCGGGTTCGCCGTGTTCATGATCGGGTCGTCCGACAGGAACCGGCCGGTCGCCGGGTCGTACTCCCGAGCACCCAGATGCGTCAGACCAGACGTATCTCGTGTACCGCCGACAAAACCCTTGTCATCCGGCCAAGAACCGCCGTTCGGGCCGCGGGCCTTGCCGAACGGGTCGAAGTACTGACGCTGATACGTCAAGTCACCAGCCTTCACCGACAACGTCGGCGTGCCCTGATGATTGCCCACCTCGTACGACAGCCGCCCACTGGAATGCCGCACCGCCACCACGGTGCCGCCGTGCGCGTAGTAGCGCTTACCGGACACCTGCTGGGTCGCATCGTCCATGACCAGCTCCATGCCCTCGGGCAGGTAGAGCGTGGTACGGCCCGGTTCGCGCTTGATCAGCCGGCTACCGTCGGCGCTGTAGAGGTACGACGACTCCTTACCGGACGCCTCCACCACCTTCGACGTGCGGCCTTCGACGTCGTAGGAGATCGTCTGGGTGTTGCCCGCCACCTTGCGGGAGGTTGTGGCGCCGGTCTTGTCGTAACCGAACTCGTCAAGAGCAGTGCCGGACGGGCCGCTTTCCTCGATCGAGCGAACGACGTGCGGCTGCTTCGCCGAGTCGTAGTTGTACTTGCGGTTGACCACGTTGGATCCCGTGGTCGTGCGCTCGTTGGTGCGGTTACCGATGCTGTCGTACTGGTACTCGTGCTGGTACGAGGCCGCGCCGCCAACAACGGTGGTCGCACAGTCGCCTGACAGAGGAGTGAACGCCTTGGTCAGCCTGCGCAGCTTGTCGTACTGGAAGCACTGGGTGTCCCAGGCCGTCTTGTCGCTCGGCTCGTCGGCGATCTTGGTGATGTTGCCGCCGGTGTCGTACGAGTACTTCTGGTTGGAGATCCGCCAGTCGGTGTCACGTGAACGGTCCACGATGGACTGTTCGAGACGGCGGTTGCCCTCCTCGAAGTAGTTGGTCAGCCACAGCTGGTTGACACCCTCGGTGGGGTTGGATTCCGGGCCGAGGGTCAGGCGCAGCGTCTCGCCGAACTTCGAGTAGATGTGGTCGCTGGCGTAGGTGGTGAGCCCGGCGGTTTTGACCGGCGCGCCCTGGTCGTTGTAGTAGGTGGCCACCGACTCCTGCGGCAGCCCACCCGCGGCGGGCAGCACCGAGGATTGGGACGCGCCGGTGACCGGCGTGTAGTCGCGCTCGAAGTAGTAAGTCTGCCCCAGCGTCCCTTCGGTCGCGGGGATCTCGACCTGGGACTCGCGGATTCGGCTGTAAGCGTCGTACCGTGTAATCCGCTGAACGTAGGCTTGGCCGCCGGAGAAGCGGGTGGCCGAGTCGAGCAGGCCCTTCTTCTTGGCGTCGTACTTCCACTCGGCGAGCGTGGTGTCACCGGAGACGATCTGGGTCTTGCGGCCCAGCTGGTCATACTTGAACGACACCGACCGGTTCTCGCTGTCGGTCGTCTTCACGACCTGGTCGAGGTTGTTGTACTCGACGGTGGTCGTGCCCCGGTCAGGGTCGGTCTCCTCGAACTTGCGACCCAGCCGGTCGTACTTGTACGACCACTTGTTGCCCGCGGGATCGGTGACCTGCTCCAGCTGTCCCTTGAAGTTGAACTTCGACTTCGTCACGTCGGCGCCGACGCCGTGGTGCTGGATGCGTTCGACCTCACGGCCGTGCGCGTCACTGACGACGGTCGTCGGTATCTGTCCCGGCGGAGGCGTCACGTGCACGCGGTCGCCCGCGTAAACCGTGGTGGTGCTCCACTGCGGCGTGCCGAACCTGTGGAACGCGACGCTGACCGGGCGAGCCAGCTTGTCGTACTTGGTGACCTCCTGGTTGGGCACCTGGACATCCGCCACCACGAACAACTTGCCGTCCGGCGCCTGCCGGTTGAAGTAGGCGTTGCTGGTCTTGGTCACCAGGCCACGTGAGTCGAAGAACGTGTCCGTGATGATCCGCCCGAGATCCCCGGCCTTCTGCTCGCCGTCGGGCACCTGGGTCTGGCGAGCGCGCAGCAGGCCGTCGAAGATCTTGTACGAGACGTTGTACTGCTGGTCGCGCTCGCGCAACGACTTCGAGACCTCGATGACGGTCGCGGTCGCCTCGTCGTAGACGTACTCGTACTGGGCACTGGCACTGAGGTGCCGTGCCCGATGCGGGAGCCAGGTGTGGGTCAGCCGGCCCAGCGCGTCGTACTTCGCGTCGATCCGCTCGCCGTTCGGGCCGATCTGGGCGACCGGCAGGCCGAGTGCCGGGTCGTACTCGACGGTCGAGGCGTGGCCCTTGGCGTTGGTGGTGGTCACCTTGCGCACCGGGAAGCCGAGCGCGGGCTCCATGACCGTGGTGGTGTCGCCCATCGCGGGGTCGGTCGTCTTCTTGACCCTGCCGTAGACGTCGTACTCAGTGGTCGTGATCGCCTGATACGCGCGTGGGGTCGTGCGCTCGCCGTTCCACCGCGACGCGATGGTGACGAGTCCCTTGCTCGGCGCCTCACCAGGCAGCTTGCCGTCGTAGGCGGAGACCGTGTCGCTGATGGTGTTGTCGTCGGTCGCCGCGGCATCACACTTCGCGGCGTAGGTGAGGATCCGGCTGGCATAGGTCCACATCCACGCGGCCTCGTTGGACGCGTAGGTGGTGAGTGTGCACCGCTCGTCGCCGGTGACGTCGATGTCACCCTCGTCCTGGACGGTGAGAGCACGGCCGTGGGCATCGTCGAACGTCGTGCTCGCCCGCTTGGTCCGCCACCGGTCAGTGCCCAGCGAGGTCTTGGTGGTCACCGTCTTGGTGTTGAGCAGCAACGCCTTGTCGTCGCCGTTCTCCGCCGTAGCGACAGGCGAGATCCACGGTTCGCTCGTGGTCTTCGTGTGGACCGCTCCACCGTTGAGGGAGAACGTCTTCCACACGATGCCCTTGAGCCGCTCGACGTCCTCGATCCGCTCACCGTCGTAGGAGACCCAGGCATCGCGCTTACCCCTCGGCACCGGATCGCCGGGCGGCCGGTCACCGGGCACGGGATCGCCGTCCATGCCGCGCAGGTAGATCGTCTCGGTCACCGGCCGATCGGGCTCGTTGGTGTCACCGGAGATCGTGCGAACCTTGTTGTAGCCACGCCACTGTGACCAGGTCCGGTACTTCGGATCACCGAAGTCGTTCTCGTCGTAGTGCCACAACGCAGCGTTGTCGATGCTCTCGTACTCGTAATACGTTTTCGTCTGCTCGCTGAGCTGACGAACACGATCGTCCGCGATGACCGCGCGCACGACGTATTTGTGGAACCAGTGCAACTGCGGCTCAGTAGCGCCCTCCGGCGTCCAGTACGACGGGAAGCACCGCATCGTGTTCTCATGAGCGTTCGCGAGAACCGGCATGCGCTGCCCCGGCACACAATCCTTGTCGGTGTACTCGACCTCGGTGATACCACCGGCCTCGTGCTGCACGCGCTTGACGCGACCGCGCAGCAGCGGCGGATACACGTCGCTGTCACCGTCCACCCGATTCGCCATCGTGAGGCGCTCGAACTTCGTGGCGGGCAACGACTTCGCGTCACCGACCAGACCGGTGTGCTTGATGCTGTCGAGCCACAGCGCCGGGTCCAGACCGTCGTTGGACGGCGGGAACGACTGGCCGAGCTCCCACTGGTCGACGTCACGCCACTCTGCGGCGACGTTCTCCTTGCGCACCTGCGTGGTGATCTTCGTAAGCCGCTGCTGGCTGAAGAACGTCGGCGAGTACTGGTTCTCGCACCTCGCACCGGGTGCGCAGATCTGGTCGAACGGCACGTCCGGCCAGTTCTTCGCGTTGTCCTTGTTCAGCTTGCCCGGAGCACAGTCGAAACCGCTCGACGGAATACATCGCTCCGAGTAGTGGAACTGAACACGTCCCGGAGCCGGAGCGTTCTCGTCCGAGTTGTGCAGGCCGTAGTCGATGCGGTCCAACCGTCCGGCGCGCTCGTACTCCACTCCGTCGGTGGCCTCGAGGTTGCGGCCGTACCGGTTCTTCTCGGTCTTGTAGTAGAACCGGGTGACGTTGCCCTTCGGGTCCACCACGTAGTCGACGTTCCACCGCCACGCCTGGCGGCACGACAGGTCCTTGAACGGCTTCCCTGCCGCCCAGCACTGGTCACCGGAGTGGTTGCCGAACACCGGCACCGTCCACGTCGACTCCGCCTCGCGCGAGCCGAGGAAGTACTGGGTGCCGTTCGGGGTCGTCACCTTCCAGTACTCGCCGTTGTCATCACCGCCCGCGACCGGCGTGCGGTAGAGGCGCTCAACCTTCGAGCCGTCGTCGTTCTTGGCCCGCCACGTCTCCGTGGTGCCAATCCTGACGAGCTCCGACGAGATGCCAGCGAGCTGGATGGTGGCGTTGTCGGTCACCCAGCACAGGTCGGCCGTCTTCTTCTGGCCGATCGTGGTGTTGAGGTCCTCTCCACAGCTCTTGTAGCGGCGCTCGATGAACCCGCCCGCGCTGAGGTCCCAGCCGTCACCGGACGACGACGCCTGGTTGTTCGTCGCGCTGGTGCGCCCGTCGACACCGCCCGACGAGTAGCCCAGCGACACCCCCGGCGCGCTCCCACCGACCGAACCCGGCAGCTTGATCGGGTAGTTGAAGGTGAAGTCGCCACTCGAACCACCGGCAGACCAGCTACCCGCAGGGGACAACGAGGTAGCCTGGAACGAACCCCCGGCACCACCCGCGGCGGGCTCGGCAGCGAGCACCATCGCGCCCGAGGACGGCGCGAGATCGGTGGCCGTCAGCTTCTTCGTCTTGACGTCGTTGCGCGACTGCACCGCGGTGCGCGTCTTGCACTCGGCCTTGTCCGGAGTGGACAGCGCACATTCCGGCAGCCGCACCAACCGCAGCCGCGAACCGTAGTCGCCGCCGTAAGCGTGTTCGAAACCGGAGTAGTCGACCTCGACCGACGTCTTGCCTGGAGACTTCCCGGCCTTGTCGGACACCTTCAGCACGACACCGGCCACGCCGATCTTCGCTGACGTGTCCTGGCCGAACGTCTCGACCCGCACCGGGGCCGCCTCCGCCTTGCCGACCTTGACCGGGGCCGCACCGGCTTGGCGGAGGTCACCTGAAGCGGCAACCTCGGAGTTGCTCGCTGACGGCCAGCTGACGTTCGGGACAGGCTGGTTGCTCGCCACGATCGGTGTGACGGGCCGCAGCTTCGCGGCCTCGCCGGGAACGTTCGTCTCGGATTGGGTGGCGGGTTTTTTCGCGTCTCTGCCCGTGGGCTGGGCGAGCGCCGGCGTCGGGGAAACGACAGCGGCGATCATCACCCAGCCCAGCGACAGGGCCAGAGCGCGCGACCACCTCTTGTGGTTGCGCATGAACTTCCTCTGTTAGGAGTGAGTGTGCTGGATCAGCTGCGAACGGCCTGCGCCCGGATCTCTTCGTCCGAGAGCGCACCGGCGTAGACGCGGACGTCGTCGATCCCGCCTTTCCAGAACCCACCCGCGGCGGTCGCAGGCGTGAGCCTGCCGAGCTCCACAGTGGACTCGGATGTGGCCGACCCGCCGGTGAACGAAACCCTGGTGATGTAGATACCGTTCAGGTACAACCGCATCTCAGAAGCGGTCGTGTCGTGAACCGCCGTCAGGTACACCCACTCCTGCACCTCCGCTTCATAAGCGGTGGCAACAGTGGAGCCGGCCATCACGAACTCCCACTTCCTCGACGCACCGCCGTACCTCAGGTCCAGCTGCGAGGTGCCGTTGTGCGCCAGGCTCACAATCGTCCGAGGCTTGTCCTCTGGCGCGTCCAGATCCAGCCTCGCCCACGTGGAAACGGTGTAGGAGCGGTCGGTCCGGATGCCCGGCGCGGGAGCCGAGACGTACGCCTCGACGTCCTGAGGCTGTCCCTGTTCATCAGGCCCGTTCAGCAGCAACGACGTGTACCTGCTGCTCGTCTCCCAACCGACCTTGCCACCCGCAGTGGCGACACGGCTGGTCACCTCGTCCTTCGTGGACGTGCCCGTGCCCTCGCCGATCTTGTAGTGAGCACGGATCCCTGCCTGCTTCGCCAGCACCTTGATCTCGGCGTCGTTCAGCGTGCGGTTGTACACCTTGAGCTCGTCGACCGAGCCGACGAAGGAGGCGATGTCCTGGCCGTTCCAGCGATGGCGCCCCACCAGCAGCTGCGACGCCTGCCAACCCTCCAACCCGGCGATCTCGCCCTGCTTGATGCCGTCGACGTGCAGGGAGAGCGTCTTCTTAGTGGCCTCGTAGGTTCCGGCCAGATGGGTCCAGACACCGGCCACTGCATCGGACCCTGCCCGCACGACCCTGAGATCGGCCTTGTTGTCCTTCGCCGTCATGCCGAACGTCCAGCGTTTGACGCCCTGGTCGTAGTACAGGCTGGAACTGAGCGTGGAGGCGTCCGCTGTGGAAACGACCGCCTGGCCGGCGCCGATGCCGTCCAGCTTTGCCCACGCCGACAGCGTGAAGTTCTTCGACGTGTCGACCACCGCGCCACCACTGAGGAAGTCCTGCGCCACGTTCAGCCGAGTTCCCTTGCCCGAGTAGCCCGCCGCAGTGAGGTTCGGGCTGCCGTTCGGCACCAGCGCATTGCCGCCGTTGGAATCGGTCAGCGCACCATCCAACGCCCAATGCGCCGCAGGCGGCCCGCCGGGCAGCACGATGAAGTTGTACCGCTTGAGGTCGGACAAGTTGCCCGCCCGGTCCACCGTCTTCACGAACAACGTCTCTGACCTGGCAGTGCCCGGCGTCCAGCGGATCGTCGCCTTGCCGTCCGGGCCGGCCGCCATCTCCTTACCGAGGCCGTCACCGCCGTCCGAGGTGAACGAGTAGACGAACTTGGACACGTCACCACTCGCCGACTTCACCGAATCCAGCTCGAACGTGCCGGTCACACCAGCACCACCGCCAGGCGCCGACGCCGGGTACTCCACAGAACTCACCTGCGGCACAACGGGCTTCACCGTGTCGACGATGAACTCGCAGTTGCCCTCCCAACCGGAAGTCAGCTCACCATCGCTCGCGTTCACCGACCAGTTGTAGACACCGTCCTCAGTGATCGTGTCCGGCTGCACCTGAGCCTCGACAAAGGAACCCGAAGGTGTGTCCGCATAGTGGTAGTCAGCGATACCGACGCTGTTCCCCACCGGTCCCTTGTGCAACGCGAAGTGCGACCAGAGCACGCCACCGTCGGGATCGGACAACTGGCCACGCAGGCGCGGCGTCCTGGTTGGCACGTACGAGATCTTGTCCCTGCTTCCGCACGCGTACAGGCCGCGTTCCATGCTCAGCTCGCGCGCCTTGTTCGGGGGTGAGTTGTAGATGACCCTCAGCACCGGGTTGAGGTCGAATCGGCGCCACGCCTTGTCGTTCGCGTCCAGGCTGTCGCTGATGAGTCCGAGGGTCATCGCGGGATAGGAGTTCTTGGCGTGGGAGTCGACCAGGCCGGTGATGTCGAACTCGGTCTGACCGTCGGAGGGGCAGTAATCAGCGTTGTTCTTCGTGTTGATCGTTCCCTGCTTGCTGAACCACGCGGGCCCACCGGCGCGCCACGTGGTGTCAGGACCGAAACCGCCCATGTGCCACAAGGCAGTCGGCTGTACTTCTGCGCATTTCGCGGAGTGGATCACCTTCGTCGCGAACTTCGCGGAGTGGACCTTCTTGCCGGCCAGCGGCCCCGTGTTCATCTCGACATACGAGATCGAGGCGCCGGTGCTGCTGTGCCAGCCCGACTTGAGATCGCCCAACTGACCGTCGGTGCGGTCGTAGTTGCGGGCGTCCGGGAAGTACTCCTGCAGGACCAGGTGATGATTCTTGAAGCCGGCCCAGTCGTACCTGGGGTCGATCGAGACCGGGAACTTCGTCTCCGGCGAAGCAAGGAACGCCTGGTCGGGCACCACGGACAAGGTGGCGGCGGTGAGCTCGACAGCCATCTTCGCCGGACGACCGGTCGCGTCCCACATCTGGGAGGCATCACCGGTGAATCGGACCTGCCCCCTGTCGTCCTTCACCTCCAGCAGACCATCCCGCTGGCTCAGCTTGCCGCCCTTGACGTGGGAGCCGTAGGTGATCTTGCGTAGCTTGTCCGACTTCGCAGCCTCCGCGGTCTTGACCACCAACACCTGACTGAATCCAGTGGAGGTCGCATCGACCCTCAGGTCGACACCCGACCACACCTCTTCGTACGTCGTCGTAGAACCGTTCACCGTCGGTTCTGGCAACGCCTCAGGCCAGCTCAGACCTACCTCGACGCCGTCCTTGGCCACCACCGCCAGCGGCGTGCCCTTGCCCTTTCCAGCAAGCCGAAGGTCCACCAAGGTCGCCTCGGGACGGATCAGACCGTCCGAATGCTTGCGCACCTCCGTGTCGACCGGAACCCACTTGTCGCCGCGCTTGACCCGCTCCGCACGGAGTGTCTGAGTCACCGTCATCGTGCCGTCCGGATTCGCCGAGGTCTCCGAAGCCTCGGTCGTCAGCCCGGACACCTTCACCGGCTTGTCGAACTTCCGCGCCGCCGCCAACGCGGCTCCCTCGTCCGGCAACTCAGCCGGAGCCGGAGCCGCAAGTGCGTCAGATGTGACGAGACCAGCCGACAAAACGAGCACAAGAGCAAACGCGCGCAGCCCAAAGCCGCGCGCCGATCTATGGCGCACCAAAATCCCCCCCAAGTCAGACACTCCCCCTGAGCGCCAGTCAGCCTCAACCAACATCGACTCGAGATCAATCCACCGACCGGTGTAACCAAGCGCAAGCCCAGTCTCACAGTGAGTAGCATCACCACGCGGATCACAGTGACCACAGAGCACGGCATGGCTACAGCCACGCGCATTGACTCCGCGCGGCAACCGGCTCGGCCACAGCGACGTCCATCGCGCCCACGCCCACCGACGAGAGCAACTCGAGCGCCCCAGGCCACCATCTCCACGGCCGCGGCCTACTCAGACGTCGCGTCCGAAATCGAACAGCGGCTCCTCAACGCGCCGCAATAGCTGGCTAAGCGCAACCAAGAAATGTCGAACCCGCTCTATTGCGCCGCCCACACGCATCACGGGAGGAAGCTGTACAACGAACTTGACGCGCACATCGCTGGCGGGATGGTGACACCGTCAAACCGAACGACCACAACGGAAGCACCTTGGTCGGAAGCGACGATGTCGCGTTCCTGCTCCACGACACCAACCCAAGGCACGCCCGACAGCATCACGGCCGTTCAAACGTCATGCCTCCGGACCACTCGCCACATACCGAATGCCGCTGACCCTCACACCGTCGGCAGGAGGGTCACATCGTTCACCCCAGGCCAGGGGGCCAACACAACGACCAAACCAGAGAATCGTGCTCCAGAACTGCTCCACAGCGTCCCGACAACACGACCAACAGATGATCACCGGAGATCAACCCGAACAGCAAGAAACCCGCCTGACCAGCGAATTCGCCAGATCAGACGGGTTCTACCTACAAGTGGAGCTGAGGGGACTCGAACCCCTGACCCTCACACTGCCAGTGTGATGCGCTACCAGCTGCGCCACAGCCCCTTGAAGGTCCACGTTCCCGCCGGGTTTCCCCGTCGTTCTCGTGTGGCAATACCGTACAACACCCATGCCACAAGATAAAAATCGGGGGTATCCAAGGAGCATTCGGCCTGGTAGGACCCGGTGACGACCCAGCAGCACCGCCCACCCCGAAGATCGAGTGCGCGCCCCCGAAACACGCCACGAGCTGCAAGAACAGCACCGCCAACCGAAGCAGCCCGCGCACAACGATCACGACGAGCCACGAGTGACGCGCGGCACAAAAAACAACGCCCGGCCCCGAACAGATCGGAACCGGGCGGCGTTGCCCGAAGGGGCTTACTTGGTCAGGTCGGATAGCCAGTTCTTGTTGTCCAGGTCGACGAGCTTGCCGCCGGACGCGACGCTGGGCGTGCCGCGGAACCGGCCCGACTCGCCGTCGCGGAGGGCGGGGTCGTTGCTGGTCTTGGACATCAGCTCGTCCAGCTGCGACTTGTAGGTCTGGTTCTGCACGCACGACTCGAAGGAGGCGGACGTGACGCCGACTTCCTTGCCCAGCTTGATGAGCTGGTCCTTGGTGTAGCCGGCTTCGCCTTCCTCGGGCTGCTTGTTGAACAGCGCCGCGTGGAACGCGTTGAACTTGCCGTCGTCGGCCACGCACAGGGCGGCGTTGGCCGAGTCGGTCGAGTAGCCCTCGGGCGACGAGAGGCGGTTGAGCATCGGCAGGATGTGGTAGCGGACCTTGACCTTGCCGTCCTCGACTGCCTTCTTGATGTCGGTGCCGTAGGTCTTCTCGAAGGTGCCGCAGATCGGGCACAGGAAGTCCTCGTACACGTCGACGGTCACGGTGGCCGTGTCCTTGCCGACGAGGACGGTGCCGCCGTCGCGGACGGCGGGGGCCGAGATCGTGTGGTCCGCCGGCGCCAGCGGGATGGCGTCCGTTGTCGATGTGGACGGCTTCATCTGCTGGAAGACTACGTACCCGATGACGGCGACGGCCAGCACCGCCACGACGGCGATGCCCGCGATGATCTTGGTGCGGTCGGAACCCGACGAACGAGCCTGGACCACCGCACGCGCGGCCTGCTTCTTCTTCCGCGCACTGCGCTCTGCTCCACCCACGGCGATGAGGGTAGCGACACAAACTAAAAGAAAGCTGAGCGCGCAATCACGCTTCCGGGTGACGTGGCTTGCCGCCGACCCGTTCGCCGGTCGGGATTTCGGCGCTTTCGTCCAGGCAGCCGCACTCCGGCGCCACCGCGGCGGCCGTGTGCTCCTCCTCGTGCGTGGGCAGGGTCTCGGGAGCGACGAACCAGAAGCCCACGGCCAGCAGCAGCGAGGCGCCGGTGATGGCGAACGACGCTCCGAAGCCGAACGAGTCGGCCAGCAGGCCGGCGGCCATCGGGCCGATGATGGCGCCCAGGTCCGTCACCATCTGGAAGCCCGCGAGGACGGGTCCGCCCTTGCCGCGCGCGCCGATGACGTCGGCCACCACGGCGTTCTGCGGCGGGTTCAGGAGTCCGGCGCCCGCGCCCGCGATCAGCGACGCCGCCATGAACGTCCACAGGTCGCCGGTGAAGCCCATCCAGACCGTCGCGAGGCCGCTGATGAGCAGGCCGGCGATGGCGACGGGCTTGCGGCCGCGCGTGTCGGCGATCCTGCCGGACAGGAACAGCATCGCGGCGTTGCCGGCCGCGAACACCGACATCGAGATGCCGGCCACGGCCGCGCTGTGTTCCAGCGCCTCGATGACGAACACCGGCACCAGCGAGATCCGCACGCCGAACACGGCCCAGCCGTTCGCGAACCCGGACGCCAGCGCCGCCCGGTAGGCGGGGTGCCGCACCGCCGCACGCACCGTCATGGGCACTTCGGTGTTGGTCCTGTCCAGCGCCACCAGCGTCGACCGCCGGAGGAAGATCCAGACCACGAACGCCGCGATGCACAACAACACGCCGTACGACACGAACGGCACCCACAGCCCGAACGGCACCAGGCCGGCACCGACGATCGGACCGGCGATGTTGCCGACGAGGAACCCCGCCGCCCACATGCCGGACGCCCGCCCGCGCATCGGCGCCGGCGTGATCCGGATCAGCAGCCCCAGCGCGGCGACCGTGAACATCGTCGACCCGACACCGGCCAGCGCGCGCCACGACAGCATCTCGGCGTAGCTCGTCGAGAACCCGGACATCGCGGTCCCGATCGCCACGATCAAGATCCCGACGATGTACACCCGAGGCTCGCCGAAGCGGTTGACGAGCTTGCCGCTCATCGGCGCGAACGCCAGCCGGACGAACGCGAAAGCGCTGATCAGAGCCGCGACAGCGGTATGACCGACGCCGAACGAGGCCGCGTACACCGGCAGAACAGGTGCCACGATCCCGAACCCCACGGCGATGATGAAACTCGCCGCGACCAGAACCCACACCTCGACCGGCAACCGCTCGCGCACAAAGCCTCCCTTAGCCCTGCTAAGGATATGTCACGCGGCAACTAAGTAACTCAGTCGAGTAGCTCATCCACCCTGCGTACATAGGCAGTCACCGGATACGCCGCAATGAACCCGCACGCCTCGGCGAACCGCTCCCCCGGACCCTCGTCCAC
Organism: Lentzea sp. NPDC051208; assembly: GCF_040682435.1. Classification (NCBI taxonomy): domain Bacteria; kingdom Bacillati; phylum Actinomycetota; class Actinomycetes; order Pseudonocardiales; family Pseudonocardiaceae; genus Lentzea; species Lentzea sp. NPDC051208. Next base: position 48,023 of record NZ_JBFBAW010000035.1, on the reverse strand, counting down.
CTGGGACGCGACCAGCATCGCGCCCGACGACCGCAAAGTCGCGACAGCGGACACCACCAGCGACCGCCCGACACCCCGGCGCCGCCGCGCCGGACGCACCACGCACTGCTCGACCAGACCCACACCGCGCTCGGCGAATCCCGACACGAATCCGCCGATCCGGTCGCCGTCGTCCATCACCAGGGTCGAACACCGCGGGTCGTCCAACCGATGCCCGAGCCAGCGGCCCAGCCGTTCACGGTTGCCGACGAGCTCGTCGGACAGCAGCTCGACGATCCCGGCGACGTCCGCGTCGGCCGCCGGCCGCACTCCCTCGGCCACCGAAGCAGGCCCGCGGTGGACCACGGTCAGCAACTCCTCGACCGCGTACCAGCCGGAGTCGTCGGCGATGCCCTCGATCTCGTCCACCGTGGTCGGCGACGCGTACACGACGGCCTCCGCGCGTCCCACCGCGGCGAAGGTGTGTTCGAGCTGCAGCAACGTCGACGCGACCTCGACCGACGAGCCGTCCAGGGCGCACCCGAAGTTGCCCGACGGCAGCGGGTTCTCCCGGTTGATCACCACGGCGGCGCTGCCGACCTTGCCCACCTTGCCGTACCGGACGGCACCGGACGCGAGCCGCGCTCCCTCCACCAGGATCGCGAGCGATCGGGACTGGTAGGGGTCGAGCAGCTCCGGGTCGTCCGGGTCGCGCAACGGGTCAACCAACGCGGCGGTCCTTCCACTGGGCACCTGGACGCAACGCGCAGTCCAACAGGAACACCCCAATCGTCGCCCACGACAGCGGCGCCAGCACAGCCGAGATCTCCGGCTGCCCGACCCGCCGCACGAACTCGCGGTGTGACACGGCCTGGGCGAACCACGCCAGCCACGACCACGGCGACCGCCACCGCAGCACCGGGACCAGCCCGTACGCGAGGTGCAGCAACCCCGCGACCAGCAGCAACGCGCGCCCCCACGGCCCGAACATCTCCCGGAACGCCGGCTGGATGCTCTTGCGCAACGACCGCCAGCAGTCCACGAACGTGTCGATCCCCGACGTGGTCAGCAGCATCGAGGCGTCGACGAACCGCACGACCCCGCCGGAGTCCCTGATCAACGTGCCCAGCCCCACGTCGTCGGCGTGCGTGCCCGCGAGTGCCTCCCAGCCCCCGGCGGCCTCGAAGGCGGCCCTGCGCACCAGGACGCAGTGCCCGACGGCGAGTGCCTTGGCGCCGCGACCGTCCGGCGGCGACCCCTCGAACACCAGCGTGTTGAACGCGGGCAGCAGGAACCACCAGGCGGCCCCGGTGCCGCGCCCCGACGACGACACGAGGTCCGCACCCAGTTCCGACGCCGACGCCAGCAACCGTCCCACCAGGTCCGGCGTGCAGGTCACGTCGGCGTCCACGAACAGCAACCACTCCTCGTCCCGAGCGGCCTGGACACCGAGGTGCATCGCGTGCGTCTTCCCTGCCCAGCCAGGTGCAGGACCGGACGACTCGACCACCTCGGCACCGAGAGAACGGGCAACGGCGGCCGTGGCGTCCTCCGAGGCGTCGTCGACCACCACGACACGCACACCCGGCTGGCCGGCCAGTCCGGGCAACAACCGCGGCAGCGTGGCTTCCTCGTTGCGTGCAGGCACCACGGCCAGCACGGACGCCGTCGCCGACGACGCCGACACGTCCGGTACGTGCCGCCATTGCCGCACGGTCCGCCCGGACCGCAACGCGGACAGGACCCCAGCGAGCACGCCGATCATCCCCATACGACAACCCTGGCACACTCAGCGACGTGGACCTGCCCGATCTCCCGGTGAAATCCGTTCTCCCCCAACTCCTGGAGCAGCTCCAGGAACACGGGGCGGCCGTGCTGGTCGCGCCGCCGGGAACCGGCAAGACGACGCTCGTCCCGCTGGCCCTCGAAGGCAGGGTCGTCGTCGCCGAACCACGCAGGATCGCCGCCAGAGCCGCCGCCGCGCGCATGGCGAGCCTGCTGGGCGAACCGGTCGGCCACACCGTCGGCTACTCGGTCAGGGGCGACCGCAAGACCAGCAGGCACACCCGCATCGAGGTCGTGACCAGCGGTCTTCTCGTCCGCAGGCTGCAACACGACCAAGAGCTGAAGGGCGTCGGCACGGTCCTGCTGGACGAGTGCCACGAACGCCACCTCGACGCCGATCTGCTGCTCGCGCTCCTCCTGGACGCCAAAGCGGGCCTGCGCCCGGACCTCAGACTCCTGGCCACGTCGGCGACCGTTGCCGCGCAACGACTCTCGGACCTGCTGAACGCGCCGGTCCTGCACACCGAGTCGCGCATGTTCCCGACGGAGATCACCTACGTCCCGCCCGCGCGCAACGAGCACATCGAGACCACGGTCGCGAGGGCCATCAACAAAGCACTGTCCGAAGTGGATGGTGACGTGCTCGCGTTCCTGCCCGGTGTCAGGGAGATCAACCGGACCGCGAGTCTGCTCAGGGCCGACACCGTGGTCCTGCACGGCCAGCTCAACGCCCAGACCCAGGACGCGGCCCTCAGGCCCGGCCCGAACCAGCGGGTCGTGCTCGCCACGAGCATCGCGGAGTCCAGCCTGACCGTCCCCGGCGTGCGAGCGGTCGTGGACGCCGGACTGGCCCGAGTCCCGCGAGTCGACCACCGCAGGGGTCTCGCGGGCCTCGCCACGATCCGCGTCTCCCAGGCCGTCGCCGAGCAACGCGCCGGACGTGCGGGACGTGAGGCGCCGGGCCGCGTCTACCGCTGCTGGCCCGAACACGAGCACTCGACGCTCCCCCGCTACCCGGAGCCGGAGATCAAGACCGCCGACCTGACCAGGCTCGCCCTCGAACTGGCGGTGTGGGGCACCCCGGACGGCAGCGCCCTGAACTGGTGGGACGCCCCTCCGGAGGGCGCGCTCAAGGCGGCGCAGGAGACCCTCGACGCCATCGGCGCGCTCGAACCCGGCCGCCGCGACCGCATCGCGAGCGTCGGCCTGCACCCCCGGCTCGGCCGTGCCCTCATCGACGGCAGCGCGCTCGCGGGCAACCGGACCGCCGCCGAGGTCGTGGCCCTGCTCGACGACAGCACGCACACCTCCACGAGCGACCTCGCGACCGCGCTGAAGGCACCGGGCAAGTGGCGCCAGGAAGTCAAGAAGCTGGAGAAGCTGGGCAGCAACCCGGCGGGCAACGGCGATCCCGCGCTCGTCGTCGCCCTCGCCTACCCGGAACGGCTGGCGAAACGCCGCTCCAAGAACAGCAACGTCTACCTGATGGCCAACGGCACGGCCGTCGAGCACACCGACTCGCAGTTCCAGTGGCTGGCGGTCGCGATCGCCGACCGCGAACCGGGCAGCAAGCACGGCCGCGTCCGCCTCGCCGCCCCGGCCGACGAGGAACTCGCCGTCACCGCCGCGGCGGCCCTCGTGCACACGGTCGACGACATCCGGTGGAACGGCGACGTCATCGCGAACGAGGTCCGCAAGCTCGGCGCGATCACCCTCGGCGAACGCCCGCTCAACGACCTCGCCAAGTCGCAGCAGGCACTCCGCCTCGGCCTGGAAGCCGAGGGCGTGGGCCTGCTCAAGTGGACCGATGCCGCCAATCGCCTGCGCGAGCGGATGGCGTTCCTGCACAGGACCCGCGACTGGCCGAGCGTCGACGACGAGCACCTGATCCGCGCGCTCGACCTCGGCAAGGCGAAGAAGCGCTCCGACCTGGCCAAGATCGACACCGTGGCGCTGCTGAGAAGCCTGTTGCCGTGGCCCGAAGCGGCGGAGTTCGACAAACTCGCCCCGGAACGCATCGGCCAGGGCAAGGTCGACTACACGCAGGACCAGCCCGTCCTGTCCGTCCGCATCCAGGACGCCATGAAATGGGCCGACACCCCGCAGATCGCCGGAATTCCGGTGGTGGTGCACCTGCTCTCGCCCGCCGGCCGCCCCACCGCCGTGACCAGCGACCTCAGGTCGTTCTGGCGCAACGGCTACCTGCGCGTCCGCAGTGAGCTGAAGGGCAGATATCCCAAGCACCACTGGCCGGAACGGCCTTACGACAGAAGATGAGACGAAGAATCCTGGCACGCCTCCTTGAACCATCAGGAATCGAACAGCGTTAATCTCTTCTATGGCGCACATCGCGATCTTCCTCATGCCCGAGCGGGGGCACGTCCTGCCCGCGCTCGGGGTGATCGCCGAACTCGTGCGCCGCGGCCACCGGGTGAGCTGCCCGGCGCCCACCCGGTTCGCTCCCGCCGTCACCGAGTGCGGCGCGACCGCGATCCCTTACGAGCCAACGCTTCCGGACGAACTGCCGCCGTCGCTCTACGAGGCCGCGCAGCTCGCGCTCACCGAGGCCGAGTCGGCGTTGCCCCAGTTCGAGCACACGTTCCGCGACGACCGGCCGGACCTCGTGATGTGGGACATCGCGGCCTGGTCGGGCGGCGTCATCGCGCACCGGCTGGACGTGCCGAACGTGCTGCTGGAAGTGCTCCTGACCAGCAACACGCACTGGTCGCTCGGCGCCGAGGTCGTGCCGCCGCGCCGGTTCGACCGGGCCGCGATCGGGTTCTTCACCCGGCTGCACGGCTTTCTCGGCTGCTCGCTGCCGGAGTTCGTCTCAGGCGCGAGCCGCCGGATCGCCCTGTTCCCCAGGGAGTTCCAGCCGGAGGGCCACACGTTCGGCGAGCGCGTCGCCTTCACCGGCCCCTGCCTGACCGAGCGCGGATTCCAGGGCACGTGGGAACCTCCGCCCGACCGGCCGGTGGTGCTCGCGACGACGGGCACGCAGGTGTGCGCGGACGCGGCGCGGGGAATGCCGTGGCACCTGGTCACGAAGGGCAAGGTGCTGAGTCCCGCGATGAACGTCGAGACCTGTGACGAGGTGCCGCAGCTCGCGGTGCTGAAACACGCCTGCGTGTTCGTGACGCGCGGCGGCATGGGCGGGGCGATGGAGGCGCTGCACCACGGCGTCCCGATGATCGTCGTGCCGCACACGACCGACCAGCGGCTGCACGGCCAGCGGATCGAGGAACTGGGGCTCGGTGTGCTGCTCGACACCGTGACCGTGGAGGGCGTGCGCTCGTTGGTGGATCAGCTGGCGTCGGATTCCGCGATCGCCGCGCGGGTGAAGGACATGCAACGGATGATTCACCAGGCGGGCGGCAGCAGGTTCGCCGCGGACGTGGTCGAGGAGGAACTGGCTCGGTGAGACGGATCTGGGACGACGCGGTCCGCGCGCTCGGCGGTGCGCCGGACGCGGGCGATCTGATGGAGCGCTACGCCGAGCCGCACCGGACCTACCACAACGCCTTCCACGTGGTGTCCGTCGTCCGCGACTCGTCGGCGCTGGCCGACGCGTTCGCGTTCACGGTGGAGGAGCGCGCGATCCTCGCACTGGCGGCCTGCGCGCACGACGTGATCTACGACAGCAAGCCCGGCGAGGACGAACGCGCGTCGGCCGCGTGGGCCCGCGAACGCCTGGCAGGCCTGCAAGAGGCGCACATCGCGCGCGTGGAGTCGTTGGTGCTGGCCACGACCACGCACTCGTCCGACGACCCGCTGGCGCACGTGCTGCTCGACGCCGACCTGGCCATCCTCGGCTCGCAGCCGGAGCACTACGACCGCTACAGCCAGGCCGTGCGCCAGGAGTACGCGCAGTACGACGACGCGACCTGGCGGGCGGGCCGGGCGAAGGTGCTGAAGACGCTGCTCGACCGCGAGGTGCTGTTCGTGACCGAGCCCGCACGGCAGCGGTGGGACGACGCCGCGCGGACCAACCTCGCCCGCGAGCTTCAGTCCTTGGCGTAGAGCACCTTCGCCGCCGTCGTGAAGCGCCTGACGGTCTCCGGGATCGGTTCGACGCCGATGCCCGGCACGCCCAGGAAGCCGTGGCCCTTGACCGCGTGTGTTCGCGGCACCACCTCGGCGGCCGTGACCTCGGGCGTCACCCGTGGCACGAGGTGCTGGTGCAGCACCAGTTCCGCAGCGCCGACGAACTCCGCGTGCGGAACGGCGACACCAGCGGAATCGTGACGTGCAGCAGCTCGACCCGTTCGATCCTCACCGTGGCACTTCCTCCTGGCGCACCAGTTCGTACCAGCCCTCGCGGGACATCGAGGTAGCGACGTAACCCTGTGCGAAGGCGTCCACGAACACGCCCCGGACCGCCTCCCGCCACTGCCTCGCGAGGTCGCGCGACTCCTTGCGCACCCGCACGATGTCGCGCGGCACCCGGCACCAGATGCGTTCGCCGTCCGTGCGCGCCAACGGTTCTCCGTCCGGCGCGGTCTTCGTGACCTCACCCGCGGGCACCGACTCGTGCGGTTCGCGGGACCCGGTGAGGTCCCACTGCACGGTGAGCCGGTCGCTCTCGTCGCCGTCGTTCACGCCGTCGCGCATCGGCCCGTAGAAGTCCACTGTGTACTCGATGGCGATCGCCCCGAGCTTGACCAGGTTGAACCGGGCGTTGCGCGACACCAGCGGGTCGTAGGTCCAGCGCATCGACTTCGCGCCGAGCGCGACCGCCCAGTCTCTCTGCGCGAGCTTCAACGCCTGCCCGGTTCCGTGCCGGGCGGCCGCGATCATCGAGTACACCGACCCGTCCGGGCAGAAGAGCCCGGTCGTGGCGCCGACCAGCGCGTCGCCGTCGAACGCCCCGATCGTCGCACCGCCCGCGTGCCGGACGCAGTGCAGCGTCTCCGAGGACAACACGTCCTCGGAGGTCTCCCAGACCTCGGCGTAGTACCTGGTGACGCGGGCGATGCCGGCGACGTCACTGATCACCTGGAACCGCAAGGCGTGCCTTCCTGACGCTGTACCCGAAGTAGATGACGAACCCGAGGGCCATCCAGGCGAGGAACGCGATCCACGTGTCCAGCCCGAGGCTGAACATCATGTAGACGCAGAACGCCAGGCCCAGCAACGGCGTCACGGGAGAGAACGGCACGCGGAAACTGCGCTTCCGGTACGGCTCCGTACGCCGCAGGATGATCACCGCGACGTTGACCAGACCGAACGCGAACAGCGTGCCGATGCTCGTCGCGTCCGCCAGTGACCCCAGCGGCACCATCGCGGCGAGCACGGCGATGAACAGCCCGACGACAACGGTGTTCGCGAAAGGCACCCCGGTGCGCGGGCTGAGCTTCGAGAAGATCGACGGCACCAGCCCGTCGCGCGACATGGCGTACAGGATGCGGGTCTGTCCGTAGAGGACGGTGAGCACGACCGAAGTGGTCGCCACGACAGCGCCGATCGACAGCAGGATCGGCCAGATCGCGCCGTCGACGTTGTCGGTCAGCACCCGGCTCAGCGCCGCCTCCGTGCCCTCGAACGTCTGCCACGGCATGGCGCCCACGGCGGCGAGGGCGACCGCGCAGTACAGCGCGGTGATCACGACCAGCGAGATGATGATCGCGCGCGGCAGGTCGCGCTGCGGGTTCCTGGCCTCCTCACCGGCGGTCGACGCGGCGTCGAACCCGATGTAGGAGAAGAACAACGTGGCCGCACCGGCACTCATGCCCGCCAGCCCCAGCGGGAACAGCGGCTGGAAGTTGCCCGCCTTCAACGCGGTGAACGCGACCGCGCAGAACATCAGCAGCGCACCGACCTTGATCCACACCAGGATCGTGTTCGTCCGCGCACTGCCCTTCGCGCCACCGAGCAGCACCAGCATGGAGATCACCACGACCAGCACGGCGGGAACGTTGACGATGCCGCCCGCCCCTGGCGGCTGGCTCAGCACGTCCGGAATCCGCAGGCCCGTCACCAGGTGCAGCAACTCGTTGACGTACTGCCCCCACCCGACCGCGACCGCCGCGACCGAGACCCCGTACTCCAGCACGAGGCACCAGCCGCAGACCCAGGCGACGATCTCGCCTAGGGTCGCGTAGGTGTAGGAGTACGAGGAGCCGGACGCGGGGATCAGGCCCGCGAGCTCGGCGTACGACAGCGCGGAGAACAACGCGGTGATGCCCGCCAGCACGAACGACAGCACGATGGCGGGCCCGGCGAGCGGCACCGCCTCCCCCAGCACGACGAAGATGCCGGTGCCGAGCGTGGCACCGATGCTGATCATCGTGAGGTGGCCGACACCCATGGTGCGCTTGAGCTCGCTACCTGGATGGGTCAGCTGGTCGATCGGCTTGCGCCGCAACACCCGCGCCCCGATGCGCTGTTGGTTGCTCATCAGGACAACCTAACGCCCACCTATGGATCTAGCGGCCACCAACGGGGCGGAACGTGCGGCGGTATGTGTCCGGTGGCACACCGACGGTTCGGTGGAAGTGCCGGCGCAGCGTCGTGGCGGTGCCCATCCCGGACGCCTCCGCGACCTGGTCCACGCTGTCGTCCGTCCTCTCCAGCAGTTCCTGCGCACGCCGGATCCGCTGCGTGTGCAGCCACTGCAACGGCGTGGTGCCCGTCACCGCCCGGAAGAGCCGGGCGAGGTGCCGTGAACTCATGCTGGCCTGCCGCGCCATGTCCTCGACGGTGATCGTCTGGTCGAACCGTGCCGAGACCCAGTCGAACAGCTCGGTGAGCGGATGCCCTTCCCCGGACGGCACCGGCGCCAGCACGAACTGCGCCTGCCCACCGTCCCGGTGCGGCGGCACGACGAGCCGGCGCGCCGCCGTGTTCGCCGTCGCGGTGCCGTGGTCGCTGCGGATCACGTGCAGGCTCAGGTCGATCGCCGCCGCCTTGCCCGCGCTCGTCAGCACCTGCCCGTTGTCGACGTAGAGCACGTCCGGGTCGACCTCGACGCGCGGATACCGCCGGGCCAGCTCGTCGGTGTGCGCCCAGTGCGTCGTCGCGCGCAGCCCGTCGAGCAGCCCGGCCTCGGCCAGCACGAACGCGCCCGTGCACAACGACACGATCCGCGCACCCTTGTCATGAGCAGCCTTGACGGCCTGGACGAGCGCCGGATCGAGCGGCTCCTCCAGTTCCTCGACGGCGGGCACGATCACGGTGTCCGCCCGCTCGAGCTGGTCGAGCGGCAGGTCGGGCTCCAGCGTGAACCGGCCGACGCGCACCGGCCCGTTCCCGCAGATCACGACGCGGTAGTCGAGCTGCGGAGCGGTGAAGATCTCGTACGTTGCGGTCAGCTCGAAGTGCAGCATCCCGGTGGTGACAGCGAACGCGAGCATGTCCGAAAGTGTACGCATCGTGTCGTTCCAGACACTGGCTCGGCCTCTGCCCGACGGCTTGACTGGTCCACATGGGACACAAGATCGCGGTCTACGGCGCATCCGGCACCACGGGACAGTTCGTCCTGGCAGAGCTGAAGAAACGCGGCCACGAACCGCAACCGTTCGGACGCGCCCAGGCCACCGCAGACAACCCGGCCGCCCTGGACCGCGCCCTGGAAGGGGCAGCCGCCGTGATCAACACGGCGGGCCCGTTCGCCGTCACCGCCGGCCCGCTGATCACCGCAGCCGAACGCGCCGGCATCCCGTACGTCGACGTGGCGGCCGAGATCGAAGCGAACGCCGACACGCTCGCCCGCGGCGCCTCAATCCCGGTGGTACCCGCGATGGCCTTTTTCGGCGGCCTCGCCGACCTCCTGGTCACCGCCGCGATGGCCGGCTGGGACCACGCCGACGAGGCCCACATCGCGTACGGCCTGAGCGGCTGGCAGCCCACCGCGAGCACCCTCACCGCAGGCAAGGTCTCCCGCGAACGCCGTGACGGCCAACGCGTCCGGTTCCACGACGGAAAGCTGACCTACCACAGCGACACCGCCCCGGTCCTGACTTGGGAGTTCTCAGACGGCACCCGCCAGGTGATCGGCGAGTTCTCCATGGCCGACGTCGTCACGGTGCCAAGCCACCTGCGAATCCCCTCGGTGACCAACTACATGTCAACAGAAGCGGCCACCGGCCTCCAGACCGCCCAGACGAGGCAGGAGCCGGAAACGTTCGAGGTAGACGTACGCGTGCGCAGGGCAACCGAGGAACGACGACTGACCGCCTCAGGCAAAGACATCTACGCCGTAAGCGCCCCGCTAGCCGTAGAAGCGACAGAACGCCTGCTAAGCGGCCGTTTCAACGTCACCGGAGCAGCCTCAGCGGGCAAGATGTTCGACGCCCCGGACTTCCTGAAATCCCTGGTCGACGTCATTCAGACCACAGACTGCTCTTGATGACGGGGTGGGCCGCCGATCGTCGCGAAGCGACAAGGCGGCCGGGGGTCCGGGGGCGTGCCCCCGGCGTGGGGGTCTGGGGGCTCGGCCCCCAGAGGACACCCGAGAACGAGAAAAGGCGAGTGCTGTCCACGAACAGCACTCGCCCATCGAGTGGAGGTGCCGGGAATCGAACCCGGGTCCTGTGCCGGTTCATCAGGGCTTCTCCGTGCGCAGTCCGCTGTGTCTCTGCTTGGCCCCACCTGTCACGCGAACAAGCAGGTGTGACGGGCCCAGTCGCTGTGAGTTTCCCGGGCAGTCTCCGCGACCGAGACTGCTGGTAAGCCCTCTAGCTGATGCCGGGAACTAGGCCGAAGGCACTCCTAGGCCGACAACCGCTAGCTCCGCTGTCAGGCAGCGAGAGCGTACGCGGTGCGCTTGTCGTTAGACGTGGCGCTTATTGGTTTGCGATGACGCTTAACGGTGGTCTCTCGCCTGCACCGACACGCTTCCCCTGAATCAACGTCCACAGTCGAAACCGTTCACCCCCTTGTAGTGGTACGCATAGCATAACGACTGCGGCCACCGAGTTCTTCCCGAGGCAGGTAGGGCTGTCCCCACCTCTGACCGGATGGCTGGCCAGATGGTCTCTGACCAGCGAGAACGACAGCATGGACGTCATGAGGAAACCGAACGCGCTCGCAGCCGGGTTCTACCTGCTGACCAACCTGGTGACCGGCATCTTCTGGTTCACCCTCTCCGTCGTGCTCACCGTCGTCGGCTTCGCGACCTCGATCCTCTGGGTCGGTCTGCCGATCCTGTGGTCGGCGATGGCGGTCGTGCGGGGTGGCGCGACGATGGAGCGGGCGTGGGTCAGGGCGGCGTTGCGCACGGACATCCCCAGGCCCTATCGAGAGCCACCGACCGGCACGTTGTGGGTGCGGTTCAAGGCCCAGTTCACCGATCCGGCGACGTGGCGTGATTTCGGGTACCTGCTGTTGCTGTTGCCGGTCGGCATCCTGGAATTCGCGTCCGTCGTCGCCATGTGGTCGGTCGCGGCGGCGTTCATCGCGGTGCCGTTCTGGATCGGTACGGCGCCGTTCGCGGTGATCGTGGGCGACTTCTGGACCATCGACTCGTTCGCGTCGGCGCTGCCCGTCTCGCTGATCGGCCTGGCGCTGATCCCGTTCGCGGCGCTCGGCACCCGGTGGCTCGGGTCGGTGCACGGCAAGTTCGCGCGCGGCATGCTCGGGCCGACGCGGGCCGACGCGCTGGCGATCGAGGCCGAGCGGCTGTCGTCCAGCCGGGCCCGCGGTGTCGAGGCGGCCGAGGCGGAGCGCCGGCGCATCGAGCGCGACCTGCACGACGGCGCGCAGCAACGGCTCGTGGCCGTGGCGATGGGTCTGGGCCGGGCGAAGTCCAAGCTGGACACGGATCCGGCGGCCGCGGCCGAGCTCATCGCGGAGGCGCACGCGGACGCGAAGCTCGCCATCAAGGAACTGCGGGACCTGGCGCGGGGCATCTACCCGTCCGTCCTGGGCGACCGGGGGCTCGACGCCGCGCTGTCCGCGCTCGCCGCCCGTGTGCCTATCGAGGTCGACCTGCAGGTCGACGTGGAGCCGCGGCCGCCGACGTCGGTGGAGAGCGCCGCGTACTTCACCGTCGGCGAGGCGCTCACGAACATCACCAAGCACTCCAACGGCACCAAGGCGACCGTGCGGGTCAACAGGGTGGACACGGGAGTGCTGGTCGAGGTCACCGACAACGGTCAGGGTGGCGCGGAACTGCGGCCGGGCGGCGGGCTCGCCGGGCTCGCGGACCGGGCTGCCACGATCGACGGTGTGGTTGTCGTCGTCAGCCCCGCTGGTGGGCCGACCGTGATTCGAGCGGAGTTGCCGTGCGCGTGGTGATCGCCGAGGACTCGGTGCTGCTGAGGGTGGGCGTGCAGAGGTTGCTCGCCGACGAGGGCATCGAGACCGTCGCGGCGGTGGAGAACGGTGACGACCTGCTCGACGCCGTGACCGAGCACAGGCCCGACCTGTGCGTGGTGGACGTGCGGATGCCGCCGTCGTTCACCGACGAGGGACTGCGGGCCGCCATCGAGTGCCGCCGCCGCTATCCGGGGCTGCCGGTGCTGGTGCTGTCGCAGTACGTCGAGGAGCGCTACGCCGTGGAGCTCCTCGCGGGCGGCGCGAGCGGGGTCGGTTACCTGCTCAAGGAACGGGTCGCGGACGTGAAGGAGTTCGTCGACGCGGTGCGCAGGGTCGCCGACGGCGGCACGAGCATCGACCACGAGGTGATCACGCAGCTCATGGTGCGCAGCAAGAAGAGCCCTGTAGACAAGTTGACGCCCCGCGAACGCGAGGTGCTCGGGCTGATGGCGCAGGGCCTGTCCAACACGGCCATCGCCGGCACGCTCGTCGTGTCCGACGGCGCCGTCGAGAAGCACGTCGGCAACATCTTCGCCAAGCTCGGCCTGGAGCCGTCGAACTCCGAGCACCGCCGCGTGCGGGCCGTGCTCGCCTACCTCGACAGCTGAAGCAGACGGACGCCGTTGTCGTGCAGGACCGCCTGCTCGGCGGCGGCGTCCAGGCCCCACGACCTGATGGCGTCGAGCTGCACCTCGTACGGGTACGGGATGTTCGGGAAGTCGGTGCCCAGCACCACCCGGTCCGCGAGCCCCGCGATGCGTGCCCGCCAGTCCGCGGGCAGCGGCACCATCTGCTCGGTGAACGGCGACACCGCCTCGGGAACCCGCGCCGCGAAGTCGGCCACCCACTCGTTCAGCCACGGCGCCATGCCCGGCTTGTGCGGGTAGAGCAGGGGTGCGAACGCGACGACGCCCAGCTCCCGCAGCGCGGTGAGCCGGGCGTTCTCGTCAGTGCGGTACTGGATGAACCAGTCGACACCGGATTCACGCACGCGGTCGAAGCAGGCCCAGACCTTGTCCAGGACGTTCTGCGGCATCCCGGGGTGCGGGGTGCCCCTGCGGTACTACCGAGAGCGCAGTGGTCCGCGTTGTCCGCGGACACAGCTGCCCGCGATCGAGTGGACGTGGACGTCCACCAGTGCCATCAGTAGCGACCCTTCAGGGCGCGGCCGTGCGCCTTGGCGATCTCGCGGTTCGCGTCGCGCTTCGCCAAGTCCTGCCGCTTGTCGTAGGACTTCTTGCCCTTCGCCAGCGCGATCTCGACCTTGACGTAGCCGTCCTTGAAGTACATCTGCAGCGGCACGAGCGACAGACCGGACTCCTTGGTCTTGCCGATCAGCCGCTCGATCTCCGCCTTGTGCAGCAGGAGCTTGCGCTTGCGCCGGACCTCGTGGTTCGTCCAGGTGCCCGCGACGTACTCCGGGATGTGCAGCGCGTGCAGCCAGATCTCGCCGTCGTCGACCTGGGCGAAGGCGTCCACCAGGGACGCCCGCCCCATGCGCAGGCTCTTCACCTCGGTGCCGACGAGCTGAATGCCCGCCTCGTAGGTGTCCAGAATGGACCAGTCGTGCCGAGCCTTGCGGTTCGACGCGATGACCTTCTGCCCGCGTTCCTTGACCATGACGACCAGTCTAAATGGTCCGCAAAGCTCTTAAAGCCGCACGTAGAGACGGAGTGTCACGTAGCCGGTGGTCGCCGAGATGACTATCGCGACGAGGAACAGCCAAGGCGACACGATCAGGATGTCCAGGTAACCGATCGGCGGGATGATGCCCGACTCGGTGAGGTTCCTGGTGATCCGGTCGAGGAAGAACGCCTTGAACAGCACCAGGCCGCCGACCGCGGTGACCGAGCCGATGATGCCCGCGACGACCGCCTCGATGAGGAACGGCAGCTGCGTGTACCACCGCGTCGCGCCCACCAGTCGCATGATGCCGACCTCGACGCGGCGGGTGAACGCCGACACCTGGATGGTGTTCGAGATCAGCAGCAGCGCGGCGAACGCCTGGATGAGCGCCAGGATCAGGGCGACGTCACGCATGCCGTTGAGGCCCTCGAAGAACCGCTCCAGGAACTTGCCCTGGTCGTCGACGCCCTTCACACCGGGCTTGCCCTCGAAGGCCTGCTTGATGACGTCGGTGCGCTCCGGGTCCTCGAGCTTCACGCGGAACGTGGCCGGGATGGCTTCGGGACGCGCGAGCTTGAGCAGTTCCGGCTGGGCCTCGAAGATGCGCTTGAAGCGCTCGAAGCCCTCGTCCCGGTTCTGGTACACCACGGACTCGACGCCGGAGGTCGCCTCCAGGTTGGAACGCAGGCCCGCGCACGGCTGCTGGGTGCAGTCCTTGTCGTTGGCGCTGACGTCGTTCGTCAGCAGCACGGAGACCTCGAGCTTGCCCGCGTAGTTGGCCTGCATCTTGTCGACCATGCGGACGACGAGCAGGCCACCGCCGAGCAGCCCGAGCGAGATGGCGGTCGTGAGGATCATCGCGATCGTCATCGTGACGTTCCGGCGAAGTCCGGTGATGACCTCGCTGAACACGAAGCTGGTACGCATCGGGGGCGGGGTTCCTTGGGGTTCGGGGGCTTAGGGACGCTTAGCGGCCAACGCCGTAAACGCCGCGCGCGTCATCACGGACGACCTTGCCGTACGAGAGCTCCACCACTCGGCGGCGCATCGAGTCGACGATGCCGTGGTCGTGGGTGGCCATGATGACGGTCGTGCCGGTGCGGTTGATCCGCTCCAGCAGCAACATGATGTCCTGGCTCGTGTCGGGGTCCAGGTTTCCGGTGGGCTCGTCGGCGATCAGCACCAGCGGGCGGTTCACGAACGCACGGGCGATCGCGACGCGCTGCTGCTCACCACCGGACAGCTCGGTCGGGAACCTGTCCTCCTTGCCGTCGAGACCCACCAGCTGCAGCACCTCCGGCACCACCTTGACGATGGTGTTGCGGGGCTTGCCGATGACCTCGAGCGCGAAGGCGACGTTCTCCGCGACCGTCTTCGTGGGCAGAAGACGGAAGTCCTGGAACACGCAGCCGATCGACTGCCGCAGGCGGGGGACCCTGCGTCGCGACATCTTGGCGACGTCGAAGTTGGAGACGTAGACGCGTCCCCTGGTCGGCACCTCTTCGCGCAGCAGCAGGCGCAGGAACGTCGACTTGCCGGACCCGGAGGGCCCGATCAGGAAGACGAACTCGCCCTTCTCCATCTCGACGGACACGTCGTCGAGCGCAGGACGCGTGGAGGTCTTGTAGACCTTGGAAACGTGTTCGAGACGAATCACGAGGCGCGAGTCTACTCATGGCCGGGGTAAAGCCCCCGTTCCGGTTAACTTCCAGCCCCGGAAGGGCGGTCGCAACCTCGACGCGGCGTATCCGACCAGGCACGACCCGTTCACGAAAAGAGCACGTCCGCCCCTCGTTCGGGGCTGAACGTGCTCTCGGACTCAGATCAGGGCTACGCCTGCTGGGACTGCTTGCGCCACCGGATGCCGGCCTCGAGGAAGTCGTCGATCTCCCCGTCGAGCACCGCGGACGGGTTGCCGACCTCGTGCTCGGTGCGCAGGTCCTTGACCATCTGGTACGGGTGCAGCACGTAGGAGCGCATCTGGTTGCCCCAGCTGGAGCCGGAGTCCTTCAGCGCGTCCATCTTGGCCTGCTCCTCCTGCCGGCGGCGCTCGAGCAGCTTCGCCTGCAGGACGTTCATGGCCGTGGCCTTGTTCTGCAGCTGCGAGCGCTCGTTCTGGCAGGACACCACGATGCCGGTCGGGATGTGCGTGAGGCGCACCGCCGAGTCCGTCGTGTTGACGCCCTGGCCGCCGGGGCCGGACGAGCGGTACACGTCGACGCGCAGGTCCTTCTCGTCGATCTCGACGTGGTCGGTCTGCTCGACGACGGGCACGACCTCGACGCCGGCGAACGACGTCTGGCGGCGGCCCTGGTTGTCGAACGGCGAAATGCGCACGAGGCGGTGCGTGCCCTGCTCGACGCTCAGCGTGCCGTAGGCGTAGGGGGCGCTGACGCGGAAGGTGGCGGACTTGATGCCGGCCTCTTCGGCGTAGGACGTGTCGAACACGTCGACGCCGTAGTTGTGGCGCTCGGCCCAGCGCGAGTACATGCGCAGCAGCATCTCGGCGAAGTCCGCGGCGTCGACGCCACCGGCCTCGGCCCGGATGGTGATCAGCGCGTTGCGCTCGTCGTACTCGCCGGACAGGAGCGTGCGCACCTCGAGGCTCGCGATCTCGTCGCGCAGCTTGACGCGGTCGTTGTCCGCGTCGGCCAGGGCGTCCGCGTCCTCGGCCTCCTCCGCGAGCTCGTAGAGCAGGGGGAGGTCGTCGAGGCGCTGACGCAGGCCGGTGACGCGGCGCAGCTCGCCCTGCTTGTGGGAGAGCTGGCTGGTGACCTTCTGCGCCTTCTCCTGGTCGTCCCAGAGGTCAGGGCGGGTCGCCTGCGCCTCCAGGTCCGCGACAGCGGCACGCAGCGCATCGAGGTCCAGCACCGCCTCGATGCTCGAAAGGGTGGCGGAGAGGTCCTTGATGTCTGCTTCGACGTCCGGGTTCACGCAAAAAGATTACGCCAGCACCGGTCGTCAGTCGCGACCGGTGCGTGCTGGCGCTCTCTTCTAGGCGGTCGGAATCGCGTCGAGCAGCTTGAGAACGGCCTTCGCGTGGGCGAGACCGAACTCGGCCACCGCCTTGGCGTAGGGGTCCTCCGCCGTCTTAGCCGCGCTCTTCGCGCTCTCCTGTTCCTGACCGTACGTCGAACGTGCGGTCGTGATCAGGGACTCGCGCTGCTTCGCGGTCAGCGAGCCGGCGTGCACCAGGCGCAGGATGAGCGGGCTGCGCAGGTGGTCCGGGCCCGGCTCGGACAGCAGCCAGTTCTTGAAGGCCTTCTTGCCCGCGGCAGTCAGCACGTACTGCTGGCTGGACCGCGGTCCCTGCTTGCCGAGGCGCAGCAGGCCCTGGTCAGCCAGCGCGGGCAGCTCGCGGTACACCTGGCTGCGGGTGACGCTGAAGAACGCGCCGAAGCGGTCTCCTGCCTCCGCAACCAACTGGCCACCGGTCTTGGGTCCGTCGTGCAGCAGCCCGAGCAGGGCGGCTGCGGTCGCATTCAGGTCTGACACAACGACAACGTTCCCACGTCTGGGGGAAGCTGTCCACAATGGTCAGCCGTTCTGTCCACAGTGGCTGATCACCGGGCTAGTCTGATGGGCCATGCGGAGCAACGAAAAGTCTCGCTGAGTAAGCGGCAGTTTTCGAGCCTCACGCGTTTGGCCTCTTGACCGTCTGTGTCCATCCCGGATGGAAAAGTCCTTTCGCAGAAACGAAAGTCCCCCGCCCTCACTCGATCGGCGGTACGACTCTCACCGGCCGGAGCCACCCGAATGGACGGTCAGGGGGCCGACGTCGCACGACCTGGTGATGTCCGCTCAGACCTCTTTCCTACGCCCGGCATTCGAGGAAAATGATCATTGCCAGGCAGGCGCGGTTGAACACGGAGGTCGGGGACCATGATGAACCTGAACTTGAAGTGGCTGGACCACAAGAAGGTGGCGGCGCACACGAGGGCGTGGGTCACGGGAGGCATCCCGGAGCAGGCGGGCAAGGACGAGTGCATGGTGTGCGGCAAACAGATCCGCAAGCACCGCACCGTCAACGGCGAGGGCCGCATCTGCTCCAGCATGCTGTGTGCCCAGTACTGGGCGGAGAACATGACCTGAAAGGTCCGCACCCCAGAACAACGCAGAAGGCCGGAGCCACTTGGCTCCGGCCTTCTGTCTAATCTAGTAGCGGGGACAGGATTTGAACCTGCGACCTCTGGGTTATGAGCCCAGCGAGCTACCGAGCTGCTCCACCCCGCGCCGCTTCTAGCTTGTCTTGCCGTGTTGCTGTCTTGCTGTTGTAAGGAGAACTCTACACCCTCCGAAAACCCCTTTTCACCCACCCCCCTTAAGCGCCATTTCCGCAGGTCAGCCGTCCACAACCCCATCCAGTTCGACTAACACGCCGACCCCCGTCCGAACGGCTGACCCGTCAACCGAGAGCAAGCCATCCACACAACCGGATTGCCCCCACCGATATCAAAGACGAGGCGACCAAGCGCAAGGTGTTTTGTTCAGCCGATGCCGAAGGCAAGGCCAGGAAACCCGACCTGGGGGTGGCCTGCCGATGCCGAAGGCAAGGCAGGCGGGGGTCCGGGGGCTTGCCCCCGGGGTGGGGTTTGGGGGCTCCGCCCCCAATGCAATGCGAAAAAGCCCTGTTCGCGTATTCCGCGAACAGGGCTCTCCCAGCTTTGTAGCGGGGACAGGATTTGAACCTGCGACCTCTGGGTTATGAGCCCAGCGAGCTACCGAGCTGCTCCACCCCGCGTCGGTAATTGGAACTCTACGCGGGGCGGAGCGGATAAAGCAAATCGGTAGGTCAGCCGGACGGTGTGGGGCTCGGCACAACCGACGACTGGCCGGTAGGCGGCGCCGCGGGCGCCCCGGTGTTGTACTGCTTGAACCTCTTCGTGGCGTCGTCCAGCTTGGCGTACGCCTGGCCGAGCTCGGTGAAGTTGCTGCTCTGCTGGGCCCTCTTGATGTCGGCCAGTGCGGCGTCGATGTCGCTGACCGCCTTCTGCAGCTCGGGGCTCAGCGCGCTGTTGGTGGGCGGTGTGGTCGGCGGCGTGGAGGTCTGGCCGTTGCCGTTGTTGTCGCTGGGCGGCGGCACGACCGCGCCGGCACCGCTGAGCACCTGGTCCAGCGCCTCGTTCAGCGTGGACGCGTAGCCGACCCGGTCGCCGTACCAGACGAGCACCTTGGACAGCTGCGGGTACGACGTGTTGTTCGACGCCCGCTCGATGTAGACGGGTTCGACGTAGAGCAGCGCTCCGCCCACGGGCAGGGTGAGCAGGTTGCCGTAGACGACCGTCGTCTTCTGCTGGGTCAGCAGGTTGAGCTCGCGGCTGACGTTGTCCGACGTGAGGAACTGCGTCTGGATCTGCTGCGGGCCCTTCGCGTCCTGGCTGAGTTGCAGGACGCTGATCTTCCCGTAGTTGTCCGGATCGGATCCGACCGAGACGTGGGCCGCCATGAACTCCCGGTTCTCGCGGACGAGCGGGCTGGTCAGCTGGAAGCGGACCTTGCTCGGGTCGCTCGGGTCACCGGCGAGGACGTAGAACGGCGGCTGGGCGTCACGGCGCTTGCTCGCCGCGTCGCGCTGGGCGTCGGCCGTCGTCACGTTGTCGATCGTCGGGTCCTGCGGCGGCGCCCAGTAGGCGACACCGGAGTAGAAGTCCGACGGCGACGAGACGTGGTACTTCGACAGGATCTGCCGCTGCACCTTGAACAGGTCCTCGGGGTAGCGGAAGTGCTGGCGCAGCTCGTTGGAGATCTCGCTGCCCGGCTTCACCGTGTTCGGGAAGACGCCCATCCACGCCTTGAGGACCGGGTCCTTGTCGTCGATCTGGTACAGGCTCACCGTGCCGTCGTAGGCGTCCACAGTGGCCTTGACCGAGTTGCGGATGTAGTTGACGGGCTTGTTGACCTGCGAGATGACGACGCCGTCCGCGGTGAGCGAGTCGTTCGTCGCGTCACCGAGCTGCGTGCGCTGCGCGTACGGGTAGTTCTCGAGCGTGGTGTATCCGTCGACGATCCACGTGATGCGGCCGTTGACGACGGCCGGGTACGGGTCGCTGTCCACCGTGAGCCACGGGGCGACGGCCTGCACGCGGTCGCGCGGCGTGCGCTTGAACAGGATCTTCGAGTCGTCCGCGATCGACTGGTTGAAGAGGATGTTGCGCTCGCCGTAGTACGCCGCGAAGGCGAGCTTGTTGAACAGGCTGCCGATCGGGACGCCACCGGCACCGGTGTAGGTGTAGGACTTGGCGTCCGTGTCGTACTCCGCCGCCGAGCCGGCCGGGCGGCCGCCGACGATCGAGTAGTCGTTCACGCCGAACAGCTCGCCGAAGTAGGTGCGGGGCTGGTCGACCTTGATGCCGTTCGGCACGTTGCCGACGTCGCCGTTGGACTTGACCTCACCGGTCTTGAAGTCCGGGTAGCCGCCGTTGGACTCGTCGGCGACCGCGTTCACCTTGTTCGCCTCGGCGTAGACGAAGCCGTTGCCGTGCGTGTAGATGAGGTGCTGGTTGATCCAGTCGCGCTGGCCCTGCGGCAGGCTGTCGAGCTTGAGCTCGCGCACCGCGACGATGTAGTCGCGGAGCTTTCCGTCCACTGTGTACCGGTCGACGTCGAGCTTGTTCGGGAAGCCGTAGAACGGCCGCAGCTGCTGGAACTGCGTGAAGGTGCGCGAGAGCACCGCCGGGTCGAGCAGGCGGATGTTGCCCAGCGTCGCCGCGTCGTTGGTCTTGACCTGGTCGTTGGTGACGTTCTGCTTGCCCTCGTAGGGCTTCGTCTCGACCTTGTCGTCCGTCAGCCCGAACGACTGCCGTGTCGCCGCGATGTTGCGGGTGATCGACTCGGCTTCCTTCTGGATGGCGTTCGGCTTGACCGAGAACTGCTCCAGCACCGCGGGCCACGCCGCACCGACGAGCACGCTCGACAGCACCAGCAGGACGGTCGCGATGGCGGGCAGCTGCACGTTGCGCATGAACGCGCCCGCGAAGAAGGCGACGGCGCAGAACACGGCGATGCACAGCAGGATCAGCTTGGCCGGCAGCACCGCGTTGAGGTCGGTGTAGCTGGCGCCGACGAACTTCTCGTTCTCGTGCAGCAGCAGCGAGTACCGGTCGAAGAAGTACGCGACGGCCTTGAGCAGCACGAACGTGCCGGCGACGAGCGCCAGGTGCAGCCGCGCGGGGCCCGAGAGCTGGCCGCCGCGACCGGCCAGCCGGATGCCGCCGAACAGGTAGTGCGCGATGACCGCGCCGATGAACGAGACGGCGGTCGTGATGAACAGCCACGACAGCAGCCACTCGTAGAACGGCAGCTGGAACGCGTAGAAGCCGATGTCGTGCCCGAACTGCGGGTCGGTCACGCCGAACGGCTGGGAGTTCAAGAACAGCTGGATCTGCTGCCAGTCGGCCTGCGCCGACGCGCCCGCGATCAGCCCGACGAACACGGGGATGCCGATCGCGAAGAACCGCACCCGCCCCATCACGACGGTGCGGTAGCGCGCCACCGGGTCATCGGGCCCGGACACCGGCACGAACACCGGCCGGGCCCGGTACGCGAGGAAGAGGTTCAGTGCGACGACACCGCCGACCACGGCCCCGACGGCCACGAACAGCGCCAGGCGGGTGAGCAGGACGGTGCTGTAGACGTCGCGGAATTTCACCTCGCCGAACCACAGCCAGTTCACGTAGGTGTCGAGCAGCCGCGATCCCGTGATGAGACCGAACAGGAGCACTACACCCACGATGAGCAGTATTCGGCTGCGCCGGGACAGTTTCGGCAGTCCGACCGGAGGCCGTGTGGCCACGAGGCACGCTCCTGGATCGCGGTAAATCGATACGTACGTTTAGTCCAACTCTACGGACGACGCCCTGGGTTCCCGTGAAGTCCGCAGTCTTACGATGACACGCGTGTCAGCGAGTGAAACGCCAGCGGTCATCCTCCCGACGGTCGCCCGCGAGGTTGAGGAGTTCGTAGCGGCAGGCGGCTGGGAGCAGCCTCCGCAGCTCTTCGCCCTAGTGGCCACCTCAGACCTGCTGAAGCAGCAACCGGAGCTGCGGGACCAGCTCGACCCGGAGTCGAGCCCGCTGACCCCGATCGCCCAGGACGAGCTCTCGGGCGACCTGGGCGACGCGCTCGCGGGCATCGAGTGGCCCCCGGCCGTGACCGGGTGCGCACTGGCCCAGGAGATCGTCGTCCTGCCGCCGGAGGCCGAGACGGAACTGAGCCACGGCGAACTGGACGACGAGGCGGCCCGCCGCTTCGCCGCCGAACACCCCGCCCGCCGCGAGGCGCGCCTGGTGGCGGCGGTGCTGCGCGACGGCTCCGTCTCCTGCGTGCTGAGGCTGCGCGGGACGGTCGAGGTGCCAGAGGAGTTCGTCGAGCACCCCGAACTGGCGCCCAACCTCACCGACGCCCTGCTCGCCACGCTGCGGCCCTAGTCGTCACCTGTCCAGGCTGGCACAACCCCGGCACCTGATCGCGCCGGGGTTGATGTCGTTGCCTGATGTTCGCGGCAAGCGGACAGCGACGACCGCCGCCGACGCGGTCAAGCCGGCCGCCCCGGTGGGATCGACGCGCGTTCGCCGATCTTGTCGGACCCTCTGAGTACGTTGAGATGTAGGGGTTCCCAGCTCAGGGGTACCCCTGCGAAAGCGTGCGCGGACGTCTGCGAAAGCGTGCGCCGCCGTCCGCGGAAGCGTGCGCCGCCGTCCGCGGCGGTCGATGACCACCTGGCACCGAGACCTCGCCAGCCGGCGACGTGCGCGCCAGCTGGCGACGTGCGCACCGATCACCGGCGTGAAGCATCTGGACCGCGGGCGGCGACCACTCCGCAGCGCGCCGTCAACGGCGTCGACCAGACGTCGCTGCCACCCCGGACCCGCGCTGGCCGCGGCCACAGCGGGCCGCAGCCACGACTTCAGCTGGTGCCGGCGAACGCCACCGGTCCACGGGCCGACCGGGTCAGCAGCCCGGCGTGTCCTTGCCGGCGTTGAGCGCCTCCAGCGACGACACGGCGTCCGTCAGGTTCGTAACTTTGATCAACTTGAGGTCGGGCGGCGCCTGCTGCTTCGCGTCCGTGCAGTTGTCGGCGGGCACGAGGAACGCCGTCGCGCCCGCTTCCTTCGCGGCGACCATCTTGAACGCGATGCCGCCGATGGGCTTCACGGTGCCGTCGCCGGTGATCTCGCCGGTGCCCGCGATGGACTTGCCGCCGTTGAGCTCGCCCGGCGTCAGCTTGTCGACGATCGCCAGCGCGAAGATCAGCCCGGCCGAGGGGCCGCCCACGTCGGAGAGGCTGATCTTGATCTTGAACGGCACGTCGGCGCGGTCGACCGGCGAGATGCCGATGAAGCCCGCCGGGCGGCCGTCGTCGCGGGTGCCGAGCGTGAGCTGGGTCGACTGGAAGGTGCCGTCCTTCTCGAACGCCACCTCGATGCGGTCGCCGGGCTTGGTGTTCTCCAGCGCGCCGCTCACGTCGGCGGCGCTCTGCACCTGCTTGCCGTTGACCGAGATGATGCGGGCGCCGAGCGGGATGACGTTCTCCGCCGGACTGCCCTTGGTGACCTGGTTCGCGATCACCATGCCCGGATACTTGAGGTAGTTCAGGGCCGCGACCTCGGCGGCGGTCTGCGACTCGCTGAACGCGCGCTCGTTGTTCTCCTGGACCTGCTGCTCCGACTCGCCGGGCTTGAAGAACTCCTCGCGCGGCGCCAGGGCGTAGCGGCCGGACAGCCACAGGCCCAGGGCGCCGAACAGCGACACGTCGTCTGTGAGCGAGACCGTCGTCATGCGCAGGGTCCCCTTGGTGGGGAAGGTGTCCTGGCCCTCGACCGACACCACGTCGGCGTCCTTCACCTGGCCGAGCACGTCGTAGGTCGGGCCGGGGCCCAGCGCGACGTACGGGACTCTGGCGAAACCGCCGAGCAGTCCGAGTGCCGCCACCACTAGGAAGCTGACGATCAGCGTCCACGTCCGGCGGGTCAGTCCGCGTTCCCTCGGCGGGGG
The DNA here is from genome assembly GCF_040682435.1 of Lentzea sp. NPDC051208. Taxonomy (NCBI): domain Bacteria; kingdom Bacillati; phylum Actinomycetota; class Actinomycetes; order Pseudonocardiales; family Pseudonocardiaceae; genus Lentzea; species Lentzea sp. NPDC051208. The sequence continues at coordinate 24,383 of NZ_JBFBAW010000035.1, read as the reverse complement.
CGCGGGCGGGGGTGCGGTCGTGACGGTTTCACTCACGGCTGAACAGCGTACGACCATGTCTGTCCGCGTACGGTAGAGGCATGAGTGACGTGCCGTTCGGGTTCAGCCCGCACGACCCCGACGACAAGAGCGGGAAGCCGGGAGACAACCCGTTCGACTTCAGCCAGCTGGGCAACATGCTGAGCCAACTGGGCTCGATGTTGAGCAACGCGGGTTCGTCGAGCGGGCCGGTGAACTACGACCTCGCCAAGCAGATCGCGTTCCAGCAGCTGTCCTCGACGACGACCACGATCGGGTTCGCCTCCGACCAGTCGAGTGCGGTCACCGACGCCGTGCATCTGGCCGAGATGTGGCTGGACCCGGTCACGTCGCTGCCCGCCGGCACCCGCACCACGCAGGCGTGGACCGCGCGCGACTGGATCGAGCGCACGATCCCGACCTGGCAGCGCCTGTGCGACCCGGTCGCGCAGCGCATGTCCGGCGCGTGGGTCGAGGCGATGCCCGCCGAGGCCAAGCAGGCGGCCGGCCCGCTGCTGGCGATGCTCGGCCAGATGGGCGGCATGGCGTTCGGCTCCCAGCTCGGCAACGCGCTGGCCCAGCTCGGCGCCGAGGTGCTGACCTCGACCGACGTCGGCCTGCCGCTCGGTCCCGAGGGCACCGCGGCGCTGCTGCCGGCGAACATCGAGAAGTTCACCGAGGGCCTGGAGCGTCCCGCGTCCGAGGTCATGGTGTTCCTGGCCGCCCGCGAGGCCGCCCACCAGCGCCTCTTCACGCACGTGCCGTGGCTGCGGCAGCGCCTGCTCGACACCGTCGAGGAGTTCGCCAAGGGCATCAAGGTCGACACCTCGGCCCTGGAGCAGCTCGCCGGCCAGATCGATCCGTCGAACCCGGCCTCCATCGAGGAGGCCATGAGCTCGGGCCTGCTCGAACCGCAGACCACACCGGAGCAGAAGGCGGCGCTGAACCGCCTGGAGACGCTCCTCGCCCTCGTCGAGGGCTGGGTGGACGTCGTGGTCGACGCCGCCGTCTCCGACCGCCTGCCCGGTGCCGCGGCCCTGCGCGAGACGCTGCGCCGCCGCCGTGCCTCCGGTGGCCCGGCCGAGCAGACGTTCGCGACGCTCGTGGGCCTGGAGCTGCGCCCGCGCAAGCTGCGGGCCGCCTCGGCCCTGTGGAAGCTGATCGGCGACCAGCACGGCGTCGAGGTGCGCGACAGCGTGTGGGAGCACGCCGAGCTCGTCCCGACCGCCGAGGACCTCGACGACCCGCTGGAGTTCGCCGAGCGCCTGACGAACACGCGCAACGCGCTGGAGGACCCGATCGCCGAGCTGGAGCGCACCATGCGCGAGGGCAAGGCTGACGACGGCGACAAGCCGGACAAGCCCGAAGAGGCCTGACCAGCACCTGAACACGTGAAGCGCCCGGCGAGCACACCCTCGCCGGGCGCTTCACGTCGTCCGGGCTTCAGTCTTCTGTGATCCCCAGGCCTGCGGCGGCCGAGAGTCCCTCCAGATAGCCCATGGCCCGCTCGGTCTTCGGGTAGCGGTGGACCCACTCCCAGAAGTCCTTGCCGTGCCCTGGGACCAGCAGGTGCGCGAGTTCGTGCACCAGCACGTAGTCGAGCACCCACGGCGGCACGTCGCGCAGCCGCTCGGACACGCGGATCGTGCCCTCCGTCGGCGTGCACGACGCCCAGCGCGTGCGCATGGGCGGCACCCAGCGCACGCTCACGGGCTCCGCCAGCGAGTCCAGGTAACGCGCCGAAAGCTCGGCGCACCGTGCCATGAGCGCCTCGTCCGATGTGCGCGCAGGGGACTTCCTGCGCGTCTCACTGCGCTGGAGGCGGCTCAACATCTCCGCCACCCAGTGCTTCTCTTCCCCCTTGGTCATCCGTGCCGGCAGAAGGACGACGACGGTGTCGCCCTCCCGGTACGCGCTGACCATGCGGCGGCGCCGGGGGCTCCGCCGCACTTCCACCCGCGGTTCGGCCATGCAGTCACCGTAAACGCCGCCACCGACAAATTTCCGCCCCCAACCGGCGGCAGGCGCGCACCCGGCGGGTGAAGTTCCACCGAACGGCGGCTGGACACGCGCGGGATCGACATGCGCGATTTCGCACGCCTGCGGAGGTACCGTCGCGCCAAGGTCCCCGAGTGTGTCCGCACTCACAACTGCAAGGGAGGGGCTGTGGCCGACACCTACAACGGCTACTGCGTCAAGTGTCGCGAGAAGCGCGACTTCGACGGCAACGTCGAGGAGACCAATGGGCGGCGCATGGCGAAGGGCACCTGCCCTGTCTGCGGTACGAAGATGACGCGGATCCTCGGCAAGGCCAAGGTCTGACGTTTGCGCTGGCAGGGGGCCACGCCCCCTGCCAGTCTTGCCGTCGTGGACACAAGACCTCGCGTGCGTGCAGGACTGGCCGTGGTGCGCAGAGCCCCCGGCGTCGTCCAGGTGGGCATCGACCCGAAGCACGCCGTCGTGATCGACTCGCTGCCCGAGGCGCTGATCGACGAACTGATCGCCCTCGACGGCCGGCACACTGTCGCTGAACTGGGTGAAAGGCTGCGAAGCCGTGGCGGGGACCCCACCCAGCTGGGTGAAGTCCTCTCTTCACTCGAAGAGGCCGGTCTGCTCGACGACGGTCCCCTCTCGAGGGGCGGAACGGCCGCCGTGCACGGGTCCGGGCACCTCGCGCTCTCCATCACTTCACTCCTGGTGGAATCGAGCGTTCAGCTCGCCCACAACGCCGATCTGACCGTGCTGGCGGCGACGCTCGTCCCCGATCCGAACCTCGTGGGCACGCTGATGGCGTTCCGGACGCCGCATCTGGCCGTGCGCGTGCGTGAGGGCGTGGGGATCGTGGGGCCGTTGGTCCTGCCCGGTCGTTCTTCGTGCTTGAACTGCGCGGACCTGCACCGCACCGACCAGGATCCGGCGTGGCCCGTCATCGCGGCCCAGCTCGTCGGCCGGCCCGCCTCGACCGACGTGCTGTTCGCGTCGGCGACGGCGGCGCTGGCCGTGGCGCAGGTTTTGGAGTCGCTGAGCTACGTCCGCGGCCACGACCAAGTCCCTCCGCCCGTGGTGAACGCCACTCTCGAGCTCGACCTCCTGTCCGGTGTTGCTGAGAGGCGAAGCTGGTATCCGCACCCGGACTGTCAGTGCTCCGCACATAACATGGCGGAGTGACCGAGATTCCGCGCAAGGCCGTGCAGCGCACCGCCAAGCTGGCGAGCCTCCCGCTCGGGGTGGCCGGCCGGGTTGTCGGCGGCTGGGGGAAGCGACTGACCGGACGCGCGGCCGACGAGGTCAACGCCGAGGTGACGGCCAAGACGGCGGAGCAGGTCTTCGCGGTGCTCGGCCAGCTCAAGGGCGGCGCGATGAAGTTCGGGCAGGCGCTGAGCGTGTTCGAGGCGGCGGTTCCCGACGAGCTGGCGGCCCCGTACCGCGAGGCGCTGACGAAGCTGCAGACCGCGGCCCCGCCGATGCCCGCCCGCACCACGCACCGCGTGCTCGCCGAACAGCTGGGCGCGTCCTGGACGAAGCGCTTCCAGGAGTTCGACGACGTTCCGGCCGCGTCGGCGTCCATCGGCCAGGTGCACCGCGCGGTGTGGCACGACGGCCGCGACGTGGCGGTGAAGGTCCAGTACCCCGGCGCCGACGAGGCCCTGCGCGCCGATCTGAAGCAGCTGCTGCGGTTCAGCCGCCTGCTGCAGGCGATCATGCCCGGCACCGACGTGCGCCCGCTGCTGGAGGAGCTGCGCGACAGGTACCTGGAGGAGCTCGACTACCGCGACGAGGCCGCGAACCAGCGCACTTTCGCGAAGGCCTTCGAGAACGACCCGCACGTGCTGGTCCCCCGCGTCATCGCCTCGGCGCCCAAGGTCATGGTGACCGAGTGGACCTCCGGCGTGGGCCTGTCGCACATCATCCGCGAGGGCTCGCCCGAGGACCGCGACCTGGCGGGCCAGCTCCTCGCCGAGTTCCACTTCTCGGCCCCGTCACGGTCCGGCCTGCTGCACGCCGACCCGCACCCCGGCAACTTCATGCTGGGCGACGACGGCCGCCTGCGCGTGATCGACTTCGGCGCCGTGGCCCGCCTGCCCGACGGCCTGCCCAAGACGCTCGGCTTGATGACCAGGCTGGCCCTCGACGGCCGCTCCGCCGACCTCGTCGAACTGCTGCGCACCGAGAACTTCATCCGCGAGGGCATGGAGCTGCACGGCGAGGACGTGCTCGGCTACCTGGCGCCGTTCGTGGAGCCGCTGCGCGCCGAGTCGTTCCACTTCACCCGCCGCTGGCTGCAGTCGCAGGCCGAACGCGTGGGCGATCTGCGCAGCCCGGATTCGCAGACGGGCCGCTCTTTGAACCTGCCGCCCCAGTATCTGCTGATCCACCGCGTGACAATGGGCGCGACGGGCATTCTCTGCCAGCTCGACGCCCACGTGACCGCGCACGAAATCGTCGCGCGGTGGCAACCGGGATTCGCCGACTAACTCGTCCGAGTGAATCCCAGGGAAGTTGTCCACAGCTTGGCCCTCACCCCACCTCCACCACGGCCAGCTGCGCCACGATCAACCCATGGCACCCATCGCGACCACCGCTGAACTGCGCAAATCCGGGATCTCCTCACGGGAGGTCCTGCGCCACTGCACCCCCGCCGGCACATGGCAGCGGCTGCTGCCCGGCGTGGTTATGACCACGCCTTCCCCGGCCACTCGTCTCGACCGGCTGCGCGCGGTCCTTTCCTTCGCCGGGCCTTCCTCGGTGATCACGGGAGCCGATGCGCTCGTTCGCCAAGGAGCCGCTCTTCCTCTTCCCAGACACATTCACGTCCTCGCGGGAAGCAATGTGCGAAGAGCGAATCCGTGGATTCTGCTGGAACGCACGACCCGTCCGCCGACCGTGGTGGAACGCCAGGGCCTGAGGCTCGCGAGTGCCGCACGGGCCGCTCTCGACCTGGCCCGGCGAGAGCTGAACCCGCGCGCCATCGCAGAGATCCTCGATGCCGTGGTGAGTGCGCGATTGTGCACGGCGGCGGAACTGCGGGAGGAGTTACGGGTGAGCAGCCGTCGAGGGACGGCACTGGTCAGGCAGGCCTTGAGCCACCTGTACCCGCCTTGATCGCAGGCCGGCGCGGACCCGCTTGTGCCGGACGCACTGCTCGCCGCGTGAGTGACGGACCGCGTCTCCTCGCCCAGCGCTGAGCCGACTCTTCGGCACTGATCGGCCCACTGTGTCGCTGGCACCGTAGGTCAGCAGGCGTGCCCTCCAGTTTGGCGCACGCCGACGGAACTTCGGGAAGAGTTACGGGTGAGCAGCCGCCGTGGAACGGCGCTGGTCAGGCAGGCCCTGAGCCACCTGTACCCGACCTGACCGCAGGCCGATGTAGACCGCTCGTGCCGAGGTCCGTTGCTCGCACCATGCGTAACGGACCATGTGTCTCTGGCACTCCGATCAGAGACATGTGCCCGGCTCGTGCCCACGCCGACGGAACTACGGAAGGAGCCGCAGGCGAGCAACCACCGTGGAACGGCACTGGTCAGGCACACCTTGAGCGACCTGTACCCGACCTGACCACAAGCCGACGTGGAGCGCTCGTGCCGGGCATGTTGCTCGCTCCATGAACGACGAACCGCGTCTCCTCGCCCAGCGACGAGCCGACTCTTCGCACAGATCGGCGCACCGCACCCCTGACACCGCAGGTCAAAGGGCGTGCGCTCCAACCCAGCCGACGCCGTCAGAACTACGGAAGGAGCCACAGGTAAGCAGCCGCCGTGGAACGGCGCTGGTCAGGCAGGCCTTGCGCCACCTGTATCCGACCTGACCACAAGCCGGCGAGGACCACTCGTGCCGGGGCGCGTTACTCGCACCACGAGCGACGGACCACGTCTCCTCGCCCAGCGACGAGCCGACTCTTCGACACCGATCGACCCACGGCACTTCTGACACCGCAGGTCAGGAGGGCGTGTGCTCCAGTCAGGGCCACGCCGTCACGCCTCGCGGACTCTTCCGGCGCCGGACCACCGACCCGCTTTCCAGGTTCCGCACCACCTGATCCGGGTGGCTCACACACACGAGCCCGCACCACCTCAACCCGACCGCTACCTCAGGTCAGACCCGACCCGGCCCGCCGCGCGATCCGCGGCCCAGGTGAGTCAGCGCCAGTACTCGTCCGGCAGCTTGCCCTCGATGTCCCGAACGTGGGTCTTCGAGCACATCTGACACAACCACCGGAGGGACCCACCGGTCCGCTCCGACGACCAGGCCAGGAACTCCAGGTCGGAAACGGAGGAACGCAGCCGCCCACATCTGTGGCACGCCGGCTCCGCCCCAGCGGTCACCGGCGCCGCCCCACGTGCACGGTGTCGGTTTCCAGCAGGAACACGTCCTCGCGGGCGCCGACGTACTCCGAGTCGGAGGGGTTGAGCAGGCGGCGGAGCGCGTCGCGGTCGGCCGGGTGCAGGTGGGCGCTGGTGATCTCGGCCAGCCAGGTCAGGCGGTCGACCGCCCAGTCGCGGACGAGTTGTTTGGCCGGGGCCGGGTGGTCGACGACGAAGCTGAAGGCGCTGATGTCGCCGAGGCCCGCGTCGGCGAGGGCGACGTTCCAGCCGACCGGGAGGCGGACCGAGCCCGTCATCTTCTCGCGCATCGACACGAACCACGAGGCGCGGGCCGCGGCGATGCGGTCCTGCAGGCCGGGCGAGCCGACGCCGAGGTCCCACGGGAGGAAGCGGGTTTCGAGGCCGCCTTCCGCCAGGGCCAGCCAGCCGCCGGGAGCGAGGGCTTCTACCAGGCGTTTCATTCCGCGCAACTGATCAGGGAGGTGGTGGATCACCCGCGAGCCCCAGATGAGCTCGACCGGGCCGGCGTACGACAGCGGGTCTTCGGCGGTGAGGTCGGCCAGTACCGGCTTCACCGACACGGCGCCGTCGGTTTCCGCGCGGGCCGCGGCGCAGGCCGCGTCCAGGAGTTCGGGGGTGGCGTCGACCAGGACCAGGACGCCTCCGCCGTGGTCTCGCAGGGCCGCGGCGAGCGGCACGCTCATGGAGCCGGCGCCGCAGCCGACGTCCATCACGACTGGCGAGTCGGGCAAGGGCTCGATCAGTCTGCGGGCGACCGCGGACAGCGCCTCCGCCTGCAGCGAGCCGTAGCGCCTCATCGCGTGGAGGCGAGCTGACCAGTCGATTCCGTCGTGAGTGTGGTGCGGCACAAAAGGGAACGGTACGGAGGAACGGCCGAGGCCGCCATCCACCTTCTCGTGGATGACGGCCTCAGCTCGAGACTGTCAGAGGTCGAAGCGAGCCGCTCTGCGTCCCGCCCATCGCGACAACCTGCGCCAACGTTGCGCTGACGCGAGGCGGTTCGCCAGGCGTTGCTCTTCAGCGAACCTCTGGGCTTCTTGTATTCGTATTCGGACGAGTTCTTCATTCAGAGACATGGGAGTCAGGCCCTCGTTCAGGTAGGCGGGCATTGCGCTTGCGTTGTGGTTCAGATGCACGGTGTTCACGCCGCCGCCTCCGTCTTGCTGGCAGTGACAACAGTGGCGTCCTTGCGCGGGCGGCCACGGGGCCGCTTGCGCGCGATGACGACACCGCGCTCGAAGATCTCTCCACCCCAGACGCCCCACGGCTCGTGACGAGCGATCGCGCCGGCGAGGCACTCCGCGAGGACCGGGCAGGTCCCGCAGAAGGACTTCGCCTTCTCGAGGTCAGCAGGCGCGTCGGCGAACCAGAGGTCGGGGTTGTGGGTGCGGCAGGGGATGTCGAGCCCCTCCGCGAGGTCCGGAAGTGCCTCGCCCGTGAGCGGGACAGTCGCGGTCAACATCAGGTTTTTCTCCTTGTGTGGGGTACTGCAAAAACACGAAAGCCGCGGACTCTGTGCGAGTCCGCGGCTTTCGTGAGCCTGGTGGTCCTTCGACCCCTTCTATGGGGTCGGCAGGAGCCTTCTCACTTGATGCGCGGACAGCGCATTCGTGTAGTTGTCGACGTCATCGATGGCCGGCAGCGCGATCGGCTGCTCGCTGCGCACTTCGGCACCAACCAGAGCGGTGCCGCGCAGAGCGGTGCCCCGCTCGCGGCCCAGCAGCGCAACTGGCTTGAGGGCAGAGGTGTGCCACATGGCCTGAGCGGATGCGGACGTGCAGAAGCCCTCGGTCAACGGGAGGCCGAGCGCGCGGGAGATGCTGAAGATCTTCACAACGGGCCACCTCCTCCGAACGAGAGAGCTCTGCATCGAGAGCTAGTAGTAGTTCTTCTTCCCCAGACGGGTCCTCCGGACCCGGCATGAGCAGGTTATGACCCCGTACCTGGGGCTCGCAACCTATTTAACGAAACTTGTCCCGATCAGGTGGCGGAGTACCCGACACCGGCTCGGACCAGGCCCAACACGTCGTCGCCGAACTTATCAAGCTTGGAGGCGCCGATGCCCGAGATCGCGACGAGTCCGGCCGAATCCGTGGGTCGCTGCTCCGCGATCGCCATCAGCGTGGCGTCGGTGAAGACGACGTACGCGGGCACCTTCAGCTCCCGCGCGCGTCCCGCACGCCACTGGCGCAGCGACTCGAGCAGCTCCTCGTCCACATCGGACGGACAGGACCTGCATCGGCCGAGCTTGACGGCCTGCGACTCGACCAGCGTCGACGCGCACACCCGGCAGGTCGGCTTCTCCTTCTTCATGAGAGGAGGCCGTTGCGCGCCACCGGACACCCGTGCGGCCGGGTGGTTCTCGGGAACGAGGTTGTAGAGGAACCGCGACCGGCGGCGGTACTTGCGTCCACCGGCGGCGCGCGCCAGCGCCCACGAGAGCCAGATGTGCTCACGCGCGCGCGTCACACCTACATATAGGAGGCGGCGTTCTTCTTCGATCTTCGCCTCGTCGCCGTCCGCGTACTGGATCGGCATCGTGCCCTCGACCAGTCCGACGAGGAACACGGCGTCCCACTCGAGGCCCTTCGACGCGTGCAGCGACGCCAGCGTCACGCCTTCGACCGTCGGCGGGTGCTGTGCCTCGGCACGCATGTCCAGCTCGACGCAGAACCTAGGGAGGTCGGCGTCAGGCGTCGCGGCGGCGAACTCCTCGGCGAGCTCGACGAGCGCGAGCAGCGACTCCCAGCGCTCACGCGCGCTGCCACCGGTCGGCGGCTCGTCGGTCAGCCCGACGCGGTGGAGCGCCGAGCGCACGACCTCGGGCAGGCTGCCATCGGGAGCGCCCGACGAGCGCAGCGTGATCATCGCCTGGCGCACCTCGGCGCGTTCGAAGAAGCGCTCGCCGCCGCGCACCAGGTACGGGATGCCGAGGCCGGCGAGCGCCTGCTCGTACACCTCGGACTGCGCGTTGACGCGGTAGAGGATGGCGATCTCGGACGCCGCGACGCCCTCGTCGAGCAGCGTCTTGACGCGGGCCGCGACGGCGTCGGCCTCGCTCGGCTCGTCGTCGAACTCGTGGAACCGCGGCTTCGGCCCGTCCGGCCGCTGCCCGATCAGTTGCAGCCGAGAGCCGGCCGGGCGCCCGCGCGCCCACTTGATCACGTCGTTGGCGAGCTCGACGACCTGCGGCGTGGAGCGGTAGTCGCGCTCCAGCCGCACGACGACCGCCTCGGGGAACCGGCGCCCGAAGTTGAGCAGCGGCTGCGGCGAGGCGCCCGCGAACGAGTAGATGGTCTGGTTCGCGTCACCGACCACGGTCAGGTCGTCGCGAGCGCCCAGCCACGAGTCGAGCACGCGCTGCTGCAGCGGCGTCACGTCCTGGTACTCGTCCACGACGAAGCAGCGGTAGCGGTCGCGGAACTCCTGCGCGACCTCCGCGTTGTCCTCCAGCGCGCCCGCCGTGTAGAGCAGCAGGTCGTCGAAGTCGAGCAGCTGCGCCTCGGTCTTGAGCTGCTCGTAGGTCGTGTAGAGCTTCATGATCTGCTCGGCGGGCGCCGGGATGTCCCGCGCCGCGCGTGCGGCGGCGGCCGGGTAGTCCTCCGGCGTCAGCAGGGACGCCTTCGCCCACTCGATCTCGCTGGTCAGGTCGCGCAGCGCGTCCGACTCGGTCGGCATGCCCAGCCGGGTCGCGGCGCGGGCGACAACGCGGATCTTCTGGTCGACGAGCTCCCAGCGCGGGCCGCCGATGACGCGCGGCCAGAAGTAACGCAGCTGGCGTGAGGCGGCGGCGTGAAACGTCACGGCCTGTGCGCCGTGCACGTCAAGAGAACGCAAACGTGTGCGCATCTCCCCCGCGGCGCGCTTGGTGAACGTGACGGCGAGGACCTGCGACGGAGCGACGTGGCCGCGTTGGCACAGGTAGGCGATGCGGTGCGTGATGGTGCGCGTTTTACCGGTACCGGCACCCGCGAGCACGCACACGGGGCCACGCGGGGCCTCGACCGCGGCGCGCTGTTCCGGATCAAGCCCCTCCAGCAACGCGTCCATGCCCGGCAGTCTCGCAGATGGCCGAGCTGTGCTAAGTCAGGCTCCCGCTGTGTTCGACAATTCCGGCCAGTATCCTGTGGGTATGGCTGGTAAGCAGGACAAGGCGGCGGCGAAGGAAGCGGCGAAGGTTCGCCGCGCGGCTTCACGCGAGCGGCGCAAGCAGATCTTCGAGGCGTTCAAGATGCAGCGCCGCGAGGACAAGGCGCTCATTCCGATGATGCTGGGCGCCCTGCTCGGCGTCACCGCGATCGCCGTGGTCCTGGGCATCGTCTTCGACGCCGTGTGGATGCTCGTGCCGCTGGGCGTCGCGATCGGCGCGCTGCTGGCCGTCATCATCTTCGGCCGCCGCGTCCAGAGCAACGTCTTCCGCAAGGCGGACGGCCAGCCGGGCGCGGGCGCCTGGGCGCTCGAGAACCTGCGCGGCCGCTGGCGCGTGACCCCCGCCGTCGCGGGCACCACGCAGCTGGACGCCGTGCACCGCGTGCTGGGCCGGCCGGGCGTCGTCCTGGTCGCCGAGGGCGCACCGCAGCGCGTCAAGCCGCTCCTCGCGCAGGAGAAGAAGCGCATCGCCCGCGTCGTCGGCGAGACCCCGATCTACGACTTCATCATCGGCACCGAAGAGGGCCAGGTCCCGCTGAAGAAGCTCCAGTCGAAGCTGATGAAGCTGCCGCGCAACATCACGGCCGCCCAGGTCGACACGCTGGAGACCCGCCTCGCCGCGCTGGCCAGCCGTGGCGCCGCACTGCCCAAGGGCCCGATGCCGGCGGGCGCGAAGATGCGCAACGTCCAGCGCGCCATGCGCCGCCGGGGCTGACCGAACCCGCTCCCACCAGCACGAAGAGGCCCGCCGCACGAGATGTGCGGCGGGCCTCTTCACGTTCTCAGCGGCTAGCGGACCTTGATGACGACGGTGCCGGCCGCCTTGTCGTGCAGGCAGCGGCCGTCCGAGTCCCACACCAGCGCCGGGATCAGCGGGAAGATGAGCACGGTGCGCAGCAGGGCGCGCGGCAGGTGCACGAACGTCTTGCCGTCGATCCGCGCCACCCGCAGCCCGAGCAGCGCGTGTCCCGGGGTGAACCCGAAGAACGCGACCGCGACCACCGTGATCACGAACCAGGCCAGCAGGCTCCAGTTCTTCGGCAGGTCAGGCTGGGTGAAGACCGCCGCGACGCCCGCGGCGAGGAGGAAGTCGACCAGGATGGCCAGCGTGCGCCGCCCGATCGAGGCGATGGAGCCCGGTCCCTCCTTGGGGAAGCCGTGACGCTCACCACGCCAGCGCTGTTGCGTGCCGTCGTTCGAGTCTTCACCCGGCGACAGCACCGAATTGGGTCCTGACAGCCACGAACCGGTCCACCTGCTCACCCCACCAGAGTAAAGCCGTGCTCAACGGGTGAGCACTGGCAGGTCGCCTTGCCCACTTGGACGGTCCCGTTAACACTGGCGAAACATCGGAGTGACGGACGGGCAACACCGCCGACATACGGTCACTCGCGATGACCAGCCGTTGTCCATAGTCAAGGAGTCGACGAGGGTGTTCAAGAATTCCGACGAGGTGCTGAAGTTCATCACCGACGAGGGCGTCAAGTTCGTCGACGTGCGGTTCAGCGACCTGCCCGGCGTGATGCAGCACTTCACGCTGCCCGCCAAGGCGTTCGACGCCGACGCGATCGAAGAGGGACTCGCCTTCGACGGCTCCTCCGTGCGTGGTTTCCAGTCCATCCACGAGTCGGACATGCTGCTGCTGCCCGACCTGTACACCGCGCGCCTCGACCCGTTCCGGATCGAGAAGACGCTGATCGTCAACTTCTTCGTGCACGACCCGTTCACGCGTGAGGCGTACAGCCGCGACCCGCGCAACATCGCGCGCAAGGCCGAGCAGTACATCACCGACTCGGGCATCGCCGACACCGCGTACTTCGGTGCCGAGGCGGAGTTCTACATCTTCGACTCCGTCCAGTTCGACACCACCGCGAACGCCAGCTTCCACAAGATCGACGCGGTCTCCGGCTGGTGGAACACCGGCCGTGAGGAAGAGGGCGGCAACCTCGGCTACAAGGTCAAGTACAAGGGTGGCTACTTCCCCGTCACCCCGAACGACCACTACGCCGACCTGCGCGACCAGATGGTCCTCAACATGGAGGCCCAGGGCTTCACGGTCGAGCGCGCCCACCACGAGGTCGGCACCGGCGGCCAAGCCGAGATCAACTACAAGTTCAACACGCTGCTGCACGCCGCGGACGACCTGATGCTGTTCAAGTACATCATCAAGAACACCGCGTGGCAGGCCGGCAAGTCCGTCACGTTCATGCCGAAGCCGCTGTTCGGCGACAACGGCTCGGGCATGCACACGCACCAGTCGCTGTGGAAGGACGGCTCGCCGCTGTTCCACGACGAGAGCGGCTACGCGGGTCTCTCCGACACCGCCCGCCACTACATCGGCGGCATCCTGCACCACGCGCCGTCGCTGCTGGCCTTCACCAACCCCACGGTGAACTCGTACCACCGCCTGGTCCCGGGCTACGAGGCCCCGGTCTCGCTGGTCTACTCCCAGCGCAACCGCTCGGCGTGCGTCCGCATCCCGATCACGGGCAACAACCCGAAGGCCAAGCGCATCGAGTTCCGCTGCCCCGACTCCTCGGGCAACCCGTACCTCGCCTTCTCGGCGATGGTCATGGCGGGCCTCGACGGCGTGAAGAACAAGATCGAGCCGCCGGCCCCGATCGACAAGGACCTCTACGAGCTCCCGCCCGAGGAGGCCCGCGACGTCAAGCAGGTCCCCGCGACGCTGGACGCCGTGCTCGACAACCTCGAGGCGGACCACGAGTTCCTGCTCGAGGGTGGCGTGTTCACGCCGGACGTGATCGACACCTGGATCTCGTACAAGCGTGAGCAGGAGATCGACCCGCTGCGTCTGCGCCCGAACCCCTACGAGTTCGCGCTGTACTACGACGTGTGATCGGTTGAGCTTTGCGTTGAAGGCCCGGCGGGACGTCCCGCCGGGCCTTCGGCCGTTCTAGGCACCGAGCAATGTCACTGTGGACGACGACCCGCTGACCCGGACGTTGGACACGAGGACGTCGGCCTCACCGCCGGTCGGCAGCTTGATCCGGGCCTCACCGCCGGTGAGGGCTCCTGCGGCCGTGCCGGCGCCGGACAGCTGCCACTGACCGCCGTCGTTCACGGTCTCGATCAGATCGACGCGGTCCATCACGACCGCGTTGCCGTCCGCGTAGATGAGCCGGGCCGGTCCTGAGTAGCTGAACATCAGTTCTCCCCTGCCGGATCTCCCTGACGCTGGAACACACGTACAGGGCGGCCGCGGGGTTCACGTGATGATCCGAAGAGGACCTGCGGGCTCACGCGGCGAGCCGGGAGCGGACCTCCATCAGGGCCTCGCCGAGCAGGTTGAGGCCGAGCCACTGCGCGGGATCGGCGGCACGCGGGTCGGACGCGACGAGGCCGATGCCCCACACCCGGTCCTGCGGGCTGGCCTCGACGAGAACGCGGGAACCCGTGCCCAGCAGGTAAGAACGCAGTGCGGGGTCCTGGCCGAACTTCGCCAGGTTGCCCTCGACCACGATCTCCAGGCGCGCGGAAACCCACTCGGCGTCAGAAAAGCCCGAAACCTCACGGCCCAGTGCCTTGGCCTCGCCCGGTGTGCGGGCGGCCAGCACGCGCTCGGCCACGGAGGTGTCGCCGAAGAGCAACGCCTTGCGCCACATCATGTAGTGCTCGGCCGACGAGAAGTCCTGCCCGTCAAGGGAAAAGGAGCACGGCCACCACTGCGACAGGCAGCCCTTGCCGATGGCGCCGTCACGTTCGGGCCGGTGGCCCCAGAAGAACAAGTACTTCACGAGGCGCCAGGCTAGCGACCTAGCCGCGTGATTCCTCGGGATTTTCGTCCGGCTCCAGCATCTCGGGCTCGCGCCACGGCTCGGACCTCGTCGGCCCGTTGGCGCGCAGCTCGTTCTCGACCTCCTTCTTCAGGTGGTCGTCCTTCACGAAGCCGTGCTGATCACTTCCGCGTTGAGTCATGCATCAGGCGTACCCGGACTTCCGACGGGAAATCACTTCGGCAGCGGGATTCCCGCGATCGTGATGGCGGCGCCCGTCGGGGCGAACTGGCCGGAGATCGACGAGAACGTCAGAGTGAGCGAGTTCACACCCGTGCCGAGCTTCTCGTCGAGCACGACGGTGCCGGAAGTGGTGGTGCCCTGGGTGACGAGGCCGTCCCACTTGCTGCTCGATGCCGCGTAGGTGCGGTTCAGATCGTCCACCACGGCGATGCCGACGACGGGGAGGGTCATCCTGGCCTGGGAGGCGTTCGTGGCCGTCACGAAGAGTTTCACGCGGCCGTTCGCGGCTTCCACGCGAGTGACTTCGACTGTCAGCATGCCGCGCTGCTGCTTGAAGGAGCCCGTCGTGACCTTCACGTCCGCGGACGGCTCGGTCGTTTCCAGTGCGCCATCAGGGGTTTCGACACCGTTCGACGTAGTCGTCGTGGCGGTGACGTTCGGCTGCGCGGCGGAGTTGTTGCCACTCAGTGCATATTCGATCACACCGAGTAGTGCGAGCACACCGGCAGCCACGCCCGCGATGGCGATCACGGTCTTTCCTCGGCGCGTGACCCTGCGATGCTGCATGACTTCCTCTGCTAGACCCCCGACGAACCACAGCTCCCCCACTGAGCGCGCCCAGTCTCATCTCGATTGGGTGAAACGTCAATGCGCTAGGGTCCGCGCGTGTCTCAAGATGTCGCCGAATTCACGGCTCCGCAGCTGCTCACCACCCACATCTTCGACTCGGCACCCGATGCTCTCGAAGCGGTTCAGGCCGCTGACGTGCTCGACCTCGGTGTCCGCGTCTACAACCGGCTCGTGCCCGACACCGACGACGCGGAAGCGTTGGAGGAGGAGTGGGTGGTCGAGATCTACACCAGCGCTCCCGCGGTGGACCCCGATTCCGACGAGGACTGAGCAGTTCCAGAAGTGGGGGCACGCCGCGAGGTGTGCCCCCGAACCTGAAGAAATACCTGAAGATTTCAGACGGTCAGTACAACTTTTCCTCGCACATGGCCACCTTCGAGCAGCTTGTGCGCCTTCACGGCCTCCGCCAACGGAAAAGTCTGTTGCACCTCGACGCGCAGCTTCCCGGCCGCGACCAGGTCCACCAGCCACTGCGTCTGCTCCGCGTTCGGCCGCGCCCAGGTGTTGACCACACCGTTCTCCCGCGCCCTCGCTCCATCCACAATGGACGTCATCCGCGCCCGGTCGCGCACCAGCTGCAACGACTGGTCGAACGCGAGCCCTCCCGCGTTGTCGACCACCACGTCGACCAGGCCGTCGCCGCCGACGAGCTCCGCGACCGCGTCGACCAGCGCGTCACCGTAGGCGACTGGTTCGGCCCCGAGCGAGCGCACGAAGTCGTGGTTGCGCGGCGACGCGGTGCCGATCACCCGCGAGGCTCCCAGCTCACGCGCGATCTGCACCTGGAGGTGCCCGACGCCGCCGGCGGCCGCGTGCACCAGGACGACGTCACCGGAACCGATGCCGGTCGCCTTCAACGACTGCAGCGCCGTCAGCCCGGCCAGCGGCAACGCGCCCGCGGTCACGAAGTCCACCGTGGACGGTTTGCGCGCGATCATCCGGTCCGGCACCGAGGCCGACTCGGCGCAGGTGCCGAACTGCACGTGGTCCTTGCGCGCGTACGCGAGCACCTCGTCGCCCGGCTTCCAGTCGTACACGCCGACACCGACCGCTCGCACGACGCCCGCCACGTCCCAGCCGGGGATCAGCGGCAGGTGGTGCGGCAGCAGCCCCTGCAGGTACCCGGCTCTGATCTTGCAGTCCACCGGGTTCACCCCGGCCGCGCGCACGTCCACCAGGACGTGATCAGGCCCGATCAGCGGGTCGGGCAGTTCCTGCAACGACATGACCTCGGCGTCACCGAACCGGGTATACGCGATCGCTTTCACGGTTTCTCACCGTAGAAGACACGCTCCGCCACCGCACGTGCACGACGAGTGGTCCTGCGGTACTCCTCCAGGAACTCGCCCGGATCACCGCCCGGCTCGTAGCCCATCACCGACGCGACCGCGACGAGATCACGCCCGGACGTCGGCAGCTGGTCGGAGGCCTTGCCCTTCACCAGCATCACGGCGTTGCGCGCCTGCGTCGCGAGGTTCCACGCGGTGGTCAGCGCGGCGGCGTCCTCGGCGGCGAGCAGGCCGGCCTCGACGGCCGCCCCCATCGCGGCCATTGTGGACGGTGTGCGCAGGCCCGGTACCGCGCCGGAGTGCTGCAGCTGCAGCAACTGCACGGTCCACTCGACGTCCGCGAGCCCGCCGCGCCCGAGCTTGGTGTGCGTGCCCGGATCGGCGCCCCGCGGCAGCCGTTCCGCGTCGACCCGCGCCTTGATCCGCCGGATCTCCCG
This sequence comes from Lentzea sp. NPDC051208, assembly GCF_040682435.1. Lineage (NCBI taxonomy): Bacteria > Bacillati > Actinomycetota > Actinomycetes > Pseudonocardiales > Pseudonocardiaceae > Lentzea > Lentzea sp. NPDC051208. The sequence goes on along the minus strand of NZ_JBFBAW010000035.1, from coordinate 7,539 downwards.
CACGGACACCGCGTCCAGACCGGCGGCCGGGTACCGCAGCGGCTCGATCAGTTCCTCGAAGTCGGCCCCCAGCGCGGCGTCGCCCGCGATGAACCGGGCCCGCAGCAGCGCCTGCTTCTCCCAGAGCTCGGCCCACTGCCGGTAGTACGCGCGATAGGAGTCCAGCGTCCGCACCAGCGGCCCCTGCCTGCCCTCCGGCCGCAGGTCCGCGTCGACCTGCAACGGCGGGTCCTGCGACGGCGCGCCGAGCAGCCGCCGGATCTTCTCCACGACCCCGCTCGCCCACTTCACCGCCTCGGCGTCGGACACTCCCTCGTGCGGCCGGCACACGAACATCACGTCCGCGTCCGAGCCGTACCCGAGCTCGTGCCCGCCGAGCCGTCCCATCCCGATCACGGACAGCGCGGCCACGGGTTCGCCGGACGCGCGCACCGCCGCGTCCAGAGCGCTCTGCAACACCGAACCCCACACCTCGGACAGCGAGACGCACACCGTCTCCAGCGGCATGAACCCCAACAGGTCGGCGGCGGCGATCCGCAACATCTCGTGGCGCCGCAACGAGCGTGCCGCCGCGATCGCCCGCGCCGCGTCGCCGTACCGGGAAACGGCGCTGCGCAAGGGTTTCCCGATCGAGTGCGGATCACCGCCGACCAGCGCCTCGGTGTCCGCGAGCAGCCGCAACACCTCCGGCGCGCGCACCAGCAGGTCCGGCACGAAGCGCGACGTGCCCAGCAGCACCGCGAGCCGTTCGACGACAGCGCCCTCGTCGCGCAGGAGCCTCAGGTACCAGGGGGTTTCCGCGAGCGCCTCGGACACCTTCCGGTACGCGAGCAGCCCGCCGTCCGGATCGGGCGTGCCGGCGAAGAGGTCGAGCAGCACCGGCAACAGGGCGCCCTGGATGCGAGCCCGCCGCGACATCCCGTGCGTCAACGCCTGGATGTGCCGCAACGCGCCGTCCGCGGACATGTAACCCAACGCCGCCAGCCGCGCCACGGCCTCCTTCGTGGTGAGCCGCAACGCCTCGGTCGGCACGCCCGCCACGGACTGCAGCAGCGGCCGGTAGAACAGCTTCTCGTGCAGCCGCCGGACCTGGTTGGCGTGCTTGCGGAACTCCGCGAGCAGCACCTGCCCCTCGGACTTCTGCCCGTCCGCCGAGAGGCCCGCCGAACGCGCCAGCCACCGCAACGTCGTCGCGTCGTCGTCGGCCGGGAACAGGTGCGTGCGCAGTAAACGCTGCAACTGCAGCCGGTGCTCCAGCGTGCGCAGGAACCGGTACGAACGCCCGAACTCCGCCGCGTCCTCGCGCCCGACGTACCCGCCCTGGCCCAGCGCGGCCAGCGCGGCCGTCGTCGCCTGGATGCGCAGGTCCTCATCCGAACGCCCGTGCACGAGCTGCAGCAGCTGGACCGCGAACTCGACGTCGCGCAGACCGCCGCGGCCGAGCTTCAGCTCGCGTTCGGCGAGCCCGGTCGGCACGTGGTCCTCGACCCGGCGCCGCATGGCCTGCACGTCCTCGACGAAGTTCTCGCGCTCGGCCGCCGTCCACACGTAGGGCCGCACGACGTCGAGGTACGCCTGCCCCAGCTCGGCGTCACCGGCGACCGGCCGTGCCTTCAGCAGCGCCTGGAACTCCCAGGTCCGCGCCCACTTCTTGTAGTACGACGCGTGCCCGTCCAGCGTGCGGACCAGCGCACCCGCCTTGCCCTCGGGCCGCAGCGCCGCGTCGACCTCGAAGCACGACTGACCTGCGATCTGCATCATCGTGCTGGCCAGCCGCGTCGCCACACCCAGATCGCCCTCGGCGACGAACACGACGTCGACGTCGCTCACGTAGTTCAGCTCGTTCGCGCCGCACTTGCCCATCGCGATCACCGCGAGCCGGCAGCGGTCCGCGCCGTTCACCCGCTCCGCGGCGAGCTTCAGCGACGCCTTCAGTGCCGACACGGCCAGATCGGACAGTTGCGCCGCCACGGTGTCGTACGGGACGTACAGCAACTCCGGCTCGACGACGTGCGCAAGGTCGTTCGCGGCGACGAGCAGCAGCTTCGCCCGGTACTCCGTGCGCAGCACGTCGCCGTTTGCCAGCTCCAGCGACACGTCGACCCCGTCGGTCAGCGAACGCCACCGGCCGGGGTTCGCGACGAGGAAGTCCGACAGCGCGGTGGACGAGCCGAGCACCGCGAGCAGACGCCCGCGCACCACGACGTCCTCGTGCAGCGCGGCCGACAGGGCGTCCCAGTCGGCGACGGCTTGGAGGCGCTCCAATCCGCGTAGGGCGAGATCCGGATCGGGGCAGCGGGACAACGCGGACATCACCGCTTCGGAACCCTCGGTGGGCCGGCGGTCGGCCCACAGGCCGAGGCCGCGCAGCACTTCCTCGCTGCGCGGTTCGGTGAGCCCGAATCTTGCTGGTGACGCGTGGCGCACTGGTTCGCTCATCGTGAGCCAACCCTAATGCCCTCACACGGCTAGAAGACGATCAGTGAAAGCCCGTAGAGCACGACCGCCACGCAACCGGCGAAGCTCGCGTACGCGAGCACCTTCTTGTCACCCGACAGTGCGCGGATGCCGACCACGAACAGGGTCACGACCAGAACCGTGGCCAGCAGCGTGGCGCCGAAGACCTGGAGCAGCGCCGTCCAGTCGACCTTCATGCCGCCACCTTGTGCAACTCGGCCTGAGCCGCGACCTCGTCGACGATGTGCTCCGGCTTGATGGGCTCGCGCCGCGCCAGGATCCAGATGACGACCGACACCACGATTCCGATGGTGGCGACGCCGATGATCCCGACGGCGCCGGTCGACGCCCACTTGCCCGCGAGTGCTCCGACGATGCCGGCGGCGGGCAGCGTGAACAGCCAGCCGGCGGCCATCTTGCCCATGGTGCCCCAGTTGACGCCGTGCCGGTCGCGGCCGAGGCCGGAGCCCATGATGCCGCCGGACGCGACGTGCGTGGTGGACAGTGCGAAGCCGAGGTGCGACGACGCGAGGATCGCCGTGGCCGTCGAGGTCTGCGCCGCGAAGCCCTGCGCGGGCTCGATGGTCGTCAGGCCGCGGCCCATCGTGTGCGTGATGCGCCAGCCGCCGAGGTACGTGCCCGCCGCGATCGCGAGACCGGCGCTGACGATCACCCACGTGGGTGGGCCGGAGCCGGGGGCGAGCGAGCCGGACGTGATCAGCGCGAGGGTGATGATGCCCATGGTCTTCTGCGCGTCGTTCGTGCCGTGCGCGAGGGAGACGAGCGAGGCGGACGCGACCTGGCCGACCTTGAAGCCGGTGTGCGAGACGCGCGGGTCCGCCGCCTTCTTGAGCCGGTAGACGACGATCGTGGCGATGGCCGCGACCAGACCGGCGACCAGCGGCGCGACGATCGCGGGCACCAGGACCTTGTCGACGACCTTGACGAAGTGGATGGCGTCCACACCGGACGCGACCCACGCCGCACCGATCAGGCCACCGAACAAGGCGTGCGACGAGCTCGACGGCAGGCCCACGTACCAGGTGACGAGGTTCCACATGATCGCGCCGACCAGCCCGCCGAAGATGATGGCGGGCGTGATCTGCGCGTCGTCGACGATGCCGCCGGAGATGGTCTTGGCCACCTCAACGGAGAGGAAGGCGCCCACGAGGTTGAGAACCGCCGACAGCGCTACCGCCGTGCGGGGCTTCAACGCACCCGTGGCGATGGAGGTGGCCATGGCGTTGGCCGTGTCGTGGAACCCGTTGGTGAAGTCGAAGATGAGAGCAGTGATGACGACAATGATCACCACAAGAGCGGGATCCACAGTGATCCTCCGGCTGGATCGAGCAAGCTGTCCAGGAGATTACGGTACCGCCAACGGAGGATGTCTTAAAACCTACGAAAGTAACGTCACACCAGCGGAAGACGTGTTCCCGAGCCCAGCGCGGGCAACAGTTCTCCCCGAACGAGTTTCGCGAATCGGCCGACGAACGGCTGCCACACCTCTTCGAAGTCGCGGTGCGCCTGCTCGAGGAACTCCTGGTCGAAGTGGTGCGCACGCGCACATGAAGCGGATTCAGGATCCTTCGCGGCCCAGTTCAAGACGATTTCCGGCGTCGTCTCGATGTGGAACTGAAGGCCGTAAGCGCTCTCGCCGACCCGGAACGCCTGATTCGGATATTTCGGGGACGCCGCGAGGTGCTCGGCGCCGGGCGGCAGCAGGTGCACCTCGTCGTTGTGGAACTGCAGCACGTCCGGCGTGAACGGCAGGTCCGCGAACAGCGGGTCGCCGGCCGCGGCGTCTCGCTTCGCCACCAGCAGCACACCGACCTCAGGCCCCTGCGGTCCTTTGCGGACCTGGCCACCGGTGGCGGCCGCGAGCAGCTGCGCACCTAGGCAGATCGCGAGGGTGGGCAGCCGCTTCGACACGGCACTCGACAGCAACCGGCGGGCGTCCGCGAGCCACGGGTGGTCGAGGTCGTCGAGCGCGCCCATCTCACCACCGAGACAGACGACGCCCTGGTAGCCGTCGAGGTTCTCCGGCGCGGGCTCGTCCTTGAGCGCCACGAGGTCGAGGACGATGCCTTCGGCTTCGAGCCAGTCCCCGAGCTTGGCCAGCGGGTCTGACTGCGAGGGCTGCAGGACGAGCAGGCGTGGTGCGTTCACGCACCCGAGCCTATGTCGGCTCAGGTCAGCAATGACACGCGACCTTGGATACGCCGGCTCCGATGAGCTGGTCCGACTCGACCGGGTAGCCCGCCTCCCGCCAGGCCGTGATCCCGCCCGAGAGCCGCTTGACGCGGTATCCCCGTTGCGCGAGCGCGAGGGCGCCCTTGGTCGCCGCGTTGCACTGGAAGCTCTCGCAGTAGCAGATGTAGACCAGGCCCGGATCGAGGTCGAGCTGCTCCGGCAGGTCGCGGTAGGGCAGGTTGATGGCGCCGGGGATGCGCGCCTGCGCAAACGCTTCCGGGGCGCGCGTCTCGACGAGGACGTAGCCCTGGGTGTTGCCGTCCACCATGTCGCGGTGCACGTCGTCGGGGTCGGCCTCGAACGCGAGTTCGGCGGCGAAGTGCGCGGCGGCGGCGTGCGGGTCGGCGGCGGGGAAGCGCAGTGCGTTCGTCATGCCATCGATCCTGCTGGGAGCGCTCCGGTTCGGACATGCGGAAGTCCAGGCGTTCGAGCCGTTCTCCTTATGATTTCCAGGTGGAACTCGACGCCGTGGACTGGAAGATCCTGTCGCTGCTGCAGCGGGACGGCCGGATGTCGTTCAGCGCGCTGGGCCGTGTCGTCTCGCTGTCCGCGCCGGCGGTGACCGAACGGGTGCGGCGCCTCGAGTCGCTGGGCGTGATCACGGGCTTCACCGCGGTCGTGTCGCCTTCCCGGCTGGGCCTGCCGATCGAGTCGATCGTGCGCGTGCGGGTGCGGTCGCTCGACACGCCGCGGTTCCGCTCGCAGGTCCTGGTCCTGCCGCAGATCCTCGACGCCGACCACGTGACCGGCGACGACTGCTGGCTGCTGCGGGTCGTCTGCCGATCGATGGTGGAACTGGAGGAGCTCGTCGAAGTGATGCAGCGCTACGGCGACACGACGACCTCGCTCGTGTTCTCCTCCCACGTCCGCAACCGCCCGTTGTCACCCGACCTGCTGGCCTAGTGGTGTGGCTCGGAAGGTGTACGGGGGCGTGGTGGCGGCGCCGCGAGGCGCCCTGCTGAGCGCGGATCACCTCGCCAACGTGCCGAGTCGCGCCACTAGCCCCAGCTGTACTCGGACCAGTCGGAGACGGCGCGGAAGCCGATGCCCTGGTAGACGGAGTTCGCCGTCGGGTTGGCGAGGTCCGCGGTGAGCACGACGTGGTCGACTCCCTCGCCGTACGCCCACTGGCTGACCGCTGCGGTGGCCGCGGCCGCGTAGCCGTGACGACGGTGTTGGGGAGGGGTGTAGACGGGCCCGACCCTGGACACGCCTCCGATCGGAGCGGTGCTCGCCGCCCACGACACCGGGACGCCGTCGACCTGCCACACGACGTGCCCGGCCGGCATCCACCGGCTGTCCGCCGCCCTCTTCTCGGCCTCGGCTCGCGGCAGTCCGTCCAGTTCGGCCGCGAAAGCGGTCCACCAGTCGGTGATCAGGTCGTCGTCGGCGGGCGTGGCCAGCCTCGACTCACCGAGGACGTCCGGCACCACCAGGTCCTCCAGCCGGTAGAGCCGCAGGGCGTAGAGCTCCTTGCCACCCTCCCGCCAGAGCGTGCGGAAGGCGTCGACCCGCTCCCGCGTTCCGGTGACCTCGTTGACCTCGCGGTCTCCGAGTGCTGCGACGACGAGCGGAGCCGCGGCCGGTGGCATCGCGGCGACATGGAGCGGACGACCCTCCATCTGGGTCACCGCGCCGACCACGGTTCCGTTGTCGTGCAACGAGATCAACGCTGTCGGTGCCCTGCGCCCCTGCACTGCGGCGTCCACGCTGGTCAGGTGCACGCTGTTGTTCACGGGGTCGGCGTTGAGGAAGTCGCCTGCTACCGCGAGGAAGTCGTGGATGTTGTCGTGGCTCAGTGCTTCCACCAGAACTCCGCCCAGTCGTCGAGTGGTTCGTAGCCGATGCGTTGGTAGATCGAGTTCGAGGTCGGGTTGGTCAGGTCCGCGAAGAGCAGGACGTCGCTGGCGCCCTGGTCCAGTGCCCATCGGGTGGCGACCGCGGTGACCGCGGCGCCGTAGCCGTGCCTGCGGTGCTCGGGCGGGGTGTAGACCGGGCCGATCCTCGACATGCCGGCCTGCGGGCGACTCGCCACGGCCCAGGCGACCGGTGTGCCGTCGATCACCCAGAGGACGTGGCCCTGGCCGAGACGCAGCGAGGTGCGCATGGCTTCGGCCGTCGGTGCCGCCGGCGCTTCGGGAACGGCCTCGCTGAGGAACGCTGTGCGCCAGGCACCTAGGAGATCTACGTCGTCTTCGGTGGCCGTGCGGCTGGCGCCTTCGACCCGCGGTGGTGCCAGTGTGCTCAGGCGGTACTGCCTGGTGGACAGGGATTCCGTGTAGTTCCTGCCTGTTGCTGTGGCGAAAGCCTCTGATCTTTCGCGCGGGCCTGTCACGCCGGGAGCGTCCGGGTCGATCCTGGCGGCAACGGTGGCCGCCAGCTCTGCCGCGGGCAGGGGGAGGTCTGCCGCTTGGAACGGCCAGGGTGGTGTTCGGATCAGGGAGCCGATCACTTCGCCGTTCTCGTGGAACGTGATCAGGATCGGCGGTTGTTCGGTGGCCGGCGAGCGGCGGATGCGGTCCAGCGAGGTGAGTGCCACGGTGTTTCGCACCGGATCGGCTGTCAGCCGATCGTGGGTAGCTGCGTCGAACGAGTCCAGCGTGGCGTGCACGACGGCGTCCATGGGTCCATCAGATCAGAGGACGCAAGCGGAAATCCGGGCATGCAAAAGACCCCTGAGGGGAGCACCAAAGTGCTCGACCCTCAGGGGTCTTCTGGAAATAATGTTCGGCGACGACCTACTCTCCCACACCGTAACCAGTGCAGTACCATCGGCGCAGAAGGGCTTAACTACCGGGTTCGGAATGGGACCGGGTGTTTCCCCAACGC
>NZ_JBFBAW010000034.1:0-64916 GCF_040682435.1 Lentzea sp. NPDC051208 | reverse complement strand
GGGGGGTTCACACCCCCACCCTTTACCCCCCCCCCCCCCACCCCTCCTTGCATGTGGCCCGCTCTTGGTGCGGCTCGTGATGGGACCCCACCGCCAACGCACCCAGCTACGCAACGGGCAGCCGCCCAACGCAACAGGCGTGCCATCTACCTGCGCGTGGCGTGGACCCCCTGATCAGATTGCCGGGGTCTGGGGCAGAGCCCCAGGGGAAGCACGCAACGCAAGCTCGCCGCCCGCAAGGCGACCACCCGCCAGGTCGCGGCCGGCAAAGTCGCGGCCGGCAAAGTCGCGGCCGGCAAAGTCGCGGCCCGCAAGCCGACCACCCGCCAGGTCGCGGCACGCTGACGCAGGCGTCCCCCCGATCCGGGACCCCCTACAACTCAACCTACTCACAACCCCCGACAAGATCAGAACAACGCGGAAGCCAGCTTCCGCCGAGCCGAAGCAACCCGAGGATCATCAGCCGGGAACAGCTCGAACAGCCCGACCAAATGCTGCCGAACCCGATCCCGATCCTCCCCGTAAACCCGCCGAACAGTCTCCACCAACCGAGAAAACGCCTCATCGACCATCTGCCCGGCAACCTCGGCATCAGCAGCGGCAAGCTGAGCGTCGATGTCCTCAGGCGCCGAATCAGCCTTGGCGATCACAGCAGGATCAACAGCCTCGGCCCGCTCAGCGAACCGAGCCTGAGCAAGCCCTTCCTTGGCCAGCTCATTCCCAGGCTCAGAAGCAAGAATCTCCGAGTAGTACCCCTGAGCGGCAACGTAATCGCCCCGCTCAAAGGCCTCCTCGGCAGCAACGATCCGAGGGTCCTCGACAACCTCTTCCTCGACACCGGGAACAGCCCCGGCCCGAGCCTCCCCGGCCCGAATCCCGGGCAACCGCTCCCGCAAGGCATCCAGCAACCGAGCGATCCACTGCGACAACTCGGCGTCGGCGATCGGCCCGGCAAAGGCATCAATCGGCTGACCAGCGGCAACGGCCACGGTGGTGGGCACGGACTGAACCCCGAACGCCTGCCCGATCCGGGGCGAGGTCTCCAGGTCGACCCGCGCGAGAATCCAGGCCCCACCGGAAGCGGTGGCGAACCGGGTCAGCGAAGCAGCCAGCTGCTGCGACTCGGGGCTGTAGGAAGCGCCCAGCAGCACCACGACGGGCACCTGCAGGGACTGCTCGACCACGGCCTGGAAGGAGGCCTCGGTGACGTCCACGATCCACGGCGCGGAACCGTTGTCGGGTGCGGGGGCACCACCGGCGGGGGCCGGCGTGGCAGCGGCGGTGCGGGCAGCGTCGGCTCGGGCCCTCAGGGCGCCCAGGTCGACGGCGCCGGAGAGTGCGGCGGACAGTGCGGCGGTCTTGCGAGGATCAGGCCTTGTCACGTGTTCCATCCTGGCACGGCTAGTTCCCGGACCGGGTCCAGGGCCATCGGGTTGACGCGCATCGCCTCGTTGGCTGAGGCGATGCGTAGAGCAAGCGGTGTCATCAGGTCGATGAACCGCTTCGTACCTACTGCACCCAGCGCTTCCCACGGTGCGAGAGCGGCCATGTCGGTCGCTCGCTCGACAGCGGCAAGGTCGCCGGGCAGATCAGAAACCGCTTCCCATTCTTCGACAGTCCAACCACGCGCGGTGCGCATGTATGCCGGATCGAGGGAATGCTCACGCGCGTAGAGCGCAAGCGCTTGGCACGGGCCCACGCCCGCGGCCACCAGGGCTGCCACGTGGCCGTCGCCGCGGGCTTCGCGCAAGATCGTGCAGGCGTGCCACAGGGCCAGATGAGGTTCGATGGGCCACGGCAGTGCACGGTTCGCGGCGGCCAGCGGACGCCCTGCGATCGGAGCCGCGAGAGCCGCCGTCCTGGCCAGCGTCGCCGCCTCGGCGATCTCGGCGGTGTCCACCGAGCCCAGCAGGCGCCGCAACGCTCCGTCGACGCCTTCCAGCCGCACCCGCAGGTACGTGGAGGGCGAGGCGACCGCCCACGCGTCCGGCAGCGCGCGGGAGACCATGCGCGGTGCGAAGTTGTAGAAGACCGCCGTCGCCAGTTCCGGCGACGCGGCACCCAGAGGTGCGGCGCGCATGCCGAAGTAGCCCATCCAGCCGCCCTTGCAGCCCAGCGCGTCCGTCGCCGCCCGGGATTCGGGCGTGAAGTACGTGACGTCGTGGTAGGGCTCGAACCTCAGCCACAGCTGTCTCGCGTCCACGCCCGACACGCTAACCCAGTGGACCCCGGCGCACGGGTGCGCTCACCGGCACGGCGTAGAGCGTTCGGCCATCCGAGGAGACGCGGGAAGCCTCCTCGCCACGGTCCGGATCACGGCGTGTCGGAGAGGTGCTCCTCGACGCGTTCGACCTTGGCCCTCAGTTGACCGGAATAGCCGGGCCGGATGTCCGCCTTGAGCACGAGCGACACGCGTGAGGCACTGGCCTGCACGGCTTCCGTCGCGCGCTTGACCACGTCCATCACCTCGTCCCACTCCCCCTCGATCAGGGTGAACATCGCGTTCGTCTCATTGGGCAGGCCGGACTCCCGCACGACCCGGATCGCCTCGGCGACCGCCTTCGCGACACTTCCGGATTCGTCCGAACCGGACGGAGCAACGCTGAACGCGACAAGCACACGTGCCTCCTGCTGATCCACGAGTGGTACTGACTGGTAGCTTCCGTGCCCATGACACCGCTGCCGTTCGATCCGATCGCCCGCGCGGCCGAACTGTGGGACGACCGGGTGGGTTCCGCCACGGCGATGGCAGCCGTCACGAGCGTCATGCGTGTCCAGCAAATCATCCAGTCCGCCGTGGACGCAGCCCTCAAGCCGCACGGACTCACGTTCGCGCGCTACGAGGCGTTGGTGCTGCTCTACTTCTCCCGCAAGGGCGCGCTGCCGATGCGCGTGATGGGCGAGCGCCTGCAACTGCACCCGACGAGCGTCACCAACATCGTCGACCGGCTGGAGAGCGACGGCCTCGTCCGCCGCACGCCGCACCCCACCGACCGCCGCACCACGCTGGTCGAGATCACCGACGCCGGCCTGCAGCGCCGGGAGAGCGCGACCGCGGCCGTCGTCGACGTCAACCTCGGCCTCAAGGGCCTCACCGACCGCCAGACCGAGCAGCTCACGGACCTGCTCGCGAAGGTCCGCAGGGCCAGCGGCGACTTCGAGGATTAATTCGGTTGGGCGGTCAGGCCGACCTGTGGCCTGATGGGCCCATGTGGGATCGACCGGACCGCTCCATCGTCGCGCTCGTCAGCACCCCCGGCGGCTTCACCGGCCGCACCAGAACGATTCCGGTCGAGACACCGAACTGGAACCACGTCGAGCCGATCAACACCGCCCTGCGCGACCTGCTCGGAGTGGAGACCAGCGTCCTGCGCCTGCTCTCGGTCGAGGGCGGCGAGGTGCCGTTCGGCGGCGTCGTCACCTACCACGTCGAGGCCCACGGCGAACCCGACCGAACTCACCTCGAACCCGCCGACGCCCCCGAACCGGACGCCGAGCACAGGCTGCCGTGGGCACGGCTCGGCGGCCCGTCGGAACTCGTCGAGTGGGCGGACTCGGTGATCACCCGCACCGGCCCGGCGGCCCAGGTGCGGACGTGGAACCTCTCCAGCGTGCACCGGCTTCCCACCGCGCGGGGACCGGTCTGGCTCAAGGCCGTGCCGCCGTTCTTCGCGAACGAGGGCGAGGTGATCAAGATGGTCGCCGCCCACGACCCCACCCTGGTGCCCGAGGTGCTGGCCGACGCGCCGAACCGCGTGCTGCTCAGCCAGGCCGAGGGCGCCAACTGCTGGCCGGTGACCCCCGAGCAGATCGAGGACGTCGTACCGCGCTGGGTCGCCGTCCAGCACGCGCTGGCGGGCGAGGCGCAGCTGCGGCCGTCCGCCGTGCCGATGCCGGACTTCGGCCTGCCCGACACGCTCACGCACGGCGACTTCCACCCCGGCAACTGGCGCAGCAGCGGAGTGGTCATCGACTGGTCCGACGCCGTCTGGGGCCACCCGGCGCTCGACGCGTGCCGCCTCATGGAGTACGCCAAGCCCGAACTGCACGACCTGATCCGCCGCGTGTGGAGCGAGGCGTGGCTCTCGCACCGCCCGGACAGTCAGCCGCTGGAAGCCCTGAAGATCGCGCCCCGCGCGTCCCGGCTGCACAACGCGGTGAAGTACCAGGAGTTCCTGGACAACATCGAGGCCTCCGAACGGATCTACCACGAGGGCGACCCGCAGATCGAGCTCCGCGAGGCCCTGCGCCTGGTCACCCCGTGAGCGAACGATCGATCATCGCCCTGGTCAGCACCCCGGACGGGTTCGCGGGCCGCACGGACGCGATCGAGGTCGGCTCGCGCTGGTGGGCGGACGTCGAACCCGTCAACGAGGTGCTGGAACAACTGCTGGGCGTCCGGACGAGCGTGCTCAGACTGGTCTCGGCCGAGGGCGGCGAACGGTCCGGTGGCGGCGTGGTCACCTACCACGTCGAGGCGCACGGCGAGCCTGACCGAACGCGCCTCCACCCGGCAGAAGAACCCGCGCTGGAAGCTCCGCACAGGCTGCCGTGGGCACGGCCGGGAGGCCCGTCCGGCCTGGTCGCGTGGGCCGATGAGCACGTCGAACGCACCGGCCCGCCCGTCCAGGTGAAGTCGTGGAACCTGTCGAGCGTGCACCGCCTGCCCACCGCGCACGGCTCCGCGTGGCTGAAGGCCGTCCCGCCGTTCTTCGCGAACGAGGGCGAGGTGATCAGGATGGTCGCCGCCCACGACCCCGGCCTGGTGCCGGAAGTGCTCGCCTCAGCACCGTTGCGCGTGCTGCTGGGCGAGGTTCCCGGCGAGGACTGCTGGGACACCAGGCCCGAGCACGTCGAGGAGATCGTGCCGCGCTGGGTGGCGGTGCAGCACGCGCTGGCGGGCGAGCCCCGAGTACGGCAGTGCGTCGTGCCGATGCCGTCGTTCGGACTGCCGGACACGCTGGTGCACGGCGACTTCCACCCCGGCAACTGGTTCAGCAGCGGCGTGATCATCGACTGGTCGGACGTCGTCTGGGGCCACCCCGCACTGGACGCGGGCCGGCTCATCGAGTTCTGCCGCCCCGAACTGCACGACGTGATCCGCCGCGTGTGGAGCGAAGCCTGGTTGCGGCACCGGCCGGACAGCCGCCCGCTGGAAGCCCTCGACACCGCCCGCCGCGCCGCGCACCTGTTGCTCGCGGTGCAGTACCAGCAGTTCCTGGACAACGTCGAGGAGTCGGAGCGGATCTACCACCGCGGAGACCCCGAGAGGCAGCTCAGAGCTGTTCGGCGGCCGGCTCGCTGAGGCGGCCGGTCTTCGAGGCCCAGCGCTCGAAGATCACCGTGCCGAACGGCGGGATGCTCGACAGCAGGCCGAGGACCAGCGTGCGGGCGTTCCACTTCAGCGGTTCCTTCGTCATCAGCGTGACGAGGATGAAGGCGACGAAGACGAAGCCGTGGATCGGGCCGAAGATCTTGACGCCGATCTCGTTCTGCACGACGACGTACTTGAAGAACATCCCGAGCAGCAGGCCCGCCCAGGAGATGGCCTCGGCCAGGGCGAGGATCCGGAACCGTCCGACCACGCTGGAGAACGTCATGGCTCCCCATCATGAACCGTGACGGGGAGCACACGACCACCGGGCCTGTCCTGGTCTGTCCTATTCCTCCCATTTGAAGACGCGGGAGGCGGCGAACCCGACCACCAGCGAGAACCCGATCAGGATGGCCCCCGGCACCACCAGCGCCTCGATCCCCTTGCCCCGCACCAGCACGTCGAGCATGCCGTCGTTCATGTGCCGCAACGGGAAGATCTTCGAGACGGTCTGCAGCCACGCGGGCGCCTGGTCGACCGGGAAGAACGTGCCGGACAGGAACGCCATCGGCAGCACCACGATGTTCGCGGCCGCCGACGCCGCCTCCTCGGTCTTGGCGAACGCGCCGACCAGCATGCCGAGTGCGAAGAACGCGATGGTTCCCAGCAGCAGCAACGGGATCGCGAGCCACCACTGCCCGGACAACTGGAGCCCGAACACCGGCAGCGAGGCGATGCCGATGAAGGTCGCTCCCTGCACCAGCGCGACGCCGGTGCTCACCAGGATCCGGGACGACAGCACGGAGGCCGTCGAGATCGGTGCGAGCCGGATGCGCCGCAGCACCTGCTTGCGCCGCCACGACACCAGGGTCAGCGCCGAACCGAACACCGCCGAGACCGCCACGCCCCACGACAGGATGCCCGGCGTCAGGAACTGGATCGGCTTGAGCGAGGCGTCCTCGACCTTCTGCGCGGCGAACGTGAAGGTCGGCGGCTGACCGGTCGCGGCGAGGTTCGCCCTGTCCACGAACCCGTTGATGATCCCGAGCACGGTCGCCGACTGCACCTGGTCGCTCTGCGCGAACCGCACGTCGACCTGCTGGCTGCGGATGATCAAGGCGGCCGGCAGGTCGCCGTCCTTCACCTTCCGCACGGCGGCATCGACGTCGTCGTACGACTCGAACTCGAGCGCGCCGCTGTCGCGCAGCGCGGACACGATCGGGCCGTCGCCGACGAGCGCGATCCTGGTCTTGTCCGTGCCGGCGTCGCGCAGGACCAGGCCGAAGATGATGAGGAACATCAACGGGAACAGGAAGGTGAAGAACAGCGTCACCTTGTCCCGGACGAAACCCTTGAGCATCGCCACCGAAAGCGTCTTGAACGCGGTCATGCGCGGTACTCCCGGCCGGTCAGGTTGAGGAAGACGTCTTCGAGGGTGGCCGTGCGGACCTGCAGGCCGTCGAGCGCACCGCGTTCGGCCAGCGCCGACAGCACAGGAGCGGGGCGGCGCGTGGAGAGCGTCAGCGACACCTCGTCCTCGTGGGCCTCGTCGACGCCGTCGAGCGCGGAAGCGTCCACAACGGACAGAACGCCCTTCTGCAGCGTCACGTGGGTCGGCGCGTCGAGGCCGCGCACCAGCACCGCCGGCCGGTCGAGCGCGAGGATCCTGCCGGTGTCCATGATGGCCACCCGGTCGCAGAGGATTTCGGCCTCGTCGAGGTAGTGCGTGGTGTAGACGATGGTCTTGCCGCGTTCCTTGATGGCGCGCAGCACGTCCCAGAGGTTGCGGCGGGCCTGCGGGTCGAGCGCCGCGGTCGGTTCGTCGAGGAACACGATGTCCGGGTCGTGCACGAGCGCGCAGGCGATCGAGAGCCGCTGACGCTGGCCGCCGGAGAGCTTGCTCTCCTGCTCGTTCGCCTTGTCCGCGAGGCCGACCAGCTCCAGCATGTCCGCGGCCGTGCCGGCGCTCACGCCGTAGAGCGCGCCGAACGTCTGCAGCTGTTCCTTCGCGGTCAGCTTGTCGAAGAACGCCGTCGCCTGGAGCTGGACACCGATGCGCGGCAACAACTTCAGGTTGCGCGGCCACGGACTCTCACCGAGCAGCCGCACCTCGCCGCTGTCGGGCTTGCGCAGGCCCTCGACGATCTCCAGCGTGGTGGTCTTCCCGGCGCCGTTGGGCCCCAGGATGCCGAAGAACTCGCCCTCCGCCACGGTGAACGAGACCCCGTCCACCGCTTTCAGGTCGCCGTAGCTCTTGCGGACATCCCGCACCACGACCGCCGACCGTTCCTCCGTCATGGGCGAGACGGTAGGTCAGCACCTGCCGCACCGCGTCGCGAAAAGACGAAAGTCGCCGCGAAGTCGAGACGAACGAGGTCAGCCGCCCGCGACGAGCAACGGGCAAGCGGTGTAGACGTCGTTCAACCGGCGTAGCGCCGCGGCGAACTGCTCGAAGCGGGCACGGGGAACGGCCGCGCGAACCTCGCTGATCACCTGCCACAAGTAGCGGTGCTCGGCGCTCTCCACGGCGGGCTGCGGCGCGTGGCCGGGAACGTCGGCGGCGAACGCGAGCGCCACCGCCGCGGCACGCAGGCACGCGGTCGCGAGCGTGACGCAGTCCTCGACGAGCGGGCAGTCAGCCTGTGCACGCACGACACCGCTCACGGCGAACCGGACGGCCTGCATCAGCGCGAAGTAGAGGCGCTGGCCGGCCTGAACTCGTTCGAGGGGGAGGTTCTCGGTGCCGCAGCCGGGCGTCACGACGGTCATGCCGACCTGGGGGCGGCGCAGCACGTGGTCGAAGAGCGCGGTCGGTGCCCACAGCAGGGTGCGCCAGGAGTCCTCGGGGATCGAGGTGCCCATCCTGGCCGCGTTCTCCAGCACGTCGAGGTAGGCGATGAGGACGCCGGACAGGAAGACCCCGCCGCGGTCGCCGCCGACCCGCACGACACCGAAGCGCTCGTCGAGGCAGGAGTCCTCGGCCGGGTAGCCGGGCGTCCACTCGATGACGCCGCTGCTCGCGAGGACCACGCGCGCGAGACGCTGGTGCACGGGCGACGCCGAGAGCACCGTGTCGTCCAGCCCCATCTGGACGAGCGTGGACGCGGCGTGCTGCAGCGACTCGCGCCGCTGCGGCACGAGGTCGGGGTGCAGCAGGCGGAACGGTTGCACGTCGCCCCCTCCCCTTCCGTAGTCGTGCTCACCATGAACGGCAGGGGGCCAGAAGTCATCCGGATGTACCGCAGTGTTACGTCTCAGTAGGACCCGTCAGTGCGAACGGGCCCAGGCCGCGAGCTGCGCGCGAGTCGACACGTCCAGCGCGTTCTTCGCGTTGTGCACGTGGGACTCCACGGTGCGGTGCGAGATGCCGAGCTTGGCCGCGACCTGCGCGTTCGTCAGTCCCCGCGCCACCAGTTCGACGACCATCCGCTGCCGGTCGCTGAGCGCTGGATGCCGTACCGGCTCGCTGTCCAGCGCGGTTTCCAGGGCGTGCCGCGCGTCCATCGCCCTGCCCGCGCCGAGCGCTCGCTGAAATGCCGACCGCGAAAGGGATTCCCGCGCGAGGTCCAGCGTGGCGGCGGCAGTCTTCCGCCGCCACCACTCTTCCGGCGGAACGACCCACGTCGTGCGCATCTGCTGACAGGCGACCAGAAGCCGCACACCGAGCTCGTGCCGTCCGGACGCGATCGCGACCAGGCCGCGGCCCTCGACCGACTCCAGCGCGGCCCGCAGTGTGCCCGCCGTCATCCGCGCGCTCTCCGCGAATCGGGCCCCTGCCTCCACCAAGTCCCCGCGCTCCAACGCGATGCAGCCCGCCGTGTGCACCACGATGGCCACGACGTCCTGGCGTGCATGAGCTCTGAGCACCGGCAACGCGCCGTCGATCAACGTGGCCGCGGCATCGACGGCACCGTCGGCGAGCAGCCGCCAGCCGAGGTTCTGGCTCGACACAGCGACACTCACGTCGTTGCCGTTGCGTACGCCGTACTGGATCGATCGGCGCAACGCCTTCGCGGCGTTCGACACGTCGCCCATGCCGTCGTGAGCGCCCGCTAACGTCCGGAACAGACGGCACATGATCACCTCCTGCCCACCGGACTCTGCCGTCTCGATCGCCTCGGTGGCGTACCTCACCGCCTCCTCGTGCCGTTCCTCGTGACTTGCCAGCAGAGACGCGTACTCCAACGCGAGGATGCGGTAGCGGGCGTCGGCGGGTGATCGGTGCAGCACCTGCATCAGCACCGCGCCGGCCTGGGCGAAGCACCCGCGGTCGAAGCGCACCCTGAGCAGCATCGTGGCGAGCACCAGCCGCCGATCGTCCTGCGGCTCCACCAGGTGAGCGAACGCGTACGCCGCGTTGTCGTACTCCTGGTGCTGCGCCTTCACCTGCTCCGGCGTGAGGATCGACGACGAGACGCCGGGTTCACTTTTTTGGCACAGCCACGCGATGATCCGTTCCGCCGTCACCGCGTGCTCGCCGTGGTCCGCCAGCCGTTCCCCGGCGTAGAGGCGAACGGACTCGAGCATCCGGAAGCGGCCGTCGTTCTCCCGCACCACCAACGACTTCGCCAGCAACGCGATGAGCAGGCCGATCACCTCGCCGTCGTGGACGACCTGGGCGATGTCCAGCCCGAACCCGCCGGGCAGCAGCGCGAGCCGCCGGAACAGCTGTTGCTCGGCCGCGGTCAGCAGGTCGTGGCTCCAGGCGATGGCCGCACGCAGGCCGCCGAGCAGGTCGAGCCGGTGGTCGAGGCGGTCCGCGAGTTCGTGCAGCGGCACGGAGGCGGAGAGCTTCGCCGCCAGTTCGACGGCCAGCGGCACGCCGTCCAGCCCTGCGCAGATCGCCGCGATCATTCGTTGCTGCGCAAGCACAGGATGCTCACGCTCGTGGGGTCGGCCGGGATCGGGAAGACCCGGCTCGCGGTCGAGCTCGCCAGGCGGGCCGGACGCGCCGAGGTCCGTACGGTCGAGCTGGGCAGGCTGAGCCGGCCGGAGCAGGTGGTGGAAGCGTTCGCGGAAGCCGTTGGCGTGTACCAGCGCGCCGGTGTCGCGTTGCGGACGACGTTGCTCCAGGAACTGGGCAACCGGCGAATCCTGCTGCTCGTCGACAACTGCGAGCATCTCGTCGAGGAGTGTTGTGCCGTCGTGGACGCGCTGTTGTCGCGATGTCCGAACGTGCAGGTTTCTCGCGACCAGCAGGGAGGCGTTGCGGTCGATCGGCGAGGTCGTCTACCCGACTCCGCCAGCTCGCGTTCCCCGCCGACGAACGCGTCGTCGTGACCGGGTAACTCAGCCACCACAGTGGACGTCCCAGCGGAACGCCGGCGGTAAGCACGCTGACGGCACGCGTTCGAGCAGTACCGCGCCCGCGACGGCAGGGACGCGAACTCCGCGCCACAGCTCGGGCAAACACCCATCACACGAGCGTACGACCGTCTCGGCGTCTCAGTTGGAAGGTGTGCGGAGCTCGACCACCAGCGTGGTGCCCGAGACCAGTTCCGCGAGTTCGACCCGATCCTTCGCCTTCGAGCGCCAGCCGCTTCCGATGCGCTGCACCACCTGCGTCTTCGTGACGTCGGCCGCCTCCGCCTCGATCACGACGTCCCTGCCGTTCTCCAGGTGGATCACGGCCTTCGTGAACCTCGGGGCGTGGGGCACGAACTCACCGGTTCCCGGCACCGCCGGATACATCCCGAGCGCGCTGAACACGTACCAGGCCGACATGGTGCCGAGGTCGTCGTTGCCCGTGACGCCCGCCGGGCCGTTGACGAACAACGTCTGCGCGGCCCGCACGACCACCGACGTCTTCTCCGGCCTGCCGATGAGCGCGTACATCCACGGCGCGTGCAGATCGGGTTCGTTGTTCGGGTTGTACCTGAACTGGTTGTAGTAGTCGTACGGCCCGACGACCCACTTCTCGCGGACCGTCCGCTTCGGGTCGACGAGCAGGTCGGGGTAGGCGAAGAAGTCGTCCAGCCGCGCCTCGGCCGCCGCCTTGCCGCCGAGCGCCGTGATCAGTCCGGTGATGTCGTGCTGGCACAGCCACTGGTACTGCCACGCGGTGCCCTCGTGGAACCCCTCCGGCCCCTGTGGCGTGAACGGGGTGAGCCAGGCGCCGTTCTGCAGCTTGGGTCGCGGGAACCCGGTGAAGCCCCGGTCCGTGACGCTGTTGTCCCAGAGGGCGCGGTGGTTGAGGCCCCGCGCGCGCAGTCGTTCCGCGTCCTCGGTGTGGCCCAGTGCCTCGGCCATGATCGCGAGCGTGGCGTCGGCCAGCGCGTACTCCAGGGTCGCCGACGCGCCGTGGTGCGGATCGGTGTCCTGCCCCTTCTTCGGGAAGCGCTTGTCGTACTGGACGAAGCCCTTGGCGAGGTAGTTCGGGTTGCCGGACCTGCCCTGGAAGCGGGAGCTCTGCGGCGGGACGCCGTCGGCGTTCTGCAGCAACGCCTGGTAGGCCTGCTCCTCGAAGCCCGCGAGGTGACCGAAGCGCCACAGGTCGACCAGGAACGGCGTGACCGGGTCGCCGGTCATGCAGTTGGTCTCCTGGTTCGCGTACGCCCAGCGCGGCAGCCAGCCGCCCTGCTCGTGGATCGCCAGGATGCTCCGCGCGATGTCCTTGCTCCTGGTCGTGCGGATCAGCGCGAGGAGCTGGTTGTGGGCGCGGTAGGTGTCCCACAGCGAGTAGTACTCGTAGTAGGTCCAGCCGTCGGCCTGGTGGATCTCGTTGTCGAAGCCGCGGTACCGGCCGTCCGCGTCGCTGCCGGTCAGCGGCTGGAGCAGCACGTGGTAGAGCGCGGTGTAGAAGACCGCGCGCTCGTCCCAGTCCTCTGTCTCGATCTCGATGCAGCAGAGCTCCGCGCGCCAGGCGTCCTGCGCCTCGTTGCGGACGTCGTCGAAGGTCTTGCCGGCGGTCTCGGTCTCCAGGTTGTTCACGGCACCCTGTACGTCCACTTGGGACAGTGCGGTCGTGGCCGTGACCGGGCCCGGTTCGAACGTGACCCAGGCGCCCCGGAGTCCGGCGCCTCCCGCGGACTCCCGCTGGCCGGGCCTGGCTCCGGACGGGCCCCAGGTGCCGAACTCCCGGAAGGGGCGGTCGAACCTGGTGGTGAAGTAGGTGACGTACGGACGGCCACCGCAGAAGGCCTGCGTCTCCACGGTTCCGGTGATCGTGCGGTCGTCCAAGACCCTGACGGAGCTGGCGCTGACGGGTTCCTTGTCGTTGGCCTGCCCGACGTTGACGAGCAGCGTGCCCCTGACACCACCGGGGAACGTGTACCGCTCGACGCCGGCCCTCGTGGTGGCGGTACACTCGACGGTGATGTCCCGGTCCAGCTTCACCTTGTAGTAACCGGGTTTGCCGATCTCACCGTCGTGCGTGTACGCGCTGGCGTACCGCTTGTGGTCGAAGGTCTGCGGCAGCTGCGTGACCGGGAGGATCGGCACCAGACCGCCCTGCTCCCAGCACCCCGCGCCGGACAGGAAGAAGTGCCCGAAGCCGCGGATCTGCTGGTCGTCGTAGCGGTAGCCGGCGTAGTGGGAGCCGATCGGGCTGGAGTGGGCCTTGCCGAACGGCATGGACGCGCCGGGGAACGTGTTTCCCTCGTCCTTCGTGCCGATGAAGGTGTTGACCGACTCGATGGGATCCAGTGCGTCCACGAGATTCACCCTAGTTGTGATTCCGGGGCCTGGCGGGACGGCCGAGTGGTCCGGTCGGGTGGTCCGGGAGCGGGTGAGGGACCGGGCCGGGGTGCGATCGCCGCCGCACGCACCCCGGCCCGGGGGCCTTCTCGCCGGACCGCGACCTGTCGGCGCTGTCCGTCACCAGATCATTGCTGAGCGCACACGGTCAAGGTCAAGACCGCTGCGATCACCTGTCCTGTTCCGGACATTCGACAACGTGATGGGGGCCCGCCCGAACGGTCCGGAACTGTTGACAAGGCCGTAAAGCCGGGGTGAGATACGCCCACTATGACAACGTTGTCCCCCAGCGGGCCCGTAGCCGGTCAGCGCAAGGTACGTCGTGCGACGATGAACGACGTCGCACGGCTCGCGGGCGTGAGCATCAAGACCGTCTCGCGCGTGGTCAACGACGAGCCGGGCGTGCACCCGTCCACCGCCGAGCGCGTGCTCGCGGCCATCGACCAGCTCGGGTTCCGGCGGAACCTGAGTGCCCGCAACCTGCGCCGGGGCTCGTCCACCGGCACGATCGGGCTGGTGCTGGAGGACGTCGGCAACCCGTTCTACTCCGGCGTGACCCGCGCTGTCGAGGAAATCGCCCGGCTGCGCGGCAGACAGGTGATCTCGGGGTCGTCCGACGAGGATCCCGGGCGGGAACGCGAGCTGGCGCTGGAGTTCTGCAGCAGGCGCGTGGACGGGCTGCTGATCGTGCCCGCGGGCCTGCAGCACAGCTACCTGGTGCCGGAGATGCGCGCCGGGACGCCCGTGGTGTTCCTGGACCGGCCCGCGGGTGACGTCGTGGCCGACACCGTGCTGGTGGACAACATCGGCGGCACGATCGAGGCGGTCACCCACCTGGCCTCGCACGGGCATCGCCGCATCGCGTTCCTCGGCGACGCGCCGGACATCTTCACGGCCAACGAGCGCCTGCGCGGTTACCGCGAAGGGTGCGTGCGGGCGGGCATCGGGTACCACGAGGAACTCGTGGCGATGGGACCGCACGACGAAAGCAGCGTCAGGACCACGTTGCAGCGCCTGCACACCATGCGGGAGCCCGCGACGGCGATCGTGGCCGGCAACAACCGCATCACCGTCTACGTCCTGCGCGCGCTCGCGGGAGTCGCCGAAAGGCCCGCCCTGGTGGGCTTCGACGACTTCGAACTCGCTGACCTGTTGTCGCCGCCGGTGACCGTGATCGCGCACGACGCGAGCGCGCTCGGCAAGGCGGCCACCGATTTGTTGTTCGCCCGACTGGATGGCGACAACTCACCACCGCGCCGCGTCGTGCTGCCGGTGCGTTTGGTGCCACGAGGATCCGGGGAGGTCCACGCGTGAGTTCTGGTGTTCTCCACCAGCCTGTCAACTTGCCCGCCAACCAGCCGAAGCAGTTCTACCGCGGCGGTGAGGCGATCGCCGCGTTGCGCGGCGGGACTAGCGGTGACTTCGGCCCCGAGGACTGGGTGGCGTCGACGACGACGCTCTACGGACGCAGCGACGCCGGGTTGACAATGTTGCCGAACGGCGTCCTCCTGCGCGACGCGGTGCAGGCGGACCCGACCGGCTGGCTCGGCGCCGACCACGCGGCGAAGTTCGGCGGCGACACCGCGTTGCTGGTGAAGCTGCTCGACGCGGGCCAGCGCCTGCCGGTGCACTGCCACCCGTCGAACGCTTTCGCGTCCTCGCACCTGAACTGCCGCCACGGCAAGACGGAGGCGTGGATCGTCGTCGGCACGACCGGCGCGAACCCGACCGTCTACATCGGATTCCGCGAGGACGTGCCCGCGGGCACCGTCGCCGGCTGGGTCGCCACGCAGGACACCAAGGCGATGCTCGACGCGCTGAACCCGGTCTGCGTCCGGCCCGGCGACACGGTGTTCGTGCCCGCCGGCGTGCCGCACGCCATCGGCGAAGGCGTGTTCATCGTCGAACTGCAGCAGCCCACGGACTTCTCGGTCACGCTGGAGTGGCAGGGTTTCCTGGACAACGCCGACATCGGCCACCTCGGCCTCGGCTACGACGTCGCGCTCGGCTGCGTCGACCGGCGGGGCTGGAGCGGGAAGCTCGAGGAACTCGTGCGCCAGACGTCCGAGAAGTGGGCGCCGTCGGTCGATCTCCTCGGCCACGACGCGGACCCGTTCTTCCAGGCCGACCGCCTGCACGTCGAGGGTTCCTTCACGCTGGAGCCGTCGTTCGCCGTGCTGGTGGTGCTGGAGGGTGCCGGCCGGCTCGGTGAGCTGGAAGTGCACAAGGGCAGCACGCTCGTCGTGCCGCACGCGGCGGGCGAGCTCGGGCTGACCGGTGACCTGGTGGCGATCCGCTGCCGCCCACCCGTTCTATCCACAGTGGAGGATGTGATGCCGTGAGCCAGCCGTTGCTGGAGGCTCGTGATCTCAAGAAGAGCTACGGCACCGTGGAAGCTCTCCGCGGTGCCTCGTTCACCGCCTACCCCGGTGAGGTCGTGTCGCTGATCGGCGACAACGGCGCGGGCAAGTCCACCCTGGTGAAGTGCCTGTCCGGGGTGGAGCAGCCGACCGGCGGCACGCTGACGTTCGACGGCGCGCCACTCGTGCTCAACTCCCCCAACGACGCCCGCGGCCTCGGCATCGAGACGGTGTTCCAGGACCTCGCGGTCGCGCCGGACCTCGACCCGGCCGCGAACATGTTCCTGGGCAGGGAGATCCTCAAGCCCGGCATCCTCGGTCTCCTGGGCGTGCTCGACAAGAAGGCGATGCGCAAGCAGGCCTTGGAGCACTTCACCCGGTTCGGCGCGACGCTGCAGAGCGTCGACGTGCCGATCGCGGCGCTCTCCGGTGGCCAGCGCCAATCCGTCGCGGTCGCGCGGTCGGTGGCGTGGGCGTCGAAGCTCGTGTTCATGGACGAACCGACGGCCGCACTCGGTGTGGTGCAACGGGAACGCGTGCTCGACGTGATCAAGCGCGTGCGCGACGAGGGCATCGCCGTCGTGCTGATCTCGCACAACATGCCCGAGGTGCTGTCGGTCTCCGACCGCGTCGAGGTGCTGCGCCTCGGCCGTCGCGTGGCTCGGTTCAAGGCCGCGGACACCAGCGTGGAAGAGCTCGTCGGCGCGATGACCGGCGCGCTGACCCAGGAGGACGCGGCCTGATGACCACCGACGAGAAGACAACGATGTCATCTCTGCCAGACCAGCAGCGCCTGCCGTTGCTCAAGCGGCTGACCGGCGCGAACACGCTCTGGATCGGCCTGGTGCTGATCGTCCTGGTCGCCACGTTCGGCGCGATCCGGCCGGACGCGGTCTTCCAGGTGACCACCCTTCAGTTCCTGCTGGCGGAGACGGCCGTGCTGCTGGTGCTCTCGGTCGGCATGACGTTCGTGATCATCACGTCCGGCATCGACCTGTCCGTGGGTTCGGTGCTGGTGTTCGCGTCGGTGTCCTCCGCCATGGCGATGAACGCCGTGTCCGGCGGTGACGCGACGAACGCCGGCTGGGGCGTGATCGCGTTCGGACTGCTCGTCGCGGTGGTCAGCGGCGCGGCCTGGGGCCTGCTCAACGGCCTGCTGATCTCGCGCGCGAAGATCCCGGCGCTGATCGTGACGCTGGGGTCGTTCGGCGCGGCGCAGGGCGCGGCCCTGTTGCTGAACAACGGTTCCAACGTGTCCGGCATCCCGGACCGGCTGAACCGCACCTTCGGCTCCGGCACGTACCTCGGCATCCCGAACATCGTGATCGTGGCCGCGATCGTCACCGCTCTCGGCGCGCTGCTGCTGTCGACCACGCGGTTCGGCCGCTACACGTACGCGGTCGGCTCGAACGAGGAGGCGGCGCGGCGCGTCGGCATCTCGGTGCGCGGCCACCTGACGAAGGTGTACCTGCTCGCGGGCACCCTGGCGGGTCTCGCGGGGTTCATGGGCAACGCGTTCTTCCGCGTCGCGGTCGTCACCGGCCACGAGACGGACAACCTGAACGCGATCGCCGCCGTCGTCCTGGGTGGGACGAGCATCTTCGGCGGCATGGGCTCCGTGCTGGGCACGGTCTTCGGCGTGTTCATCCCGGCGGTGTTGGAGAAGGGCCTCGTGATCATCGGGGTCAAGGAGTTCTGGCAGCCGATCGCCGTGGCGATCGTGCTGGTGGCCGCCGTGTGGCTGGACCAGACACGGCGGCGGGCGCGCAACCGACGTTAGGAAGGTGCTGGACCAATGAAGATCCGCTCCGCAGTGGTCGTCTCAGCCGCGTTCCTCCTCGCCGCCTGTGGCGGTGGCGGGCAGATCGGCGACTCGGGTTCGGGCAACTCGCCCGCGAACAAGAAGCTGGTGCTGATCCCCGGCATCACGGCGGAACCGTTCTACATCTCGATGCAGTGCGGTTTCGAGGAGGCGGCGAAGGCCGCGGGCTACGAGTTCGACACGCAGGCCCCCGCGAAGTTCGACGCGGCTCAGCAGACCCCCATCGTCACGGGCGTCCTCGCGTCCAAGCCGGCCGCGGTCCTGATCGCGCCGACCGACGACAAGGCCATGGCGGGCCCGATGAAGCAGCTCAAGGACGCGGGCATCAAGGTCGTCGAGGTCGACACCAAGCTGCAGGACACCTCGATCGGCGTCTCCTCGATCTCCTCCGACAACGAGCAGGGCGGCAAGCTCGCGGCAGAGACGCTGAACAAGCTCGCCGCCGGCAAGTCCGGCTCGGTGCTGGTGCTCAACACCAAGGCCGGCACGTCCACCACGGACGCCCGCGCCAAGGGCTTCGAGGAGGCCGTCAAGGCCTTCCCGAACCTCAAGTACATCGGCCAGCAGTACACCGACAACGAGCCCGCCACCGCGGCCTCGAAGGTGACCGCGACCCTGGCCGCGAACCCGGACCTGATCGGCGTGTTCGCGACCAACCTCAACACCGGCGAGGGCGCGGCGACCGGCCTGCGCAACGCGGGCAAGACCGGCACGGTGAACCTGGTCGGTTTCGACGCCTCGCCGAACCAGGTGAAGGATTTGCAGGCGGGCACCGTGCAGGCCCTGATCGCCCAGGACCCCGCCACGATCGGCAGGCAGGGCGTCGAGCAGGCCCTGGCCGCGATCGACGGCAAGGAGAACAAGCGCAACATCGAGACGGACCTCGTCGCCATCACGAAGGACGACGCGTCGGCCAACTCGAAGTACTTCTACAAGCAGTCCTGCTGAGTTCTGCCTCCCGAAGGGCCGTTCCCGCTCAGGGGACGGCCCTTCGGCCTGTCCGGGCTCGATGACGCATGTCATGGCCGCTTGGCCGCGTTGGGCTAAGACCCAAGTCGTACGAACCCGTCATCCTTCAGCCGATGTCCAGCGTCCCCGGAACCGATGAGCTTGAGGCACATTGAGGGGGCTCGAATGCTACGAAGGAAAATTGCGGCGGCACTGGCCGTCGTGACCGCGACATCCCTGCTCATCGCACCACAGGCGATGGCGGCACCGGCGCAGAAGATCCAGTGGCAGCAGTGTTTCGACACACCGCCACCGGGACTTCCGCCGGGCGGCGAACGGCTGGAGTGCGGCCACTTCACCGCGCCGATGGACTGGAACAACCCGCGCAACGGCAAGACGATCACCATCGCGGTCAGCCGCCTCGCGCCGAAGAGCGGCAAGGCGAAGCAGACCATCTTCACCAACCCCGGCGGGCCGGGCGGACCCGGTCTCACCCTCCCGCTGGTCTACCTCGACCGGCCCAAGCTGAGCGACAACGCCGAGATCATCGGCATCGACGTGCGCGGCACGGGGGCCAGCAGCAACGTCACCTGCGGCAGCTTCGACGCGACGGGGCTGACCGATCCGCGTGACCGCAGCCAGGCCAACCTCGACCTGGTCTACGGCGCCATGAAGCTGCACGCCGAGTTCTGCCAGGCCCGGTCGGGCGAGCTGGGCAGGTACGTCACCACCGACCAGACGGTGAAGGACCTGGACCTGCTGCGGCAGGTGCTGGGCAAGAAGAAGGTCAGCTGGCTCGGTTACTCCGGCGGCAGCTGGCTCGGCGCCTACTACGCCACGTACTTCCCCAAGACGCTGGACAAGATCGTGCTCGACTCCAACGTCGACTTCACCGCGCCGTGGCAGGACGCGTTCGACGACTGGGGCATGGGCTTCGAGCGGCGCTTCCGCGTCGACTTCCTGCCGTGGGTGGCCAAGTACGACAGCGTCTACCACCTCGGCAAGACCGCCGAAGAGGTGCGCCAGTCCTACGAACGCACCCGCGCCAAGCTCAACGAGCAGCCCGTGACGCGGCCGGAAGGCGTGTACAACGGCGTGCAGCTCGACTTCCTGTTGCGCGGCACGCTCTACGTGAAGGACACCTTCGCGCAGGGCACGCAGATCTTCGCGGAGCTCGCCGGCACCGTTCCCGCGCAGCCGCAGGCGCTGGCCACCTACCCGGACGCGCAGAACGCCACGGCCTACTCGATCCTGTGCAACGACACGAAGTTCCGCGGCGACCGGAAGTTCCTCGAACGCGAGGCCGCGGTGAACGGCGCGACGTGGCCGCTCGTCGGCTACTACCAGATCGCCGGCCCGTGCGCGTTCTGGAACCGGCCGGACGTGAACCTCAAGAAGCCCACCGGGATCGGCGTGCCGACGACGTTGATGGTGCAGTCGGTGCGCGACGCGGCGACGCCGCTCGAAGGCGCGCAGCGAGCCCATCGCAACTTCGACAACTCGGTGCTGCTGACCGTTGAAGACGAGGGTGACCACGGCATCTACGGCATGGGCAACGACTGCGTGAACGACATCGTCGAGCGCTACTTCATCGACGACGTCACACCCAGGAAGGACCTGACGTGCCAGGGAGTTCCGCTCCCCGCGCCGGGCGAGACCCAGCAGAACCCGCTCGCGAACGCACGCCGGCTCGCCACCCATCTCGGCAAGTAGAAGGGGGAAACGCATGCACCGCAGGAAGATCGCGGCGGCACTCGCCGCCGTCACGGCGACATCGCTCCTGATCGCGCCGCCGGCCCAGGCCGCCGGACTGGCCGACCAGCGGATCACGTGGCAGAAGTGCACCGACGAGCCGGGGTTCGAACGGCTGGAGTGCGGCAGCTTCACCGCGCCGATGGACTGGAACGACCCGCGCAACGGCAAGACCATCACCATCGCGGTCAGCCGCACCGTTCCGTTAAACGGCACGGCGAAGACGACGGTCTTCACCAACCCCGGCGGACCGGGCGGCGCAGGGCGCACGCTGCCGATGGTCTACCTGAACCGGCCGAAGCTCAGCGAGAACGCCGAGATCGTCGGCATCGACCCGCGCGGCACCGGCGCCAGCGACAACGTCACGTGCGGCGGCTACCAGCACCGCCTCGCCAGCGACTGGCGCGACCGCAGCAAGGCGGGCCTCGACCTGATCTACGGCGGCATGGAGCTGCAGGCGAAGTTCTGCCAGACCAAGTCCGGCGAGCTCGGCAAGTACATCACCACCGAGCAGACGGTGCGCGACCTCGACCTGCTCCGGCAGATCCTGGGCAGGAAGAAGGTCAGCTGGCTCGGCTACTCCGCCGGCAGCTGGATGGGCGCCTACTACGCGACCTACTTCCCCAAGACGCTCGACAGGATCGTGCTCGACTCCAACACCGAGTTCACCGAGTCGTGGCAGGAGGTCTTCGACAACCTCCCGGCGGGCGCCGAACTCCGGTTCCGCGTCGACTTCCTGCCGTGGGTGGCCAAGTACGACACCGTGTTCCAGCTCGGCAAGACCGCGGAGGAGGTGCGCCAGAAGTACGAGACCACGCGCGCACGGCTGGCCGAGCAGCCCTTCACGCTGCCGGACGGCACCGTCGTCACGCCGGTCCTGCTGGACGCCCTGATCTTCGGTGGTCTGTACAGCAAGGACTCGTTCGAGGGCACGGCGGAGCTGTTCGCGTACATCGCGCAGCCCGCCGCGCTGGCCAAGTCCGCGCCGAAGCAGTATCCGGACTCGCTGATGGGCACTCAGGTGTCGATCATGTGCAACGACACCCCGTTCCGCGGTGACCGGAAGTCGCTGGAGCGCGAGGGCAACAGGAGCGTCCGGAAGTACTCGCTCGTCGGCGGTTACCAGGTGACCGGCCCGTGCGCGTGGTGGGACCGCCCGGACGTGCACCTCAAGCGCCCCACCGGCAAGGGCGTGGATCACTCGCTGATGGTGCAGTCGGTGCGCGACCCCGCGACGCCACTCGCGGGCGCGCAACGAGCGCACGCCAAGTTCGCCAACTCGCGCATGCTCACCGTGCGGGACGAGGGTGACCACGGCATCTACGGGTTCGGCAACGACTGCGTCGGCGACGTGGTGGAGAGCTACCTCGTCGACGGCGTGGTACCGGCGAAGGACCTGAGCTGCCCCGGCGTGCCGCTGCCGGCACCCGGTGAGAGCACGGGCAACCCGCTCACCAAGGCGCGGGAACTGGCGGTTCAGCTCGGCTGGTGAATCTCCAGCACGGCCTGGGCGAACGTCGTGTACCAGGGGCTTTCGGTGAACCCCGGTCCGGTCTCCTCGCCCAGGTAGAGGTCGATGTGCCGCTCGCCGCCGAGCCCCGGCGTGAACTCGTCGGTGATCTCCCAGGAGGAGGACGCGAGCTTGCGGCACACCGCCGAGTCGACGTTGCCGCCCTCGGGAGTCTGTCCACACGAGACCAGCTTGATCCGTGAGCCTGTCCTGATCCCGTCGGCGGCGGCGGAGACGAAGGGCTTGAGGGGCTTGCCGAACGAGTCGCGCGGCTCGTCGTCCAGCCAGTAGCCCTTGTCGTAGGACCAGTTGAGGTACCGGCCGGAGATGGTCCGGCCGGTACCTTCGTCCTCGACCGCCTGCGCGAACGACCGCGGGAACGTGCCGAGCAGATCACTACCGTTCTCGCAGTCGATGCTCGGACAGCCCCGCACGGGCACCGCCGGTCCGCTGTGGAACGACTCGACGGCCGTGTAGTAGACGGTGACCTGCCAGCCCTCGTCGGTGGCGCCGGACTGGGACGGCGCGACCTGACCGGGAGAGCACCCGGCCAGCACCAGCACCGCCCACACCCAGCGCACCGGACCTCCTGTCACCCCGCCATCACGGTGCCGACGGACACGAACTGGTAGCCCGCGTTCTTCAGCCCCGAGACGGTCTGCTGCAGGTACCCGGTACCGAGGTACGGGTGGTAGAAGAAGCTCGCGACACCATCATCGACCACCTTGAGCTGGTTCGCCGTCTTGACCAGGTCGGACGGCAGGCGGGCCGGGTGGTTGTTGAACGGCTCGGGCTCGACGTTGCCCACCGCCTCCGGCGCCACGATCGAGCCGTAGACGTCGCGGACCAGGTACGGGAAGTACTGGCCGTAGATCTTGTCGTACTGCGGCGTGCCGGTGCCGCACGCGCCACCGGGGCAGTACCCGGCGAAGTACAGGCCGCGGTCGTAGCGCTTGCCGAAGTTCTGCTGGATGACCTGGTAGTCCACGGCTGACGCGGCGTAGTGCGGCGGCTCGAAGATGGCGGGCTTCGGGAAACCGGCCTGCGCGAGCGCGGTCGTCGCCGAGTTGATGCGGCCCTGCATCCACGCCGCCGAGTCACCGGGGACCGGGCCGTCGTAGATCACGCTGTCGTTCTCGTTGACGTGGGCCAGGTAGAACTCGAAGTCGTTGCCACTGCGGCCGTCGTACGGGTTGATCACCTTGCCGAACTGGTGCGTGTAGCCGTGCATCAGGATCGTGCCGCCGCGCTGCGTCATGTACTGCAGTGCCTTGATGACCTGCGGCTTCTGCGCCAGGTTCGCCGCCTCCGGCACGCCGTTGTTGTCGGCGCCCAGCGGGTTCTCGAAGCGCGGGTAGACCGCGATGGTGAACGGGACGTTCTGCGACTTCAGGTAGTCGGCGACCGCGCGCAGCTCGTTCGGGTCGGCGTCGGGGCCGACGTCCTCGATGCGCACCAGCGCCCGCTTGCGGTCGGCCATCGCCGGGTTCGAGACCTTGCTGATCAGGTCCGCCGCGGCCAGGTAGCGGTCGCCGTGGTCGACGTAGCTGAACGGGACCTCGCCGATGTAGGTCAGGTTCTTGGCCTTGGTCGCCCAGTTGATCGGGCCCACGGCCGAACCGGTCGCGACGGCCGGTGCCGACGCGATCGCCGGGTCGGTGATCGAGGTGATCATCAGACCGGACGGGGTCGCGAGCGGGTTGCGGCCGAGGTCGGTGTTCTCGTACCGGACGGTGGTCGCGGCACCGGTGTCGTACTGCACCCAGTTCCAGCCGTACGTGGCCTGGAAGCTCGGCGCACGGGCGGTGAGCTGCCAGATGTTGTGCGCCATCCACAGCACCGGCTTGCTGCCCGCGAGCACGTCGTCGAGGAACGCCACCGGGATCGGCTCGTCGTAGGTCGAGCCGACGTAGATCACGCCGGTGTAGCCGGACATCTCGCCGGCGGTGTACGAGCCGACGGGATGCATGACGTACGCGCTGCCGTGCGACGCGAGGTTGCCCGCCTGCACCGCGTAGGCCTCACCCAGCCACGCCCAGGGACCCGTGCTGTCGTACAGGATCAACGTCTTCTGCGACGCCTTCGCACCGGGCGCGCCGCCGCCGTTCGTCCCGGCCGCGGCGGCCTGCGTGGAGGCCAGTCCGAGCGTCCCCAGAGCGGTCGAGATGATGCCGGGCTGCGTGGTGCGCTTGGTGATGCGCGAGCTGGTCGCGGACGGCTTCGTCGTCGTCAGCGGCGGCGCGGGCAGCACGTTCTCCGCGAGCTCGCCGACGGCGTCCAGGTTGAGCGTGGGCGCGGCCTGGGCGGCGGGCGCGGGAATCATCGCGACCGCGAGCGCAACCCCGGCAGCGACCTTGAGCAGTCGGCTTCTCATGCGACATCAACCTCTCCGGACATGCGCACGGTCGCGCTGCCCGCGTAAGGAGCGAACTCGGCGGGTCGCTGCTGTTGCAGGCCCAGCAGCCAGGCCAGGGCCTGTTCGGTGCGCACGGACGCGAGACCGTCGCCGAACGGGTTGCCGTCGGCGGTCATCGCCTCGCGTGCGGAAGGGCTGTCGAGCAGGTGGAGGGTGAGCGCCGTGATGCGCTCGCGGTCGGTGCCGACGAGCACGGCACAGCCCGAGTTGACCGCCTCCATGCGTTCGGTCACGTCGCGCAGCACCAGCGCCGGGACGCCGAACGACGGCGCCTCCTCCTGGATGCCGCCCGAGTCGGACAGCACCAGCGTGCACTGCGCGAGCAGCCGGGCCATCTGTGCGTACGGCAGCGGGTCGGTGATCGTGACGCGGGCGACGCCGCCCAGCACGTCCACCACCTGCCGACGCACGTCGGGATTCGGGTGCGCGGGGAGCACGACCTCGACGTCGGGCCGTTCCCGCACGATGTCCGCGACGGCGTGCAGCACGTGGTCGAGCGGCTCGCCCCACGACTCGCGGCGGTGCGCGGTGACCAGCACGAGCCGCGACTGTCCGGCGTGGACCCGGTTCTCGATCTCCTGCAACCTGCCGTCGCCGTAGGGCGCGCGGCGGGCCGCGACGTCGAGCACGGCGTCCACCACGGTGTTGCCGATGGTCAGGACGTTGTTGCCCTGCAACGACTCCGCGGCGAGGTGCGCGGCCGAGTCCGCGGTCGGCGTGAGGTGCAGTGACGCGAGCTGCCCGACCATCTTGCGGTTCCCCTCCTCGGGGAACGGCGAGGTGAGGTCGTGCGAGCGCAGCCCGGCTTCCAGGTGCACGACGGGAATCTGCTGCCAGAACGCGGCGAGTGCGCCCGCCAGCGTCGTCGTCGTGTCGCCCTGCACGAGCACCGCGCCCGGCGCGCGTTCGGTGAAGAGCCGGTCGAGTTCCTCGATCAGCTGGCCGGTCAGCTCGGCCTGGCCGCCCGTGACGCGGTTCAGCTTGAGTCTGACGTCGGCCGTGAAGCCGAACGACTCCAGCGCCTGGTCGACCATCTCCGGGTGCTGCCCGGTATTCACGAGCACGGGCCGGAGGCGACCGCACGCGAACATAGCGGCGGCCACGGGTGCCATCTTCACTGCTTCCGGGCGCGTTCCCGCGACCAGGAAAACCTCGGGAACCTCGCCCCGGTAGAACTGCCGAGGGCCGGGCACCAGGGCACTTAGTCCCATCTTCTACCTCTTTGTACGTCCAGGCACGCGCGGCGAACGTGCGCCATCATCGCGGTGGTCGAGCACCGCTGACAATCAATTGGTACCCGTCTCGCGGAGGGTACCGCCATATCGGTGATCGACTTCCCGAACCGTGTAACGAAGGTCTATTCATCCCCGATATGGCCGGTTGACGCTCTACTCAGCTAGCCTTGGTCTTCGCCTCTAACAGCTGCTCCTGGCCCTGCAGTCTGGTATCTCGCACCGGCCCAGCGCTTCGTTACCAGGAGCCAGAATGAATCAACTTCACACCCGGTTCGCTGTTGTTGTTCCTGCAACCGATTTTGTAGACAGGTTTGTGTCATGACGGACACGACACAATTCGCGACGTTCATGCTCGTCCTGCTGGTCTTTTGGCCCTGCTACAACCTGGTGCTCGCACTCTTTGTCTGGTGGCGCCCGAAACCAGGCGGACCGGAAGTTCCGTCGCGGCATCCGTTGCAGTACTGGATCATCATTCCGGCGTTGAACGAGGAACGTGTCGTAGCAAACACCGTGCGTGCCGCACTCGCTTTGGACGGAGCGCGCACACCGGTTCAGGTCGTCGTCGTCGACGACGGCTCGGACGACGGCACCCCGCAGGTGCTCGCCGAGATCGACGACCACCGGCTGCACGTGCTCAGACGCACCCTGCCGGAAGCCCGGAAGGGCAAGGGCGAAGCGCTGAACCACGCCTTCGGCTACATCCGCGCCATCGCGGAGGAGGCCGGCACGGTCCACCGCACGATCGTCGGCGTGATCGACGGCGACGGCCGTGGTGAACCCGGCATGCTGTCCGAGATCTCCGCGTACTTCGCGCAACGCGCCGTCGGCGCCGTGCAGTGCCGGGTCCGGATCCACAACCGCACCAACCTCTTGGCGTTCCTGCAGGACCTGGAGTTCAGCTGCGTCGTGGACGCCTCGCAGTCGTTGCGCGACGCCGTCGGCACGGTCGGGCTCGGCGGCAACGGCCAGTTCGTGCGCCTCAGGACGTTGATGGACCTGGGCGAGGCGCCGTGGTCGGCGTGTCTGGTGGAGGATCTGGAACTGGGTCTGCGCGTGCACCTGACCGGTCAGCGCATCCGGTACGCCACGCACGCGACGATCACCCAGCAGGGCCTGGTCGACGTGCAACGGCTGCTGCGGCAGCGCACCCGGTGGGGGCAGGGCAACCTGCAATGCCTCGGGTACGTGCCGAAGCTGATCAGGGCCAAGCACGTGGGTTCCGTCGCGCTGATGGAGTTCCTGCAGTACTTGCTGACACCGTGGCTGGTCGCGCCGATGACGTTGCTCGTCACGGCGTTGGTGGGCGTCAACTTCTACGCGCAGTCCACCGGGCTGGAGATCGCCGGGTACACCGCGAGCGGCTCGAACACCCTGCTGGCGCTGGGGATCTGGCTGGTGGCCCTGCTGCTGCCCGGTCTGATCTGGGGCCTGGTGCACCGGCTCAGGCACGGCGACGAACCGTTGTGGAGATGCCTGCTCGTCAGCCTGGCCTATCCGCTGTTCCTGATCCTGGGCGCGGTGTCGACGTTGCGCGCGCTGTACCGGCACTTCGCCGGGCGCAACACGTGGGCGAAGACGGAACGCCTGGCGGAGAAGGAAAATCCCGCGGTGGCGATGAACCCGCTGCCGAAGATCGCTTAGAAAGTGCCGGGGTGCGCGCGTCTGCGCCTGGCCGCGTAGACGCCCGCCTCGGTGCGGCGGTCGAAGCCGAGCTTGTGCAGCAGTGACGACACGTAGTTCTTGACGGTCTTCTCGGCGAGGAACAGCCGGTTCGCGATCTGCCGGTTCGTCATGCCCTCGGCGATGAGGTCGAGGATGCGGCGTTCTTGGGGACTCAGCGCGGCATAGCGCGGATCCTCCTCGGGCCCGCCGCGGAGTCGTTGCAGGACGGTGGCCGTGACGCCGGCGTGCAGGAGCGATCCGCCCGCGGCGAGGGTGCGGACGGCGGCCACGAGATCGTTGCCGGACACCTCTTTCAGCATGTAGCCGGACGCACCGGCCATGATCGCGCCGAACAGCGCCTCGTCGTCCGAATAGGACGTGAGCATCAGGCACGCGGGCGGCGGCTGCACCAGGCTCCTGATCTCCCGGCACACCGTGACGCCGTCACCGTCGGGCAACCGCACGTCGATGATCGCGACATCCGGTCTGAGCCGGGTCGCCTGCGCGACCGCGGCCGTGGCGCTGTCCGCCTGGCCGACGACGTTGACGTCCTCCGCCTGCGCCAGCAACTGCACGAGCCCGCGCCGCACGATCTCGTGGTCGTCCACGAGCAGTACCGCTATCGTCATCTCGCCTCCTGCAGCACCAGTGGAACGAACCAGGTGATGCTCACTCCCGCACCGGGGATCGAGTCGACCGCGCAGGCGCCGTGGTGACGTCGCGCCCGAGCCGCCATGTTCGCCAGTCCGCCGGCGTGGTGAGGCACACCGCCGGAATCGTCAGCCAACGGCAAGCCCTGGCCGTCGTCCTTGACCATGAGCTCAAGACTCGTCACGGTGCGATCCACGCTCACGGCAACAGCGACATGCTTTGCTCTCGCGTGGCGCACTACATTCGTTAGCGCCTCCCGAAGAGTGGCGAGCAGATCGGGCCGAACCTGGTCCGGCACGACGCTGTCCAGCGGCCCCTCGAGCGACACGTCCGGCTCGAAGCCGAGAAGGCTCGCGGACTCGTGCACCGCGTTGAGCAACTGGCCGCGCAGGCTCGTGCCCCCGGACGGCGGTTCCTGCAGGGAAAATATGGTGCGGCGGATCTCGCGGATCGTGTGGTCGACCTCCTCCACGAACCCGCTGATCCGCTCGACGAGCTGGGGTTTGTCGTTCATGCCGGTCAGCCCCTGCAGCCCGAGCCCGAGCCCGAACAGCCGCTGGATGACCAGGTCGTGCAGATCCCGCGCGATGCGGTCGCGGTCCTCGAGCACCGCGAGCCGCTCGGTGTCGCCTCTCGCCCGCGTGAACTCCAGCACCAGCGCGGCCTGAGCGGCGAAGGCCTCGATCAGGTCGGGGTCGTCGAAGCTGGGCTCGCCCGGCGGCCTCGCGACGATGAGGACGCCGATCGTCCGTTCCCCCACCGTGAGCGGCACGAACGCGGACGCCCCCGGCACCGCGGCCAGCCTGCCCTCGTCGTGGCACTCGCCGTGGCCCGACTCGTAGACCCGGTAGGTGGCGGTGCCCTCCTTCGGCACCCGCATGCCCTCGGCGTCGTACGCGCCGCCGTCGGTCACCTCGATGACGAGCTCACCGTTCTGATCGGGCAGCACCACTGCCGCGAAGTCGGCGTTCGCCGTCTTACGCGCGGTCTTCGCCACGAGGTAGAGCGCCTCACGGCCGTCCGTGCCCATCAGCATGTCGGTGGTCACCTCGGCGGCGGCCCTGAGCCACACCTCACGCTTGCGCGCCTGTTCGTAGCGGTCCAGGTGGCCGACGGCGCTGCCCGCCGCCGTGGACAACGCGGCGAGGATGTCGCGGTCCTGGGCGGTGAACTCCGGCTTGCCCGAGAGGAAGAGGTTGCCGAACGTCTCGTCGTGGACCTTGATCGGCGCACCCAGGAAGTCCGCTACGCCGATCGAGCGCGGATCACCGGACGTGATCTGGACCTGGCCGTCGTGGTGGGCGCCGAACTCGGTGAGCTCCTTGTGGCCGTTGATCACCGCCAGCGCGCCGTAAGGGGCCTCGATCAGCTCGCAGGCGGACTCGACCACGTGGCGAAGCAGCTCAGGCAGGGTGTCGTCCTCGGCGAACGACAGCACGACGTCCAGCACCCGCTGTTCCGTGCTCACCTTGACGCCCACGGCTTCACCCCTTTGGGGGGATAGAAGTGACCACCGCATGAACGACCGAGGGTAACTCCCCAGCGTAGTCAAGGGGGAGACCATCACTGCAAACAGTGAACTTTGGGGCTACTGAGCGTAGAGAGACGTCTTGTTTGGTACAGGCGGTCACCTTGCGGGGCGTTCTGGGGGCAACACAGAGCCGGCGCCAGCCGCAGGGGTCGCTCAGTGCAGGCCGACGGTGAAGCCCTCGTCGATCACTCCGCGGTAGATCTGCGGAGCGAACGCCCGCAGCCCGTGGTCGATCGGCCCGATGAACCCGGCCGAGTCCCCGAGCGGCAGCCGGTACCCGTTCTGCACCCGGTGGAACTCCCACAGGGGCTCCATCGTCGGGTGCGCGGGCCGGAACTGCCGCGGGTCGCGCGGGTGCAGGTCGACGCGCACCAGCGTTCGGGGCACCAGGGCGTCTGCCAGCTGAACTGCGCGTTCCTGCGTGCGGGAGATCGAGATCGCGCCCAGCTCCTGCCACGCCACCGCCCACGGCATGCCCTGCGGGTCGTCCAGGCGGATGCCCTGCTGCTCGATGACGAGCTTGCGGGGGCGGGAGATGGTCTTCCACTTGACGACGGCCATGACGCCGATGCCGGTGAACGCGACGCCGATGACGGCCGCGATGCTGCCGCCCACCGGTTCGCCGTCCATGAAGGCGGTGACGGCACCCACCAGGGCGAGGATGCCCAGGATTCCGGCGACCGAGCCGCCGATCAGCACCTTGCGGGTGTCGCTCTTGCCGAGGTCGACGATGACAGGTGGAGGTGCTCCCCAAGCGGTCATGGCCGCAGGTTACCGCTGATCAACAGGTCCGCCGCGGCGAACGGGTCGAGTTCGCCGGAGACCACGCGCTTCGCCAGCTGGTCCACCGGGCCGAAGCGGGTGCGGACGCGGTCGACGGCGATCGCCTCGATCTCGGCGCCTGCCCTGCGGAGGCGGCGTTCCAGGAGTTCGCCGTGCGAGGCCATCCACGACTGGTGCCCGGCGATCGCCTCGACCACGCGGTCGAGGCCCTCCATGCGGGCGGCCACCGTCTTGACCACGGGCGGGCGCCAGACCGGGCCGGAGCGGTCGCGGCGGCCCAGGGAGATCATGTACTTGAGGTCGCGCGCGGTCTGGTCAGCACCGTCGCGGTCGGCCTTGTTGACCACGAAGACGTCGGCGATCTCCAGGATGCCGGCCTTCGCGGCCTGGATGCCGTCGCCCATGCCCGGTGCCAGCAGGACGATGGTCGTGTCGGCGAGGGCGACGATCTCCACCTCGGACTGACCGACGCCGACCGTCTCCACGAGGATCACGTCGAAACCGGCGGCGTCGAGCACGCGCAACGCCTGCGGGGTGGCCCAGGAGAGGCCGCCGAGGTGGCCTCGGGTGGCCATCGAGCGGATGAAGACGCCGGGATCGGTGGCGTGGTCGCCCATGCGCACGCGGTCGCCCAGCAGGGCACCGCCGGAGAACGGGCTGGACGGGTCGACGGCGATCACGGCGACACGCTTGCCCTCGGCGCGGAAGGCGCGCACGAGGGCGTTGGTCGAGGTCGACTTGCCGACGCCGGGAGCGCCGGTCAGGCCGATGACCTGGGCGTTGCCGGTGTGCGGGGCGAGCGCCGCGGCCACCTCCGGAAGGGCCGAGCTCGCCTGTTCCACCAGCGAGATCAACCTGGCGACCGCGCGCGGTTCGCCGTCACGCGCGCGGTCGACCAGTCCTGCTACGTCAACAGCTGTGGCCACAGCCGGGACACTAGGCCTTGGCGGGCACGCGGATGATCAGAGCGTCGCCCTGACCACCACCACCGCACAGCGCCGCGGCACCCACGCCGCCGCCTCGGCGCTGCAGCTCGAGCGCGAGGTGCAGGGCGATGCGGGCACCGGACATGCCGATCGGGTGGCCCAGCGCGATGGCGCCGCCGTTGACGTTGACCTTGTCCTCGGAGATTCCGAGCTCACGGGACGAGACGATGCCGACCGCCGCGAACGCCTCGTTGATCTCGATCAGGTCGAGGTCGGCGGGGTCGATGCCCTCCTTGGCGCACGCGGCCTTGATGGCGTTGGACGGCTGCTCGTGCAGCGAGGCGTCGGGACCCGCGACGACGCCGTGGGCGCCGATCTCCGCGATCCACTCCAGACCCAGTTCCTCGGCCTTGGCCTTGCTCATCACGACCACGGCGGCCGCGCCGTCGGAGATCTGCGACGCCGAGCCCGCGGTGATGGTGCCGTCCGCGGCGAACGCCGGGCGCAGCTTGCCGAGCGAGTCGGCGGTCGTGTCCGCGCGGACGCCCTCGTCCGTGCTGAACAGGATCGGGTCGCCCTTGCGCTGCGGGATCGCGACCGGCGCGATCTCGGCCTCGAACACGCCGTTCTCCGCGGCCTTGGCGGCGAGCTGGTGCGACCGCGCGGAGAACGCGTCCTGCTCCTCGCGGGTGACGCCGTAGCGGCCGTTGTACTTCTCGGTCGAGACGCCCATCGCGACCTGGTCGAACGCGCAGAACAGGCCGTCGTGCGCCATGTGGTCGACCATCGTCACGTCGCCGTACTTGAACCCGCCGCGCGACTTCGGCAGCAGGTGCGGCGCCTGGGTCATCGACTCCTGGCCGCCGGCCACGACGACGTCGAACTCGCCGGCGCGGATCAGCTGGTCGGCCAGCGCGATCGCGTCGATGCCGGACAGGCACACCTTGTTGATGGTCAGCGCGGGCACGCTCATCGGGATGCCCGCGGCGACCGCGGCCTGGCGGGCGGGAATCTGGCCCGCTCCGGCGGTGAGCACCTGACCCATGATCACGTACTGCACCTGCTCGGGGGCCACGCCGGCGCGTTCCAGTGCCGCCTTGATCGCGACGCCACCCAGCTGGGCACCCGAGAAGTCCTTGAGCGACCCCAGCAGTCGGCCCATCGGGGTACGCGCCCCGGCGACGATCACGGAACCGGACACAACTGCCTCCATTGGAAGAGCGAACGGTCGTTAACTAGGCACCATACCTGGGGCTACTGCTCAGTAATCGTGTGAGACCCCGCACAGGAGCACCTGCACCGATCAGGTAGATACCCTTGCCCGCTATGAACGCAGACCTCGCTCGATTCGTGACCGCGATCGACCACGTGGGCATCGCCGTGCCCGACCTCGACGCCGCCATCGCGT
Organism: Lentzea sp. NPDC051208; assembly: GCF_040682435.1. NCBI lineage: Bacteria > Bacillati > Actinomycetota > Actinomycetes > Pseudonocardiales > Pseudonocardiaceae > Lentzea > Lentzea sp. NPDC051208. Next base: position 32,903 of record NZ_JBFBAW010000034.1, on the reverse strand, counting down.
TCTACCGCGACAACTTCGGCCTGGAAGTCGCTCACGAAGAGGTGAACGAGGAGCAGGGCGTGCGCGAGGCGATGCTGCACGCGCCCGGCGACCACGCGGGCACCGCGATCCAGCTGCTGGCGCCGTTGAACGAGGACTCGACGATCGCGAAGTTCATCGGCCGCTCCGGCCCCGGCCTGCAGCAGCTCGCCTACCGGGTGTCCGATGTGGACGTCGCGGCCGACGCGCTGCGGGCGAAGGGCCTGCGCCTGCTCTACGACGCGGCCAAGCGCGGCACGTCCGACAGCCGGGTCAACTTCGTGCACCCGAAGGACGCGGGCGGCGTGCTCATCGAGCTGGTCGAGCCTGCAAAGCACTAGCGACGAAAGCCAGTTCGCGGTCGATCGGGTCCTCCTCGTCGCTGTGCCTCGCCACCGAATGCCGGTAGCTGACGGCCAGCGCGAGGAGCGCCGCGGCGGCCTCGACGTCCTTGATCGCGACGGCGGCGCCGCCCGCGGCCAGGATGACCTGCTTGATCTGCGCCGCAACGTTGTCGTAGCGCTCCCGCATCGCGTCGCGCACGGCTGAATGCGTATCCGCTTCACGCCACAACAGGTGTGACAGCAGCGGCGAGGCGTTCAGGCGCGCGTCGAGCGCGGCCACGAGCCTTCTGAGCGACTCCGCGACGTCTCCCGCGACGACGACCCTGCGGTGGTCGACCGTGCTGTCCGGCAACCGCGCGACCAGCGCGGCGAGCAGGTCCTTCTTGCGGTTGAAGTAGTAGTGCACCAGGCCCTTGGGCACGCCGGCGCGTTCAGCGATCCGCGAGGTCGGGGTGGCGTCGAAGCCTCCGTCGGCGAACAGCTCCTCAGCCGCGGCCAGGATGCGTTCCTTGGCCGAGTCCTCCACGCGTTCCTCCATGGGTGTGTGGGCCCAAGAACCTCCTGGGCCCACAGGTTTTCCGGCTGATCAGTGCGGCTGGGCCGCGGCCGAGTGCGCGGCGTTCGCGGAGGGCATCGCCAGCGCCCCCGCGGCCACGGTGAGCACGCCACCGACCCAGGAGACCCACGAGGCCGCCATCAGGCCGGTGTAGCCCATCACCCACGGAGAGATGAACAGCAGTGCTCCGAGCACCATCTGCACGTACTCCCCGTAGATCATCGCGGGCCTGGCGAGGTCGACGAGTCCGTCGATCGCGATGAGCGCGCCGAGCACGATCATCGTCCACATGGCCGCGTTCGAGGTGTCCACGACGAGCGGAGACAGCAGCACCAGAACGCCGATCGCCACCTCGGCCCAGTCCTGCCACCTGGTCCACGCCTTGGTCATCTCCACCACCTCCTCCTTCTCCGATCACCGTCGATGCTCCTCTTTGGTTGGCCGCCCGGTCAACACTTCTGAGTGGAATCCCTCACAGGCGTGCATCTGAATCGGTTACTGCTGAGTAACCTCCGGCAACCTGCGACTATCCCTCACTCGGGAAGGAATGCCGCCGTGCAGAAGATCCTTGACGCGATCCTGGCCGACGAGCTGGACGCGATCGGCTCCTTGGACGTTCCGGAGAGCTATCGGGGCGTGACAGTGCACGCGGACGAGGCCGACATGTTCTCGGGCCTCGAGACGCGGGACAAAGACCCGCGCAAGTCGCTGCACGTCGACGAGGTCGCCACGCCGGAGCTCGGTCCGGGTGAGGCGCTGGTCGCCGTCATGGCGTCCGCGATCAACTACAACACCGTGTGGACCTCGATCTTCGAGCCGGTGTCCACGTTCGGCTTCCTCAAGAAGCTGGGCGGCCGTCACAACCTGCCGTACCACGTCGTGGGGTCGGACCTGGCCGGCGTCGTCGTGCGCACCGGTCCCGGCGTCACCGCGTGGAAGCCGGGCGACCGCGTCGTGGCGCACTGCCTGGACGTGCCGCTGGAGGCGCCGGACGGCCACAACGACACGATGCTCGACCCGCAGCAGCGGATCTGGGGCTTCGAGACGAACTTCGGTGGTCTCGCGGACCTCGCGCTGGTGAAGTCGAACCAGCTGATGCCGATGCCGAAGCACCTCACGTGGGAAGAGGCCGCGTCGCCGGGCCTGGTGAACTCCACCGCGTACCGGCAGCTCGTGTCGACCAACGGCGCGAACATGAAGCAGGGCGACACCGTGCTGATCTGGGGCGCCTCGGGCGGCCTCGGTTCGTACGCCACGCAGTTCGCGCTGAACGGTGGCGCCACGCCCATCTGCGTCGTCTCCTCGCCGGAGAAGGCGGAGATCGTCCGCTCCATGGGTGCCGAACTGATCATCGATCGTTCCGCCGAGGGCTACAAGTTCTGGAAGAACGAGCACGAGCAGGACCCGCGCGAGTGGAAGCGGTTCGGCGCGCGCATCCGTGAGCTGACGGGCGGCGAGGACCCGGACATCGTGTTCGAGCACCCCGGCCGCGAGACGTTCGGCGCGTCGGTGTTCGTGGCGCGCAAGGGCGGCAAGATCGTGACGTGCGCCTCGACCTCCGGGTACATGCACCAGTACGACAACCGCTACCTGTGGATGAACCTGAAGAGCATCATCTCCTCGCACTTCGCGAACTACCGCGAGGCGTGGGAGGCGAACCGGTTGATCGCAAAGGGAAAGATCCACCCGACGGTGTCCAAGGTGTACTCAATGGACGAAACGGGCCAGGCCGCGCACGACGTGCACCGCAACGTGCACCAGGGCAAGGTCGGCGTGCTCTGCCTTGCGCCGGAAGAAGGTCTTGGTGTGCTGGATCACGAACTGCGCGCGAAGCACCTCACAGCTATCAATCGATTCCGGGGTGTATGACCTTCCGGGGTTACCCGAACGGGTAGCGTGAGGGGCATGGGCCTCGCCGACGACCGTGACCTCGTCCCACTGGGATCCGGCTTCGACATCGTCAAGCGCGGTTACGACCGCGCTCAGGTCGAGGATCATCTCGAACGCCTCGACTCGGACCTGCGGCTGCTCGCCGCGGACCGCGATGCCGCCGTGTCCCAGACGTCCGACCTGGCGCGCCAGCTGGAAGCCGCACGCTCGGAGATCTCCGAGATGCGCAACCAGGTAGAGCGCCTGTCACTGCCGCCGACGACGCTGGAGGGGCTCTCCGAGCGCCTCCAGCGCATGCTGCGGCTGGCCCAGGACGAGGCCAACGAGATCAAGGCCCGTGCCGAAGCAGAGGGCGGGCACATCCGCGCCAAGGCGGAAGCCGACGCGGGTGTGCTGCGCCAGCGCTACGAGACGCTGATCGCCGAACTCGACGAGCGCCGCGCGGCCATGGAGGCCGAGCACAAGGGCGTGCTGGAGACGGCGCGCAACGAGGCCGAGAAGATCGTCTCCGAGGCCGAGAGCGCCGCCCGCAAGATCGCCGACGAGTCCGAGCAGCGCCGCGTGACCGTCGAAGAGGACTTCGAGATCGCGATGGCCGCCCGCCGCTCCGAGGCGATGGCGACGCTGGCCGCCCAGGAAGCCGCCTCCAAGAACGAGGCCGACCGCCGCATGCGCGAGGCCGCCGAGGAAGCCGCCCGAGTCCGCGCCGCGATCGCCCAGGAGCAGACCACCTCGAAGGCCGACGCGGAACGCCGAGTCCGCGAGGCCACCGAAGAGGCGAACCGCCGCCGCCACGACGCGATCACCGAGGCCACCGCGCGCATCCAGGAAGCGACCGACGAGTCGAACCGCCGCGTGCGCGAGGCCACCGAGGAAGCCAACCGCCGCACCACCGCCGCCACGCAGCGCGTCGAACAGCTCCGCAACCTCCGCAACCGCCTGTCGCACCAGCTCCACAACGTGCGGACGGCGCTGCAGGAGGTCGTGCCGCTGCTCGACCCGGTGGACGAGGAGAAGCCGGCGGCACCCGCCGCCGCGCCGCAGGGGCCGGGCACTCCGGCCCAGGCTCCGAGTGGTCAGGCGAAGACCGCTCCCGCGCAGGGTTCGGGTGGCCAGGCACAGGCTGCTCCGGCGCAGGGTCCGAGTGCTCCGGCCCAGGGGTCGGGTGGCCAGGCACAGGCTGCTCCGGCGCAGGGTCCGGGTGCTCCGGCCCGGGCCAAGCCAGCTCAGGCGCCGGCTCCTGCGAAGCAGCCGTCTCCGGTTCAGCAGGCCACGCCCGCCGCGCCGAGCAAGCCGGTACCGGCTCCGAAGGCACCGGCTCCCCAGGGGCAGGCATCTCAGGTCGACGGCCCCACGGCACAGCTCGCGCGTCCGCAGACCGCCAAGAAGTCCTGACCCCAAAAGCTCACATGACGGCAGGCAGCCCAAGTCTCCTGCCGTCCGAGCGCACGCAGGTGGCAGGAAGCCCAAGACTCCTGCCGCCCAAGCTCACGCGGGCACAGGCAGCTAGGAATTCCTGACGCGGCAAGCTCACGCCGCGGTAGGCAGCCCGAGTCTCCTGCCGTCCAAGCTCACGCCGCCGCAGGCAGCCCGAGACCCCTGCCTTCGCAACCTCACGTGGCCGCAGGCAGTCGAAGGCTCCCGCCAAGCTCACGCGGGCAGCCGAAGGCCCCTGCCCTCCAAGCTCACGTGGCCGCAGGCACCCCAGAGTCCCTGCCCGTCGCAAGCTCACCCGCGCACAGCCGGCCGAATCCCGGCCACCGCAAGCTCACGCAGGGGTCCCCCGCCCAGGGGGACCCCTGATTTCAACTATCCCAGCCAGCACCGACAATTTCGCGTCCGCGCAGGTCAGCGCACAACTTCGTAGACCGCCGGCATCGGCAGCGCACGACAGAACGCCCAATCCGCACGGTGCCCGGCCGCGATCAGCGCACGCGTCAGAAACGTCCCGTGCGACCCCACCAGCACCGTCACGTCCGGATACTCCGCAGCCATGCGCGCCAACGCTTTCCCTGCCCGCGAGGTCAGCGCGTCGAGACTTTCCCCCACCCCGTGCGCGGATCCCGGATGAGCCCAGCTGTGGGCGTACCGCGCCTCCCAGTCCGCGCTCGGCAGCAGTCCCGACTCCCACTCCCGCAGCTCCGGCCACGTCGTCACCGCAAGACCCAGCGCGTCGGCGGCAGGCGTGACGGTCTGCACCGCGCGCAACTGCGGGCTCGACAGCACCGCGGCCGGCTCGTAGGCGACGAGGCGCTCGGCCAACGACCTCGCCGCCTCCACACCTGCGGGCGTCAGCGGGCGCTGGTCGTCGTCGGGCACGCCGAAGGGCGGCGGCACGGACTGCGCGTGGCGCACCAATACGATTCGCGTCGTCACAACACACCATCTTGGGGGAACAGGATGTTCGTGAAATCGCTGGGCACAGAGGGCGCCGAGCTCAGGCCGCTGGAACCGTGGCACGCCGAGGAGTTCTTCGCGCACATGGAGCGCGGCCGGGAGTTCATCGGGCGGCACATCGGGTTCGCGGACAAGGCGAAGGACCTGGAGAGCACGCGCGAGCTCCTGCAGAGCTACGCGGACAAGGCGGCGGCCGACACCGGGCGGATCTTCGGGATCTGGCTGGACGACAAGCTGGTCGGCGGCGTGCTGCTGCGCGTGATGGACGTCCCGCAGGGCCGCGCCGAGGTCGGGTGCTGGCTGGAGCCGGCCGCCACCGGCAAGGGACTGGTCACGCGGGCGTCGAAGGTCCTCATCGACTGGGTGATTCGCGAGCGCGGCGTGCATCGGGTTGAGTGGCTGGTGTCGTCGGCGAACGCGCCCAGCATCGCGGTCGCGCGGCGGCTCGGGATGAGCAGGGACGGGGTGCTGCGCTCGTACTTCCTGCACCGCGGGGTTCGTCAGGACCTCGAGGTGTGGTCGGTGCTGGCGCCGGAGTGGGAGAGCTGATGGACGACCTGGTGCTGCTGCACGCCTTTCCGCTCGACGCGCGCATGTGGGACGTGCCGGGCGCGCTGACGCCGTCGCTGCGCGGCAGCGGTGAACCCGATCTCGACACCGTCGCCGAACAGGTGCTCGGCGTGCTCGACGAACGGAAGCTGGACCGCGTCGTGCTCGGCGGCTGCTCGATGGGCGGCTACGTGGCGATGGCGTTGCTCAGGCGTGCGCCGGACCGCGTCAAGGGCCTGGTCTTCGTCGACACCAAGCACACCGCGGACACGCCGGAAGCGGCCGCGAACCGCCACGCGATGGCGGACCGCGTCGAACGCGAGGGCGTCGGCGAGTGGCTGGCGGACGCGATGCTGCCGAACCTGCTCGGCCCGGACGCGTCGGACACGGCGCGGGCGTCGGTGCGCACCATGATCCTCGACCAGCAGGCCGAGGACGTGGCGTGGTGGCAGCGCGCGATGGCGAAGCGGCCGGACTCGACGGACGTGCTGGAGTCGCTGAACGTGCCGTCCCTGGTGCTCGTAGGCGAACACGACAAGCTCACGCCGCCCGACGTGGCCGCGAAGCTCGCCGTGACGCTGATGCACTCCACGAGCGAACGCATCGAGGGCTCGGGCCACCTGCCGCCCGTCGAGCAGCCGGACGAGTTCCGCTTCCGGCTCGAACGGTGGCGTGCGCAGACAGGGATCTAGGGCTTACCAGCGGCGCGCGGCCGGCCATCGCCGGCCGCGCGAGTTCCAGCACGCCTGGTGCCAGTGCCGGCGTTCCTCCACCGAGCCCGTCTCCCGGGCGGGCCACGCCACGACGTGTGCGACGCCGGGGCGGATCTCGTGGTCGCAGCCGGGACAGCGGTAGGTCTTCTGCGCCTGCGCGCCCGAGATGGCGCGGACCAGCCAGTCGCCGTCCGGGCCCGACTCGGTGCGCGCCCAGCCCACACCCCCGCCGAGGGGACGGGAGTCGTCTGGCTTGGGGCTGTTGCGGCGTGGCACGACAACACGTTAACCGCTCGTAGAATCGGGGCGTGCCGACCTACGAGTTCCGTTGCCGAACCTGCGACGACACCTTCGACGTGCAGCGCCCGATGAGCGAGTCGTCCGCGCCCGCGAACTGCCCCGAGGGCCATCCCGACACGGTGAAGCTGCTGTCCATGGCCGGTATCGGCGGCACGCAGCAGGCCGCGCCCGGTGGTGGTGGCGGAGGTTGTTGCGGTGGAGGGTGCTGCGGCTAGCGCCGGATCTTGAAGAGGTAGACCACGCTGGCGGCGAGCAGTGCCGCGGCGAGGGGGACGTGCAGCGCCGTGAGGTGGAAGAGGCCGCTGAAGACCTGAGCGGTGATCAGCGCCAGAAAGCCTGCTGCATACCCGATGGGCTGAGGTGGCCCGCCGCCCGGCCGCCACGCGAGAAGCGCGACCACGACGTGGACGACCGCGACGACCCACAACGTGTACGAGCCGGCGCTGTGCAGGACGTGCCCGTACGGGAGGGTCATCATCAACCCCGCGGTGACGGACTGGAGGAAGACGGCTGCGGTCTGCAGCGCGACGGTGGCGTGCAGGAGCTTGCGGTTGGCGGGTTCCGCCGTGGTGTGCGTGGCCATGACAGTCCGACGACGCAGCATCCGGAAATGTGAGGCGGGGCCTTGGCTGACGCTGGTGTGCACGCGATCGTGAGCGAACAGCGGCAACTGCTGAACCTCGCCTACCGCCTGCTGGGGTCACTGGCCGACGCCGAGGACGCGCTGCAGGAGACCTACGCGCGGTGGTACGCGCTGTCACCGGACCAGCGGGACACCATCGAGTCCCCGGGAGCGTGGCTGACGAGGGTGGCCGGCCGCATCTGCCTGGACGTGCTGGGGTCGGCCAGGGTCAGGCGGGAGCGCTACGTCGGTGAGTGGATCCCGGAGCCTCTCCCGGACCGGGAGGAATGGGGCGGCGGGCCCGACCCTGCGGACCGCGTCACCCTCGACGAGTCGGTCACCATGGCGTTCCTGGTGGTGCTGGAGCAGATGACCCCGGCGGAACGGGTGAGCTTCGTGCTGCACGACGTCTACCGGTTCCCGTTCGCGGAGGTCGCGCACATCGTCGGCAGGAGCCCTGCGGCGTGCCGGCAACTGGCCACGTCCGCGCGACGGCGGGTTCGCGCAGCGCAGCGCGACGAGATCCCGGCCGCGCGGCAGGCGGACGTGGTGCGGGATTTCAAACAGGCCTGGGAAGCGCAGGACATCCAGGCCCTGATCGCCTTGCTGGACCCGGCCGCCGTCATGATCGCCGACGGCGGCGGACAGGTCGGCACGGTGCTGAAGCCGGTGGAAGGCCGCGAGCAGATCGCCCGCTACCTCATCGGCATCGGGAAGATCGCGCCGGGTCTGACGATCCTCGCCAGGACGGTCAACGGCAGGCCGGGCCTGGTGGCGACCTGGGACGGCGTCGCGGTGACGGTGGCGGCCGTCGAGGTGGAGAACGACCGGATCACCAGGATCTGGGCGGTGCGGAACCCGGAGAAGCTGAAGCCCTGGCGAACCGCGGGACAGGACTAGGACGTCTCGCGGTCGATCATGACCTCGGCTACCTTGCGGCCCTGCTCGCAGACGTCGCCGAACTTGCCGCTCGAGTCGATGACGATGATGCCGAGCCCGCCACCGCTGTAGGGCAGGGCGAGCACGCACGACGGTTCGACCTCCTGCTCGCCCGTCCGGTCCAGGTACGAGACCTTGTGGCCCTTCACGTCCCAGTCGCCGGTGGTGCGCTCGATCTTGATCGGCGTGCCCTCGCGGAAGCGCAGGGAGACACCGACTTCGACGCCGTCGATCTTCGTCGTCCAGCGGCACGACTCCTCGAACGTCGAGTCGTAGTTGATCTGCGTGGGCGGCGTTTCGGCCTTGGCACCGGGGTAGGGCAGGTCCGTCCACTTCAGCTTGGCGCAGTGGGGCGTGATCTCGCCGTCGATCGGCGCGGACTCCGGGTCCTCGGACTCACCGGGCTCGGCACTCGGGTCCGCGGACCCCTCCTTGTCGAACGGAGAGGCCACGTCGAGAGGGGCCTGCGCGACCGGACTGCCCTCGACGATCGCACGCGCACATCCGGACGCGAGCACGAGGACAGCCAACAGGAGCACCAGTCGCCGCATGGCTCCCACCATGCCAGACGCGACATGGTGCCCCTGTGAGTGCCTCACGAGTAGTCGCGGAACCCCTTGCCGGTCTTGCGGCCGAGACGACCGGCCGTGACCAGGTGCTCCAGCAACGGCGCCGGCGCGAAGCCGGGCTCGCGGAACTCGTTGTAGAGCGTGCGCTGGATCGCCAGCGACACGTCCAGACCCACGACGTCGAGCAGCGCGAACGGTCCCATCGGCAGACCACAGCCGACCTTCATCGCGTTGTCGATGTCGTCGGCCTCGGCGTAGTGGGCCTCCAGCATCTTCACCGCGTCGTTCAGGTACGGGAAGAGCAGCGCGTTGACGATGAAGCCGGCCACGTCGCCGCAGTGCACCGGGTGCTTGCCGAGGTCGAGGCAGATCCTGCGGGCCGTCGCGACCACGTCGGCGCCCGTGGAGATCGTCTCCACGATCTCCACCAGCTTCATGACCTGCGCGGGGTTGAAGAAGTGCAGGCCCACGACGTCCGCCGGCCTGCTGGTGGCCGCCGCAATCTCGATGACCGGCAGCGAGGACGTGGTCGTCGCGAGCACCGCACCGGGCTTGCACACCTCGTCGAGCGCCGCGAAGACCTCCTTCTTGATCCCGATCTCCTCGGCCACCGCCTCGACGACCAGGTCGCAGTCCGCCAGTTCCACGAACTCCACGGCGGGCGAGATGCGGGCGAGCGTCGCGTCGCGGTCCGCCTCGGAGAGCTTGCCCTTGCTGACCGCGCGGTCGAGCGACTTGCGGACCGCGCCGATCGCCTTCTCCGCCTTGTCCAGACCGCGCGCCCGCAGCACCACGTCGTACCCGCGCTTGGCGAACACCTCGGCGATGCCCGTGGCCATCGTGCCGGTGCCGATGACACCGACCCGCTGGACCTCACGCGCCTGCGTAGCACTGTCCACTTCGGACGGCGTGTGCACGTCCTCGACGACGACCGGCGAATCAGGCCCGTCGTAGGTGTAGAAACCGCGCCCGGTCTTCCTGCCGAGCAGGCCGGCCGTGATCATCTGCTTCAGCAGCGGTGCCGGCGAGTGCAACCGGTTGCGCGACTGGTGGTACATCGTGTCGAGGATCTCGTAGGCGGTGTCGAGACCGATGAGGTCCAGCAGCGCCAACGGTCCCATCGGGTAACCGCACCCGTACCGCATGGCCGCGTCGAGGTCCTCGCGCGTCGCGTACTTGGACTCCAGCATCTTCACGGCGTGGTTGAGGTAGGGGAAGAGGAGGGCGTTCGCGATGAAGCCCGCCCTGTCCCCGATCACGACCGGCGACTTGCCCAGCCGCTCGGTGAACGCGACCACGTCGGTGATCACGTCCGGCTCCGTGACGACCGTGCGCACGACCTCGACCAGCTTGAGGACCTGCGTGGGGTTGAAGAAGTGCAGGCCGACGACCTTGCCGGGCCTCTTCGTGACGACACCGATCTCGGTGATCGACAACGACGACGTGTTGGACGCGATGATCGCCTCGGGCTTCAGGACCTCGTCGAGGTCCTTGAAGATCCGCGCCTTGAGCTCGATGCTCTCCGGCACCGCCTCGATGACCAGGTCGCAGTCCGCGAGGGTGCCCAGGTCGAGGCTCGTGCTGACCCGGCCGTGCAGCGCGGCGCTCTCGTCCGCGGTCAGCTTCTCCCGCTTCACGGCCCGCTGCGTCGAGTGCTCGAGGTGCCCGAGACCGCGCTCGACGCCGGCCGCGTCGACTTCCACCACCTTCACGGTGAGCCCGGTGCGCGCGAGTACCTCCACGATGCCCGCGCCCATGGTTCCGAAGCCGACGACTCCGACGGTGTTGATTTCGCGCGCCACTGCAGACCTCCCTGCGGGGTAAAGCGTGGGCTACCAAGGAGTAACTTGCGGGCGACTATGCCACTCCCAGCGCCGGCGGGCGTCGTGAGCTTCGCCATCGGGATCGAAACAGTTATCGGTCTAGCAAACGCCTGGAACCGGCCTTTTGCCTGATGAACCCTTGTGGGGGAATTGAGGGTTCCGCCATCTGAGGTCGAGTGACGGTTTGGTCGGGGCCGTGTCGGGGCAGAGGACCGGCGGGTGGAGGGAAGGGCGGGGCCGCGGGGGGAACGGGACCGCAGCGGGGTTGGACTCCACCGGCGCGGGGCGCGAGCCGGGTGGCGGGGTGGGGCCCGGCGCGGGTGGGGCCCGGTAAAGGTGGGGCCCGGTAAGGGTGGATCGGAACGGGTCGAGGCGGCCGAGCTGGATCACGGTGCCGGATGGCGCGAGCAAGCCGCACCGGCCGGGCAGCGGTAGTCGGCTGCGGTAGGTGGACAGCAGGCGGGGTGGACAGCAGTGGCAGCGGGTCGCGACCAGGGCAGGTCACGACGCCAGGGAGCACACCGCAAGAGCGCACTGCGCATCCGGAACGGCAGGTGGCGACCCGCGGCTTCATCGCGCCACTGCAGCCACGCGACAGCAACTCACCACCCGACAGCCTCGCGCCGCGCAGACTGCTGCCCCGCAGCCTCCCCGCCCCGCAGCCTCCCCGCCCCGCAGCCTCCCCACCGCGCAGCCGATCACCTCGCAGCCGATCACCGCGCAGCTGATCACCTCGCAGCTGATCACCTCGCCGCCGATCACCGCCCACCGATCGTCGCCAGCGAAGGACTACCGCGCGGCCCGATCGCCACGCCAACGATCGGCGTCAGCCGTCAGCCGTCAGCCGTCAGCCGCCAGCCGTCGGTCGTCAGTCGTCAGTCGTCAGTCGTCAGTCGTCGAAACCCCTCTCCGCCAGCTCCTCGATGCGCCGCACCGCCTCCCCCGCGTCCTTGCCCGTGGCCACCACGGTGATCGGCTTGCCGCCGGGCGCGCTCAGGCCCATCAGGGCCAGCACGCTTGCCGCGTTCGCCTCCTCGTCGCCGTAGCGGACCACTACGTCGGCGTCGAGTTCCGCGACTGTGCGGGCGAGCAGGGCTGCTGGGCGGGCATGGAGGCCCACCTCGTTGGTCAGCAACACTTCTGCCGACACGCTGTCCGGCACCAGGTGCAGTGCCGGGCGGGTGGGCGCGGCCACCGGGGCCTCTCCTGAGGCGCCTTCGGCGGCGCTCGCCACGTCGGGTAACGGGGCGCCTCCCTGGGCTGTCACGGCTGCCGCCACGGCACCTTCCACCAAGGGGGCGTCCACCACCGAGTAACGGGAGGGGTCGTCCGCTGACTCGACGGCCATCTCGGCCGTCATCTTGGCGCTGCCCAGGTCGTAGAGCACGACCACGCCCGCGCCCGAGTCCGCGTCGGCCAGGGCCTCGACCACGGCGCCGTAATCGGTGCCCAGGCCGCCTTCCTCGGTGCCGCCCACGGGGAGCACTGTGACGTCCGGGGCCATCTGGACGGCCAGTTCCGCCACGCCGTTGGCCAGCATGTCGCTGTGCGAGACGACCACCAGGCCCACCCGGCTCGCAGGTACCGCCGCCGTCATGCCTTGGCCGCCGCGTCCGCGAAGGCGCGCAACAGCAACGCCGTGGACCTCGCGCCCGGATCCATGTGGCCGGCGCTGCGCTCGCCGAGGTAGGAGGCGCGGCCCTTGCGCGCCACCATCGGCACGGTCGAGGAAGCGCCCTCCGCTGCCGCGTCGGCCGCTGCGGAGAGGGTCGCGGCCACCGTGCCCTCGGCGCACGCCGCGGCGGTCACGGCCGGGGTCAGGGCGTCGACCATCGTCTTGTCGCCCACCACCGCCTTGCCGCGCGCGACCACGCCCTCGAGCGCGGCCTGCAGGGCTCGGGCCACCGTGTCGGGGTCCAGTTCGGCCGCGTCGCCCACCGCGGCTGACGCGCGCAGGAAGGCGGTGCCGTACAACGGGCCCGCCGCGCCGCCGACCGTCGAGATCAACGTCGTGGCGGCCAGCTTCAGCACCTTGCCGGGCGTGTCGGGTGGCTCGGTGTCCAAACGGGACAGCAGCGCGGTGAAGCCGCGCTTCATGTTCTCGCCGTGGTCGGCGTCGCCGATCGCCTGGTCCAGGCGCACCAGTTCGTCGCGGTGCTCCTGGACGACGGCCCCGGCGGCTCGCAGGGCCGCCACGACGTCCGCTGCCGTGCAGCCCACCTCAGACTCCCCACCGCAGCGCGGGCGTGTGGACCGGCGCGTCCCACAGCCCGACCATCTCCTCGTCGAGGCGAAGCAGCGTGAGGCTCATCCCCTGCATCTCCAGGCTCGTGATGTACGGGCCGACCAGCCTTCGTTCCACCGTGATCCCCCGATCAGCCAGCAACTGCTCCGCGATGCCGTGCGCCAGGTACAGCTCCAGCAGCGGTGTCCCGCCCATCCCGTTCGTGAAGAGCAGCACCCGATCGCCTGACGCGAACGGCAGGTCTTCCAGGATCGGGTCGAGCAACGCCGAAACCATCTCCGCGGCGGTACCGGCCTTCACCTTCTGCCGGCCCGGCTCGCCGTGGATGCCGATGCCGATCTCCATCTCGTCGTCGGCCAGCTCGAACGACGGCGAACCCACGTGCGGCACCGTGCACGCGGTCAGCGCGAGGCCCATCGACCGCACCGACGCGATCACCCGTAACGCCAGCGCCTCGCAGGCGGCCAGATCGGCACCGCGCTCGGCCGCCGCGCCCACGATCTTCTCCAGCAGCACCGTGCCGCCGACGCCGCGACGCCCGGCCGTGAACAGGGAGTCCTTCACCGCCACGTCGTCGTCGATCACGACGGACCGGACCTCCGACTCCGCGAGCTCGGCGGCCATCTCGAAGTTCAGCACGTCGCCGGTGTAGTTCTTCACGATCAGCAACGCGCCCGCGCCACCGTCCGTCCGCGACACGGCGTCGACCACCTGGTCCGACGTGGGCGACGTGAACACCGGGCCCGGACAGGCCGCGTCGAGCATGCCGCGCCCGACGAACCCGCCGTGCAACGGTTCGTGGCCCGACCCTCCACCCGAGATGATCGCGACCTTGCCCCGCACCGGCGTATCCGCGCGCACGACGACGGCCGGGTCGTAGTGCACGGTCAGCAGGTCGGAATGGGCTGCCTGCATGCCCCGCAGCGCGTCCTGCACCACGGTGTCCGGATCATTGATGATCTTCTTCATCGAACAGCCCTCCCGAGAAGTCGGTGCCGTGTTCCTTCTTACTCCGGGGGTCTGACACTCGGAACTGGCAAACGACCCGCGTACCGTTAGGCCGCCCTAAGAAATGCAGGTCAACATCACGTTCCGTAGTGGAGGAACAACGTCGTGTCGAAGAGAGCAGCGCTGCTCGTAGCAGTCGCCCTGACCCTGACCGCCTGCTCCAGCACGCCGGACAAGCCCACCGTCGCCCAAGGCGGCGAGGACTTCGGCAAGGCGTACGAACTGAGCAACGGTTTCGGCACGACGCAGAAGCCCGGCGAGTTCCCCCGCACGATCAAGCACGCGATGGGTGAGACCAAGCTCGAGAAGAAACCCGAACGGGTGATCGTGCTCGACACCGGCGAACTCGACAACGTCGTGGCGCTCGGCATCAAGCCGGTCGGCATCGCCTACACCGACGGCTCGCCGACCATGCCGTCCTACATCGGCGACAAGGGCGGCACGCCGGAGAACGTCGGCACGACCAACAACCTCAACCTCGAAGCGATCACCAAGCTGAACCCGGACCTCATCCTGGGCTCGCAGCTGCGCGCGGAGGCCCTCTACCCGAAGCTCTCGGCGATCGCACCGACGGTGTTCAGCGTGCGCCCCGGCTACGTGTGGAAGGAGAACTTCCTGCTCAACGCCGCCGCGCTCGACCGCCAGGCCGACGCCGCGAAGATGCTCGAGGACTACACGAACAAGGCCACCGAGACCGGCAACGCCATCGAGAAGAAGCTCGGCGTGCGCCCGACGGTGACGGCCCTGCGCTTCATGCCCGGCCGCATCCGCCTCTACGCCAAGAAGTCGTTCATCGGCACGATCCTGATCGACGCCAAGATCGGCCAGCCGACCTCGTCCCAGGTGGACGACCTGGCCGCCGAGGTCAGCGCGGAGCAGATCAGCAAGGCCGACGGCGACTTCATCCTCTACTCCACCTACGGCGACCCGGCCAAGACCGCGACGGGCGCCGTCGTCGGCGGCCCGCTGTGGAGCGGCCTGAACGCCGTCAAGGCGGGCAAGGCCAAGCCGGTCCTCGACGAGACCTACTTCCTCGGTCTCGGCGTGCTCGCCGCGGACGTCGTCCTGGACGACATGAAGAAGCAGCTCGGCGTCTGAGACCTGACGCGGATGCTCTTCGGCGGCTCAGCGACCGAAGAGCATCCGCGCGAGGCGCAGCATCTGCTTGCCCGCCATGGACGGCCTGTCGAACGTCGCCATGTCGATCAGCGACTTGAACTTCAGCTTCGTCACGGCCTTGGCGTAGGCGAACTCGCGCAGCCCGTCCTCACCGTGGATGCGCCCGAACCCGGAGTCGCCGACACCGCCGAAGGGCAGCCCGGGAATCGCCGCGTAGGTCAGCACGGAGTTGACCGAGACCATTCCGACCCGCAGCTCGGCGGCCAGCTCCTCGCCACGCGACTTCGAGAACACGGCGGCACCCAGCCCGTACTTCGACTGGTTCGCGAGCCGCACGCCCTCCAGCGCGTTCGGCACCCGGTTGATCACCACGGTCGGCCCGAAGGTCTCCTCCGTGACCGCCAGCGAGTCCTCCGGCACGTCCACGAGCACCACCGGCTCGACGTACGGCGGCCTGATCGAGTCCGGCCCGCCCACCAGGGCCTTGCCACCGCGGTCCAGCGCGTCCTGCACGTGCTCGCGGATGATCTCCACCTGCGACGGCATCGTGATCGGCCCCAGGTTCGCGTTCGGCTCGCCGCCCGGCTTGAGCTTCTTCGCCCGCTTCACCACGATCTCGGTGAACTCGTCGGCGACGGCCTCGGCCACGTAGATCCGTTCCACGCCCGCGCACGTCTGGCCGGCGTTGGACACCGCGCCCCAGATCGCGGCCTCGGCGGCAGCGGCCAGGTCGGCGTCCGAGTCGACGATCAGCGCGTCCTTGCCACCGCACTCGACCAGCACCGGCGTCAGCGACGTCGCGGCGGCGGCCATGACCTTCTTGCCGGTCCGGGTGGAACCCGTGAACGCGATCTTGTCGACACCCGAGGCGACCAGCGCCGCACCCGTCTCGCCGAAGCCCGTGACCACCTGGAACACCGGGTACTCCGGTACCGCCTCGGTGAACGTCGACGCGAGGAACGTGCCGACGCCCGGCGTGAACTCCGACGGCTTGAACACCACGGCGTTGCCCGCGGAGAGCGCGTACGAGATCGACCCCATCGGAGTGTGCGCCGGGTAGTTCCACGGCCCGATGACGCCGATGACGCCCAACGGGCGGTACTCCAGCGTCGCGCCGTGGTTGAACATCAGCATGCCCGCCGACACCCGGCGCTTGCCCAGCACGCGACCGGCGTGCCGCGAGGCCCAGTGCAGGTGGTCCATCACCAGCGCGACCTCGACGCGGGAGTCGTCCGCGGGCTTGCCCGTCTCCGAGCTGATCAACGCGATGAGCTCGTCCGAGCGCTGCGAGAGGATCTTGCGCCACGCGTCGAGCTTGGTCTTGCGGCCCTCGAAGCCGAGGCCCGCCCACCACGCTGCGGCCTCGCGCGCCGAGGACACGGCGTCCTCGACCTCGGCGGCCGTGTGAATCGGGTGGTGTGCGACGACCTCACCCGTGCGCGGGTCCAGTGATGCGAACCGCCGCTGCTCGCCATCGGCCGACAGCGCGCTGTCCGAAGCGGTCTGCGTCATGAGAGCTCCTCTGGTACTCGCCAGTAACCTCGACACTAACGCGTACTCGGGGAACTTTCAGCCCCCGCCTGGTCCCGCGCGGAGCGGTCAGGCCTGGGGCAGTGAAGGAAGAACCGCCTTGGCGAACGTCTGCGCCGCCTGGCAGCGATCCAGCTCCTTCTCCTTCGAGGCCGCGACGATGAACTCCACGATCTCACCCGCGTCGGCCTGGTCCCTCGTCCGGATCAGCACCAGCTCGCACGTCGGGAAAGCCCCGTCCCTGAACGACTGGTAGCCCTTCAGCCCGCCACCGAGGTCGGTCTCGACGGACTTGGAGTCGAACTTGCCGTCCTTCGGGATGCGCGCCGTCTTGAACTCGATCTGCATCTGCGCGCTCTGCCCCGTCCACGAGCACTGGTGCAGACCGTACGGCAGCGCCCGCGGCGACGCACCGAGCACAGGCGCGAGTGTCGACTTCTCCACGATCGCGCACGGGTCGACCTCGACCGGTGAGCCCTTCGGCGGGCTGTACTTCTGCGGGTTGCCCTTGAGCTTGCGCACGGCACCTTCGAGCACCTTGCGCCCCGGCTCGCACGCCTCGCCGCCGTCGGTGCCGGTGTTGACCTGCAGGCGCACGGCCTGCGCCGGGTTCTCCTGCGTCACGGCCGAGATGAAGCACGACGTGCTGTTGAGCTTCTGCTCACCGCTCTTGAGGCCCGCGATCTGCTTGGTCGCCTTCTTCAGCTCGCTGGACGTCAGCGAGTAGCCGATGTCCAGCGTGAAGTTGAGCGTCTTGCCGGCCTTGTCCTTCATGTAGTTCGAGCAGCGCGTGTAGGAGCTGCTCGAGTACTTCGACGGCGTGCCGACCGTCTGCAGCAGTTCCTTCTCGATCAACGCGCACGGGTTGATCAGGCGCAGGCGCTCGGGCGCGAACGCCGGATCGACCGGTTTGCCCGGCTGCGCGGACTGCTTGACCGACGGGTCGGTCGACGTCGACGTGTCCGCACCCGCCTGCACGGTGCGGCGCGGCGAGTTGGTCTTGGCAAGACCCGGCCCGGTCGCACAACCGGCCATCAGCAACGCGGCGGCGGCGACCACAGCGGTGGCACGAAAACGAGGCACGACGTGCACGGTAGCGACCTTCGCGCGCCTTCGTGGGCGGTACCCCGAGTTACGCCGTGGCACATGTCACCCTCAGCTACGGGAACGATTCAGAACATCAACGCGCTGTACCAGGTGAAGACCCCGACAGAAGGAGAGACGTGCGCAACCGAATCCGCCGCGCATTCAACTGGCTCGACGCGTGGACGATCGAGGCCTTCAACCCTGTTTACCCCGGTCGTCCCCAGTCATAGCTCCTTGAGCGGCTGCTTGTCCGTGTCCGCGAACTGAGGGCGCAGCATCGCCCACACGGCGAACACCGCCGACAGCACCACCATCGCGATGCCGGCCCACAGGTTGATGTTGACCCCTTCGGCCTTCTTCAGGTCCTCGTCGGTCGTGAACCCGAACCCGATGACGACCAGTACAACGCCGTACAGGCCGAAGAGGAAAGCGATGATCAGTCGCAGGTCGAACAACCTCATGACAGCCTCCCTCAGCCGAAGATGAAGTAGAGAACGGTGGTCAGGGCCAGCACTCCGCCGCCCAGCAGGGCGGGCGAGCGGTACCAGCCCGCGTCCTCACCGGTGGTGGAGTGCGCCCTGTCCGCCTTGGGCGTGAGGCTGTAGACCAGCCCGACGAGCTCGCTGTCCGGCTTGGGCCTCGTGACCATGGTGACCGCGGCGCTCACGACGATGTCGACCACGAACGCGAGACCGGCACCGAGGAAGCTCGCGCCCTGACCGGGCAGTTCCAGCAGGTTGATGCCGAACGACGGCTCCGAGATCGCGTAGATGAAGATCGCGGTGAACGTGCCCGCGAGCAGACCGACCCACCCCGCGGTCGGCGTCATCCGCTTCCAGAACATGCCGAGGATGAACGTCGCGAACAGCGGCGCGTTGAAGAACGAGAACAGCGCCTGGATGTAGTCCATGATGTTGGACCCGCCGAGCGCCGCCGCGATGAACGCCGTGCCGATCGCCAGGACGCACGCGCCGACCGTGGCGAGACGGCCGATGCGCAGGTAGTACTCGTCCGGCTTGTCCTTCTTGATGTAGTCCTGCCACAGGTCGTACGTGAAGACGGTGTTGAACGAGCTGACGTTCGCCGCCACACCGGCCATGAAGCTCGCCAGCAGACCCGTGATCGCGATGCCGAGGATGCCGTTGGGCAGCAGGTCGCGCATCAGCAGCGGCAGCACGTCGTTGTAGGCCACGCCACCGCTCGTGTCACCGGCCTTGAGCTGGGCCATCTCCGGCACGATCACCGCGGCGATGATGCCGGGGATGATGATGATCGCCGGGATCAACGCCTTCGGGTACGCGCCGATGATCGGCGTGCGCTTGGCCGCGGACATCGACTTCGCGCTCATCGCGCGCTGCACCTCGGCGAAGTTCGTCGTCCAGTAACCGAACGACAGCACGAAGCCGAGACCGAACACCAAACCGACGACACTCCACACCGGGCTGTTGATGCCGGTGAGTTCTGTCGCGGGCCAGGCGGACAGCTGCTCCTGGTCCGTGACCTTCTCGACGATGCCCTGCCAGCCGCCGACCTTGATCAGGCCGACGATCGTCAACGGCGCCAGCGCGGCCACGATGACGAAGAACTGCAGCACCTCGTTGTAGATGGCCGCGCTCAGACCGCCGAGCGTCGTGTACGCGAGCACCACCAGCGCCGCGACGCAGATGGACACCGGCAGCGGCCACCCGAGCAGCGCGTCGATGATCACCGCGAGCGCGAACAGGTTGATGCCCGCGATCAGGATCTGCGCGACGGCGAAGCTGATGGCGTTGACCAGGTGGGCCGGCTTGCCGAACCGGCGGCGCATGAACTCGGGGACGCTGCGCACTTTCGAGCCGTAGTAGAACGGCATCATCACCAGACCGAGGAACACCATCGCGGGGATGGCGCCGATCCAGTAGTAGTGCACGGTCGCCATGCCGTACTGCGCGCCGTTCGCCGTCATGCCCATGAGCTCGAGCGCGCCGAGGTTCGCGGAGATGAACGCGAGCCCGGTGACCCACGCCGGCAGCGACCGCCCGGACAGCAGGAAGTCGAGGCTGGAGGAGACGGATCGTCGTGCCATCACGCCGATGCCGAGAACCACCACGAAGTAGATGAGGAGCAACGCGTAGTCGATCGGTCCCGCGTCAAGCCGCAGGTCCGCCTCGGCCAGCACCGACATCGACACTGCCCACCTCCAAGCCTTTCAACAAAGTCGAACAGAAACGACCAGGAGAGGACAGTACTCCAGGTGAGCGAGTTCCTACCCCGTGTGGATGATCACCAAACCACGAGGTGGCCGGAGTCGCTCGCTGAAGCTGGGCGGCTGGTGGACCGGACGGGACGAAGCACGACGAGCCTGGCACCGCGCGGGTGCCAGGCTCGTGAGCTGACTGCTCAGAACAGCCGGAACTCGTCCGGCTCGATCCCGCGCAACGCGTCGTAGTCCAGCACCACGCACCGGATCCCGCGGTCCTCGGCCAGCACCCGCGCCTGCGGCTTGATCTGCTGCGCCGCGAACACGCCCTTGACCGGCGCCAGCAGCGGATCGCGGTTGAGCAGCTCCAGGTACCTGGTCAGCTGCTCGACGCCGTCGATGTCACCGCGCCGCTTGATCTCCACGGCCACCGACTTGCCACCGGAGTCGCGGCACATCAGGTCGACCGGGCCGATCGGGGTCGGGAACTCGCGCCGCACCAAGGACCAGCCGTCGCCCAGCGTTGTGACGTGCTCGGCGAGGAGCTTCTGCAGGTCGGCTTCGACGCCGTCCTTCTGCAGGCCGGGCTCCGGGCCGAGCTCGTGCTTGGAGTCGTGCAGGACCTCTTCGAGGGTGATGATCAGCTTCTCCCCCGCCTTGTTCTGCACCGTCCAGATGTCCGGGTCCTCGATCAGCCAGCAGGGCGGGCTCATCCAGTTCAACGGCTTGTACGCGCGGTCGTCGGAGTGGATCGACACCGAGCCGTCGGCCTTGATCAGCAGTAGTCGCTGAGCCATGGGCAGATGGGCGGTGAGCCGGCCTACGTAGTCGACCTTGCAGCGAGCGATGACGAGACGCACCGCGACAGGCTACGGGGTGCGTCCGGCAACCGGGCGTTAGGTACGGTCCGTGCCGTGGAAAGCCTCGGCACCCGTGAGGTGTACGCAAACCCGTGGATGACCGTTCGCGAGGACGAGATCAAACGCGCGGACGGCTCGAGTGGCATCTACGGCGTGGTCGACAAGCCCGACTTCGCGCTGATCATCCCGCTCGACGGCGAACGCGTGCGGCTCGTCGAGCAGTTCCGGTACCCGATCGGTCTGCGCCGCTGGGAGTTCCCCCAGGGCACCGCGCCGGACCGCGCCGACTCCGACCCGCTGGAACTCGCCCGCCGCGAGCTCCGCGAGGAGACGGGGCTGCGCGCCGGCCGGATGATCGAACTCGGCGTGCTCGACGTCGCGCCCGGCATGTCGTCGCAGCGCGGCCGCGTGTTCCTCGCGACCGACCTCTCCGAGGGCTTCCACGAGCGGGAGCACGAGGAGCAGGACATGCGGTCGGCGTGGTTCCCGCGCGCCGACTTCGAGTCGATGATCTCCAAGGGCGAGATCACCGACGCCCAGTCGATCGCCGCTTACACGCTCCTCCTGCTGCACGAACACGCCCAGCCCTAGTTCCGGCAGCCCTGGAACGCCGCCCGGTAGCTCTGCGGTGAGGTTCCGGCGATCCGCTTGAACCTGTCGCGGAACGCCGTGGCCGATCCGAAGCCCACGCGGCTCGCGATCAGCTCCACCGGGTCCCTGGTCGTCTCCAGCAGGTGCTGCGCCTGGCGGACCCGCGCGCGGTGCAGCCACTGGAGCGGCGTCGTGCCCGTCTGCTCGCGAAAGCGCCGGTTCAACGTTCGCGTGCTCATGCCCGCCTGCTTCGCCACGTCCTCCAGCGTCAGCTCGAGCGCCGCGTTGGCCTCCATCCACCGCAGCACCGGTTCCAGCTCGGCGCCCTGAGGCGTCACGGGCGGTGTCACGATGAACTGCGCCTGCCCGCCTTCTCTCTCAAGGGGCATCACGGCGAACCGCGCCGCATCGGCCGCCACCGCCGAGCCGTGATCGCGCCGGATCATGTGCAGGCACAGGTCCAGCCCCGCCGCGGCGCCCGCGGACGTGAGGAACTGGCCGTTGTCGACGTAGAGCACGTCCGGATCGACTTCCAGCGCCGGGAACCGCGCCGCCAGCTCCTCGGCTCCCAGCCAGTGCGTGGTCACCCTCAACCCGTCGAGCAGACCGGTCGCCGCGAACACGAACGCGCCCGTGCAGATCGACGCGATCCGCGCACCCCTCGCCGCCGCCTGCCGCAGCGCGTCGATCAACGGCTTCGGGACGACCATGGCCGGATCGTGGCCTGGAAGAACGATCGTGTCCACTTCGGACAGCAACTCCAGGCCGTGCGGAACTTTCATCTCGAAACAGCCCGCGTCGACAGTCCTCTTCGGACCGCAGACCCGTACGCGGTACCGCCCGACCCAGTTGAACGCGTCGACCGGCGTCGCGAAGTCGAACGGCACAACGCTGTCCATCGCCACCACCGCCACCTCGTGCACGTCCACCACCGTAGCTGGCGAGAATCCGTTGGAACATGGCATTCCAGCCAGTTCTGCGCAGCCGCGTCCGCTCCTACGGTTTTGATCACCGACGTGAGGAGACGCAGTGAGAGCTCAAGTGGTGTTGTTCGACGGCTTCGACCCGTTGGACGTGATCGGCCCGTACGAGACGCTGATGGCGGGCGGAATCCGGACCGAACTGGTGACGGCGGAGGGACCACGCCGGGTCCCCGGCGGGATGAACCTGCTGTCCCTCGACGCCACCGCCCGGCTCGACCCCGGTACCGGCATCATCGTCGTACCCGGTGCGGCGTCGATGCAGGACGAGGAGGTGTTCGCCCTGCTCAGCGCGGCAGCCGCCACACTCGGGCCCGTGCTCGCGGACTCGAAGGCCATCATCGCCACCGTCTGCGGAGGATCGCTCGTGCTGGCCATCGCCGGCCTGATCAAGGGCCGGAACGCCACCACGAACCACCTCGGCCTGCACGCGCTGGAGTCGATGGGGGTGAACGCCGTCCGCGCCCGCATCGTCGACGACGGCGACCTGGTCTCCGCCGCCGGTGTCACCTCCGGCGTCGACCTGGGTCTCTACCTCCTCGAACGCGAGGTCGGCGCCCAGCAGGCCCTCGAGGTCGAGACGCTGTTCGCCCACGAACGCCGCGGCACGGTGTGGAGCGCGGCGTGAGCAAGTTCTTCCTCTCGCTGCACGTCCTGGCCGCCATCGTCGCGATCGGCCCGGTCACCGTGGCCGCCAGCATGTTCCCGAAGGCCGTGGCCACGGCCGGCAATCCCGAACTCCTGCACCGGATCTGCCGCGTCTACGCGCTCGTCGGCATCTCGGTACCGGTCTTCGGGTTCGCGACGGCGGGCGTGATGGGCGTGACCGGCCACCCCTGGGTGATCGTGTCGATCGCGCTCACCACCGCCGCCGCGTTCGTGCTCGCCCTGAAGATCCTGCCCGGCCAGGAGAAGGCCCTCAAGACCAAGGACGTCAAGCACCTGGCCATGTACACGGGGATCTTCAACCTGCTGTGGGCGACCGTGACCGTGCTGATGATCCTCCGGCCGGGCTCGACGACGGGTGCCTAGCGCTGCGACACCGGCCGCACGACGATCTCGTTGACGTCGACCTCCGCGGGCTGCGAGATCGCGTACGCGATGGCGTCACCGATGGCGGACGCCGGCAGCGCGAGCTTGCGGAAGTCCTCCATCAGCGACGCCGCGAAGTCCTCGGTGATGGTGTCCGCCAGCTCGGACTCCGTGACACCGGGCGAGATCACGGTGACGCGCAGGTCGTCACGTTCCTGCCGCAACCCCTCGGACAACGCCCACACCGCGTACTTCGTCGCGCAGTACACGGCGGCGGTCGGCATGACCATGTGCGCGCCGATCGAGGCGACGTTCACGACGTGCCCGCCGCCCGTGAAGCGCGGCAGCACGGCGGCGATGCCGTTCAGCACGCCCTTGATGTTGACGTCCACCATGCGGTCCCACTCGTCGACCTTCAGCGAGTCCATGAGGGACAACGGCATCACGCCCGCGTTGTTCACCAGCACGTCGACCCGCCCGTACCGCTCCACGGCGGCATCCACAAAGGACTGGAAGGACTCGCGGGAGGTCACGTCCAGCGGCGCGTACGCACCACCGATCTCGTCGGCCAGCGCCGCCAGCCGGTCCTCCCGCCGGGCCCCGAGGAACACCTTGTGCCCGGCCTTGGCGAGGACTCGGGCCGTCGCCTCGCCGATGCCGCTGGAGGCTCCGCTGATCACCACAACTTTTTCGCTCATGGCACCAACGATCGGCGCGTGGCGCGACCTCTACCAGGACACCTTCTGCCTAGGTGTGGCACACCCAGGCAGAAGTCCCAGCCGGGTAATAACCTCGGCACCGTGCTCGGAGAGTTCCTGAAAGCCCACCGCGCCCGCGTCGACCCCCGGGACGCGGGCCTGCCGAGCCACACCCAGCGCAAGGTCAAGGGCCTGCGCAGGGAGGAGGTCGCGGTGCTCGCCGGGGTGAGCGCGGACTACTACGCCCGCCTCGAACAGGGCCGCGAGACCAACCCGTCCGCGCAGGTCCTCGACGCGCTGAGCCGCGCGCTCCAGCTCGACACCGACGCGCGGGCGCACCTGCACCGCCTGGCCGGGGTCGTCGCGGACGAAGGTCATTCGACCGACAAGGTCAGCCCGGAACTGATGCGGCTCATCGGCGGCATGCACGACATGCCCGCGTTCGTGATGAACTCGCTGCTCGACATCCTCGCGGTGAACCCGCTGGCAGAGGCCCTCTACGAGCCGTTCACACCCGCCGACAACGCGGCCAGGATGACGTTCCTCGACCCCGCCGCCGCGAGTTTCTACCCGCGCTGGAACTGGGTCGCGCAGAGCACCGTCGGGCACCTGCGGCAGACCGCCGACCCGAAGTCCCCGCGCCTGCGGCAGATGGTGGAGGCGCTCAGCGAGAGTTCGGCGTTCCGCGGGCTCTGGGAGCAGCACGAGGTGCGCGGGAAGACCCAGGACGCCAAGGAGTTCGTGCACCCGGCGGTCGGCGCGCTGAAGCTGAACTACCACTCGTTCGACGTCCGCGAGGCGCCCGGCCAGTTCCTGGTGATCTACCAGGCGGAACCGGGCCCGAACGCCGACGCGCTGCGGCTCCTCGCGACTAGTCGGGCCACACGGGAGGCCGCTTCTCCAGGAACGACGCCCGTCCCTCTTTGGCTGACGGGGACTGCGAAGTCTCGGCCATGACGGACAAGGCGATCTCGTACCCGTCGATCTCGGGCCGGTCCAGCTGCGCGTAGATCGTCCGCTTGCCGATCGCCTTCGACGCCCGGCTCCCCCGCGTGGCACGCGCCAGCAGGTCGTCCGTGGCGGCGTCCAGCTCGTCCGCCGGCACCGCGCGGTTGATCAGTCCCCACTCCACCGCCGTCGCCGCGTCGATCACGTCGCCGGTGAGCACGAGCTCCATCAACCGCTTGCGCCCGATCGACCGCGCCACCGGCACCGCGGGCGTGTGGCAGAACCACCCGGCCTTGCCGCCCGGCAACGAGAACCCGGCCGTGTCCGCCGCCACCGCGAGGTCGCACGAAGCCACGAGCTGGCACCCCGCCGCCGTCGCCAGCCCCTGCACGCGCGCGATCACGACCTGCGGCGCGGACTGGATCGTCTTCATCAGCACGGTGCACAGCTCCAGCAGCAGCCGCACGCCTTCCTCGTCACGGGCGTGCACGTCCGCGAAGTCGTGCCCGGCGGAGAAGACGGGCCCTTCGGCGGCCAGCACGATCCCGGCCGCGTCCGACGTGCGTGCCTCGCGGAACGCGTCCAGCAGCTCCGTGAGGTGCTCGGCGGACAGCGCGTTGCGCTTGGCCGCGCGGTTCATCGTGATCCGGACGACCGACCCGTCCCGCGAAACGTCAACCATTCCGCGACAGTAAGGCCCTACGAGAGGGAGCGCACCTCTCGGATCACGGTGACGATCTCGTCCATGATCTCGGTCAGCTCGTAGTCCTTGGGCGTGAACACCCGCGCCACACCGCGCTCGCGCAGCTTGGCGGCGTCGTCCGGCGGGATGATGCCGCCGACGATCACCGGGATGTCCCCGGCGCCCGCCTCGCGCAGGCCGTCGACGACCGCGGGCACGACCTCCAGGTGTGAGCCGGAGAGGATCGAGAGACCTACGACGTGCACGTCCTCCTGCACGGCGGCCGAGACGATCTGCGACGGCGTGAGGCGGATGCCCTGGTAGACGACCTCGAAACCGACGTCGCGGGCACGCACGGCGACCTGCTCGGCGCCGTTGGAGTGGCCGTCGAGGCCCGGCTTGCCGACGAGCATGCGCAGGCGTTCACCCATCTCCTCGCCGGTCGACCGCACCCGCTCGCGCACACGCGCGATCTCGGAGCCCGCCTCGCCGGAAGCCGACGCACCGGAAACGCCCGTGGGCGCACGGTATTCGCCGAACGTCTCCCGCAGCGCCTGCGACCACTCACCGGTCGTCACGCCGGCACGCGCGCACGCCAGCGTCACCTCGACGAGGTTCTGATCGGTCTTCGCGGCCTCGCGCAAGGCGTCCAAAGATGCTTCCACAGCAGCGTTGTCGCGGTTGGCGCGCCACTGCCTGATCGCCTCGACGGCCTGCGCCTCGACGACCGGGTCGATGGTCTCGATCGAGTTCGCGCCCTCGGCCTGCAGCGGCGACGGCTCGGTGGTGTCGAACTTGTTGACGCCCACCACGACGTCCTCGCCCGCCTCGACGCGGCGGCGGCGATCCGCCAGCGAGGACACCAGGTTCGACTTCATGTAGCCGGACTCGACGGCCGCGACGGCGCCGCCCATCGCCTGCACGCGGTCGATCTCCTCGCGGGCACCGGCCAGGATGTCGTTGACCTTCGCCTCGACGACCGGCGAGCCGTCGAAGATGTCCTCGTACTCCAGCAGGTCCGTCTCGTAGGCGAGCACCTGCTGCATGCGCAACGCCCACTGCTGGTCCCACGGGCGCGGCAGACCAAGTGCCTCGTTCCACGCGGGGAGCTGGATGGCGCGCGCACGGGCGTTGCGGGACAACGAGACCGCGAGCATCTCCAGCACGATGCGCTGGACGTTGTTCTCCGGCTGCGCCTCGGTGAGACCGAGGGAGTTGACCTGCACGCCGTAGCGAAACCGGCGGTGCTTCGGGTTCTCGACGCCGTAGCGCTCCAGCGTGATCTCGTCCCACAGCTGGGCGAACGCGCGCATCTTGCACATTTCCTCGATGAACCGCACACCGGCGTTCACGAAGAAGGAGATGCGGGCGACGACCTCACCGAACTTCTCCTGCGGCACCTGGCCGGAGTCGCGCACCGAGTCGAGGACGGCGATCGCCGTGCACATCGCGTACGCGACCTCCTGCGCCGGCGTCGCGCCGACCTCCTGGAGGTGGTAGCTGCAGATGTTGATCGGGTTCCACTTCGGCACGTTCGACACGGTCCACGCGACCATGTCGGTGATCAGCCGCAGCGACGGCCCGGGCGGGAACACGTAGGTGCCGCGGGACAGGTACTCCTTGATGATGTCGTTCTGCGTCGTGCCGGCGAGCGCCGACGGGTCCGCGCCCTGTTCCTCGGCCACGGTGACGTACAGGGCGAGCAGCCACATGGCCGTCGCGTTGATCGTCATCGACGTGTTGGCGCCGGCGAGCGGGATCTGGTCGAAGAGCTGCCGCATGTCGCCGATGTGGCTGATGGGCACGCCGACCTTGCCGACCTCGCCCTTCGCGAGTTCGTCGTCGGGGTCGTAGCCGGTCTGCGTCGGCAGGTCGAACGCCACCGACAGCCCGGTCTGGCCCTTCGACAGGTTGCGGCGGTAGAGCGCGTTGGAGGCGGTGGCCGACGAGTGACCCGCGTACGTGCGCATCACCCAGGGCCGGTCGCGCTCACGGTCAGCTGGGTACGGCACAGCAACCTCCCACATCGTCGTTGACCGGAGCGTACTGGCCGGTAACAGTCGCCGCGCGTGCGATTGCTCACTGAATCGTGACCGCTGGGAGCATGATGGAGAGGTGACGGGCTTCTACCAGACCGGGATCGTCTTCGCGGTCCTCGGCTTGCTGGCTCTGGTGCTGAGGTACTTCGCGGGGAACGACAGACGGCCCGTGCCGGATCTGGACGGCACGGACTTCGGGTTGCTGAGCGAGGTCGCGGTCGTCCCGACCGAGGAAGCCGCGAACGTCCTGGTGCAGAAGCTGAAGCAGAACGGGGTGCGTGCCACGCGCTCGCGACACGCGCCTTACCAGGTGATGGTGTTCCCGGCAGACGTCCCGAACGCGCGGCTGGTGCTCAGGAGCTAACGCGCTCCACGTTCGCACCCAGCTTGCGGAGGTTCTCCACGAAACCGGGGTAACCGCGCTCGATGTGGAAGATCTCGTAGACCTCGGTGGCCCCGTCTGCGCACAGGCCGGCGAGAACGAGCCCCGCCCCAGCGC
The DNA here is from genome assembly GCF_040682435.1 of Lentzea sp. NPDC051208. Lineage (NCBI taxonomy): Bacteria > Bacillati > Actinomycetota > Actinomycetes > Pseudonocardiales > Pseudonocardiaceae > Lentzea > Lentzea sp. NPDC051208. The sequence continues at coordinate 4,687 of NZ_JBFBAW010000034.1, read as the reverse complement.
GGATGTCCGACGCCCACACCGGCGCGCTGGACAGCTTCTCGATCCCGCGGATCACGGCGTGGTGGCCGTCCGTGCGCGCGTCGGCTCCGAGCCTGATCATCTCGTCGATGAACCGGAACCGTGACTCGAACAGGTTCTCGGTGATCATCGCGGTGCCCTCGGAGACCGTGGACAGCGCGATCGCGAACGGCTGGTTGTCCGTGGCGAACCCGGGATACGGCAGCGTCACGAAGTCGACGGCCTTGGGCCGCCCCTCCATGACGACGCGGAACCCCTCGTCCTCGCCCTCGTAGACGGTGACCTCGGCGCCCGCCATGCGCAGCTTCTCCAGCACCAGGTCGAGGTGGTGCGGGTTCACGCCGCGCACCCGCACGTCGCCGCGCGTCATGACGGCGGCGAAGCCCCAGGTGGCACCTACGATCCGGTCACCGATGACGCGGTGCTCGGTCGGCTTGAGCTCGGTGACGCCGTGGACGGTGAGGGTGGACGTGCCGGCGCCCTCGACCTTCGCGCCCATCTGGTTGAGCATCAGGCAGAGGTCGACGATCTCGGGCTCACGAGCGGCGTTGTCGATGACCGTCGTCCCGGTGGCGAGCACGGCCGCCATCAGGATGTTCTCGGTGGCGCCCATGCTGGGGAAGTCGAGCCAGATCTGCGTGCCCTGCAGCCCCTCGGCCTCGGCGACGATGCAGCCGTGCTCGATCCACGTCCTCGCACCGAGCTTCTCGAGCCCGCTCTGGTGCATGTCCAACGGCCGCGAGCCGATCGCGTCACCGCCGGGCAACGCCACGACCGCGCGCTTGCACCGCCCGACCAGCGGCCCGAGCACGCAGATGCTCGCGCGCAGCTTGCCCATGGCCTCGGAGTCGGCCCGATGGCTCAGCTCGGCGGGCGTCGTGATCCTCGCCACGTCGCCTTCGAGCTCGACCTCGCACCCGAGACTCCGCAGCGCGTCCGCCATCAGCGGCACGTCGAGGATGTCCGGGCAGTTGGTGATGGTCGTGGTGCCCTCGGCCAGCAGGGCCGCGGCCATCAGCTTCAGCACGCTGTTCTTGGCGCCGACGACGTCAACGTCGCCGACGAGCCTTGCGCCACCGTGTACCCGGAAATGCTCGCTCACGCGGCAATCCTACGTACGGCTCTAAAGTGCCAGCCATGGCGGTGCATCTCACCAAGATCTACACACGAGTCGGCGACGACGGCACGACCGGACTCGGCGACTTCTCACGCGTCCCCAAGACCTCGGCACGCATCGAGGCCTACGCGGACGTGGACGAAACCAACGCGTCCCTCGGCGTGGCCCTGGCGCTGGGCCAGCTGGCCCCGGACGTCTTCGAGGTGGTGCGCAAGGTGCAGAACGACCTCTTCGACGTCGGAGCGGACCTCTGCACCCCGATCACACCGGACCCGAAGTACCCGCCCCTGCGCGTGACCCAGGCCTACGTGGACCGCCTGGAGGGCTACTGCGACACGTTCAACGAACGCCTGGGCAAGCTCGACTCGTTCATCCTGAACGGAGGCACCCCCGGAGCGGCCCTGCTGCACCAGGCACGCACCATCGCCCGCCGCGCGGAACGGCGCACGTGGTCGCTGATCGAAGAGGACGCCGAGCACACGAACGTCCTGACGGCCAAGTACCTGAACCGGCTCTCGGACCTGCTGTTCATCCTGGCCCGCGTGGCGAACCCGGACGGCGACGTCCTGTGGCAGCCGGGCGAGAACGCCTGACGCACGCCGACCACCCGCGCGAGGCGCCGCACGCAACTCCTCAGCTGGAACAGGGACCTGCCACCGCTCGCCCTCGCACGCAAACGGCCCCGCACGCGAAACGACCCGCCGGGAACCCGGCGGGTCGTTCGCACGACCTCAAGAAGCCCAGGGAATGGACCGCCCGGGCGGCGAAGACTCCAACCAGGACAAGAACCCGGTCAGAGCATCCGGCCCCATGGCGATCTCGACCTCACCCGAGGCGGACCGGCATCGCAGCACGGTCGCCCCCACGGGCATGGCGTAGGCCTCGGGCCCGGTCGGCTCCCGCCGGGCGTCGATCTCGAGCCCGTCCCGCGAGATCAGCTCGTTCGGCCCTGATCCGAGCGACAGCACCCGGAACCAGGCGAACGAGTCGCCCCGGTAGTGCCCCACGCCCAGGTGCCAGCCACGCCCGCGATCATCGAACTTGCTGCGCAGGGCGACGTGCACGCCACCCTCACGCAGCAGCCGGATGCGGCGCCAGGCGAAGCAGGTGATGACGATCGCCACCCCAAGAAGGATCAGGCCGGCAATCTCGGTGATCCCCACGGCTGCGGCCTCGTGCCCGGTCTCAGGCCGACTGTTCCACGGCCCGCACGCGCGCTGCCGCACGTGCGCGCTCTGCGTCGTCCGCGTCCTGCAGCGCTGTGCGCGCCGCGTCCACGTCGATCTCGCCCGCCAGTTCGGCGTCCTCGGCGAGAATCGATACGCCGGTGCCGGTCACGGACAGGAAGCCACCGTGCACGGCGGCGGTGACAAGGCCACCGTCAGTCGTGCGCACGCGCACCACGCCACCCTCGACCAGCTGGCCGAGCACGGGCTCGTGACCGGGCAGGATGCCGATCTCGCCCTCGGTGGTCTGCGCCGAAACAGAGGTGGCCTTACCGGACCACAAACGGCGTTCAACGGCGACCAGTTCAACGGTCATCTCGGCCACGCGTATCTCCCTCGTCGTCTGGAGTCGAACTGAGTCTAAACGGTCGCCTGACAACCTTGCCGCCCCGCCCGGTGTCAGTACGTTCGACGACCGCCGGAGGGGGGACATGCAGGACTTCGAAGACTTCGTGGCGTTGCGCTCGCAGGCACTGTTGCGCACCGCCTACCTGCTGTGCGGCGGCGACATCGGCGCCGCTGAGGACATTCTGCAGGACGTTCTCATGAGCATGTACGGCAAGTGGCGCCGGATCAGGACCTCTCCGGAGGCCTACGCACGCGCCGCGCTGGCCAACGCGGCCGCGAACCGCTGGCGACGGCGTTCCCGCAAGCCGGAGGCACCGCTGGAACTGGGGGCGGTACCTACGGCGCACGGGCACGAGCAGCAGGTCGTGGACGCGGACAGCGTGGTGCGTGCACTGGCACAACTGCCGAAGAAGATGCGCGCCGTTCTGGTGCTGCGGTTCTTCGACGACCTCAGCGAGTCCGAGACCGCACGCGCACTCGGTTGCGGCGTCGGCACGGTGAAGAGCCAGACCTCGCGCGGCCTCGCCCGCATGCGGGAACTGATGGGTGAGCAGGTGCTGACGTGGAGTTGAAGCAGGCGATGGAGGCCGCGACGGCCGAACTCGACGTGCGGCCGGGATTCGTGGGGGACGTGATGGCCGGGGGACGGCGCAGGCACACGCGCAAGCTGGTGGCGGTGACCGCGGTGGTGGCACTGCTGGCAGGCGTGACGACCGGGGTGGTGCTGACGCGCTCGCCCGAGCCGCCGGCGGACCCACGGCTCACTGCGGCGACGACCGGTCCGCTCGCAGGCGACTCCGAACTCATCGAGACCGCGCTGCACCTGTGGAACGACGCGCAGAAGCAGCCGTGGAAGCTGCACGAGCCCGTGACGGAAGTCTCAAAGCGGGCGAACGTGTTCTGGACGGGACAGACCCCGTCGGGCCCGGTCGCCCTGGTCGCGCAGGAGGTCCGTGTGCGCGACTCCGAGAAGCCCGCGGCCCTGGTGGGCCTGGTCGCCGACGGCGCGGTGGCGGGCCGCGAGGTCGTGCAAGCGGAATCCAGAGACCATGAGGTAGGGCTGTACCGCTTCGGCCCTCTCGGTGACCACTACGTGGTGCTCACGCTGGGCAAGACGGTCTCCTGGTCGATGAAACCGGTGCGCGGTCCGGACAACCGTCTCACCCGCGTCTGGGCGTCTGCCCCGCACGACGAGGACGGCGTCGTGTTCACGGTGGCTCCGCTGTCCGACCGGCCCGTGTTCGTGCGCGGCGACTCCGTGCCGAAGCCCGACGACTTCACCCAGCCGCCGGTCCTCAGCAGGTACGACTACCACCCGGACCGCGCGTTCGTGCCCCATCCCGGTCTGGGCTGGAGCGGGCAGAACTGTGCGACGGCCGCGCCCGAGGAGAGGCGGGCGTGGCCGGACATGAAGAGGGAGCACCCGCAGCGCGAGCTGCAGAAGCGGGCACTGCTCGACTACCTGGTCGGCTGGGACGCGACCGGCGATTGGAGCGTCTGCGCGTGGCTGCCGGACGGCCGTTACGCGTTGATGTTCGAGGCGTACGGCGACCTGTACGGCGCGCTTTACCAGCCGGACGGCACGTTCAGCGCTCCCGTGCTCGGTGGCAGGGCGGTCAAGGGCGAGCCGGCGGTGCTGGCGTTGCCGGACGGCCAGGGCACGATCGTCGCCGACTTCAACGCCACCATCGGCCCTGAGGAGCGCGACCACGCCTGGCTGGCGCCCGCCGGCACCAAGGAGGTCACCGTGGTGCAGCGCGGAGTTCCCAAGGTGGTTCAGCTCCCCTAGGGCGTGTCCCGTAAGTCTCGTCCGCGATAGTCGCGGCCGAGGGCCCCGGAACTCTCGACCGTGACTCTCATCGAACGGACTTACGGGACACGCCCTAGCTTGAGTTTTAACCTGTTCGGCGGGGTCTCGGGTTGGTGGACTTCTTCTTGTTGCCGTGCTGGGGTTTTTGTTTGTTGGTGCTGGTGATGG
>NZ_JBFBAW010000033.1:0-68208 GCF_040682435.1 Lentzea sp. NPDC051208 | reverse complement strand
TCGATCACGACCAGTGTGCGGCCGGCCCGGTCGCACTTGTACTCCAGCTGCCTGCGCAACTCGCCCCAGCCCGCGTCGGAGATGGCACGGGCGAGGTGGCGGTTGCGCACCATGTTCCTGACCGACAGGTCCTCGATCGCGATCACGTTGGCCGAGCGCACCAGAGCCGTGGTGGTGCGGTGCAGGAAATCCTGCCGGGCGTTGCGGACCTTGCGGTGGGCGCGGGCGACCTTGGCCCTGGCCTTGCGGCGGTTGCCGCTACCACGCTCGCAGCGGGCCATCCGTCGCTGGTAGCGGGCCAGATTGCGGGCCTTGCGGGCCAGGTGCCGCGGGTTCGCGATCCGCTCACCGTCACTGGTCACCACCAGGTCTGTGAGGCCGAGGTCGACGCCGATCGCGTGCCCGGCGGGCTCAGCCGGGGCGGGCTCGGTGGTGTCGATGGCGAACGCCACGTACCAGCGGCCGTCCGGCTCGCGCGACACCACCACCATCGTCGGGTCCAGCGCGGCAAGATCCACGCCGCCGAACGACCACACGAACCGCAGCGGTGTGCTGGTCCTGGCCAGTGTCAGCACGCCCTCGCGCATCCGGAACGCCGAGCGGGTGTAGTGCGCGCTCTGCCGCCCGGTACGGGACTTGAACCTGGGGAAGCGGGTGCGCCCGGCGAAGAAGTTGCCGAACGCGGTGTGCTGGTGGCGCAGCGTCTGCTGCAGCGGAACCGAGGACACCTCCGACAGAAACGCGAGTTCCTCGGTGCGTTTCCACCCGGTCAGCGCCGCATCGGTCTGCCGGTACGACGTGCGCACACCCTCGGCGCGGTAGCGGTGGTTCCGCTCACCCAGGGTCTTGTTCCACACCAGACGCACACACCCGAACGTGCGGTTCAACACCGCAGCCTGCTCAGGGGTCGGGTAAGCCCGGCACTTGTACGCCGTTCGCACCAACCACAACCTACCGGGCACACCCTGACGACCACCACGCAGGACTGCCAATCTGCGCACCGCGCTTGGACATACCCGGCTCCGCTCAGACGCTCTTGACGGAGTCCAGTTCCCTCCCCGACAGGCAGTTTTCAGCGCTCCGCCTGCCCGGCGAGTTCGCGCACCAGCGACCGCAGCTCCAGCAGGCTGATCGTGCCCTGCGGCTCCAGTTCCGCGGTCTCCACGCGCCGCAGCCGCTCCCCCGCCAGCCGCTCGCCCAGAGTGACGTCCAGGGGCAGGAACGTCATCGTCTGCCGGTGCTGGTCGCTCAGGCCGGCCAGCGCCGGGTGGTAGACCGCGACGTCCACGACGTCACCGTCCACCTGGGCCACCACGCGGTAGTCGCCCAGCCGCATCCTCACCTGGCCGAGGTTCACGATCACCTCGGTCGGGTCCGGCACCGGCGGCACGGAGTCGTGGAACTCCCACACCATGTCCGACGGCGGCGCGGCGTTGATCCACGCGTCGGTGTACGGGCGCAGCCTCGGGTCTTCCTGACCGGTGATCACCAGCGCGTACATGGCCATGTGGCCCTGTTCGAGCGAGAACACCAGGTCCGGGTGCAACGCGCTCACCAGGTCCTTGAGGTCGTCCTCGACGCGGTGCGGTTCGCCGTCGCCGAGCGCCGCGCTGACCACCGGTACCAGCTCGAACCACCGTTCCCAGAAGCGTTGCGCCGCTTCCTCGGCGTTCGGCAGGTGGGTCGGAGCGACGTCTTCGGCTTTGCGGCGGCGGAACCACTTCATGATTCTCAAGAGTAGAGCTTTCGGCCGTCCGCCAGCATTTCAACGAACTGGGCGATGCGCTTCTGCCGTGTCTCCGGCCTCTTCGCGTCGTGGATGCGCAGCAGCACGGCGTACCTGTTCCGACTGTTGAGCGTCTTGAAGAACTCGGCTGCCTTCGGGTTGGCCTTCAGCGCTTCGGTGAGGTCGTCCGGCACCTCGATCGTCGCCGGTCCCGCGTAGGCCGCGTCCCAGCGTCCGTCCGCTTTGGCCTTCTCGATCTCGGCCAGGCCCGCCGGCAACATCTTGCCCGCGGCGATCAGTTCCTCGACCTTGGCGCAGTTGCGCTTGGACCACTTGCTGCGCGCCGTACGCGGCGTCCAGCGCTGCGAGTAGTAGGTCTCGTCGATGGACCGTGTGAGTCCATCGATCCACCCGTGGCACAAGGCGACGTCGAGCGCCTCGGCATAGGTGATCGTCTTGATCCCCGAGCCCTTCTTCGCGTACTTGAGCCACAGCTCGGTCTCGTTCGCGCCGTTCTCGTGCAGCCAGGCGTCGAACTCGGCGGGACCCTCGAAGACGATCAACGCACCCTCCTCAGGCAGAGCGTCATGTCCTCATAGGGAACACCGAGTTCGGCCTCTGCGGGGCAACTTTCGTCAGCTATGTCGACGACCTGCACGTTCACCCGCGGCGCCGCGCAGTCGAACTTGGACACGACGGACCGTTGCAGGTCGTCGGTGTCGAGCTCGAAGCAGTCGCCCCGCTCGGCGTTGGGCAGCAGGCACAGCGCCGCGTTGTGCCTCGTGTCGCGCAACACCTTGTAGTCACCGCGCGGGCACTTGCCACTCGTCTCGGCCAGGACGGTCCCGACCTTCAGCGCGGCCCGGTCGCCCCGGCAGTCGATGATCGTGAGGCCCTGGTCGTTCTCGCCGGGACCGCTGAACCTCACGCAGATGCCCTTCACCGCCTTGGAGTAGTCGGTGAGGAACAGCGACTCCGGCGCCGACCGCGCGGGTTCGTCGGTTCCGCTGAACGCCCACCACACGCCGAGATAGGCCAGCACGGCAAGTACGCACACCATCAAGGTCTGTCTCACGACCACGCTGGGGATTATGGGGCCGAAAACTGAGTGGCGCCCGACGACGCGTTTGGCCACAGTGCGGCTCATGCTGATCCGGCGGGAGACACCCGCAGACATCGACGCCATCCGCACCGTCACGAACCTCGCGTTCAAGGACGGGCCGGAGGCTCCGCTGATCGACTGGTTGCGCGCGGACGAGGGCTGGATCCCGGAGTTCTCGCTGGTGGAGAACGCCGTGCTGGGCCACGTCGTGTGCACGCGCGGGTACGTCGGCGAGGTGCCCGCTCTCGGGCTCGGGCCGATCGCCGTGCACCCTTCGCATCAGCGCGCCGGTATCGGATCGGCGTTGATGCACGCGGTTCTCGGCGCGGCCGAGGCCCGCGGCGAGCGCGCGGTCATCCTGCTGGGTTCGCCTGCCTACTACTCGCGGTTCGGCTTCAGGCTCGCTTCGGAGTTCGGGATCACGCCGCCGGATCCCGCGTGGGAACCGCACTTCCAGGCCCGGCTCTTCGAGGAGGTGCCTCCGGGCGCGTTCCGGTACGCGGAGCCGTTCAACCGGCTTTGAGCACGTCGCCTTCGGCAGTGCACGCGTAGACCGTGCCGTCGGGCTGCGCGGACACGGTGTCGATGAAACGGGCTTCGCCCCACGGTTCCCAGGTGACGGTGAGGCGGTGCGGGCGTCCGCCGATCAGGGTGTAGATGCCGACCGTCCCGTCTGGACGGAGAACCGCTTCGGGTGAGGCTTCGAGGTTCTGGGCGATCTCGCGCCACCTGCCGGCGGCGCCGGCCATGAGCTTGTCGCCGGACCTGACGTAGACGGCCACGGACCCGTCCGGGTGGGCGACGACGGACGGCTTGCCCGCCGCGAAGCCTGCCGGGCTCAACGCCTGCCAGTTCGGAATCGATCCGGACTGGCGGGCCCCCTGGGGGGATCCGCCCCCCATCCCAATCGTCTCAGGCAGGTCTGACAATTTCGCGACGCTGCCGTCGGCCAGCACGGCGTACAGGTCCACCGTTCCGTCAGGACGAGCCACCGCCTCGGGATCGCCGGCCACGCCCGAGGCCACCATCCGTGCGGCGCCGCCCGCCAACGCCCTGACCTCGCCGCGAGCCGTCCGCGCGTACACGGAGCGTCCAGCCACCGCAGGGCGTCCGACGAAGTCACCCGAGGTGCTCAGCCGCGAGAGATCAGCCCAGACGTCGCCGTCCGCCACCACGTGGACGACGCCGCCGACGACCTCGGGCCCGCCCTGCCACGCCTGCCGCAGCATCGACTCGGCACGTGCCTCTGCCTGGTCGTACCGCTGCGGGCAGCAGGACCGCTGCACCGCGTCGGCGAGCAGGCCTGCGGAGAGTTCCGGCCGGTCCACGCGCATCGCGTACTCGAAGAACCGCCGCGCCGCGTAGGACACGTCCATGATCTGCTCGGGCGTTCCCCACCCCATCGACGGCCGCTGCTGGAACACGCCCAACGAGTCGCGGTCACCGCACGGCAGGTTGTTCATGTGCGACTCGACCCACCCGGCCTCGAATCCGGCGAGCATCACCTTGTCGCTCACGCGCAGAGAAAGACCAGCGGCGTGCACGGCGCGGATGACGTCCGCGTCGTGCACGCCGGGAACTCGGCACTTCACGTCCAACGGCAAGGCATGTGCCGTAACAGACATGAGCAAAACGAGAACCAGCGCGAGCCTGAGCACAGTCCGAATTGGACACCCAGGCTCGCACCGGCGCCACTCAGGAGTGGGCGATCAGCGAGAAGCCGAGCACGCCCGTCGCCGTGAAGTCGATGGCCGGCTCGGAGCTCGGCCACGAGCGCAGGTCGTCGGCGAACACGGACTTCGCGGAGTTGAACTCCAGCGTGTACGGCTTGGTGCAGCTGACGGAACCAGGCGGCATCTCACCGAGGTCACCGAAGAGCGTTGCGTCGTTCGGGCCGTTGATCACGGCGCCGACCAGCACCTTCGAGCCACCGTTCGTCGAGCCGGAGAGGTTCGCCGCCTGGTGGTGCGGGCACTCGGGGAACTTCGTGCCGACGCCGACGATCAGCGAGGTGCCCCAGGCGTTGGTGCCGAGGGCGAAGCCGCGCTGCTGCGTGCCGAAGGTCTCGTACTCCTTCGAGCCGGTGAGCTTCTGGTACAGCGCGGCGGTGGTGATGTAGCCGAACGTGCGCGAGCCGACGTCCCAGGTCTCGACGTTGGCGGCGGTGCGGAACGGCGAAGTCTTCGCCGCGTCCGCGCCCTTCTGCAGCTGGCGCTGGATGTCGCCGATGATCTGCTTCTCGGTCACCTCGGCGCCCGGGATGCCCTTCTTCAGCAGCTTCGCGAGGTCGGCGTGGCCGAGCGCGGAGATGTTGTAGACGTTGAGCGTGTCCGGGTCCTGCGTCGCGAGGAACTCCTTGGCCCAGTGCGCGGCCGCGCGGGCGAACTGCCCGTAACGCTTGTCGTGCAACGCCTTGGCGGCCAGCGCGAGCTGCGTCGCGCCGAACTCCATGTCGTCGGTCCACGACTCCTCGGGATAGTACGCGTGCGGGAACGCCGTCACGAGCTCGCCGACGTTCTCGGTCTTGGCCAGCGCGAAGAGCTGCGCGGCCTTGTCCAGGTACGCACGGGCGGCACGCGGGTTGCGGTCGGCCTCGATCTGCGCGGCCAGCGCGAACGAACCGGCCACGCGGCCGACCAGGTTCGGGCTGATCTTCTCGCCGGCGACGTTCGCGCGGAAGACGGGGCGGTACTTGATGAAGTACTCGCTGTCGCCAGGCTTGACGTTCAGCTTGTCGTCGGCCTCGGGCAGGCGCCACACGTCGTGGTCGCCGACGAAACCGAACTCCTCGGAGCCGGTGCCGATGCCGACCTGCGCGTAGAGCGTGCCGGTCTTCTCGTCGAACGCCTTGTCGAGCCACTTGAGGCCGAACTTGGCCTCGTCGTAGAGCGCGGCGTCGTGCTTGTTGCGCAACGCCAGCAGCATCGACGCGGTCGAGTACGACGAGGCGTGCGTGAACTTCACGAAGTCACCGGCGTCGAACCAGCCGCCTTCGAGGTCGACCTTGTCGCCCGTGGGCTTGAGCGGCGCCGCGATCTGGTCGCCGCCCTCGCCCGCGAACACCGGTGCCTCGTAGACGAGCGCCTCGCGGTCGGTGAGGTGCGCGGGCTTGCGGTTCAGCCTGCCCGGGATGACGTCGGCACCGTCGCGCTGCGCCTGGAAGAACTCGACGGTGTTGTGCGCGACCGGCGCGAACAGCCTCTTCAGCGAGTCGACCTCGAACACCGGAGAGGTCGTCGTGCCGACCTTGATCCGGTACGTCCCGGACCTCTTCAGTGCCGAGAAGTCGATCGGGTGCACCGCGGGGAACCTGTCGCTCCACGAGCCCGTCGACGCACCCGTCCTGCCGGTCAGCACGGTCCGGCCGCGGCTGTCCACGACGGAGAACTTGGTGTTCGCGGCGCCCCCGAGCACGTAGGCGTGCTTCTGCTCGGAGGTGCCGAACCCGACCTGATCCAGCCGGATCTGGCCGGTGGGAGCGGCCTGGGCAGGCGCCACGACCACACCTGTGAGCACTGCGGCAACGAGGGCCGCACGTCTGATGCGCATGAGGGGAACTCCCGGTCCAGGCCTCGGCGTTCGGCCTTCGGTTAAGAAAGTTTCCTAATAGTTCGCAGCAGACTAGCCCCACAAACCGGACATCACCAGCCCTCGGGCGGCTCCGAAAACGCCAGGGAGAGATCACGCGTCAGCGAGAGCGCGCGCTTGACCCAAGTGGCCGACGCACCGGCTAGTCCGCAGGTCGGAGTCGGCAGCGCCTGCTCGGCCAGGATCGACCGAGGGAAGCCGAGACGGTCGACCAGGGTGAACGCCCGCTGCCCGACGTCCTTGAGCGAGACCGGCGCGCCGGGGTCCGTGCTCGGCACCAGCCCGAGCGCCAGCGTCGTGCCCGCCTGCCACGTCTCGCCGATCTCGTCGAGCGCTTCTGCCCCCTTGATCAACGTCGCGTCGAACGCGATCGCCGTGGCGCCCGCCTCGCGGAGCAGCGTCAGCGGAGGGTGCGGCGCGCAGCAGTGCACCACCACCTCGTGGTCCTTCAACGCGTCGATGACGGTGGCGAGCACCGCACGGGCGTCCGGCCCCGGAACGGCGGCCACGGTGCCGAGCTGGGACGGCGTCGGCAGCAGGCCCTGCAGAACGGCGGGCAGCCCCGGTTCGTCGAGCTGCACGACGACCTTCGCCTTGGTGCGCTTGGCGACCTCGGCCGCGTGTTGCTTGAGCCCCTCCGCGAGCGACGCGGCGAACTCCTTCACGGCTCCAGGGTCGGTGAGCACCCGATGGCCGCGCATCAGTTCGATGTTCGACATCAGCGTCCACGGCCCGGCCGCCTGCACCTTGACCGTCTCAGGCCGCGCACCCGCGCGTTCCAGCGCCTCGTCGAACGCGTCCAGGTCGCCTCGCAGCAGGTCGACGGCACGGCGGTGGTCACGGCCGGCGCGCGGGGTCACGCGGTAGCCGGACGTGATGACCTCGATCGCCAGGTCGACCAGCAGGCCGGCGGTGCGGCCGATCATGTCCGCGCCGACTCCCCGGCCAGGCAGCTCCGGGACGTGCGGCAGCTCAGGCAGCTCTCCTACGACGACGCGCGCCGCCTCGTCGATGTCGGTTCCGGGCAGCGATCCGATTCCAGTTGCTCCACGCACCCTCCGAATTGTTCCACTGTCCGGCGGACAGAAGAGGTCTAGACCCATTGACGCTATGGTCTAGGCCACTTACCGTGATCGAGCAGGCGCTGAACGTGGGCGCCTCCCTGTACGTGGTGCAGGACTGCGACGCGCCCCGCGGTCCTGCACCACTCCCTTCCTCCCCTGCCGCCGCGTTCAGCCAGGACTCGTCCTGGGGCTCCGGCCACCAGGGCAAGTTCACGGTCAGCGCGGGCTCCACCGCGTTGTCCGGGTGGAAGCTGGAGTTCGACCTCGCCGGCGCGTCCGTCGGCTCTTACTGGGCCCACGCGCAGTGGAATCCCAGGCCGACTGGGAATTCACGAACATGTTCAAGACCTGCACGGGCTGATTCACCCCTGCGGGAAGAAGGCCGTTGCGGGAACTTCGGTTCCCGCAACGGCCTTCACACATCCGAAGCAGTTAGCAAGAGCTGCAGCATCCGCAGCCCGGACCCGTGCACCCGCCACAGCAAGAACAACCACCCACGATGACCACCTCCGATGTTGAACGATCACGCATCCGGACAGTAAGTCGATTCGAACACCGCGTGACACCACCGCGAGAGTGATTAGGCTGCCACGAATGAATGGTCCTGCCGAGATGCTCGCCGCCGACAAGGCCTCCACCGCCCTGGGCATCGAGGCCGTCGAACTGCGCGACGGGTACGCGCTGCTGCGGATGACGGTCGCGGAGAACATGATCAACGGCCACGGCATCGCGCACGGGGGCTACGTGTTCCTGCTGGCGGACACCGCGTTCGCCTGCGCCTGCAACAGGGCCGGGTCCGTCACCGTCGCCGCCACGGCCGAGATCGACTTCATCCGGCCCGTGCACGAGGGCGACGAGCTGGTGGCGGAGGCGGTGGAACGGACCCGGTTCGGCCGCAGCGGGATCTACGACATCACGGTCAGGCGAGGGAGCGAGATCGTGGCTGAGTTCCGCGGTCGCTCGCGGACCCTTCACGCCTGAGGCCGATGAACTGCAGGACCGCGAAGCCGAGCACCGCGAGGCCCTGGGCCAGCACGAGCGCGACGCCGGTGCCGGTGAGCGGGAACCACGCCAGTTCCGCGGTCAGGATGCTGTCCGCGGCCCAGACCAGGTTGCCGATGATGACCAGCAGCACGATTCGGCGGTCAGGGGTGGCGCGGGTTCCCAAGAAGAACACGCCCATGCCGTAGACCACGCAGAAAGAACCGAGTCCGATCTGCCAGCCCACCGGCATTCCGATTTCCGGGCGAATCAGCACGGTCAGCAGACCCAGTGCGAACGAAGCGACACCATCGAGTTTCAAGGCGAATTTCAACATGGCCCGACGATCGCCCGGTCAACGCTGCCAAAGCCACGTCATGTGCTGCCAACTCCTGCCATCAGGTCGGCCGCGACCAGGCGTGCTGCGGCGTTCTGCCAGTTGTGCAGCGTCCGCTCCGGCACCTGTGTCACGAACCACTGCAGGGCACGGCGATCTTCGGCGTCGAGGTCCTCGCGTTTGGTCCGGACCGAATACGGCCGGATTCCCTTCACGTAGTAGAAGTACACGGCGTTGTAGTAACGCCATTCATCGCTCGTGCCGAAATCGCCGTCCACAGGCTTGAGCCGTTGAATGCTCGCGAGCAGCATGCTTTTCAACTGCGCGGCCCGGTCGAGTGGCGGACCGTCGTCGGTCAGGGCGATCAGCGGGCTGGCGACGAGCTTTCCGAGATCGCCGTAGTGGCTGAGCGCCTTGCGGGTGAGGCGCGCGAACTCGGCGGCGTCCTCGGTCACCAGCGGCCGGCGTTTGGGCAACGACTCGGCGGCGTCGCGGAGTTCGGCGCGTTCCGCCGCTACGGACGGCACGGCGAGACGGTCGACCACGGACGCGAGCGGGTTCGCGAGCACCTGGACCGCGATCGCCGCCGCCACGGTCGTGAAGACGAGGAGGTCCGGCCCGCCGAAGAAGATGACCTGCGATCCGAACAGGACGGCGGTGAAGGCCGAGATGACCAGTGACCGCAGCATGTCGGCGCGGATCGCCTCGCCCTCCTCGACCGCGTCCGTGACGGCGACGAGGACGCCGAAGACCACCACGTCGAACCCGAGCGACGGCAGCGTGATCGCGTCGGGCAGCAGTCCCAGCAGGAACGCACCTGCCGAGAGCCCGAACATCACTCCAACGAGTGAAAAGTAAGCACGTTTTCTTATGGCTAGGACCGTGGCCGCGGCCAGCGGAAGCAACACGACCCACCGTACGAAGAACGACGCGGCGAAGAAGGGCAGCAGCGCGAGGAGCCACCACCTGATCAACTCGGGACGGGCGAGCAACAGGACCGCACCCGTCCAGGCCAGCGCCGGCACCGCGAGGAGCACGGGATTCGGCGCGACGACCGCCGCCGAATAGCCGATCATCCCCGCGCCGGCCCACCACAACAGCGGCTTGCGGGGGTCGCGGGCGAGCAGGTACAGACCGAGCCACCAGGCGAGCCCGGAGACCAGCAGCGATAGGCCGAACACGGGTCAAAGCTAGCCCTACCTGCAAAACTAATCTTCATGCCGGTAGAGCTGACGCTCCACAAAGCGGCCGAGGAGTTGCACAGAGGCGACCTCGCCAGCGTCCTGCGCGCACGTCAGCGCGTCGCGGGACTCGTGGGCACCTACCCGCAGCGGCTTGACCTGCGTGAACGCCTCGCCGAGGTGTACCGCGTGCTCGGCCAGCCGGCTCAGGCAGGTCGCTGGACCTACCTCTCCGAAGATCGGAACCCCGACGAGCTCCTGGCCTTCGAACGGGCCTACCGCCGCGCGGACGCCCGTCTGGTCGCGCTCTCATGGCAGGGCCGCGTCGACGAGGCCCCGACCGAGACGGCCCGCACCCGCCTCGCGTCGCTGTACCAGGAGGCGCGGGTGGAGCTCCAGCACGACCTGGACGCCACCCCGAGCGAGGAGACGTCCTGGGGCGCCTGCCTGATCGTCATGGCCGGCGGCACGTTCGTCCTGGTGTGTTTCCTGCTGGGCATCGTGACTCTCGTGCAGTTCTTGTGGAAGCTGGTCTCATGAGAACGTTGTCGCAGTACGTCCGCCGCACCCCGATCATGCGCGTGTCCGCCGACGGGCGACCGCTCGTGTTCAAACTGGAGCACCTGCAGCTCACCGGCTCGTTCAAGCTCCGCGGCGCGGTGAACACGCTGCTGTCGCTGGACGTCTCCGAGGTCGTCACCGCGTCGGGCGGCAACCACGGCATCGCCGTCGCCCAGGCCGCGCAACTGCTCGGCGCGCACGCCACCGTGTTCGTCCCGGTGACCGCGCCCGAGACCAAGACGCGGCGCATCGAAGCGTTGGGCGCCAAGCTGATCCGCCACGGCAACACCTACGCGGAAGCCGCCGCGGCCGCCCGCGAGCTCGATCTGCCCTACGTCGAGGCGTACAACGACGCCACGGTGATCGAAGGCCAGTCCACGGTCACCCAGGAGATCGTCGAGGACGCCCCGGACGTCGACACGATCTTCGTCGCGGTCGGCGGCGGCGGACTCGTCGCGGGCGCCGCACTGGCCTCGGGCGGGCGTCACATCATCGCCGTGGAACCCGAGAACTGCTGTGCCATGCACAACGCGCTGGCCGCCGGCGAACCCGTCGACTCGGTGGTGGACTCCGTCGCCGCGGACGCGCTCGGCGCCACGCGCGCAGGCTCGCTGTCGCTGGAAATCCTGCAACAGCACCACGTTTCCTCAGCCCTGGTCACCGACGAGGAGATCCTCGCGGCACGTGACCGGCTGTGGGAGGAGTTCCGGATCGCGGTCGAACCGGCGGGCGCGGCGGCGTTCGCGGCGTTCCTCAGGGGCGATGTGTCGAGTGAGCTGCCCTGCGTGCTCCTGTGCGGAGCGAACTCGGAGTGGCGTCCCAGCTAGCCCGCCGGAACCGGCGCGCCCCCAGTCGCCGCAGCGGCGACACGACCCACACCGGCATGTCGTCGCGACGGGCCTGAGCGCTCAGCTTCCGCCGGTCCGCAGGACTGACGAAGCACCGAAACGCGCTCCGAGCCCGCGCGGCGAGGTCGAACTCCGTGTCAATGAACGTCACGCAGCGAACGCTAGTGGCGCGACCCGGACGTTGGCGAGGCAATTCACGCTCGGCAGGGCGCCTCGCGGCACCGCCCCCGTCTGACCGCGAATTCCCCCGGCAACGTCCGGGCCACGCCACTAGATCCGCTTTCCCGGCCCTACAAGCGATTTAGCTCGTGGCGTCGATGGTCGCGCTGGCCAGGACGATGTCGCCCGCCGCGTCCTCGCGGTAGATCGCCACGGCCTGGCCGGGCGCGACGCCCTTCAGCGGTTCGCGCAACTGCACCCGCAGCACACCGTCGACCAGTTCGGCGACGGCCGGAGCCGTGCCGCCGTGCGCACGCACCTGCGCTACACACTCGACAGGCCCGTCGAGCTCGACGTGGGCGACCGGCGACGAAGCGGAAATCCCCGTGACCGCGAGCTTTTCGACCGCGCCGACCCGCACGTTGCCCGACACCGGCTCCAGCGCCAGCACGTACCGCGGGCGGCCGTCGGCGGCGGGACCGTCGATCCCGAGGCCCTTGCGCTGTCCCACGGTGAACTCGTGCACGCCCGCATGGCGGCCCAGCACCGCGCCGGTCGCGTCGTCGATCAGCAGGCCCGGCTTGGTCTCCATGCGGCCCGCCAGGAACTTCTGCGTGTCGCCGTCCGGGATGAAGCAGATGTCGTGGCTGTCCGGCTTCTTCGCGACCGACAGCCCCCGCGACGCCGCCTCGACGCGCACGTCGTCCTTCGTCGTGTCGCCCAGCGGGAACATCGCGTGCGCGAGCTGGTCCGCGGTCAGCGACGCCAGCACGTACGACTGGTCCTTGCCGAGGTCAGCGGAACGGCGCAGCTCGGGACGGCCGTCGACCATCTGCAGGCGCGCGTAGTGGCCGGTGCAGACGGCGTCGAAGCCGAGGGCGATCGCCTTGTCGAGCAGCGCCTCGAACTTGATCCGCTCGTTGCAGCGCAGGCACGGGTTCGGCGTGCGACCGGCCGCGTACTCCGCGACGAAGTCCTCGACGACCTCTTCGGTGAAGCGCTCGGCGAAGTCCCAGACGTAGAACGGGATGCCCATGAGGTCGGCCGCGCGACGAGCGTCGTGGGCGTCTTCGACGGTGCAGCAGCCACGCGCGCCGGTGCGCAGGGTGCCGGGCTTTGCCGACAACGCCAGGTGCACGCCCGTCACGTCGTGTCCCGCTTCGACGGCGCGCGCCGCCGCCACCGCGGAATCGACACCACCGCTCATCGCCGCGAGGACCTTCACTGCTTGACCACCTTCCGGGAACGCCTCATGCCTGCCAGGCCCGCCGTGCGGGCCCTCTCCACCACCGGTCCGATGACCGACACCAGTTTTTCCACGTCCGCGTGCGTCGACGTGTGCCCGAGCGAGAACCGCAGGGAGCCGCGCGCCAGCGCCGGTTCGACGCCCATCGCGAGCAACACGTGGCTCGGTTGTGCGACGCCGGCCGTGCACGCGGAGCCCGTCGAGCACTCGACACCGCGGGCGTCGAGCAGCATCAGCAGGCTGTCGCCCTCACAGCCGGGGAACGTCAGGTGCGCGTTGCCCGGCAGGCGGTCCACCGGGTCGCCGTTCACGATCACGTCCGGCACCACCGCTCGCACCGACGCGATCAGCTCGTCCCTCAGCGCCGCGATCTCGACGGCCCGGGAAGCCTGTTCCTCCACCGAGATCCGCACCGCGCGCGCCAGGCCGACGATCGACGGCACGTCGAGGGTGCCGGACCGCACGTCGCGTTCCTGGCCGCCGCCGTGCATCAACGGCGTGCACTTCACGTCCCGCGCCAGCAGCAGCACGCCCACGCCATAGGGACCGCCGACCTTGTGGCCGGTCATGGTCAGCGCGGAGGCGCCGGACGCGGCGAAGCCGACCGGGACCGCACCCACGGCCTGCACCGCGTCCGTGTGGAACGGCACACCGCGTGCGGCGCACACGGCAGCGATCTCGTGCACGGGGTTGATGGTGCCGACCTCGTTGTTCGCCCACATCGTGGTGACGAGCGCGACGTCGTCGGACGCGTCCAGAGCCTCGGCCACCGACTCCGGCGACACCCGCCCGAAGCGGTCGGTGGGCAGCCAGGTGACCTCGGCGCCCTGCTGCTCCAGCCACTCGACGGCGTCCAGCACGGCGTGGTGCTCCACGGCCGAGGCCAGCACACGACGACGGCCACTGGCCCAGTAGATGCCCTTGACCGCGAGGTTGTCGCTCTCCGTGCCGCCGCCGGTGAACAGCACCTCGGACGGCCGGGCGCCCAGGGCGTCGGCGATGTTCTCGCGGGCTTCCTCGATCGCCCGCCGCGCCCGCCTGCCGGAGGTGTGCAGCGACGAGGCGTTGCCCGTGGTGGACAACGCCTCGGTCATGGCCGCGACCGCCTGCGGGTGCATGGGCGTCGTGGCCGCGTGGTCGAGATAAGCCATCAGGCCTTCAGGGTAGCCCGCATCCGGGGCCCGGTCAGAATCGCTCCCAGCACCGCCAACGCCGCCATCGACAGGTTGAGCACCACCACGCCCGCGGTCGGCGCCGTCGCCACGACGAGCACACCACCGAGTCCGATCATGGCCCCGGAGAAGAGCATGTCCGAGATCTGCAGCGCCGCCGAGTTGAAACCCCGGTCGGCCTCGGGTGATGCGGCCATCATCAGCACGCCCACGCTGGATGTCGCGACGCCCATGCCCGCACCCGCGACGGCCCAGAAGACCAGCGTCAGGTGGGCGGGCCCCCACGTGGGTGCGATGAGCGTCACGGCCGCGATGCCGGTCGCGGAGAGCAGGAACCCGGCGCGAACGAGCGTGTGGCGCTCGATCTCGGGGTGCCGCGACGCCCACATCGACGCGCTCGCCCAGCCGAGCGCGCTCAGCGTGAGCGGAATGCCCGCCTCCAGGGGCGAGTAGCCGTGCACGACGGTCAGCGTCAACGGGATGAAGCCCTCCACCGCGAAGAACGTGCCCGCGAGCAGGCCGCGCGCCAGGATCGTGACCGGGAGGCCGCGCCGGGCGAGGAGCGTGCCCTTGGGGAGCAGGATGCGCAGTGCGGGCGCGAGCAGCAGCAACGCGACCACGAGCATCCACCAGGTGCGGTGCTGCAGTGACCAGCTCAGGCCCGCCACGCCCAGACCGACCGCCACGGCCGCGACAGGCAGGTACTTGCGTTGCGGCGGCGTGTCAGCGTGCGGCGGAAGCTTCTTGAGCACGGGAACGAGCAGCACGCTGCCGATGAGCACCAACGGCACGATGCCGACGAACACCAGCCGCCACGTGAGGTGCTCGGTCGCCCAGCCCGCGACCGCCGGCCCCACCATCGACGGCACCACCCAGGCCGCGGACAGCGCGCCGAACACGGCGGGCCGGTCGTCCTCGGGGTAGACGAGCGCGATCAGCACGTAGATCGCGACGATCAGGAAGCCCACGCCGAAGCCCTGCAACACCCGGCCGGCGAGCAGCACCGCCATGTTCTCGGCGATGCCCGCGACCACGAGCCCGGCGAGGAACAGGACCACGCCGATCAGGATCGCGGGCTTGGGGCCTCTGCGGTCCGAGAGCCGTCCGGAGAAGACGGTCGCCATCACGCTCGCCGCGAGGTTCGCGAGGAAAGGCCACGCGTACAGCGCCTCGCCCTTCAGCTCGCGGACCATGGTGGGCATCGCGGTGCCGACGCCCATCACCTCGAAGGCGACGAGCGTGACCAGCAGCAGGATGCCCGTCGTGGGCCAGCGGCGTTCAGGCGACCAGAGGCGAGACGGGACGGGCGCGGTGAGAGTCACCTGTAGATGGTGCAATCTCCAGCTCGGTCGAGGTCAAGCGGTTTGATTGCTCTTCGGCAAGTTTCGCTAGTTCGCGGCGGGTTCCGGCGCGTCCGGGAGCGATCTCGTCCAGCACGTGGACCTCGACGACCAGATCGCGGACTTTGATCACCCGGCGGATCGAGTCGATCAGCGTGTCGCTGCCGACGAACGCGGGCTGCGTCGTCAGGTGGTCGCCGATCCGGTAGCGCAGCACGATCGGCCGCACCGGCACGCCGGCGTCGAGCGCCGCCTGGAACAGGGCCGGCTTGTAGTGCCCGGACGCGAGCCCGCACCACGTCGTGCCCTCGGCGTGGATGGCGACCGCGCTGCCGTTGCGCAGGGTCCTGGCCAGCTCGTTCACGGTCTGCGGCAGCTCGCGCAGCTTCTCGCGGTCGAGGTAGACCGTGCCCACCGCGGTGATGATCGGGCCGAGCACGGGCCAGCTCTTGATGTCCTTCTTGGCGACGATCTTGACCGGCTGCACCGAGTCGATCGCGAGCTCGTCGAGCCACGACACGTGGTTGCTCGCGACGAGCACACCGCGCTTCGGGATCTCCTGGAACTTCCGGGCGCCGTGCACTTCCAGCCTCACGCCGAACGCCCGGAGGATGGCGTGGAACCACAGGCGGACAACGCTTTCACGCTGCTTGCCCGGCAGCAGCAGCGCCAGGGCGATCCACGCGCCGCACAGGATCGCGGTGATCGCCGTGACCGCGCGCCAGGTCTGCCGGAGCTTGCCGACCTCGCCGGGCGCACTGCCGACGCACCCGTCACCGCAGGGCGACGCGGGCATCCAGGCGTGGCTCATGACGTCTCCCCCAGGAAGAACTTCAGGTAGCGCTGGTCCACGTGGTCCATGCCGAGCAGGATGAAGAGGTCGGCGACGCCGAAGTCCGCGTCGAGCGCGGGCCGTCCGCAGATCTTGGCGCCGAGCCGCAGATAGCCCTTGAGCAGCGGCGGCAGCACGGTCTTGTCCGGCCGCGCGATCGCGTCGACGTCCCACGGGTTGTGCGGCGTGACCCGGTACTGCTCGGGCGCGTAGTGCTTGGCGTGCACCGTGTCCCAGACACCGGCCGCGAAGCTGCCACCGTCCTGCAGCGGGATGGACGCGCACCCGACGAGCCACTTGTGGCCGCTGAGCAGCATGTACCGCGCGATACCGGCCCACACGAGGCTGACGACGGCACCGTTGCGGTGGTCGGGGTGCACGCACGAGCGGCCGGTCTCGACCGTGGAGCTCCGGATGTCGTCGAGGTTGGTCAGGTCGAACTCGCCGTCGCCGTAGAGCCGCCCGGCCTCCTTGGCGCGCTCCGGCGGCAGCATCCGGTACCCGCCGACGATCTCGCCGGTGCGGTCGTCGCGCACCACGAGGTGGTCGCAGTACTCGTCGAACTCGTCCACGTCGTGGCCGGGCACGCTGGTGTGCAGCGTCGCCCCCATCTCACCGGCGAACACCTCGTAGCGCAGTCTCTGCGCGGCGACGACCTCGTCGCTGTCACGGGCGACGAGGAGGGAGTAGCGGGGTGCGTCCCCGTCCTGCTGGACGGGGGTGCTGACAAGCAGTTCCGGCTGCGTCATGCGAACCAGGGTGAAGCCGGGTTGGCTAATCGCAGCAGGTCAGAACGATGGCCGGTCAGTGGCAGTCGGGTTAACCCGAGGTAGTGCCGCACTCCGTCGGGGTGATGTGCGGCGGTTCCGATTGCGAGACGGTCACGACGGCCGCGTTGCGGGCCGTTCCAGCAGATCATGCGCCGGTCCGACGGGGGAATGACGAACGGCCGCCCCGCCACGAGGGCGGGACGGCCGTTCTACCGGACTGAAGTGCTCAGCCCTTGCGCTTCCTGACGTCCTCGGTCAGCTGCGGCGCGACGTTGAACAGGTCGCCCACGACACCGAAGTCGGCGATCTCGAAGATCGGCGCCTCGGGGTCCTTGTTGACCGCGACGATCGTCTTCGAGGTCTGCATGCCCGCGCGGTGCTGGATGGCACCGGAGATGCCCAGCGCCACGTACAGCTGCGGCGAGACCGTCTTACCGGTCTGGCCCACCTGGAACTGGTGCGGGTAGTAGCCCGAGTCGACGGCGGCGCGCGAGGCACCGACGGCGGCACCGAGCGAGTCGGCGAGCTCCTCGACGACGGAGAACTTCTCGGCCGAGCCGACACCACGACCACCGGAGACGACGACCGAGGCCTCCGTCAGCTCCGGGCGGTCGCCGCCGACGACGGCTTCACGCGACGTGATGCGGGCGGACTTGGCGGTGTCCACGGAGATGGAGACCGACTCGTCCAGCACGGCGTCCGCGGCGGACTCCTCGGACTCCACGCCGCCGGGGCGGACGGTGATGACCGGGGTGCCCTTGCTGACCTTCGCCTTGACGACGAACGCGCCACCGAAGATGGACTGCACGCCGGTACCGTCGGCCTCGACGTCCACGACGTCGACCAGCCAGCCGGAGTCGATGCGCGCGGCGAGACGGCCCGCGACCTCCTTGCCCTCGATCGTCGCGGAGACGAGCACCGCGGACGCGTTCGGGACGAGTGCGGCCAGCGCGTCGACCTTCGGGGTCGTGAGGAAGCCGGCGGCGTCGTCGGACTCGACGGCGTAGACCTTCGCGGCGCCGTACTTGCCCAGCGACTCGCGGATCTTCGACGCGGTGCCGGGAGCGCCCACGACCACTGCGGCCGGAGTGCCCAGGCGGCGCGCGGCCGTCAGCAGCTCGTAGCTGACCTTCTTGACCTCGCCGTCGACGTGGTCGACCAGAACCAGAACTTCAGACATGACTTCCCCTCCCTCAGATGAGCTTCTGGCCGACGAGGAACTCGGCGATCTTGGATCCGCCGTCGCCACCGTCCTCGACGCGCTGACCCGCGCTGCGCGGCGGCTTCGGGGAAGCCTCCTGCACCTGGGTGTACGCGCCGGACAGGCCGACCTCGGAGGCGTCGATGCCCAGGTCCGCCACGGTGAGCGTGGAGACGGGCTTCTTCTTCGCGGCCATGATGCCCTTGAAGGACGGGTAACGCGGCTCGTTGATCTTCTCGGTCACGGAGACCACGGCCGGGAGCGAGGCCTCGAGGAACGCGACGCCCTCGTCGGTCTCGCGCTCGCCCTTGATCGTGGTGCCCTCGACGGTGACCTTGCGCAGCTGGGTGACCTGCGGCAGGCCGAGCAGCTCGGCGAGGATGGCCGGCACGGCGCCCGCGCGGCCGTCGGTGGCCTCGTTGCCCGCGATGACCAGGTCGACGTTCTCGACCGTGCCGATCGCCTTCGCGAGGACCTTCGCCGTCGCCAGCACGTCCGAACCGTGCAGCGCCTCGTCGCTCACGTGGATCGCCTTGTCCGCACCCATCGACAACGCCTTGCGAATGGCGTCGGTGGCGCGGTCGGGACCCATCGCGATCACGGTCACCTCGCCGCCGTGGGCTTCCTGCAGCTGCAGGGCCTCTTCGACGGCGCGCTCGTTGATCTCGTCGAGCACGGCATCCGCGGATTCGCGGTCAAGGGTGTGGTCGGCGTCGGTGAGCTTGCGCTCGGACCAGGTGTCAGGCACCTGCTTGACCAGGACAACAATGTTCATAGGTCCTCTTCGACCTCCTGCGGACGGGCGGCGACGCTTGCGCGGAGGACTGTCAAACCGCGCCGCCGGGTGTTCACGACCCTGCCATCACCCGGATGTTACCCGCCAGTAGCACCCCCGCAAACAGCAGCAAGCACCCCGCTAGCGTGACAGTTGTCACCCGTCGGCGCCACCAACTGAGACCTAACCCATTCGGGGGACTAGGCTGCGCGGACATGTACCGGCGAGTAGCGATCGTGACAGACTCCACCGCTTGTCTCCCGGCGCAGCTGACTGATCAACTCGGCATCGAAGTGGTGCAGATCCAGGTGCGGATCGGCGACCACACCGACGACGAGTCCCGCATCCCCGTTCCCGACCTGGTCTCGGCCATGCGTTCGAACGTGCCCGTCGCGACGATCCCGCCGGACCCCGGCGCGTTCCTCTGGACGTACAACGAACTGGCCGCGCAGGGCGTTCGCTCGATCGTGTCCGTGCACGTGTCGAGCCGCCAGTCCGCGACCGTGGAGGCCGCCCGGGAAGCCGCCGGCAAGGTCCGCGTGCCCGTGCACGTCGTGGACACGCACACCTGCGGGATGAGCATCGGCTACGCCGTCCAGGCCGCCGCGAAGGTGGCCGAGGCGGGCGGCAGCGTGGAGAAGGTGCTCGCGACCGCGCAGCGCCGTTTCGACAGGTCCACCGAGCTGATCTACGTCGACACCCTCGAGTACCTGCGCCGCGGCGGCCGCATCGGTGCCGCCGCCGCACTGGTCGGTGGCGTGCTGTCGATGAAGCCGCTGCTGACGATGGCGGACGGCCAGATCACGCCGCTGGACAAGGTGATCGGCGCCGACCGCGCGCTCAACCGGATGCTGGACATCGCGATCAAGCGCGCGGGCACCGACACCGTGGACGTCGCCGTGGAGCACTTCGACGCCGAGGAGAAGGCGTCGCGGCTGTTGCGCAAGCTCCGGCGCAGCGTTCCGAACGTCCGCCAGTTCATGCTGACGCAGGTCAGCTCGGCCATCGGCGCCCACGTGGGACCCGGTGCGCTGGGGATCACCGTTTCGCCGGTCTGACCGCCGGGAACTCCGGGAGCGGTTTCGTCCGTTGAAATGGACGTAACGGACACCTGGAGGACCGATGGCCGGCTTCATGGACAAGATCACCAGGTTCCTGCGCAGTCCGCAGGGCCACAAGCTGCAAGCGAAGGCACGGCAGATGGCGCAAGACCCGCGCAAGCGCGCGCAGGCCGAGCAGCTGCTGCGCAAGTTCCGCGGCAAGAAGCACTAACTCTTGAAGAGCGCGTTGAGATCGCCGTAAGCGATGCCGTTCTCAACGCTGCTGTACGTGCCCTTGGTCAGCATCTCCTCCGCTGCCCGCCTGGCGACGGCGTAGGCGGCCCCGGCCACCGCAGAGCCGAGGCTGACCCGCGCCACGCCCGCCTTCGCCAACTCGTCGACGGCGGGCGCGCCGGGCCCCACGAGAACGTTGAGCGGTGCGGCGATTCCCTTCGCCAGCTCCGCGACGGTCTCCAGATCGGTCACACCCGGCACGAAGATGCCGCTCGCCCCGGCCTCGAGGAACTTCGCGGCGCGCTCCAGCGTCCGCTCGAGCCTCGTGGCCGGGTCACCGACACCGCGCAGGAACGTGTCGATGCGCGCGTTGATGAACAACTCCGGCGCGGCCTCGTGCGCCGCCGCGAACCGCTCGGCCTGCTCCGCGACGTCGCGCTGCCCCGCACCGAGCCCGTCCTCGATGTTGACCCCGGACGCCCCCGCCTCGGCGACCGCGCGCATCGTTTCGGCCACCTCGCCGGCCGTGGCGCCAAAGCCGGTCTCGATGTCCGCGCTCACCGGAATCCCCACGGCGGCAACGATCCTGGCCACGAGATCGACTGCCTGGTCCCGCGCGAGCTGGTCGCCGTCGGCAGCGCCGAGGCTCCACGCCACACCTGCACTCGTGGTGGCGACAGCGGTCGCGCCGGCGGCCTCGACGACGAGCGCGGAGGCGACGTCCCAGGCGTTGGGGAGGGCGAGCGGGCCGGGCTTGTGCAGCGCGTGGAAGAGCTTCGTTCGATCAGAGGCGGAAGTCATGATCGATTGATATCAGCAGGCACCGGTGGAAGTCCGGCGAAAATCGGACAGGTACCGACGACTTTCCGACATTCCCGCCGGGGTGCCGCGCTGGTTCCCTAGTTGCTGCCCGCCTTGCGGCGCACCTCTTCGAACGTCCGCAGGTAGCGCTGGCGGAAGTCCTCCCGTTCGACCCACGTCGTGTGCTCGGCGGGCTGGGGGGAGGCGGGAGGGGGCAGCGCGGTCGGCGCGACGAGCTGCGGGGCCTGTTCCGGCTCGGTTTCTTCCACGGACGCGTCGACAGTCGCCTCGGCCAGCGGCTCGGTTCCGCGCTTCGCGACTTCGGCGTGTTCCGCGAGTTCGGCGTGTTCCGCGAGTTCAGGGTGCTCCGCGGGTTCGGAGTGCTTTGTGGACTTGGTGGGCTTCGTGCGCTTGGCGCGCTTCATGGGCGCGGTGGGCTTCGTGGGCGCGCTGGGCTTCGCGACGGTCTCAGGACTGTCGGTGCTCGGCGCTACGGTTGATTCAGGGGCTTCGAAATCCCCGATGGGGGGAACGAGGTCCCCATCCCAATCATATCGAGCAGCACCGACAGTTTCGGGCACTGCGAGCTCTTCGGGCTCCACCGCCGACTCGGACTCGGTCATCCGCAAAGCCTTCGTGACCGGTGCGGCCTTCGTGACCGGTGCGAACTCGGGCGCCTGCGCGAACTCGGGCGCCGGCGTCAGCTCGACCACCCGCTCGGGCTTGACCACCGACGCGAGCTCGACCGACCGCTCGGGTTCGGCGGCCAGCGCACGCTTCAACACCGACGCGCGCTTCGTCAGCAGATCAGGCTTCGCCACCGGTTCGAGCTTCGGCACCGGGCCGGACTCACCGACCAGCTCAGGCTTCGTGACCAGCACCGGCTTCACCATCGGCTCGGCCAGCGCCGCCAGCGCCGGTTCCATCTGCGGCAAACCCATCACGGGATTGCGGTGGATCGGCCGCGAGTCGTACTCGTCGTCCACCGGCTCGACGGCGATGGGCTTCTCCACCCACGTCCGCCCGTCCGGCGCCTCCGAAGGAACAGGCACCTGGGAGTCGGCGTCCTCGCGACGCCGCACCAGCACGTACATGAGGGCCGCCCCCAACGTGAAGGACAGCACGCACAGCCCGAAGACGATCCCGACTGCCCCTGCCATTGCGAAGGCTCCTAGCTGACGAGGACGTCGATCTGAGGACCGAAATCCGTGGGCGGGCCCCACACGGGGTCCACGATCACGCGAGTAGCTACGACCTTGTCGACGCCCTGCTCGGCCAGGTACTGCCGCAGCAGGCCCGCTCGTTCCATCGCGAGCACGTCACAGCGGTGCGAGGCCGTCTCGCCGTTCCACGCGTGCGCCACCAACGTCACCGAGCCGGCGGCGTTGCGCAGCACGCCGGCCAGCGACCGCCGCACGTCCTCACCACGTCCTGCCAGCGACGCGGTGCCCGGCGCGAACGTGATGCCCTTGACGGCGTGCGCCGAGAACAGGTCGCGCACCGCCTGCTGCGCGACCGCCGCGGACAGCAGAACCGGTGCGGGAGGCTCCATTCGCAGCGGTGCCACGAAGTCGGTGACCGGCACGGGGCCCGCGAGGACGGCCGGCACCGCGGGCGACGACGACAGCGCCGTCTCCAGCTCGTCGCCGTACACGGAGAACCCGAACGCCGTCACCGACGCGGGCACCATCAGTGCACCGACCACGAGCGGGACCCAGCGCTTCACGACGCGGCGACCTGTTCGGGGATGTGCATCGGGGCGACGCGGTCAGCGGCCACGGACAGGGCCGCGCGGGCCGCGGAGAGCTGCGAGTGGACGACGCGCTTGAGCTCGTGCAGCTCGTCGGTGCGCTCGGCAACCTCGGCCAAACGGCGTTGCGCCTCACGGCACGCCATCTTCACCATGAACTCCGAGCGCGCCCTGGCCAGCGCCTCCTGCTCCCGCAGGTGTTGCGCGGCCTCGTTGCGGCGCCGGGTCATCGTGAGTTCGAAGAACTGCTGGGCCTTCTCGCGCTTGCGTTCGGAGTCGGCCTCCAGCGAGTTGCACTGAAGAGCGGTCTCCCGCAGCAGCATGTCCGCGTCGGTCTGCGCCTGGGCGACCGCCTCCCCGCACTCGCGCTCCACCTCGTCGGCGCGCTGGCGGTGCTGGGCTTCGAGGTCGGCGCAGCGGCGTTCCATCTCCAGCTCGCGGCGTTCCATGGCGGCGGCACGGGTGGCGCAGTCCTGACGTGAGGCGTACAGCTCGGACTCGGCCTCCGCGCGCATGGCGGCGGACTCGCGCTCGGCCTCGGCACGCAGCGCGGCCACCTCGACGTCGGTGCGCGCACGAAGATCGGCGCACTCGCGTTCGGCCTGCAGGTGCATCTCCGCCGTCTCGTCCTCGGCGAGGCGGAGCATGCGGTGCATTCTTTCGGTGGCGCTGGCGTGCGTGCCCGAGGTGGATTCGAGGCGTTCGATCCTGGCGCGGGCGTCCTCCAGGTCCTGGCGCGTCATTTCCAGCAGCTTGCGCAAATCCGCCGCCTGCGCCAGCGCCTCGGCCCTGTCGAGGCTCGTGAAGCGCAGCTGCTCCTCGAGATTCTCGAGGTGCTCGATGACCTGACGTCGGTGAAAACCTCGGTAGACAACGTCAAAACCGGCGTGCAGCGGAACTAGTTCCTGCTCTTTTGCACCCATGGTCACCTACTCACTCAACCGGGCTGAAGATTGTGCGAGCTTACCCACGGCCGATGTGGCCAACCAGCGTCGAAAGTGGACGGACGTCCATGATGTAACACGTGGAATAATGGCTTTTTCCTGCGAAAACGAGTTGTCCCTAGATCAACACCAAACACCGGCCAGTCACCCGATTGTGTCAAGTAGGACGCCTTTCCGGCGTGTTCACTCCGTGCGTTCGCCGTGCACGGAAAGCGACCATCCAGGCCCAGATCACACGAATTGCCAACCATCGGTCGTGGCTACTTCGATCACGCTTCGTTAACCTCCTCGTTCGTGTCCTCACGAGTAGCCGTCGTCACCGACTCGACCGCGTCACTCCCGGCCCGGTTGGCGGATCGGTTCAACATCATCACGGTCCCGATGCAGCTCAAGATCGGGTCGGAGCTGATCGACGAGGCGTACGTGCCGACCGATCGGCTGCTGCAGGCGATGGAGGCGCAGATCCCGATCACGACGCAACCGCCGGCGCCGGACGCGTTCTTCTGGGCCTACCAGGACGCGTGGGCGAAGGGCGCGGAGACGATCGTCTCGGTGCACGTGAGCCCGAAGCTCTCCCCCGCGACGGACGCGGCGAAGGCGGCCGCGGCCAAGTCGCGCGTGCCGGTGTTCATCGTGGACTCGCACTCGTCGGGCATGACGCTCGGCTTCGCGGCGCTCGCGGCCGCGCGGATCGTGCAGAGCGGCGGCAACGTCCAGAACGCGCGCAGCGTCGCCGAGCAGCGCGGGCGCGACGCGAACGTGCTGATCTACGTCGACACCCTGCACTACCTGCGCCAGGCCGGCCGGGTCAGCGCGGCGGCGAAGCTCTTCGGCGACGCGCTCTCGGTGAAGCCGCTGCTCACGGTCGTGAACGGCGAGGTGGAGCCGTTCGACAAGGTCGTCGGCCGCGATCGGGCGCTGGCGAAGCTCGTGGACAAGGCCGTGGCGCTCGCCTACGGACGCAACGTGGACCTCGCGGTCGAGCACTTCGCGGCCGAGAAGGAGGGCCACGAGCTGCTCCAGATGCTGCAGAAGCGGATCCCGCACGCCCGCGACATCGTCCTGACGCAGGTCAGCGCGGCGATCGGCGCGAACGTGGGGCCGGGCGCGCTGGCCGTCACGGTCTCGCCGTTCTGATCAGAGGTCCGCGACCTCCTCCGCGAGGAGGAGCCCCGGATCGAACCCCATGGGCGTGAGGTGCCCGGCGAGTTCGAGCGAGAGCACGCCCTGCAGACGGGTCCAGAAGGACAGCGCGCGGTGCACCGCCGGCGACGACGCCGGCAGAGCGCCCGCCCACCCGTGGTTCAGGCTCAGCACGACGTCGAACGGGGACCGCGGCTGCTCGTCCGGCGAGCCGCCGCAGACCTCCAGCAGCACCGCCAGGATCTCGTCCGAGATCGCGGTGATGTCGTCGGGCGCGTGGTAGCCGGGCACGGGCGTGCCGTAGATGAGCAGGTACCTGTGCGGGTCGCTCAGCGCCCACTTCCTGATGACCGCGGCGAGGCCCACGACGGTGGTGCCCGCCTCGTGGGCGGCTCGGACGGTGTCGGCGAGGCTGCGGTAGGCGTCCCGGATGAGCGCGGTGATCAGCTCGTCGCGGCCGGCGAAGTACCGGTAGAGCGCGGGCCCGCTCATACCCATCTCCTTGGCGATGGCGTTGAGTGACAACGCTGTCACCCCGGCCGTGGCGATCTGCTCCCACGCGTGCCGCTTGACCTCGTCGCGCACCTGGGCCCGGTAGCGCTCGCGAGGGTTCCGCCTCGCATCGGTCGCAGACTCCGTCGCCATGGTTAGAGCCTCTCACATTCGTGATTGACAGTCACGGCTGCTACAGCCTAGCTTCGACATGTCACAACGGTTAGACCCTCTAACTTCAGCGACTACCACTAACGATCGAGGGGGACCGTCATGACGACGACCACCATCAACACCGCTCACCCGTCAAAGTCCGCCCTGGTCGCGGGGTGGGCCGCGCCAGTCATGGTGATCGGGCAGTTCGGCCTGCTGTCCGGGATCCCGATCGCCGTCGTGCTCGTCGCCAGCCTGCGCGACCGCCGATCGCGGGTGCTCCGCTGGTGGACGGGAGCGCTCACGCTCGCCTACGCCATCCCGTTGACGATGTGGCTCGCCGGCCCGAGCGAGGCTCCCAGCCTGTCGAAGTAC
This sequence comes from Lentzea sp. NPDC051208, assembly GCF_040682435.1. Taxonomy (NCBI): domain Bacteria; kingdom Bacillati; phylum Actinomycetota; class Actinomycetes; order Pseudonocardiales; family Pseudonocardiaceae; genus Lentzea; species Lentzea sp. NPDC051208. Next base: position 42,393 of record NZ_JBFBAW010000033.1, on the reverse strand, counting down.
ATGAGCCCCGCGATGACCGCGGCCCTCGCCGCGACCGGTGTCGCCACCGCCCTCGCGCACCAGGTAGTTCGCAGGCGGTCTACTCACAAGTAACCTGGCGGGCGTGACCCTCCCCCTGACCGGCGAACGCACCGTGCCCGGTATCGCGGAAGAGAACTACTGGTTCCGGCGGCACGAGGCGGCGTATCTGCACCTCATCGGCCACTGCGCGGACGCCGTCGTGCTGGAGGCGGGCTGCGGCGAGGGCTACGGCGCTCAGCTGATCCGCACCGTCGCGCGCCGGGTGATCGCCCTCGACTACGACGAGCTGACCTCGCGGCATGTGTCGCAGGCGTACCCGCAGCTCGACGTGCTGCGCGGCAACCTGGCGACCCTGCCGTTGCGCGACGGCAGCGTCGACGTCGTGGCGAACCTGCAGGTCATCGAGCACCTGTGGGACCAGGAGGGGTTCCTGGCGGAGTGCCGGCGGGTGCTGCGCCCCGGTGGGAAGCTCATCGTGACGACGCCGAACAGGCTGACGTTCTCACCCGGCCAGGACACGCCGCTGAACCCGTTCCACACCAGGGAACTCGCACCGTCCGAACTGGACGAGATGCTGCGTGACGCAGGTTTCCGCGTTGACGAACTGACTGGGCTGCGTCACGGACGGAGGCTTGACACGCTCCTGAACGGACAGATCATCGACGCACAGGTCGAAGTCGCGCTGTCCGGTGCGCCGTGGCCGGCCGAGCTCAAGGAGGCTGTGGAGTCGGTGACGGTGCGGGACTTCGACATCACCCCTGACGACATGGACGGCTGCCTCGACCTCGTGGCCGTGGCGGTGCGCGCGTGACCACAGGAGCTTCGGAAGGCACGTTCTGCCTCGTCCTGCACAGCCACCTGCCCTGGCTCGCGCACCACGGCGCGTGGCCGGTCGGCGAGGAGTGGCTCTACCAGGCGTGGGCGCACTCGTACCTGCCCGTCGTGGACATGCTGCGGCGCTTCGCCGACGAGGGCCGTTCGGACGTGCTGACGCTCGGCGTCACCCCGGTCCTGGCCGCGCAACTGGACGACCCGTACTGCCTGCGGGGCATGCACGACTGGCTCGGCAACTGGCACCTGCGCTCGCACCTCGCCGGGGAACGGCTGCGGGAGCTGTCCGCGTACGAGCACCGCGCGTCCTCCTGGGCGCTCGAGAAGTTCGAAAGCCAGTGGCGGCACGGGTTCTCGCCCGTCCTGAGGTCCCTTGTGGACTCCTCGACGATCGAGCTGCTCGGCGGACCGGCCACGCACCCGTTCCAGCCGTTGCTGGACCCGCGGGTGCGGGCCTTCGCGCTGCGGACCGGTCTGGACGACACCGCGTTGCGCGTCGGCCGCGCGCCGGAGGGGATCTGGGCGCCGGAGTGCGGTTACTCGCCCGGCATGGAGGCGGGTTACGCGGCGGCGGGCGTGCGGCGGTTCCTGGTCGACGGGCCCGCGCTGCACGGCGACACGTCGTCCGCGCACCCCGTGGGGTCGTCGGACGTGCTGGCGTTCGGGCGCGATCTGGAGGTCTCGTACCGCGTCTGGTCGCCGAAGGTCGGCTATCCGGGCGATGCCGCGTACCGGGATTTTCACACCTACGACCACCCGACGGGCCTCAAGCCGTCGCGGGTGACCGGCAAGAACGTGGCGCCGGAGGACAAGCGGCCGTACGACCCGTCGCTGGCGCGCGAAGCTCTCGACCGGCACGTGGCCGATTTCGTGGAGACGGTCGTGCGTCGGCTGCGGGCGATCGACGGCGGGCTCGTCGTGGCGGCCTACGACACCGAGTTGTACGGGCACTGGTGGCACGAGGGTCCGTTGTGGCTGGAGGGCGTGTTGCGCGCGTTGCCGGAGGCGGGCGTGCGCGTGACGACGTTGCGAGGCGCCGTCGAGGCCGGTCACGTGGGTGCGCCGGTCGAGTTGCCGGCGTCGTCGTGGGGCAGCGGCAAGGACTGGCGCGTGTGGGACGGCGCGCAGGTGTCCGACATCGTGTCGTTGAACGAGTCCGTGCAGAAGGAACTGCTCGGGCTGGACTTCTCCGCCGGCGTGCGGAACCCGGTGCTGGACCAGGCGGTGCGCGAGGCGCTGCTGGCGTTGTCGAGCGACTGGGCCTTCATGGTCACCAAGGACTCGGCCGCCGACTACGCCCGCTACCGCGCGAAGATTCACAGCGATCGCTTCAGCGAGCTCGCTTCGCTGGCGCGAAGCGGTCGCGGACTGGGCAGAGCAACGGAGCTCCGCGCGGCGGACGGCCCGTTCGGGCATCTGGACGCGCGAGGAATGGGGTAACGGGATGCGCGTGCTGATGTTGTCGTGGGAGTACCCGCCGGTGGTCGTCGGCGGGCTGGGCAGGCACGTCCACGCGCTCGCGACACAGCTGGCCGCGCAGGGGCACGACGTCGTCGTGCTGTGCCGCCAGCCCTCCGGCACCGACGCGATCACCCACCCCACCGTGGACGTGGTGAGCGAGGGCGTGCGGCTGATCCGCGTCGCCGAGGACCCCGCGCACTTCGTGTTCGAGAAGGACCTGCTGGCTTGGACGCTCGCGATGGGGCACGCGATGACGCGCGCCGGGCTGGCCCTGGGCTCGTGGCGCCCGGACGTCGTGCACGCGCACGACTGGCTCGTCACGCATCCGGCCGTCGCGCTGGCGGAGGCCTTCGGCGTACCGCTGGTCGCGACGATCCACGCGACCGAGGCGGGCCGGCACTCGGGCTGGCTGTCGCACCCGCTGAACCAGCAGGTGCACTCGGTGGAGTGGTGGCTGGCGAACCGCGCCGACTCGCTGATCACCTGCTCGTCGGCGATGCGCGCCGAGGTCGGACATCTGTTCGAAGTGGACACCGCCGAGGTTTCCGTGCTGCACAACGGCATCGAGCCGGGCGGCTGGAAGGTGCGCGCGAAGGACGTCGGCGCCGCCCGCCGCACGTACTCGCCGCACGGTGATCCGCTGCTGCTCTTCTTCGGCCGGATCGAGTGGGAGAAGGGCATCCAGGACCTGATCGCCGCGCTCCCCCGGATCCGCCGGTTCCACCGCGGCACGCGCGTGGTCGTGGCCGGCGGCGGGTCGCAGACCGAGTGGTTGCAGGACCAGGCGCGCAAACACCGCGTGCTGCGGGCCGTGGAGTTCGTCGGCCACCTCTCCGACAGGTCGCTGGCCGCGTTGCTCACCGCGGCCGACGCCGTCGTGCTCCCCTCCCGCTACGAACCTTTCGGCATCGTGGCCCTGGAGGCGGCGGCCGCCGGAACGCCCCTGGTCGCGTCGACCGCGGGCGGACTCGGCGAGGTCGTCCTGGACGGGGTCACCGGACTGTCGTTCGCCCCCGGTGACGTCGACGGACTCACTCGCGCCGTGCGTGACGTGCTGTCCGACCCGGCCTCGGCCGCCGTTCGCGCGCGCGCCGCCAAGGCACGTCTGGTCTCCGACTTCAACTGGGCCAAGATCGCCACCGGCACGGCGTCGGTCTACGAGTCCGCCGTCGTGCGCGAGCCGCGCGTCCTCGGCCGCCCCAAGATCGCGACGGGAAATCTGTTCACCTAGATCCGCTACAGTCGCCGGTCCCGTTAACAAAAGGTGACCGAGGACTGAATGAACTACCAACGCTTCGTGGCGCTCGGGGACAGCTGCGCCGAGGGCCTGGACGACCTGCTCCCCGACGGCCAGTACCGCGGCTGGGCGGACCGGGTCGCGTCCGCACTGGACGCGCCGGGCTTCCGCTACGCCAACCTCGCCGTGCGCGGCCGTCGCCTCGACCAGATGCTGGTGGAGCAGGTCCCGGCCGCCGCGGCGCTGGAACCCGACCTGGTGGTGCTCTTCGGCGGCGGCAACGACGTGATGTCCAACGCGACCCAGGAGCAGATCGCGCAACGGGCAGACGCGATGGTGCGCGCCGTGACGTCGTTCGCGCCGACCGTCGCCGTGTTCACGTTGAGCGACATCTCGCACCGCATGCCGTTCGGCCGGCGCATGCGTCCCCGCATCGAGACCCTGAACTCCGCCATGCGCACCGCGGCTTCCCGCTACGGCGCGATCCTGGTCGACGTGGAGGCCGACGAGTGCGTGCACGACTCGCGCTACTTCGGCCCGGACCGCCTGCACCTGTCGTCGTTGGGGCACAGGCGGTTGGCCGGCCACGTGATGTCGGCGCTCGGCATCCCGTTCGACGAGTCCTGGCTGGCGCCGCTGGAGGGCAAGGCCGCGTCCGCGTCGGTGCTGGACCACTGGCGGTGGCTGCGCGACCAGGTGCTGCCGGTCGCGTACTCGCGGACGCGCAACAAGCTCATCGGGCGGCAGCCGGGTGACGGTTTCGTGCCCAAGCGCCCGCAGCTCGCGCCGCTGACCTGGCCGCAGCGCGTCTCTCGCTGACCTTCTTCGCGTACGGGTGCGGGTTGCCCTTGATGTTCAACGGGAACCGGCCGGACAGGAGCAGCTCGTCCTCGTACCGTTCAGGATCCGGATCGGCGACGCAGGCGACGCGGCCGTGTGCCGCCAGCCACTCGCTCACGACCGGTTCCTGGTCGCCGAATGTCAGTCGCGACCCCACCTCACGCAACGGCAGGCCGAGGTGGCAACCGAGGGTGAGGCGCAGCGTAGAGCCGGACGCGTTGCCGCGGAAGTGGTTGCGCAGCCTGGACCTCAGCGTGCGCTTCACCGTCGCGATGCCGACGTAGAGCGCGGTGCCGTGCTCGGTGACGCGACAGTCCTCGGTGGGCACGCCGTCCGGGATCTCGTCGAAGAACCACACGTAGACGCCGGGCTCTTTCGGCGCCGTCGCGTAGTCGGCCGCGGTGTAGACGCGGTCGAAGTCGATCACGCGGGGCTGTCCATCGACCTGTCCAGCGCCTCCTTGGCCTTGCGGGCCATGTCCGCGATGTCCGCCCGCCGCTGCGCGTCGGCCTCGTAGTCGGCGCGCCGATCCCGCACCACCCGGGCCGGCATCCCGACCGCGATCTTGAAGTCCGGCACGTCCCCGCGCACCACGGCGTGCGCGCCCAGCACGCACCCGCGACCGACGCGGGTGCCGCGCAGCACCGTCACCTTGGCGCCGAGCCAGCAGTCCGGCCCGATCCGCACCGGCGACTTCACGATGCCCTGGTCCTTGATCGGCAGCGTGATGTCCTCGACCTTGTGGTCGAAGTCGCAGATGTAGACCCAGTCCGCGACGAGCGACGACGCGCCGATCTCGATGTCGAGGTAGCAGTTGACCGTGTTGTCCTTGCCGAACACGACCTTGTCGCCGATGCGCAGCGACCCCTCGTGGCAGCGGATGGCGTTGCCGTCGCCGATGTGCACCCAGCGGCCGATCTCCAGGCGGCCGAAGCCCGGCCGGGCCATGACCTCGACGCGCTTGCCGAAGAACACCATGCCGCGCAGGACGACGTGCGGGTTGAGCAGGCGGAACTTCAGCAGCCGCCAGTACCGCACCAGGTACCAGGGGGTGTAGGCGCGGTGGCGCAGGACCCAGCGCAGGGAGGCCGGCGTGAGGAACCGCGCCTGCATCGGGTCACGGCGCGACCTGCGCCAGCGAGTCCAGACCGGAGCGCCCCACATGGAAGTCATGGACGAAGACTCTAACTTCGGGCCGTCGGCGGCCGGGCAACGGTTCTGCAGTGGCCGAAGTCGGCGCTGGGGCACCCTGGGCACGTGCGAGAAGTGTTCTGCCGCGTCTGCGGGTGGTCGGACGGCGGCGTGCGCTGGGAGGACGGCGTCGGCTCGTTCGACGTCTGCGACTGCTGCGGGTGCGAAGCCGGCTACGAGGACGTGACCCCGGAAGCGGCCAGGGGCCACCGCGAGCGATGGCTGGCCGCGGGCACGCCGTGGTTCGACCGCGGGGCTCGGCCGGACGGCTGGGAGTGGGGTGACCAGCTCGACAGGGTGCCGGAGGCCTTTCGCTGACAAGCTGGACGCATGGCGATTCCTCTCATCATCGACACCGACCCCGGCGTCGACGACGCGTTCGCGATCGCGCTCGCGGCCCGCAGTCCCGAGGTCGACCTCCGGGGGCTGACCACGGTCTTCGGCAACGTCGGGCTCGACCTCACGACGGCCAACGCGTTGCGCCTGCTCGCGCACCTCGGGCGCACCGACGTGCCGGTGGTGCGGGGGTTCGAGGGGCCGGGCGGGGCGGCGGACGTGCACGGTGAGGACGGGCTCGGCGGGCAGGCGCTCACGTTGCCGGAGAACCCGAAGGGCCTGCACGGGGAGGATCCCGTGCGGTTCTTCGCCGACAACCTCACGCCGGACACCGTGGTCGCCGCGATCGGGCCGCTCACCAACATCGCCGCCGCTCTCGACGCCGGCATCGAGTTCCCGCGGCTGATCGTCATGGGTGGCGGGCTCGGCATCGGCAACATGACGGTGCGCGCCGAGTTCAACTTCTGGGCGGACGCGAAGGCCGCGCGGACGGTGATCCGCAAGGGCAACCCGATCGTCGTGCCGCTCAACCTGACGCAGCGGTGCATCGCGGACACCGAGTTCCTCGCGAACGTCGACCCGGTGCTCAGCAACCTCACCGGCACCTACCGGGAGTACCTCGCGCGGCACTCCGAGCAGAACATGTCGGGACGCGAGGAGGGCATCCTCGTCCACGACGCCGTCGCGGTGGCCGAGGCGATCGTGCCCGGGACGCTGAGCCTCAAGACGCACGGGCTCGACATCGACGACGAGGGCGCGCTCGTCGAAGGAAAGCACCAGGTAGAGGTCGCGGAGGACTGCGATTGGCCCGCGCTGAGGGCCTTCATGGAGCAGCGCTTGTCCGTTTGACGACAACTTCGTGTCGCTCTCTGGGGTTGAGCGGGCACGGTAAGTAGGGTCCGCGACCATGCAGCGAAGAGTCCTCACGACAGCTGCGGTGGCGGTGGCCATGACGTTCGGAGTGGTCCCTGCCTCCGCTCAGCCCCAGGTTCAGGTGGTGCCGGATCCGGCGGCACACGTCAACCCGTTCATCGGCACGACCAACCTCGGGAACACCTTTCCCGGCGCGGTCGTGCCGTTCGGCATGTTCTCCTTCAGCCCGGAAGCCAGCCGCGGCAACACCCTGCGCGCCGCGGCCCCCGGCGGATACCGGTACGACGCCACGAAGATCCGCGGCTTCAGCCTCACCCACATGTCGGGGACGGGCTGTGCGGGCGGCAGCGGCGACATCCCGATCTTCCCGCACGTCGGGAGCGTCACGACGTCGCCGACCACGGACGCGACCGACGCGATCTACGCCAGCGAGTTCGCGCACGCGGACGAGGTGGCCAAGCCCGGCCGCTACGACGTCACGCTCAAGTCCGGCGCCAAGGCCGAGCTGTCCGCCACCGAACGCACCGGCGCCGCGCGGTTCAGCTTCCCCGCCGACAAGCCGGCGACGGTGCTGATCAACACGTCCAAGTCGCAGGTCGGCAGCAGTGACGCGCAGACCGTGGTCGACAAGGACAAGCGAACCATCACCGGCTCTGTGACCAGCGGGAACTTCTGCGGCTACATCAACCAGGCCGGTCGCCGCAGCTACTACACGCTGCACTTCGTGGCGGAGTTCGACCAGGAGTTCACCGAGGTCGGCACGTACCAGGACAACGTTGTCACGCCCGGAAGCACGTCCTCCAAGGGCGGCACGACGTACGGGACGAACGGCTGGCCGGTGCTGGGCAAGGGTTCCGGGGCGTACCTCGGGTTCGCGCCCGGCAGCCAGGTGGGCGTCAAGGTCGGCATCTCCTACGTCAGCCTGGACAACGCGCGCGAGAACCTGAAGGCCGAGAACAAGGGCCAGTCCATTGAGGACATGAGGGACAACGCGTACATCGCGTGGCAGAAGCAGCTCAAGCGCATCGAGGTCGGCGGCGGCTCCGATGACGAGCGGACCAAGTTCTACACCGCGCTGTACCACTCGCTGTTGCACCCCAACCTGTTCAGCGACGTCAACGGCGAGTACGCCGGGTTCGACGGCAAGACCCACAAGATCGACAAGCGGCGGCAGAAGGCCCAGTACGGCACGTTCTCCGGCTGGGACGTCTACCGCTCGCAGTTGCAGCTGCTCACCCTGCTCGAACCGCAGATCGGCTCGGACATCGCGCAGTCGCTGCTCAACCAGGCCGAGCAGAACAACGGCGTGTGGGACCGCTGGACGCACAACAGTGGCGGCACCCACGTCATGAACGGTGACCCGGCCCCGATCGCGCTGGCGGCCATCTCGGCGTTCGGCGGCGACAAGTACGACCTCAAGTCGTCTCTGAAGTCGTTGGTCAAGGCCGCGACCGTGCCCACGGCGCTGGACCTGAGCAAGGAGGGCTGGGCCGTCATGTCCGTCGGGCAGCGGCCGTCACTCGACAAGTACCTGCAGCACAAGTACATGCCGGCCGTGTCGAACGCCTGGGGTGGCGCGGCGGAGACCCTGGAGATCTCCGCGGCGGACTTCGCGATCAGCCAGCTGGCCGAGCGCACGGGCGACAAGAAGACCGCGAAGACGTTCGCCGAACGCGCGCAGTGGTGGCAGAACAACTTCGACCCCGTCGCGGACTCCACCGGCGGCTACATCCGCAACCGCAACGCCGACGGCACGTGGGTCAAGGACTTCACGCCGGACACCGGCAACGGGTTCGTCGAGGGCAGCAGCGCCCAGTACACGTGGATGGTCACGCACAACGTCGCCGGGCTCGTCGACTCGCTGGGTGGCCGTGAGCGCGCCAACAAGCGGCTGGACGACTTCTTCCACAACGCCGACGGCACCTGGGCGTTGACGGGCCGTGGTGGCGCCAAGTCCGAACTGGACAACGAGCCGTCGGTGAACGTGCCGTGGCTCTACAACTACACCGGCCAGCCCGCCAAGGCGCAGGAGACGCTGCGCGAGACCATCAACACGCTGTGGAAGAACACCCCCGGCGGCATTCCCGGCAACGACGACCTCGGCGCCATGTCGTCGTGGTTCGTGTTCACCGCGATGGGCATGTACCCGCAGGTGCCGTCCCGCGCCGAACTGGTGCTGAGCAGTCCTCTGTTCACGTCGGTGAAGATCAACCGTGGCGGTGGCAAGGACATCACGATCACCGCACCCGCCGCGAACACCGCCACGAAGTACGTGCAGTCGCTGAAGGTCAACGGCAGGGACAGCACGAAGACCTGGCTGCCCGAGTCGTTCGTGGAACGCGGCGGCAAGCTGGACTTCGTGCTGGGCAAGGCTCCTTCCGCGTGGGGCACGGGTGCCTCGGACGCCCCGCCGTCGTTCCGCGACGGCGAGAAGCCGATCAAGCACGACCAGCCGTACTTCCTCACGGTCGAGCCGCGGCAGCTCGTGGTGGAGCCGGGCGGGTCGGTCACGGCGAAGGTCGACGCCGTCAAGCTCTACGACGGTGACCCGAAGGCGACCTACACGATCACCGGCCCGGACTCGCTCACGTTCACGCCGGCCAGCGGCGCCGTGCCGTCGGAGTTCACGGTCACGGCCAAACCCGATACGCCCCAGGGCTTCTACGACATCACCGTCACGGTGACCGTCGAGGGTGCCGCGAAGCCGGTCGTGCTCCCCCAGACGATCAAGGTGGCTCCGGCGGGCAGCATGCTCGCCGCGGTGAACAACGTCGGTGCGTCCGCCGATGCCGACGGCGAGGGCGACTTCGACGGCGGCGGCTACAGCTACTCGCGGGAAGCGCTGGCCACGGCCGGTCTCACGCCGGGTGGCACGAGCACCGTCGACGGTCTCACGTTCACCTGGCCGTCGTCGCCCCCTGGCCGTCCCGACAACGCGACCGCGGCGAAGCAAACGCTTGCCCTGTCCGGAACCAAGCTCGCCTTCGTCGGCTCCGCGGCCAACGGAGCGCGGACGAAGCCGGCCACGGTGACGTTCACGGACGGCACCACGGCGTCGGTGGACATCGGCTTCAGCGACTGGACGCTGGGCGGCGGCGGGGCGACGCCGAGCTTCGGCAACGTGGTCCTCGCGACCACGCCGTACCGCAACACGCTGGGCGGCGGCAACGAGAAGGTCGCCACGCACATCTTCGCGACGAAGACGTACGTGGCTCCGGAAGGCAAGACGCTGGCGAGCGTCGTGCTGCCGGAGGACGTGAACATGCACGTCTTCGCGGTGGCACTGGGTTAGTCCGAACCGGTGGGGGCGGCTCGGTTCGCCGGCTGAGCCGCCCCTGCCGCACGGATGATCCTGCGGTGACCGACATCGAGCAGCGGCTCATCGAGGCGGCCCGCGCCGGCGAATGGCTGGTGTGCGACGAGCCGGGCAACGTGGTGCGGGCGGGTTTGATCAGGGAGTTGCTGCTCGGCCGCCACGGTGAACTCGACCCGCGCGGGGTGAGACTGCGCGGAGCCCGGATCGAAGGCACTCTCAACCTCGACCGAGTGCAAGCCGTGGCGGGCCTGACCTTCAGAAACTGCGTGATCAACGAGCCGATCAAGGCGCGCTCCGCAGGCTTGCCGTATCTGTACTTCCACGGGGGAAGCTGCGCTGGGATCCAAGCGGACGGTCTCAAGGTCGATGGAGACCTGTTCCTGCGCCGAGGTGTCCGCATGTCGGGCGACCACAGCTACGGCACCGTCAGGCTTTTCGATGCTCATGTCTCAGGTGACCTCGATCTCGATGGCGCGCAGATCACGAACGCATCAGGCTCTGCCCTGAATGCCTCCGGCCTCGAAGTCGGTGGTCAGGTGATCTTTCGAGACGGTGTCCGCATCATCGGGCACGGCGACGAGAGTGCGGTCAACTTCATAGGTGCCCACTTGAGGTCGAACCTGGACATGTCGGGAACCGAGATCAGCAATGACACTGGTCCTGCGATGCAGGTGGACAACGCTAAAATCGACGGTGACCTTTCTCTAAGGTATGGCAATCGGATAACCGGACGTGGTGACACAGGCTCACTTTGCCTCATCAACGCTCGCATCTCAGGTCATGTCGAATTGACGGACACAGACATCACCAACGCTGCTGGAATCGCGCTCGACGCACACGGCGTCCAGATCAGCGGAAGCCTATTACTGCGGAACAAGCTCTCCATCGCCGGACACGACGACATCGGTGCGGTCGACCTGGTCAACGCCCGCATCGGAGAAATCCTCGAACTCGCCAACACAAACATCACGAACACCGGTGGTCCCGCGATCAACGCCAACCGGATACGCATCGGCAGTGTCTTGGCGCTGTTCGGCCGGACACAGCTCAATGCAGGCAATGGACCCTCACTCAGCCTGGTCAGCGCCCACATCACCGGCAGGCTGGGCTGTGCGGACACGGTCGAACTGGAGGCTAGTTCGGAGTCGAGTCCAGTGCTGAACCTTCAGGACGCCACGGTCGAAGCGTCCGTGCGGTTGCCACTGGAGGCATTGTGCCCCGGCCTCGAACGTGGTGCGGCGTGCGAACACAGAAAGCTCGTGACACTGAGCGACTTCACCTATGCATCTCTCGCGTCGAGATGGAACTGGGAACAGTGGCTCCATTTGATCCGTTGCCACACTCCCGCGTATCACGCTTCGGCCTACCAGCGGCTGGCCGCGGTCGAGCGGGCGGCAGGCCACGACGGCACGGTGCGCCGGATTCTCATGGCACAGCAGACCGATCTGCGCCGCCGCAGTCCCCAGTCCCTGGGTGGGCCGTTGACCCGGTGGTTCCACTGGCTGTGGGGAGTGCTGGCCGGGTACGGCTACCGGGCGCGGCGGACCGCGGCAGCGCTGCTGCTGGTTCTCGCCGTCTCCGGGGCGATCGGCTGGTGGGCAGGGCAGGTGCAGACCCGGCCTGGGCATCTAGTCGCGGAACGGGTCACGAGTGCGACCGGGGTGGCCGGAACTCCCTGTTCGACGGTGGAGTTGATCGGGCTCGGGCTGGATCGCGGGTTGCCGTTGGCCATGACCGGGATGCGGGCGAGGTGCGACCTCGACAGCGCGTCGAAGAAGGGGCAGGCGTTCACGGCGGCCATCTGGTTGGTGCAGCTGGCCGTGTGGGGGTTGGCGACGCTGGCGCTGGCCGGGTACACGAACCTGGTTCGCAAGCCTGGCTGAAGCCGGGGCCAATAGGGTGGGAGCGTGTTCTCGGTTTCCGAACGCGACCAGTTGCGTCGTGATCTCGTCAACGCCGCCGACGTCGATCCGCGAGTGGTCGGTGCCGCGCTGACAGGGTCCGCCGCGGTGGGGCGGGAAGATCGCTGGTCGGACATCGACTTCGCCTTGTCGGTCGAGCGGGACGTCGACGCGGTGGTGGTCGACTGGACCGCGTTGATGTACGCGTGCGGGGCGGTCGGTCATCTCGACGTGCGGAGCGGGAAGACGTTGTTCCGCGTGTTCCTGATGAGGTCCACGCTGCAGGTGGACATCGCGTTCTGGCCTTCGGACGAGTTCGGGGCTACCGGGCCGACGTTCAAGCTGTTGTTCGGTGAGGCGAACCAGGTGCCGCAGGCCGGGCAGCCCGACCGGGACGGGCTGATCGGGCTCGCCTGGCTGTACGCCCTGCACGCGCGGTCGTCCATCGCGCGCGGGCGCGGGTGGCAGGCGCTCTACATGATCAACGGCATGAGGGACCACGTGATGTCGTTGTGGTGCCTGCGCGAAGGTGTGAACGCGGTGCAGGGGCGAGGGCTGGACGACCTGCGGGACGCGGACGCGTTCGCCGGGACGTTGGTGTTGTCCACCCATCCCGACGAGTTGCGGCGTGCGTTCCAGGTGCTGATCGGGCTGTTGCTCGAGGAGATCACTGAGCCGGAACTGCGTGAGGCCGTGCGGGCGCTGTCTCCCTGAGCAGCAATGCCGCTGTGAACAGGACGAGCACTGCCGCTGAGCCGTGCACCGCGAGCGCGTAGCCCACTGTGCCGCCGTGCGTGATCACCGCGAGGCAGTCGCCGATCGGGATGATCGAGTCCGCGAGGACCACCCAGCCCAGGGCCCGGCGCTGGCCCATCAGCAGCAGGATCAGGGCCGTCAGCGCGTAGGCGAGGTCGCGCACGCCCTTCACGACGTAGTAGCCGGCCGGGTCGGTGATGCCGAAGCCCGCAGCCGATCCGTCGCCGTTGAGCAGGTAGCTCAGGCCGAAGTAGAAGCCCGCCGCTACGACGAGCCAACCCATGATCGTGGCCAAACGCATTGCATCCTCCGCGAAAATCTAGCAGTGCTAGCGACAAGAGCAACGCTAACACTAGAGGCGCTCGAATGTCTAGCAGTGCTAGATTCAACGGCGTGACCATCCAGAACCGGCGTGAGCGCGAGCGCGCCGAACGCCATCAGCTGATCATCGACGCCGCCCGGGACCTGGCCGAGGCGGAGGGCTGGGACGCGGTCACCACGCGCAAGCTCGCCGAGAAGGTCGAGTACAGCCAGCCGGTGCTCTACAGCCACTTCAAGGGCAAGGACGCGATCGTGCGCGCGGTCGCGATCCAGGGGTGCGGTGAGCTGGCCCGACTGTTGCGGAAGGCCCGTCCGTCCCGAGGCGAGTCACGGCTGCGGGCCGCGGCGGAGGCGTACCTGGAGTTCGCGCGGAGAAGGCCCGCGCTCTACGACGCGATGTTCGTGCAGCAGTCCGACATCCCGTGGGGCACGGAAGAGGTGCCGCAGGAACTGCGCGACGCGTTCGGAGAACTGGTCGCCGCGGTCGAACCCGTCCAGGGCGAACGAGACCTGGAAGCGTTGACGGAGGTCTTCTGGAGCTCGTTGCACGGCATCGCGACGCTCATGCAGGGCGGGAGGCTGCGGCCGGTGCACGACGAGACCCGCCTCGACCTGCTGCTAGGTGCGCTCAGCCTCGCACAGCACGAAGACGGGCTTTGAGCCGATCCTGGTCAGCACGACCGTGGCCGACGCGGAGCCGGAGAGCTTCAAACGTTTGCGCATCGTGTTCGGGTCGACGTCCAGGCCGCGCACCAGGATCTCCAGCCGGCCGACCGACCGCGTCTTCAGCAACGACTTGAGCGACTTCTCCGTGTAGTGCCCGTGTTCGAGCACGCGGAACGCCCGGATGCCCGCGGGAGGCTTGGCCCCGCTCAGGTACGCGATGCGTTCATCGAGCTGCCACAACCCGTGCCGGGCCGCGTAGTGACGCACCAACCCGGCGCGCACGACCGCGCCGTCCGGATCGATGAGCCACTCGCCGGGCGGAGCGACCGGGCAGTCGTCCGGCTCGGCGTCCGTCAGGGTCCACGAGTCGGAGCCGTGCAGCACGGAGGCGCGGCGCGTGACTCCAGGCGTGGCAAGGCCTCGCGTCCACAGGCAGGCTTCGCGGACCGCGCCGTCGAGGGACACGACCTCGATCTCGGCCGCCCACGGCGCGACGGCGAAGTCGATGCCGGGAGCGCACTTCACCGCGAGGTCCACACCCGAGTACACCTCGGACAGCTCGTCCAGCGGCGGCACGAAGTCCGAGGGGTTCCACTTGCGGCGGCCGGACGAGTCGCGGCGAGCGGGGTCCGCGGTGACGGCCGAAGCACGCGACACGGGACGCAGGGCATCGGCGATGGCGACGAGCTGACCCGGGACGTTGTTGCGCGCCATGGCGACTCGCACGGGGTCGAGGTCCGAGCCGACGCAGACGGAGGCCACCTCGCTCAGCGCGAAGAGATCCGCGCCGACCGAGCAGGTGACGTCGTGCACCGAGCGACCGGCGAACCGCAGCGCGCGATGCCGGGCGACAGCGGAAGCCGTGGCCTGTTGCAAAGCGTCGTCGGTGAAGAGCCACGACGAGGCAGAGTCCAGTTTGGACACCGCGCGACGCCGCAGCAGCACGGTTTCCACGACCGGGGCAAACCCGGGGCCCAGCCGCTTGCGGGCCGTCTCGACGTCGCGCAACCGGGAGGCGTCGGAGAAGGGCAACGCGTCCACCTCGGCCAGCGCGGCGGTCCCGGCGGCGGAGCGCAGGAAGGCCACGTCGGCGAAGGTGAACGCGTACCCCAACTCAGGAGGTCTTCTTGCCGGTGATCGACACGTTGTAGAACACCTCGCGCGGCAGCACCTTCGCGAGGACGTTCTGGTCGACCCACGTGAGGTTCTGCCAGGTGCGGTAGGCGAACATCGCCCACCCGAAGCCCAGCTTCTCGCGCGGCACGGCGGCCTCGAACGTGCGCACCGGCCAGCCGAACAGAGCCGCGGACAGCTCGTCGGTCACCGCGCGGACGCCGACGGCGCCGGCGCGACGAGCCGTGGCCTCCAGCTGGTCCGGGTCGAACGTGTGCAGGTCGACCACGGCCTCCAGCGCGGCCGCGCGGGAGGACTCGTCGAGCTCCTCCTGCGGACGACGCCAGTCGCCCAGCACCGGCAGGGCCTTGGTGATGTTGGTGGTCAGCCACCACGTCGCCTGGCCGAGCTTGCGGGCGTAGAAGTTGCCGATGTTCGTCGGGTCGCCCGCGAACACGAACTTGCCGCCGGGCTTCAGCACCCGCAGCACCTCGCGCATCGCCGCCTCGACGTCCGGGATGTGGTGCAGCACCGCGTGACCGACGACGAGGTCGAACGTGTTGTCGTCGTACGGGATGCGCTCGGCGTCGGCGACGCGGCCGTCGACGTCCAGCCCGAGGTGCTCGGCGTTGCGCAGCGCGACCTCGACCATGCCGGGCGACAGGTCGGTGACCGAGCCCTTCTTGATCACTCCGCCCTGCATCAGGTTCAGCAGGAAGAAGCCCGTGCCGCAGCCCAGTTCCAGCGCGTGCTCGTACGGGCCGACGTCACCGGAGGCGGCGCGGAAGCGGTCCGTCGCGTAGGTGATGCAGCGGTCGTCGTACGAGATCGACCACTTCTCGTCGTACGTGCCCGCTTCCCAGTCGTGGTAGAGCACCTGCGCGAGCTTGGTGTCCTTGTACGCCGCCTCGACCTCTTCCGCGGTCGCGTGCGGGTTCGGTGCCGGATCAGTTGCCACTGAACTTCGCCTTTCCGGGACCGTTCGCGATGAACGACTCCACGCCGTTCTTCTTGTCCTCCGTCGCGAACAGCGCCGCGAAGAGGTGGCTTTCGAGCTTCAGGCCCGACTCGAGGTCGGTGTCGAGGCCACCGTCGACCGCGGCCTTCGTCGCGGCCAGCGCGAGCACGGGCCCGTTGACGAACTGCTTGGCCCACCGCACGGCGGCGGCGTACACGTCGTCGGGCGCGACGACCTCGTCGACCATGCCGATCTCGAGCGCCTCCTGGGCGCCGACGAACCGGCCGGTGTAGAGCAGGTCCTTGGTCTTCGACGGACCGATCAGGCGGGCGAGGCGCTGCGTGCCGCCACCACCGGGGATCAGGCCGAGCAGGATCTCGGGCTGGCCGACCTTCGCGTTGTCGCCGGCGATCCGGCGGTCGCAGCCGAGGGCGACCTCGAAGCCGCCGCCCAGCGCGTACCCGGTGATCGCGGCGACCGTCGGCTTCGGCACCGAGGCCAGCGCGCCGAGAGCGTCGGACAGGCCTTTGGCCCGCAGCGTCATCTCGGCGTGGGAGATCTGCGCGAACTCCTTGACGTCCGCGCCGGCCGCGAAGACCTTCTCGCCGCCGTAGACGATGACCGCGTAGACGTCAGAACGCTCCGAGGCCTCCTTCGCGGCGGCCTGGAGCTCGGTCTGCACCTGCCGGTTCAGGGCGTTCATCGGCGGCCGCTCCAGGCGGATCGTGCCGATCCCGTCCTCGACCTCAAGCCTCACGAACTCAGCCACTGTGCTCCTTTGCCGCTGCTTCGCAGACGGCGGCGAGTTCGCCGGGAAGTCGGTCGTCCGGCCGACGATTCGGGCCGAATCGCCTGCGGCGGTTGACCTGAATCGTCGGCCGGACGACCGACGCGAACTCGCGATGCCGTCCGACTGCCGTCACGTTACCTAGCGGTAGCTTCTCAAACTTTCCTGCGGGCGAAGAAGCGGTCCCCGGACTTCTGCAATTCGAGATCCTGGCCGAAGGTCTTCGAGAGGTTCTCCTCGGTCAGGGTGTCCTCCAGGAGGCCCTGGGCCACGATCGAGCCCTCGCGCAGCAGCAACGCGTGGGTGAAGCCGGGCGGGATCTCCTCGACGTGGTGCGTGACCAGCACCATCGCGGGCGCGTCCGGGTCCATCGCCAGCTCCGAGAGCTTCGCGACCAGGTCCTCGCGGCCGCCCAGGTCGAGACCGGCGGCGGGCTCGTCGAGCAGCAGCATCTCGGGGTCGGTCATCAACGCGCGGGCGATCAGCGTGCGCTTGCGCTCGCCCTCGCTCAGCGTGCCGTAGAGGCGGTCGGCGAGGTGCGCCATGCCGAGGGTGCCGAGCAGCTCGCGGGCGCGGTCGGTGTCCTGCTTGCCGTACTCCTCGCGCCAGCGGCCGAGCACCGCGTAGCCGGCGGAGACGACCAGGTCGACGACCGTCTCGTCCGGCGGGATGCGGCCGCCCAGGGCCGCGGAGCACAGGCCGATCCGGGGCTTGAGCTCCTGGACGTCCGTCTTGCCCAGTCGTTCACCCAGGAGGTGGACCTTGCCCTTGGTCGGGTGCAGGTCGGCGCTGGAGAGCCTCAGCAGGGTGGTCTTGCCGGCACCGTTCGGGCCCAGCACCACCCAGCGCTCGTCCAGTTCCACGCTCCAGTCGATGTTTCCGACCAGCGTGTTCTTGCCTCGGCGGACCGACACGCCCGCCATGTGCACGACCAGATCTGTCACGTCGACGTCCGCCACGCCCCCATTCTTCCGAACGGCCTCGCACCGACCACTCATCGGGGTGTCCCTCGCGCGGGGTGACGCCGCTGCGCCGCCTGTGTGAACTCTCAAGTTTTTTGTCGGTATCGGATGCCAAGATCGGAGGCATGGCTACGCGACCCGAGTCCGAGGTGCTGGCAGGCCGACCGTTCCCGCTGGGGGCACACGCCGAAGCAGGCGGTGTCCGGTTCGCGGTGACGTCCCACGTCGCCGACGCGGTCGAGGTCTGCCTCGTCGACGACGACGGCACCGAGAAACGGGTCGAGCTGACCGAACGGACGTTCGGCGTCTGGCACGGTCTGGTGCCCGGCGTCACACCCGGCCAGCGGTACGGGTTCCGGGTGCACGGGCCGTACGACGCGGGGCGCGGGCTCCGGTGCAACCCGGCGAAGCTGCTGGTCGACCCGTACGCGCGGCAGATCGAGGGCGGGATCACGAACCTGGAGGCCTCGCTCGGCTACGTCGGCGACCCGATGCACGGGCCGCCGTCCGCGGTCGACTCGCTCGGCAGCGTGCCCCTGTCCGTCGTCAGCTCACCGGGCGGCGCGGACACGGGCGTGAAGCCCGACGTGCCGTTCGAAGAGGCAGTCATCTACGAGATGCACGTCAAGGGCTTCACGAAGAACCACCCGGAGATCCCGGAGAAGCTGCGCGGCACCTACCTCGGGCTCGCGCACCCGGCGGCGATCGAGCACCTCACGCGCCTCGGTGTCACGAGTGTCGAACTGCTGCCCGTCCAGGCGTTCCAGGACGAGCCGTCGCTGCTGAGCAGGGGCGCGACGAACTACTGGGGTTATTCGCCGCTGGGCTACTGCGCGCCGCACGCCGCGTACGCGAGCGAACCCGGCAACGAGGTCCAGGAGTTCCGCACGATGGTCGCGGCGATGCACGCGGCGAACATCGAGGTGCTGATCGACGTCGTCTACAACCACACCTGCGAGGGCGGGCCCGGCGGGCCGACCATCTGCTTCCGCGGCTACGACGCGCCGGGGTACTACCTGCACGCCGGCGGCGGCAGCACGGTCGACATCACGGGCTGCGGCAACACGCTGGACGCCGGGTCGCCGCAGGTCGTGCGGCTGGTCACCGACTCGCTGCGGTACTGGGCCGAGGAGATGGGCGTCGACGGGTTCCGGTTCGACCTCGCCTCGACGATGGGCCGGCCGGGCGGCGGGTTCTTCGACCGCGACTCGGCGCTGCTGACGGCCATCACGACGGACCCGGTGCTGTGCCGGTCGAAGCTGATCGCCGAGCCGTGGGACGCGACGGGCGACGGGTACCGGGTCGGCGACTTCGGCATGCAGTGGGCGGAGTGGAACGGCCGGTATCGCGACACGGTGAGGGATTTCTGGCGTGGCCACACGTCCGTGCGCGATCTCGCGTACCGGCTCTCCGGGTCGAGCGACCTGTACGCGGATGACCTGCGCCGACCGTGGCAGTCGATCAACTTCATCACCGCGCACGACGGCTTCACGCTGCGGGACCTGGTGTCGTACAACGACAAGCACAACGAGGAGAACGGCGAGGAGAACCGCGACGGCACGAACGACAACCGTTCGTGGAACTGCGGTGCCGAGGGTGAGACGTCCGATCCCGGGATCCTCGCGCTGCGGGCGCAGCAGGCGCGGAACCTGCTCTCGACGCTGCTGCTGTCGACCGGCACGCCGATGATGACGGCCGGCGACGAGATGTGGCGCACCCAGGGCGGCAACAACAACGCGTACTGCCTCGACAACGAGGTGTCGTGGGTCGACTGGACGACGAGCGACGCGAGCGAGGCGCTGCTGGGGTTCACGCAGCGGCTGATCGACCTGCGCGCGTCGTCACCGGCGTTGCGGCAGCCCGAGTTCTTCGAGGGCCGCACGACGCCCAGCGGCAACCCGGACCTGGTGTGGTTCCGGCCGGACGGGCGGGAGATGGCCGAGACGGACTGGTTCGACGAGGGCCGCCGCACGCTCGGCATGTTCATCGACGGCTCGAACTGCCTCTCCCGCACACGGGACGGAGAGCTCGTGTCCGACGACTCGTGGCTGATGCTGATGCACGCCGGTGCGGACGCCATCACCGTGACGCTGCCGCACGAGCGCTACGGGCCGTCGTACGAGCCGTTCCTCGACACGACGACGGCGGACGGCTCCCCCGCGAATCCCGGTTCTTTCACGGCACGGGAGAAGCTCACCGTGCCCGCGCGCTCGTTGCTGCTGCTCCGCATCCCGCGCTGAACTCCTTGCGGTCACTTGACTCTGTGTCCGAGGTTCTTCCGGCAAATGGACGCTCTAGCCACATTCCGAGCGCGTCTGGCACCATCACGCTCGTGGTCGTCTACTGCTGGACGGACCGCACGATCGACCTCGTGCTCGTGGCGTCGTGCGGGTGTAGCTCGACGCGACGCACGCGCTGACAGCGCCCTGCGTCGCGTCTTGATCGCTACCCGTACCCGACGCGGCCTTCAGGAGCGAGTGCGTGACCTCGACGCATGCAGACCAAGATCAATTCGACCTCCACCCGGTACTGGACGGCCGGCTGCTGCGTGACGTGATCCATCCGTCCCGCGACCTGTGGACGCCGCGCGAGCTGCGCGACCTCACCTCGTTCGTGGCGAGCGAGCTGACCACCGGGCTGCTGCAGATCCTCGACTACTCCACCGAACGCCGCTGGTGGGCGCGGCTGGGACTGACCGAGGGCGTCGAGCTGTGGCTGCTGTCGTGGCTGCCGGGCCAGGGCACCGAGCCGCACGACCACGGCGGGTCGGCCGGGTCGTTCACCGTGCTGACCGGCAAGCTGCGGGAGGACTACCGCTACCCCGCCGGGCCGATCCGGTCCGCGGTGCGCGACACCGGTGACGCGCTGGGCTTCGGGTCCGGGCGCGCGCACCAGGTGCTGAACCCGTTCGAGAGGCCGGCCGCGACCGTGCACGCCTACTCGCCGCCGCTCGTGCCGACCCGCGAGTACGCGTCGCTGCACGACATCCCCGACTCGATCCCACCGCTGCCCGCGCAGCGCCTGCCTCTGGCCGAACTGCGTCAGCTGGCCGACCTGGAGGGCCCGTGAGCACGCTCGACACCATCCTCGAAGACGCCCGGTCGCACCTCGAGCGGCTGGAACCGCACGAGGTGCTCGCGCTGGAGGACGTGCTCGTCGTCGACATCCGGCCCGCCCACAACCGGCTGGCCGAGGGCGAGATCGAGAACTCCGTCGTGGTCGAGCGGATCGTGCTGGAGTGGCGGCTCGACCCGGCCGGCGACTGGCGGCTGCCGGGGTTCACCGCCGACACGACCGTGGTCGTGGTGTGCAACGAGGGCTGGGCGTCGTCGCTCGCGGCCCGGGACCTGCAACGGGTCGGCCTGCCCAACGCGACGGACCTCGTCGGCGGGTACCGGGGCTGGCGCGCGGCCGGCCTGCCGATCCGCGAGGGCGGCTCGCAGCCCGTGGTCTGACCGGGGAACCGCGGTCACGCCGGTAACGTCTGGTGATCGTGACAGTTGTGCGCTGGATCGTGACGGCACTGGTGGTGGCCGGGACGATCGGCTGGACCCTCCCGGAGTTCCACCTCGGCCTGGCCGGAGCACTGGTCGGCCTGATCGTGGAGCTGACCGCGGCCCAGGCAGGCCTGGCGCTCGGCGCGGTCCTGTTCGGCCTCCGGATCACGCACGTGATCATCGGTGTCGGCGGTGAGCTCAAGTCGTGGACGTGGACGCACCAGCGGCTCGTCCTCCGCCAGATCCCCGTGCTCGCGACGGTCGGGATCACCGGCCTGAAGCCGGGTGTGCGCCGGCGGACCGTCCTCGCCGGAGCGTTCGCGATCGTCTTCTGCGCGGCGGTCGCGGCGGTGACGTGGCTCGCCACCGGCAGCGCGTTCGGCAAGGGCATGGCGCTCGCCGCGACCGTCTGCTTCCTCTGGCAGCTCGTGCCGGTCGAGGGACCGGGCAACACGAGCCTGGGCTGGTTCGTGTTCTCGCTGCCGAAGCTCTCCGGACGGCCGCTCGGCGAGTTGGAGGCACGGCCCGGCGTGCTCGCCGGCATGGACGCCTACCAGCGCGGTGACCTCGACGAGGCCGAGCGCGTCTACTCCGAGTTGGTGCGGGAGCACCCCGACCTGCTCACCGTCGTCGGGCTCAAGGTCGTGACGTCGTGCGCCCGCGAGCGGTACCTCGAAGCGCTGCAGACGGTGATCGGGCTGACCGGCCGCGAGGACCTGAGCAAGCGCGACCTGGCGTTCGTCATGGCCACCACCGCGGGGGTCGCCGTGCTGGCGGTCGAGGCGGGGCAGTTCCCCGCGGAGGTGGGGCTGGAGACCGCACGCAACATGTTCGACAACGCCTATGAGGCCGGATATCCCAAATCGCGCGCGAACGGGACGCTGGCGATCATGGCGTTGATCGAGGGCGACACCGCGAAGGCCAGGCAACTCGCGGGCTACTCCGCCGAGTCGAGCGAGAACGCGCAGGGCCGCGCGGACGACCTGATCACCATCGCGCGGGCGTGGATGGCGGACGGCGACAACGCGAAGGCCCGCGAGTTCGTGGCCGAGGCGCACGATCTGGCGGGCTGGAGTCCGCGGGTGGCGGCGACCCGCGCCCGCCTGGAGATCGGCTGACCTTCGGCCTGCACCACGGAAGACTCACGGCGAAGGGCCCGTCACCGGGAACGGTGACGGGCCCTTCGCACCCCGCGGACAGATCAGCTGTTCTGCACCGGCAGGCCGGGCATCGCGGGCAGGCCTCCGGGAGGTGCCGGCAGGCCGCACTTGCCCAGCAGTTCTTTGACGGTGTCGAGCACCGTGTTCAGCATTGCGGTGATCTTGGCGGCGTCGGGCGGCCCGGCCGCGGCCCCGAGGACCGTGCCGCCCAGCCCGGCGACGGCCGAGATCAGGTTCAGCACGACGGGCAGGCACTGGTCGGCCGGACCTGTGTACTCGGCGGCCCTCGCCGGCACAGGTGCGCCCGGCGCGCTGACAGGAGGTGTCGGTAGACATCCGGCGTTCTGCAGCGCTGTCACGAGGGCGAGGAGGTCACCGATCAACGGTTTCACGGCCTCCACGTTGGGCACGGGCACGAGGCTGCCGACCGCTTTCTTGAGTTTGGCGGCGAAGTCCGTGACGAGAGCGGCGCAGGCGGCGGGGAGTTCTGGCGCGGCGGGCGACGAACTGGCAGCCGGGATGGTCGAGGCGGTGAACAGAGCTGCGACGAGCGAGAGTGCGGTAATCGTCTTCTTCACGGCTACCTTCTTCCTCAAACACAATTCATTTGGAGCCACTCCGAGAAAGCTTCGACGAATTCCCGTGCGGTTCATTCCATGCAGAGGAGCGTAAGCCCGCATCTAGGCCCCCTACCAGCGGAGATCCTGAATTCACCCACTTGAAAAAGGGGTCATTCGTTTGAGCGAAGGACCTAAAGGGGTACAGGCCTGACTCAGGTCACGAGCAGTGAACAGGCAACAAGGAAGACAGACACATCAGGGCATCCAGCCCGCCTTTTCAGGCGGGCTGGATGCCCTGTGTCAATGCCGTGAAGCGATCAGCCGGCGAGAACGACCCTGCCGAGTTCCGCGGAGGTCGCCAGCAGGCCGTGGCGCGGCAGCACGCGCACGGTGTAGCCGAGCGCTCCGGCGTGCGGCAGCGGCACCTCGGCCTCGTAGTTGCCGTTGCCCGCGTAGTTCATGGGCGCGGACACGATGTCCTTGAGCTCGTCGGAGTCGTGCGACACCTTGCCCAGCACGACCTGGACGTCCACTTCGGACGGTTCCAGCCCGGCCAGTTCGACCCGTGCGCGCACGATGACCGGCGCTCCGAGCACCGGCACGGAGGAGCCGCTGATGACCAGGTCGCTGTCGAGCACCCGTACCCGCGTCCACGACGCACGCAGCCGGTGCCGGTACGCGGAGAGCTCCTTGGCGCCCCGGTAGCCCTCGCCGACGACGTTCTGCGCGGACGCGGCGGCCGGTGCGTAGTAGGTCTCCACGTACTCGCGGACCATGCGCGAGGCCTGCACCACCGGGCCGAGCGAGGCCAGCGTGTGCCGGACCATCGACATCCAGCGGGTCGGCACGCCGTCCTCGCCCCGGTCGTAGAACAGCGGCGCGACCTGCGAACCGAGCAGGTCGTACAGCGCGTTGGCCTCCAGGTCGTCCCGGCGGACCGGGTCGTTGACGCCGTCCGCGGTCGGGATGGCCCAGCCGTTCGAGCCGTCGTAAAGCTCGTCCCACCAGCCGTCGCGAATGGACAGGTTGAGGCCGCCGTTCAACGCCGCCTTCATGCCGGACGTGCCGCACGCTTCGAGGGGGCGCATCGGGTTGTTCAGCCACACGTCGCAGCCCCAGTACAGGTACCGGGCCATGGACATGTCGTAGTCCGGCAGGAACACGATCCGGTGCCGCACGCCCGCCTCGTCGGCGTAGCGCACGATCTGCTGGATCAGCGCCTTGCCGCCGTCATCGGCCGGGTGCGACTTGCCCGCCACGACGAGCTGCACGGGCCGTTCGGGGTGCAGCAGCAGCGAACGCAGCCGCTCCGGGTCGCGCAGCATCAGCGTGAGGCGCTTGTACGTCGGCACGCGCCGTGCGAAGCCCACGGTCAGCACGTCGGGGTCGAAGACCGAGTCGGTCCAGCCCAGCTCCAGCGCCGACGCGCCGCGCTGCAGCCACGACTCGCGGACCCGGCGGCGCACCTCGTCGACGAGCCGGCCGCGCAGCGTCGACCGCAGCTCCCACAGCCCGGCGTCGGTGACCGGCTCGAACGCGCCGATGCCGAGGCCGTTGCTCGTCTGGTTGTCCGCTTCGGACGCTCCGAGCAGCTTGCTCATCTCGGTCGCGGCCCACGTCGGCCCGTGCACGCCGTTGGTGACCGAGCCGATCGGCACCTCGGTGGTGTCGAAGCCCGGCCAGAGGCCGCGGAACATGTCCCGGCTGACCTCACCGTGCAGTTTGGACACCCCGTTCGCGCGCTGGGCGAGCCGCAGGCCCATGTGCGCCATGTTGAACATGCCGGGGTTCTCCTCGGCGCCCAGCGCGAGGATGCGCTGGGTGTTCACGCCGGGAACCAGGTTCTCGGCGCCGAAGTAGTGCTGGACCAGGTCGACCGGGAAGCGGTCGATGCCGGCGGGCACCGGCGTGTGCGTCGTGAACACCGCACCCGCGCGCGAGGCCGTCAACGCCTGGTCGAAGTCGAGACCGTCGTTGGTGATGTACTCGCGGATCCGCTCGAGGCCGAGGAACCCGGCGTGGCCCTCGTTGGTGTGGAAGACCTCGGGCTGCGCGTGGCCGGTGAGCTCGCAGAACGTGCGCACGGCGCGCACGCCACCGATGCCGGCGAGGATCTCCTGGCGGATCCGGTGGTTCTGGTCGCCGCCGTAGAGCCGGTCGGTGACGCCGCGCAGGTCCTCGTCGTTCTGCTCCACGTCCGAGTCGAGCAGGAGCAGCGGGATGCGTCCGACCTGCGCCTTCCAGATCTTCGCGCGCAGCATCCGGTCGCCCGGCATGGCCACGTGCACCAGCAACGGCAGCCCGGACGGCTCGGTGAGCAGCTCCAGCGGCAGTCCGCGCGGGTCGAGCGTCGGGTAGTGCTCGATCTGCCAGCCGTCGAGCGACAGCGACTGCCGGAAGTACCCGGACCGGTAGAGCAGACCGACGGCGATCAGCGGAACGCCCAGGTCGGAGGCTGCCTTGAGGTGGTCGCCCGCGAGGATGCCGAGACCGCCCGAGTAGTTGGGCAGCGCCTCGTGCACGCCGAACTCCATCGAGAAGTACGCGACGCTCGTGGGCAGCGGCGTGTCGGGTGCCCCGTGCTCGCGGCGCTGGGCGATCTCGTCCTGCCTGCGCTGGTACCAGCGCGGACCCTGGACGTACCGCTCCAGGTCGCTCGCGAGCGCGTGGAGCTTGAGCAGGAACTGCTCGTCTCTGGCCAGCGACTCCAGCTTGCCCGCGTCGACGACGGAGAGCAGACGCAACGGGTCGCCACCGACCTCGGACCAGACGCGGGGGTCGATCGAGGCGAAGAGGTCCTGCGTGGGCGGGTGCCACGTCCAGCGCAGGTTGGTGGCGAGCGTGCTCAGCGCGGACAGGGGCTCCGGCAGGCTGGCTCGGACGGTGAACCGGCGAAGTGCTCGCATGACGAGCGAACTTACCTGCCACCCCTGAGTACCTGACAACGTTCCCGGTCAGACCTGCAACGACTTGCAGAACCGGTCAAGACGGGGACGGGCCGTGAGCAGCGAATACTTCGATCGCCGATCAACCCCGCTGCTCGTCGGTGATCAGCGGCTTGTCGCCCTTGCCCGAGATCTTGAGCGTGTGCTCCTCGGCCGTCGCCTTGTTGGTGTCCTTCTCGGTCAGCTCCAGCAGCGTCGTGACGGTGAACGTGCCGTCCTCGTTCGCGTTCACCAGCGGCCCCTCCTTGATCGCGATCTTGGAGTACTGACCCCAGAACTCCTTCTCCTCGGCCGCGCCGGGTGCCTGGCCCGGGTCCCAGTCGCCGCGGGCGGCGTCGACGTTCGCCGGCAGCTTCGCGTAGTGCTGCTTCACGAAGGTGGTGATCTGGGCGACGGTGAACTTGGTGGCGGGCGGCTTCGACGACGGCGGCGGGCTCGGCTTGGTCTGCGACGGCGTCTGCTTCTCGGTCGTCTTGGCCGGGGGGTTGGTGGTCTGCTCGTAGGTGGGCTCCGGGGTCTCCGACGTGGTCACCGGCGTCGAACTGGGGCCGCCCGCGGTCGAGTTGTCCCCGAGGTTCGAGATGATCGCGTAGGCGACGCCGGAGATCAGGAGCACGCCGAGGATCGCGGCCGCGACCGCGAGGCCCCGGTTGCTCTTCTTCGGTTCGGGCTCGGGCTCGTAGTCGTCGTAGGTCGCGGGCAACGGCGCGGGCGGGCGGGTGCGCGGTGCCTGCGGGGGCATCGTGCGCGGTGGGCCCTGCATGGTGCCCGGACCCGCGGCGCCCATCACGGCGGTGCCGGTCGGCGGCGTCATCGGGCGCGGCGGGATCACGCGGGTGACGGGGACCGGGGCGCCGGACGCGATCGCCTTCAGCTCCTCGGCGGCCTGGGCGGCGGTGGGGCGCTGCGACGGCTCGTTCGCGAGGAGCCGGGTCAGCAGGCCGGTGAGCGGGCCGGAGCGCGTCGGCGGGCGGGTCTCGCCGCGCGCGACCTTGTAGAGCAGGCCCAGGTCGTTCGTGCTCTTGCCGAACGGCGGCTCGCCCTCGGTCATCGCGTAGATCGTCGCGCCGAGCGAGAACACGTCCGAGGGCGGCGCGGGCTCGGCACCGCGGGCCAGTTCCGGCGCCAGGTACGCGGGCGTGCCCGCGAGCATGCCGGTCTTGGTGACGGCCACATCGCCCAAAGCGCGCGAAATGCCGAAATCGGTGATCTTCACCGTGCCGTCGCGTCCAATGAGGACGTTGCCCGGCTTGATGTCGCGGTGCACGATGCCCGCGCTGTGCGCGGCGGCCAGCGCGCCCGCGGCCAGCGAACCGACCCGCGCCGCCTCCTGCGGAGGCATCGGGCCGCGCTCCAGGATCGAGGAGAGGTTGCGGGACGGCAAATACTCCATGACAAGACAGGGCTTGCCGTCCTCGACCACGACGTCGTACACGGCGATCGCGTTCGGGTGCTGCAACCGGGCGGCGATGCGGCCTTCGCGCATGGCGCGCTGCACGGCCTCGTGGAACTCGTTCGACTCGACGTCGTTCAGAAGCAGCTGCTTGACCGCCACGTCACGGTGCAGGAACTCGTCGCGTGCTCGCCACACGACACCCATGGCACCGGCGCCGAGCTGATCGAGCAGGACGTAGCGGCCTCCAAGCTTGTTCACGCGCGCACGGTACCTGTAGCGCACCCTTAACACGGTGAGTTGTACGGGAAGTGTCCAATGAGAAAGCCGCCAAGCGCCGGGAACGTGGCCGAGAGACCCTGGACACGATCAACGCTCGAGGTGTGCGATCGGCGGTGGCGGGGTACGGATCTAGATGGGGTAACCCGCTGTCAGACGGCTTGATCGAGCAAGGCAGGATTTGACGCATCAACGCGAAGCGATACGGCGGAAGGGCGCTGCCGATGAGCGGACGGCTCGGTATCGACGAGGTATCCCCGGTGGTGTCGGCTGGCAGGTATCCAGCCAAAGCCGTTGTGGGAGAACACATTCCGGTTGCGGCCACGGTGTGGCGCGAGGGACACGACAAACTCGCGGCCACAGTCAGCTGGCGCGGACCGAACGACCGAGTCGCTCGTCAGACCCGCATGCACGAGGTCGGAATCGGCCTCGACCGCTGGGGCGCAACCGTGGTTCCGGACGCCGAAGGCGCCTGGACGTTCCGGATCGATGCGTGGAGTGACCCCTGGGGCACCTGGAACCACGCCGTTGAGGTGAAGATCGCGGCGGGACAGGGTCCCGGTGATCTCGCAAACGATCTTGAAATCGGAGCAGGGCTACTCGATCGGGTGGCAAGGCGACCCGATAGGCGTCAAGAGCGAGCACTCCTCACTTCCGCGGCGGCGGCGTTGCGGGACGAGAACCGGCCGCTCGCCGAACGCGTCGCGCCGGCCTTCGCGGCCGACGTGCAGAAGGTGATGTTCGAGCACCCCGTGCGCGAGCTGATCACCAAGGGCAAGACGTACAAGATCTGGTGCGACCGGAAGAAGGCCGCCTACGGCTCCTGGTACGAGTTCTTCCCGCGCAGCACCGGCGGGATCGACGAGACCGGCCAGGCGGTGCACGGCACGTTCGCCACGGCGACCAAGGAGCTCGACCGGGTCGCGGCGATGGGCTTCGACGTCGTCTACTTCCCGCCGATCCACCCGATCGGCCGGGTCAACCGCAAGGGCCCCAACAACACGCTCGTCGCGACTCCCGAGGACACGGGGTCACCGTGGGCCATCGGCGCGGACGAGGGCGGGCACGACGCGATCCACCCGCAGCTCGGCACGATCGAGGACTTCGACGCGCTCGTCGCGCGCGCCAAGGAACTGGGCCTCGAGGTGGCGCTCGACTTCGCGCTGCAGTGCGCGCCCGACCACCCGTGGGTGCTCAAGCACCCGGAGTGGTTCACGACGCAGCCCGACGGCACGATCGCGTACGCCGAGAACCCGCCCAAGAAGTACCAGGACATCTACCCGATCAACTTCGACCTCGACCCGCAGGGCCTCTACCACGAGGTGCTGCGCGTGGTCCTGTACTGGGCCGAGCACGGGGTGCGGATCTTCCGGGTCGACAACCCCCACACCAAGCCGCCGGACTTCTGGCAGTGGCTGATCTGGAAGGTGAAGGAGGTCTACCCGGACACGCTGTTCCTGGCGGAGGCCTTCACCCGCCCGGCTCGCCTCTACGGCCTGGCCAAGCTCGGCTTCACCCAGTCCTACACGTACTTCACATGGCGGACGAGCAAGCAGGAGCTGATCGAGTTCGGGGAGGACGTCCGCGACCACTGGGACGAGGCGCGGCCGAACCTCTTCGTGAACACGCCGGACATCCTGCACGAGTCGCTGCAACACGGCGGCCCGGCGATGTTCGGGCTGCGCGCGGCCCTCGCGGCCACGCTCTCCCCCACGTGGGGCGTGTACAGCGGCTACGAGCTCTTCGAGCACGAGGCCGTGAAGCCCGGCAGCGAGGAGTACCTCAACTCCGAGAAGTACCAGTTGCGGCCACGCGACTACGCCCGTGCACTGGCGGACGGCCGTAGTCTCGAACCGTGGCTGCGCAAGCTCAACCACATCCGCAAGGCGCATCCCGCGCTCCAGCAGATGCGCACGCTGAAGTTCCAGAGCATCGAGAACGACGCGTTGGTCGCCTACTCCAAGCGTGACCCGGAAACGGGCGACACGGTCGTCGTCGTCGTCAGCCTCGACCCGCACAACACGCAGGAGGGGACCTTGTACCTCGACCTGCCCGACCTCGGGTTCGACTGGCACGAGCGGGTGATCGCGCACGACGAGGTCACCGGCGAGACGTGGGACTGGGGACAGGCCAACTACGTCCGCCTCGAGCCGTGGCGTGCCACCGCGCACGTCGTGAGCTTGCAGCGCCGTTTCAGCTGATCAACCCGCACAACCCCCGACGAGGTGGGAACCATGGCCGACGACTCCCGTCCCGACGCTGCGCTCGGGCTGGAAGGAACACCGCACACCGGAGAAGCCATCGACGACGACGGCTTCCTGGTCGAACCTCAGGCTGAGGACTTCAAGTCGGCGAAACCGGCATCCGCCAACCCGGACTGGTTCAAGGGCGCTGTCTTCTACGAGGTGCTCGTCCGCGCCTTCAGCGACTCCAACGGCGACGGCACGGGCGACCTCCGCGGTCTCGCCTCGCGCCTGGACTACCTGGAGTGGCTGGGCGTCGACTGCCTCTGGCTGCCGCCCTTCTACGCCTCGCCGCTGCGCGACGGCGGATACGACATCAGCGACTTCCGCGCGGTGCTGCCCGAGTTCGGCACCGTCGAGGACTTCGTGTACCTGCTGGAGGAGGCGCACCGGCGCGGGATCCGCGTGATCACCGACCTGGTGCTCAACCACACCTCCGACGCGCACCCGTGGTTCCAGGAGTCGCGGCAGAACCCGGACGGCCCGTACGGCGACTACTACGTGTGGAGCGACGACGACTCGCGCTACAGCGACGCGCGGATCATCTTCGTCGACACGGAGACGTCGAACTGGACCTACGACCCGGTGCGCGGGCAGTTCTTCTGGCACCGCTTCTTCAGCCACCAGCCGGACCTCAACTACGAGAACCCGGAAGTGCAGGAGGCGATGCTCGACATCCTGCGGTTCTGGCTCGACCTGGGCATCGACGGGTTCCGCCTCGACGCCGTGCCGTACCTCTTCGAAGAGGAGGGCACGATCTGCGAGAACCTCCCGCGCACCCACGAGTTCCTGAAGAAGTGCCGCAAGGTCGTCGACGACGAGTTCCCCGGCCGGGTGCTGCTCGCCGAGGCGAACCAGTGGCCGTCGGACGTGGTCGAGTACTTCGGTGACCCGGCGGTCGGCGGCGACGAGTGCCACATGGCGTTCCACTTCCCGCTGATGCCGCGGATCTTCATGGCGGTGCGGCGCGAGTCGCGGTTCCCGATCTCGGAGATCCTCGCCCAGACGCCGTCGATCCCCGAGAACGCCCAGTGGGGCATCTTCCTGCGCAACCACGACGAGCTCACGCTCGAGATGGTCAGCGACGAAGAACGCGACTACATGTACTCGGAGTACGCCAAGGACCCGCGGATGAAGGCGAACATCGGCATCCGCCGCCGCCTCGCCCCGCTGCTGGAGAACGACCGCAACCAGCACGAGCTGTTCACCGCGCTGCTGCTGTCGCTGCCCGGATCGCCCGTTCTGTACTACGGCGACGAGATCGGCATGGGCGACAACATCTGGCTGCAGGACCGTGACGCGGTGCGCACGCCGATGCAGTGGACCCCGGACCGCAACGCGGGCTTCTCGAGCTGCGACCCCGGCCGGATCTACCTGCCGGTGATCATGGACCCGGTCTACGGCTACCAGGGCCTGAACGTCGAGGCGCAGCTCAACAGCTCGACGTCGCTGCTCAACTGGACGCGGCACATGATCGAGGTGCGCAAGCAGCACCACGCGTTCGCCGAGGGCGACTTCACCGAGCTCGGCGGCTCGAACCCGAGCGTGCTCGCCTACAAGCGGCAGTGGAAGCGCCCGGACGGCCGCGAGGACATCGTGCTCTGCGTGAACAACCTGTCGCGCTTCCCGCAACCCGTCGAGCTGGACCTCTCCGAGCACCGCGACTACGCGCCGATGGAGCTCACCGGAGGTGTCAAATTCCCCGCGATCGGGGAACTCCCCTACCTGCTGACCCTTCCGGGTCACGGTTTCTACTGGTTCCAGCTGGTAGAGGCGGGCGACGACAGCGAGATGAGGTGAATCGCGCGTGACCGATCCCCACGAACTGGTCGAGAAGCTGGCCGCCTCGCTACCCGATCTGCTCCCGGCCGCCAGGTGGTTCGGCGGCAAGGACAGGCCGATCACGGCCGTCCGTCCACTGAGGACGACGGTCGTGGACGGCGACCTGGTGCACGTGGTCTTCGAGGTCGAACAGCCAGGACGCACCGAGAACTACCAGGGCGCGCTGAGCCTGAGCACCGGCGCCTGGGACGTCCTGCTCGACCCGGAGCACAACGGCGTGCTGCTCGACCGGATCGCGTCCGGGTACACCGCCGACGGCATCACGTTCGCGCACGAGCCCGGCACCGAACTGCGGTCGGGCCTGCGCGGGCGGCCGATCGGCGTCGAGCAGTCGAACACGTCGCTGATCTACGGCCAGCAGTACATCCTGAAGATCTTCCGCAAGCTCGCGAACGGCGAGAACCGCGACCTGACGATGCACCGCGCGCTGCGGTCCGTCGGCTGCGAGCACATCGCGCTGCCGCTGGGCTCGATCTCCACCACCCTGAACGACCAGCAGATCACGCTCGCGATGCTGCAGGAGTTCCTGCCGGACGCGGTCGAGGGCTGGGACATGGCCAAGACCTCGGTGCGCGACCTGATGGCCGAGGCCGACCTGCACGCGTTCGAGGTCGGCGGCGACTTCGCGGGCGAGGCGCAACGCCTCGGCCACGCCGTCGCGAAGGTCCACGCCGATCTCGCCGAGGCCCTGGGCACGCGGATCGCGGACGAGGACGCGATCGACCGCGCCATCGAGGGCATGCAACGGCGCCTGGACGTCGTGCTGGAGGCGGTGCCGGAACTGGGCCGCCACGAGGTGCCGTTGCGCGCCGCGTTCGAGGAGGCGCGCCGGCACATCGGCGCGATTCCGATCCAGCACATCCACGGTGACCTGCACCTCGGCCAGGTGCTGCGGACCGTGCACGGCTGGCTGCTGATCGACTTCGAGGGCGAGCCCGCGGCGAAGGTCGAGGACCGCCTCGCGCTGCGGTCGCCGTTGCGCGACGTGGCGGGGATGCTGAGGTCGTTCGACTACGCGGCCAGGCAGCTGCTCATCGGCCAGCCCGACGACGACCAGCTCGCCTACCGCGCGATGGAGTGGACGAAGCGCAACCGGGCGGCGTTCTGCGACGGCTACGCCGAGGTGGCGGACGACCCGCGGGACCACGCGCACCTGCTGCGCGCTTTCGAGCTGGACAAGGCGGTCTACGAGGTCGCTTACGAACACGCCAACAGGCCGGAGTGGTTGACGGTTCCGCTGTCGTCGATCGCCCGGATGACTAGCGGAGGAGAGTAAGTCGTGAAGGCCGACCTGGACCGACTCCTGTCAGGCGCGCACCACGACCCGCACTCGGTGCTGGGTGTGCACACCGTCGGCGACCAGGTGATCGCGCGGGCGTTGCGCCCAGGCGCGACGTCGGTCGCCATCTCGTGGGGTGACAAGCAGGTCGAGCTGCCACGGATCGCCGACGCGCTGTTCGAGGGCGAACTGCCCGAAGCGCCCGGCGACTACCGGCTGCTGGTGTCCTACGGCGACCACACGGTCGAGGTCGACGACCCGTACCGGTGGCTGCCGACCGTCGGCGAGCTCGACCTGCACCTCATCGGCGAGGGCCGGCACGAACGGCTCTGGGACGTGCTCGGCGCACACGTTCGTTGCTACGAGACGATTGCCGGTGACGTCACCGGTGTCTCGTTCGCCGTGTGGGCGCCGAACGCGCGCGGTGTGCGCGTGACCGGTGACTTCGACGGCTGGGACGGCCGCGCGAACCCGTTGCGCTCCATGGGTTCCAGCGGTGTGTGGGAAGTCTTCCTGCCGAACGTCGCGGTGGGCTCGCGGTACAAGTTCCGCATCCTCGGCCAGGACGGCGTCTGGCACGAGAAGGCCGACCCGATGGCGTTCGCGACGGAGGTCCCGCCGCAGACGGCCTCGGTCGTCACGCGGTCCGAGTACCAGTGGGGCGACGCGGAGTGGGAGGCCAAGCGCGGGGCCACGCAGTGGGCGAACGCGCCGATGTCGACCTACGAGGTGCATCTCGGCTCGTGGAGGCCCGGTCTCGGGTACCGCGAGCTGGCCACGGAACTCGCGGACTACTGCGTGGACATGGGCTTCACGCACATCGAGATGCTGCCGGTGGCCGAGCACCCGTTCGGTGGTTCGTGGGGCTACCAGGTCACCTCGTACTACGCGCCGACCTCGCGGTTCGGGTCCCCGGACGACTTCCGGTACTTCGTCGACACGCTGCACCAGCGCGGCATCGGCGTGCTGGTCGACTGGGTGCCGGCGCACTTCCCCAAGGACGCCTGGGCGCTCGCGAAGTTCGACGGCACGGCGCTGTACGAGCACGCCGACCCGCGTCGTGGCGAGCAGCTCGACTGGGGTACGTACGTCTTCGACTTCGGGCGCAACGAGGTCCGGAACTTCCTGGTGGCGAACGCGCTGTACTGGATCGAGGAGTTCCACCTCGACGGTCTGCGCGTGGACGCCGTCGCGTCGATGCTCTACCTCGACTACTCACGGCCGGCGGACCAGTGGCTGCCCAACGAGTTCGGTGGCCGCGAGAACCTCGACGCGGTGCGGTTCCTGCAGGAGCTGAACGCGACCGTCTACAAGCGGCACCCCGGCGTCGTCATGATCGCCGAGGAGTCGACGGCGTGGCCGGGCGTCACGCGGCCGACGCACCTGGGCGGGCTCGGGTTCGGCTTCAAGTGGAACATGGGCTGGATGCACGACACGCTGCACTACCTCTCGCGTGAGCCGGTGCACCGCTCGTTCCACCACAACGAGATGACGTTCTCGCTGGTGTACGCGTGGAGCGAGAACTTCGTGCTGCCGCTCTCGCACGACGAGGTGGTGCACGGCAAGGGCTCGCTGTGGACCCGGATGCCGGGCGACGACTGGAACAAGGCCGCCGGCGTGCGGTCGCTGCTGGCGTTCATGTGGGCGCATCCGGGCAAGCAGCTGCTGTTCATGGGCGGCGAGTTCGGGCAGCGGCAGGAGTGGTCGGAGTCGCGGTCGCTCGACTGGCACCTCGTCGAGCAGGAGCCGCTGCACCAGGGCATCCAGGCGCTGACGCGCGACCTGAACTCGGTGTACAAGACCGCCGCGGCGTTGTTCTCGAACGACGTCACGCCGGAGGGGTTCCAGTGGATCGACGCGAACGACTCGGGCGGCAACGTCCTGTCGTTCCTGCGGATCGGTGAGGACGGCTCGACGCTCGCCTGCGTGGCGAACTTCTCCGGGTCGCCCCACCACGACTACCGCGTCGGCCTGCCGTCCCCCGGACGCTGGAAGGAGCTCGTGAACACCGACGCCACGCACTACGGCGGTTCGGGCGTGGGCAACCTCGGTGGCGTCGAGGCCGAGGCCAGGCCGTGGCACGGGCGGCCGTACTCAGCGATCCTGCAGCTGCCGCCCTCCGGGGTGCTGTGGCTGGTCCCCGACCCGGTGACCGAGATCGAGACTCTCTGAGACGTCCGGCAGCGCTCCGTTCCAGTAGAGCGCACCGGACACCTGCGCGGGCCCGGTGCCCGCGCAGGTGCGGACGACCTGGTCCTCCAGGTCGAACGGCGGGAAGTCCGCGCAGCCGGTGACGGTGAGCTTCAGGCCGGTCAGCGGCTCGCTGCCGGTGTTGGTGACGGTGATCTCCAGGGTGTCCTGCCCGGCTTCGAGCGCGACGTCGTAGGCGGACACCCTGAGGAACACGCAGTCCCAGTGGATCTCCGTGGTCGTGGTGGCGAAGAACTGGACCGTGGCGGCGTCACGCGGTGCGACCATGCCGTAACTGTTCTGGCGCTTCGTCTCGCGGACCGGTCGCAGCGCGTAGGTGCGTCCGGTCTGAACGCCGGCGCCATCGAGGAACCGCAGCCCGGTCGTCGTCGCGGGTCCCGGTGCCCGGCTGCCCGCCCAGACGGACAGGTCGTAGACGCCTCCCGGCACCGCTGCCAGCGCCGAGTGGGCGGTGCCGGGCCCGACGATCACGCCGGCCCGCGGCTCCGGTGCGATGCCCCCGAGGCAACCGGGCATGGTCGGGTCGGCCCCCGTGGGAGGGCCCAGAAGGAGCAACAGGGCGCACAACACTTCGCGCACGAATGGAAATGTAAGTCGATCGGGCGACTCCGGCCCGGTGAACCTGATCAGTCCGCCGCACGTTGCCCCTTGTATGCGCCTGACTTGGACGACTAGGACGCCCCGGGAGCCGGCCGGCAGGCACAATGGTTCCATGCGGCACCGGAGCATCGCGCTGATCGTCGTCACCGCCCTGCTTGCCGCAGGGTGCACCGCCCAGATCCCGGGGACGCCCCGTGCCGCCAAGGTGGTGAAGAAGGAGGCGTCCACCACCACCGTCCAGGTGCGCGGCTCGGACAACGGCCCTATCGACAAGCTGGCCGCCACCGCGCTCACGGACATCGAGGAGTTCTGGACCGAGTCGTTCCAAACGACCTTCAACAAGCCGTGGAAGCCGCTGGGCGGCGGTTACTTCTCGGTCGACACGGCCGACGCCACCGCGAAGCCGCCGCCGTGCACGCAGAAGGCCGCGGACGTGGAGGGCAACGCGTTCTACTGCCCGGCCGCCGACGCGATCGCCTGGGACCGCGCGTCCCTGCTGCCGGTGCTGCAGGACCGCTTCGGCGAGGCCGCCGTGGTCGTCGTCCTCGCGCACGAGATCGGCCACGCCGTGCAGAACCGCATGGGCATCACGCCCGAGGCCGAGCGCCGTGAGCCGGAGAGGTACCCGACGATCCTCACCGAGGCCCAGGCCGACTGCTTCGCGGGCGCGTTCGTGCGCAACGTGACGGACGGCAAGTCGCAGCGCCTGGACATCAACGCGGACGCCCTGGACAAGGCCCTCGGCGCGCTGATCACGTTCCGCGACCCGGTCGGCACCTCCCCGGAGGACGAGCAGGCGCACGGCAGCGCGTTCGACCGCGTGGCGGCCTTCCAGGACGGCTACGAGCAGGGCACGAAGTTCTGCGGCGCGATGACGGTCCAGAACCGCCAGTTCACGCAGCGCGCGTTCACCAGCGTGAAGGACCGCGCGAACGGCGGCAACCTGCCGTTCGACGACATGCTCGAAGCCGTCACGCCCGACCTCGACGGCTTCTTCAAGAACCTCGCCACGACCGCCGGCAAGAACTGGCCGTCGCCGCGCGCGGAGGCCTCCCAGACCGAGCCGACCTGCTCCGGCGACCAGGGTCCCGTCGCGTACTGCCCGGCCGACAAGACCATCAAGATCGACACCAAGGACGAGCTACCGGCGCTGCACAGGGAGTTCGGCGACTACGCGACGGGCACGCTGATCGCGACCAGGTACGCGATGGCCGAGCTCGCCGTGCTGGGCAAGCCGACCGAGGGCGAGGGCGCCTCCGCCGCGGCGTTGTGCCTGGCCGGCGCGTACACGGGCGAGGTGTTCAAGCGGCAGGACGGGTTCGGGCTCTCGCCGGGCGACTTCGACGAGGCCGTGACGGTGCTGCTGCAGTTCGACTACGCGGCCCGTGACACCTTGGGCTCGAACCCCGTGGACCCCGGGTTCGAGCGGGTGGCGAAGTTCCGCGAGGGCGTGTTCGAAGGCGCGAAGAAGTGCGGCGTCTGACGACTTGACCACGTTCGCGGACGTTGCCGCCGTTCTGGATCAGGTCGTTCGGAAGGTCGAGACTCGATCGCCAGGCTGATGCAGGTGTCCGTGCTCGCTGACGAGTGCCGATCCCACTTCGCGGAGACGATGTCCGGAACCGCGGAGATGGCTGAAGCCGATGCCGTCGTTGCATCGTTCAGCGCAGCCGGGCACGGCGCGCAGGCACTGATCAGCGAGGCCAAGACGGCGCTGGAAGGTGTTGCCCGGGTCCGCGCGACGTTCGAGTCCGAGACGAAGCCGGGGCCCACAGCCCCTGTGTCACCTCCAGCAGAGCCGATGTCGCCGCGTGAGCAACCGTGGGTCATGCGGTCGCGAGTGGGCGCGAACCCGATGGCGAGCATGACCGCATCAACGATCACCTGGTTCGCCTGGGCATCGGCCGCCCAGGAGCGAGCCTCGAGGCTTCGAAACACGTCGAGGTCGAAGTCGGCTGGCGCATGCGGCTGGGTGGTGTGGAGCACGTGGAGTCGGAAAGGATGTGCGGTGAGTTACACGCTGGACATTTGGTACTACCACGGCGAAAACCGCGCCGACGAGCCTGAGGCCGTCCGTACCGCGTCAGAGCTCGATCGGGTGCTGGCCTACCTGGCGGACCACGCGCAACCTCATCCCACTCAGATCGCCGCCTGGGAGTTGCCGAAGTTCGGTGTCCTGGAGATCCCCGACCGCATGTTCAAGTTGGATGTCGACAAGGGGTTCGCGGCGCTGCACTACGTGGGGCCGGACCCCGACGGAGGAACCGACCAGTTCGGCTTCTGGGTGACGCAAGCCGTCGCGCCGGCTGATGACGCGCCGACGCTGTACGTCGACAAGGACAACAAGACCTGCTGTACGTCGACAAGGACAACAAGACCTACTGAGGACAAGCGGAAGCCCGCACCGGCTCGAGGCCTGGTGCGGGCTTCAGCGTCGGGCGGCCGGAGCCTGGTCGGACACCACGGAGATCCGCGCGCCCGGGATCTTCAGCGTTCCGCCGACCAGGTCCGTGTTGCGCACCGTGACCTCGGTGAAGGTCACGAACGGCACGTTCAGCGGCGGTGGGTGCGCCGCCGTGTAGTCCACCGGGATCTTGATCCCGAGGATGTCCAGGTTGCCCTTGAGCTGCACCGTGAACAGCTCGATCCGGCCCGGCGAGACCGTGGACGTGCTGCCCGGCCGTGCCGCCGTCACCAGCTTGAAGCCCGGTGAGATCTCGGCGGTCTGCACCAGGTCCTTGATCTTCATGTCCGCAGCGGTGAACTTCAGGACCTTGACGACCTGCCCGTTCAGCAGCGCGTCGACGATCCCGACGAAGTCGAGGCCACCGAGGTCGAGCCTGGACGCCGTGAGGGTCCACTCCCGCCCTCCCGCCGCCACCGGTGCAGGGGCCGGTGGCGGTGGTGCCGGCGTCGAGGGCTCCGTGCTGGGCGGCGGGGTCGGCACGGTGGACGACACCGGCGGCGGGGTGGCACTGGTGCTCGACGCGGGTGGTGGTTCCGACGTCGTGGTGCTGGTCGGGGCCGGGGAACTGCTGCCGGGGTCCGACGACGGTGGTGGTTCGGTGCTCGATGGCGGTTGCAGCGCCAGGACCGCGACCATCGTGACGGCGGCGAGCGACTGCGCCGCCGTCATGTGGGCTGACCCCCCTGGGTCGTCTCCGGTTCCTTCGCCTGCTTCGGTTTCTTCGGCTCGTCCGTCCACGCCAGGGCGAGCGCACCGCCGAGAAGGCTCGAGAGGGTGCCGATGATGAAGCCGCCGAAGTTGGTCACGACGACGGCGACCAGCGACAGCAGCACCGTGACGATGCCCGACGCCAGCCGGAACCTCGGCTGCGCCCACAGCGCGACCGCGCAGATCCCCAGCAACGTCCCGATCAGCAGCGCGGACACGCCACCGAGCGTCTGCATCGAGATCATCAGGTCGCCGAACTTCAGCCCGGCGAACGGCGGGAACAGGATGAGGAGCGCGCCCACGGCCACGAAGAGACCGGCCCAGAAGGGCCGGCCGCGTCGCCACGCCGTGAAACGGCGCCAGGTCGTCAGAAGCACTCTTGCTTCCCCTGGCGGATGGTCAGGTTCATGCCCTTGAACCTGATGGTCTGGGCGGTGGTGGCCCAGGCGGTCTGCTGCAACGACGTGATGTTGGCCGAGTCGGCCTGCAGACCGAACGAGCCCGGCAAGCCGCGGAGGTTCTGCGGTCCCTTGGTCACCTTGTTGGCGTCGATGCCGATCTCGGGGTTGCCGAGGACGAGGTCGCCGTTGAGGTCGGTGAGGTTGACGACGAGGTTCTCCGCCGACATGCCGCCCACGCCGTCCGCGGTGATGCGCATCGTGACGTCCCCGACGATCGGCATGTTGGCGACGAACACCGACTGGCAGAACTTGTCCAGCCTCGCCGTCTTGAAGCCGCTGACCGCGACCACGTGGGTCTTGCCCGCTCCCGCGTCCACACCGCCGAACTGGACGAATCCCTGGCCCGTCAAGTTGTCGGCGGAGACCTTGAAATTGGTGCCGGACACCGCGAACGAGGCGGCCAGCGCTCCCTGGGACATGCCGAACAGGAGGGCACCGGCACCGACCACGCCGATGCCGAGCACCCCGACGAACCGTGCCCAGCGCGTTCTACCCATACCCCCGGACTCCTTCCACACTGAAGGCTTGCGTGAGGGGGACTGTGCTCGCGAAAACGCAGGCGGGACAACGGAAACGAGTCCGCGCAGTCTTGAAATCACCCCCGAGGGTGAGAGAGTTTCACGTTTGGCCGAAGGTCCTTGCCGCAGGACGTCGCAACGCGCTTAGTAGGGTCTGACCTCATGGGATTCGGACGAATCGCCGTCGCGCTGGCCGTGACCGCAACCTTGACCGCGTGCGCTTCCGTGGTCGACGGCGAACCGAAGGGCGAGCGCCCCGACCCCACGAAGGTCGCGGGGCTGGAGATCTCCAACGGCCCGTCCGGCCCCAAGAAGGGCGTCCCGGACGCGGACCTGGGCGTGGAGAACGGCGACGGCGGCGACATGGACCGCCTGGCCATCAACACCCTCGCCGACGTGCAGGAGTTCTGGAAGGCCGAGTTCCCCGCCTCGTTCGCGGGCAAGACGTTCGAACCGGTGAAGCGCTTCATCTCCTACGACTCGGGCGGCAAGGGCGTCGAGGTCTGCAAGCTCAACACCACGGGCATCGCGAACGCGTTCTACTGCGCCCTCGACGACAGCATCACCTGGGACCGCGGCGAACTCCTGCCGATGCTCAAGGACTCCTTCGGCCCGATGGCCGTCGTCACCGTCCTGGCCCACGAGATGGGCCACGCCGTCCAGTACAAACTCGGCCCGGCCTCGAACATCGGCGCCAACACGCCGTCGATCGTCAAGGAGCAGCAGGCCGACTGCTACACCGGCGTCTTCATGCGCTGGATCGCCGAGAACAAGTCGAAGCACTTCGAGCTCTCCACCGGCGAGGGCCTGAACCAGGTCCTGCAGACGATGTTCTTCATCCGCGACAGCGCCGGCACGTCGTTCGAGAAGCAGGGCGCCCACGGCAGCGCGTTCGACCGCGTCTCCGCCTTCCAGTTCGGCTTCACCCGAGGCGCCGCCCGCTGCGCCGAGATCAACGAGGCCGAGATCTCCAAGCGCATCACCGAGCGCCCGTTCGACCTCTCCGACACCGACCAGGGTCAGGGCCGCGGCAACGCCCAGGTGAACGAGGACAAGTACCTCAGGGCCCTGGAGGAGTCGCTGCGCGACGCCTACAAGTCGAGCGGCGCGGCCTTCCCCGCCTTCGACAAGGCAGGCATCAAGCCCTGCGCCAACGCCCAGACCACCTCCCCCGCCTCCTACTGCCCGGCGCTCAACCAGCTCCAGCTGGACCTCCCACAACTGGTCAAGATCGGCACACCCCCGAAGAAGGGCACGAAGGGCGGCATCGGCGACTTCGCCGCGTTCGCCGTCATCGCCTCCCGCTTCTCCCTCTCCATCCAGCACGCGACGGGCTTCAAACTGGACGACGACGCGGCGGGCCAGCGCACCGCCTGCCTGACAGGAGCCTGGGCGGGCCTCACCAACCGCCCCAACGCGGCAGCGGGCCTGCGCCTGTCCCCAGGCGACCTGGACGAGGCGGTGGCAGAGCTCCTGGCCGACGACAGCCTCATCGCGGCAGACGTCAACGGCAAAGCGGTCCCCTCGGGCTTCGCGCGCGTGGAAGCGTTCGGCGACGGCTTCTTCCGAGGCCTCTCGTTCTGCGTGAAGAAGTACTCGATTTGACCCTTTAATCGACCAACGTCGATACTTGCCTTGTGCTAACCGACGAAGCCACGACCTACGCCTCCTGGTTCGCGACGCTCTCCGATCCGACCCGAGTCCGCCTGCTGAACTACGTGGCCTCGTCCCCGGCCCCGGTCACCGTAGGAGAACTCACCACCCAGCTGGGCGTGAGCCAGTCCACCTGCTCACACCACGTCCGCAAACTGGCAGAGGTCGGCTTCCTCCACATCCAGCGCGAGGGCACAACCACCCTCGTCACAGTCAACCCCGCCTGCTGCACGGGCCTCCCCCACGCGGCAGACGCGGTGATGGGCGCCCTCTCCTCATCAGGCACGATGACCCCGGCCCAGGGCGTCACCATCCGCACCATGACGGCAGCGGACTGGCCAGACGTCCGCCGCATCTACGGCGAAGGCATAGCCTCGGGCAACGCCACGTTCGAAACCGAAGTCCCGTCCCGCAGAACGCTCGAATCCAAGTGGCTGCCAGACCACCGCTGGATAGCCGTGGTGGACGGCAAGACCGCAGGCTGGGCAGCAGCCACCCCGGTCTCAGCCCGAGAGTGCTACGCCGGAGTAGTGGAGACCTCGATCTACGTGGCCGACGCCTCCCAGGGCAAGGGCGTGGGCAAAACCCTGCTGCACCACCAGGTAGCAGCCGCGGACGCAGACGACCTGTGGACCCTGCAAGCAGTCATCTTCCCGGAGAACCGAGCCAGCATCGCCCTGCACCACAAAGCAGGCTTCCGCACAGTGGGCCTACGCGAACGAATCGCAAAGCACCACGGCGAATGGCGAGACACCGTCCTTTTGGAACGCAGACGCCCCTAGCAGCCACCCCACCGCGAAGCCGAAGGCGAGCCGTCTTTACCAAGCGGGCAGGGCGGTGGGGTCCCATCACGAGTCGCGCCACAGCTCTTGCTGCATGCAAGGAGGGGTGTCAAGCGGACACGCTTTTCGTCCGCTTGACAACCCCCCCTGCGAGTGGGCCGCGCGGGGTGGGGCGGGGGAGGGGGACACCACCCCCACCCACCCAACGACCCAACCGGCCGCCCC
>NZ_JBFBAW010000032.1:0-71602 GCF_040682435.1 Lentzea sp. NPDC051208 | reverse complement strand
CTGGGAACGCCGCGACGACATCCACGAAGCCTTCCTCGGCCTCGCTACCTGCATCATCTGTTACCGCCACGTCCAACGATTCTGTTAGGACCTCTTAGAACGAAGCTCCAGCGGCCCGCGCCACACTGTGGCGCGGGCCGTTTTTGCTTGTCCGGCAACGGTTTCTTCGAGAATCTCTCCAGTGGATTACAGGTGCGCGGTGACAACCTCAGTCGTGGGCGCGCGGAAACCGCCCGCTGGAGGAAAGGAAACTAGCCGTGAGCGCACTGACCATCGAGGGCCTCAAAGAGATCCTCAACGAGGCCGCGGGCGACGACGACTCGTTCAAGCCGGGCCAGGACATTCTCGACCTCCCGTTCCTCGAGCTGGGCTTCGATTCCCTCGCCCTGCTGGAGACGGTCGCGCTGATCAAGCGCAAGCACGGGGTCTCCATCGCCGACGACGAGATGGCGTACATCCAGACGCCGCGCCAGCTGCTGGACAAGGTCAACGGACAGATCGCGGCCTGACGCCGGCGACTCGGATACGGAGACGGACATGACGCACACCACCACGCACACGGTCATGATCGGGGCTCCCGCCAAGGTGGTGTACGACCTGGTCGCGGACGTGACGACCTGGCCGTACATCTTCGGACCCACGGTTCAGGCCGAGGTGTTCGAACGGGACGGCTCGACGGAACGGTTGCGG
Organism: Lentzea sp. NPDC051208; assembly: GCF_040682435.1. Lineage (NCBI taxonomy): Bacteria > Bacillati > Actinomycetota > Actinomycetes > Pseudonocardiales > Pseudonocardiaceae > Lentzea > Lentzea sp. NPDC051208. The sequence continues at coordinate 70,912 of NZ_JBFBAW010000032.1, read as the reverse complement.
TTGCACGCGTTCGCCAACGGTGACGTGCGCACGTGGACGTCCCGGCGAGAGCTCGACCCGGCGAACCTGCACATCTCCTTCGAGCAGGAGCGTTCGGCGGCACCGGTGAAGACGATGGGTGGGGAGTGGCGGATCGTCCCGATCGCCGATTCGGCGACCCGGGTCGATCTGCTCCACCACTTCACCGCGGCGCAGCCGGAGGCGGTCGACCTCATCCTGAACGCCGTCAACAACAACAGCGACGCCGAGCTCGCCGCTCTCAAGCGGGCGGCCGAGTACGGCGACGACTACGACAAGCTGGTGCTGTCGTTCTCCGACAGCATCACGATCCACGCGAGCCGCAAGGACGTCTACGAGTTCCTGTACCGCTCCGACCTGTGGCCGGAGCGCCTGCCGCACGTCGCGCGGCTGGACCTCACCGAAGCCGTCACCGGCGTGCAGTCCATGGAGATGGACACGCGCAGCCCGGACGGGTCGATCCACACCACGCACTCGGTGCGGGTCTGCACCCCGTACGACGGCATCGTCTACAAGCAGACGCACACACCGCCGATCATGGCGGCGCACGTCGGCCGGTGGACGTTCAGGGACATCGGCGACGGCATCGAGGCCGGCATCGAGGCGACGTCGCACCACACCGTCGTCATCCGGCCCGAGGTCATCCCCGACGTGCTGGGGGCCGACGGGACGATCGAGCGCGCTCGCGAGCTCATCCGTCACGCGCTGGGCACCAACAGCCTCACGACGCTCCGGCACGCGAAGGAATTCGCCGAGAACGGATGAGGTGACCGCGATGGGGTTGGGTGGCGCGGAGTTGTTGACCGCCGCAGCACGCGCTGCAAGCCGCAACGGACTTTACGTGGTCTCCATGTACCTGGAGAAAGCCGCGGTCGAGCACCAGCGTCAGGGATGTCCGTCTTCGGACGTGGCTCCCTGCGCCTACGAGATCGAGGCTTCCCGAGTGCTGCTGTCGGGCTTCTGAACGTCGAAGCGCGAGGGGTTCTCAGATGATGCTCTACGACATCTCGCTGCGCCGCACCAGCCTGTCCATCTCGGACAGACTGGTCGCGGCGCGGCGCCTCGACGCGCTCGGAGTCGCGTTCGTCGACGGAGGCAGGCCCGCCCGGTCGTTCTACCCCAGAGGATTCTTCGGCAGGGCGGCGATCGAACTCCGGTTGCGGGTCGCCACCCTCATCGCCTCCGGCGGTGCGGAGCACCTCGACGCACTGATGGCCGCGGAAACCCCCGCGGTGGCAATAGTTGTCCAAGGGCACGGCATCTCGGTGGTCCGGGAGGCCGTGCGTCAACTCGTGCGCGCCGAAAGACGAGTGATCGTCGAGGCGCGGGACTTCTTCGACGGCTGGCTGATCGACCCCGAACACGCTTTGGAGGTCGTGCTGACAGCCGCGGAGGCTGGGGCGGAAACCGTGTTGCTGCACGACACAGCGGGCAAGCTGTGGCCGGACCAGATCGGCGAGATCGTCGAGTCGGTCGCGGAAACCGGTGTGCCCCTTGGTTTTGGATGTCACGACGACGGAGGAACGGCCGCGAAGCAGCTGTTCGCCGCCGACGCGGGGGCCGGACTCGTACAGGGGTCCTACGCCGTCGTTCGAGGTGGCCTCGATCGGGCCGATTCACCATCGGTTCATTCGGCAGAGACAGGTATCGCTCCCGTGCCCTGTCCGAGATTGGAGCAGACCGTGTCCGCACAGAAGGCGATTGGAGGTGTCCGATGAGTCGTCGCGCCGTCATCACCGGGGTGGGCGTGGTCGCACCTGGTGGCATCGGAACGAAGGCGTATTGGAAACTGCTGTCCGAAGGGCGTACGGCGACTCGCAACATCACGCACTTCGACGCGTCTCCGTACCGCTCCCGCATGGCGGGGGAAGCAGATTTCGATCCAGTGCGCGAAGGCTTGACGCCGCAGGAGATCCGCCGTCTCGACCGGGCCGCGCAGTTCGCGGTCGTCGCGGGTCGTGAGGCGATGTCCGACTCCGGCATCGAGTTCGACCAGCTCGACCCCGGCCGCATCGGTGTCTCGCTCGGCACCGCGGTCGGTTGCACGACCTCGCTGGAGCGCGAGTTCATCGTCGGCTCCGACCGGGGCAAGTACTGGGAGGTCGACCAGTCCTACGCCGTCCCGCACCTCTACGACTACTTCACGCCGTCCTCGATGGCGACGGAGCTGGCGTGGACGGTGGGCGCCGAAGGACCGGTCTCCGTGGTCTCCACGGGCTGCACCTCGGGTCTCGACTCGGTGGGTTACGCCGCCGAGCTGATCATGGAGGGCTCCGCGGACGTCGTCGTCACCGGCGGCACCGAGGCTCCGCTCTCCCCGATCACCGTGGTGTGCTTCGACGTGATCCGTGCGTCGAGCACCCGCAACGACGACCCCACAACGGCGTGCCGGCCGTTCGACAAGACCCGCGACGGCCTGGTGCTGGGCGAGGGTTGCGCGATCATCGTGCTCGAGGAGCTGGAGCACGCCCGCGCTCGCGGTGCCCACATCTACGGTGAGGTCGCCGGCTTCGCCTCGCGGTGCAACGCCTACCACATGACGGGCCTGCACCCCGAGGGCATCGAGATGTCCGACGCCATCAACATCGCGCTGAAGCAGGCGCGTGCGGATGCCACGGACGTCGGCTACATCAACGCGCACGGGTCGGGCACCAAGCAGAACGACCTGCACGAGACGGCGGCTTTCAAGCGCAGCCTCGGTGCGCACGCCTACAAGACCCCGGTCTCCGGCTTCAAGTCGATGATCGGGCACTCGCTGGGCGCGATCGGTTCGCTCGAGATCGTCGGCTCGCTGCTGGCGTTCGAGCAGGACCTCATCCCGCCGACGGCGAACCTCCACGAGCAGGACCCCGAGTGCGACCTCGACTACACGCCACTGGTGGCGCGCGAGAAGAAGGTCGACACCCTCCTGACCGTGGGCAGTGGTTTCGGTGGATTCCAGAGCGCCATGGTGCTCAAAAAGGTGGAAGGGGCAGGCCGGTGACTCGGGCAGTGGTGACGGGAATCGGCATCGCGTCTCCCAACGGTTTGGGGCCGACCGCGTACTGGCGGGCGACCCTGCACGGGGAGGCGGCGATCAAGCCGATCACCCGGTTCGACAGCGCCAACTACTGGGCGAAGATCGCCGGTGAGGTGCCTGGCTTCGAGGCAGGGCGGCACCTGCAGGGTCGCCTGCTGCCGCAGACGGACCACATGACGCGGCTGACACTCGTCGGCACGGACTGGGCGTTGCGTGGTGCGGGTGTGCAGCCGAACGACATCCCCGACACCGACATCGCGGTGATCACCGCGGCGACGGCCGGTGGGTACGAGTTCGGGCAGCGCGAACTGCAGAAGCTGTGGCACCAGGGTCCGGAGTACGTCTCGGCGTACCAGTCGTTCGCGTGGTTCTACGCGGTCAACACCGGCCAGATCTCCATCCGCCACGGCACGCGCGGTCCCGGCGCGGTGGTGGTGTCCGAGCAGGCCGGTGGCATCGACTCCATCGGTCACGCCCGGCGCCAGCTGCGCAAGGGTGTCCAGCTCGCCCTCACGGGCGGCATGGACTCGTCGCTCTGCCCGTGGGCTTGGGTGGCGCACCAGGCCTCGGGTTGCCTGTCCCGCAACAACAACCCGAAGCGCGCGTACCTGCCGTTCGACCGCGACGCCTCCGGGTACGTCGCGGGCGAGGGTGGCGCGATCATGGTCGTCGAGACGCCGGAGTCGGCGGCGGGGCGTCCCGGGACGAGGATCTACGGTGAGATCGTCGGGTACGCCGCGACGTTCGACTCGAAGATGCCGTCACGGGAACCGGGTCTGAAGCGGGCGGCCGAGCTGGCGCTGCGCGACGCCGGCATGGACGCCTCGGAGATCGACGTGGTGTTCGCCGACGCGGCGGGCATCCCCGAGCTCGACAAGGCCGAGGCCGAGGCGATCAAGGGCATCTTCGGGCCGTACGGCGTGCCGGTGACGGCGCCGAAGACCATGACCGGGCGCCTGTTCGCCGGTGGTGGCTCCCTGGACGTGGCGTCGGCGATCCTCTCCATCTACTGGAGCGCGATCCCGCCGACCGTCAACGTCGAGAACCTCGTGCCGGAGTACGAGCTCGACCTCGTGATGAACGAGGCGCGGCACGGCAAGATCAAGGCCGCGCTGGTGCTCGGTCGCGGCAAGGGCGGCTACAACTCCGCCATGGTGGTCCGCGAGTACAGGTAGATGTCATGCCTCAAGGCCGTGAAGGTGTTCCCTTCACGGCCTTGAGCCGTTTCTGGAGGCGTGTTGTGGACGTAGCACTGATGTTTCCGGGCCAGGGATCGCAGTACCCGCGGATGGCGGCGTCCCTGTACGGCACGGATGCCGTGTTCACCTCGGTGATCGACGAGGTGTTCGAACTGTTCGGCGAGGTCGGGTCGGTCGCGTGCGAGGACTGGCTCGCCGGTGCCGACATCGACCACGTGTCCCGCGCGCAGCCGTTGCTGTTCGCGGTCGACTACGCGCTGGGACGCACCGTGCTGTCCTGGGGCGTCGAACCGGTGGCGTTGATCGGGCACTCCGCCGGCGAGGTCGTCGCGGCGACGCTGGCGGGCGTGTTCTCGTTGGGGGAAGCCGTTTCCCTGGTGCGGGACCGGGTGCTGTCGGCGGTGCCGATCCCGTCCGGCGGCATGCTGGCCGCGGCCGCCTCCGAGGCGGATCTGCTGCCGTACCTGGAAGGCGACGTCGCGATCGCCGCCGTGAACTCCGCGCGGCAGACGATGCTGGCCGGGTCCGACGAGCCGCTGGCCCGTGTGCGGGCGCGGCTGGAGGCCGACGAGTACATCGTCGTGACGGTGCCGGCGTCGACGCCGTTCCACAGCCCGGCGATGCAGCCCGCCGTGGACGAGGCGCTGGCGTCGTGGAGTGCTTCACCCCGGGCACCGCGGATGCCGCTGTACTCCGGTTACACCGGCAAGCTGATGACTGAGGAGGACGCGCTGTCCGCGCGCTTCTGGACTCGTCAGCTGACCGACGCCGTCTACTTCGGACCGGCGCTGAACGAGCTCGTGGCGATGTACGACGTGCTGCTGGTGGAGGCCGGGCCCGGCCAGACCCTGACGTCGTTCGCGCGCCGCACGAAGGCGGTGCGGTCCGGTGCCTCGCAGGTGCTGCCGTTGTTGGACTCCTCGGACACCGTCGACGCCGCACGTGCTCGTCTGGTGTGACACGACGATATAAAAGGGCCGCCCTCTCCTGGAGGGCGGCCCTTTGGCGGTGCTCAGTCGATTCCGCGGACGATGTGGTCTTCGTTCTCCGGTGGCCAATCGCTGTTTTCCATACCCACGAAGGTAGGTACGGTGATTCAGCTCTCACTTGAGACCTAGTCGTCGAGCAGGGCGACCGCGCGGGTCCAGCCCGCACCCGCGCCCTTGATCTTGACGGGGAACGCGACGACGGTGAACCCGAAGTCCGGCAACGCCTCCAGGTTCGCGAGGCGCTCGATCTGGCAGTACTCGCGGTCGCGGCCGGCGAAGTGCGCGGGCCACAGCACGCTCTCGTCCTTGGTCGCCAGGTAGCGCTTGACGATGTCCGGGAACGGCGCGTCGAGGCTGAACGCGTCGGTGGCGATCACCTTGACTCCCAGGTCCAGCAGGAAGTTCGTGGCGGGACCGTCGAGTCCGGTGTAGTCGGTGAAGTAGGTCTGGGTGCCCGCGTGCTCGGCGGCGCCGGTGTCGAGGATGACGATGTCCATCGGCTTCGGCGTGTAGCCGATGCGGGCGAACTCCTTCTCCAGCACCTCCACGCCGATGACGCCGGTGCCGTGGCCGCGGACGTCGAGCTTCACGCCGGGGTTGTGGAACCACTCCAGCGGCATCTCGTCGATGTGGCGCGGGATTCCGTTGCCGTACGTGGTCTTCGAGCCGTAGTGCGACGGCGCGTCGACGTGCGTGCCGGTGTGGGAGGTCAGGCTGATCCGGTCCAGGGTGAGGAATTCGGAGTCCCGCAGCACGGAGACGTCGAACTCGATGCCGAGCCGCGCCTTGAGCTGCTCGGCCATGTGTTCGGCACCCTGGGCGGCCGTGAGCACCTCGTGCGTCACCGGGTCCGCTTCGTACGCGGATGCGTCAATGTGGGAAGACAGATCGATGATGCGCATGAAACAGAGCTTGGCGGGCGTTCCTTGAGCACGTCTCAAGAGGCGGTGGGCAGAGTTTTCCCCAGTCTGACACCGTTTTGAGGAGCTTTCTCATGATCACCTTCCTGAACCGCTTCACGCTCACCGGTGACCCCGAGGAGTTCGAGAAGGCCTTCGACGAGACGGCGGCGTTCCTGCGCGAGCAGCCGGGCCTGATCAAGTACACGCTCTCGCGGCAGCTGGACGACCCGGCGTCGTACATCAACATCGCGTTGTGGGAGAGCGCCGACGCCCTGCGCGCGGCCCTGGCCCACCCGGACTTCGGCAACCACGCCAAGGCGATGCGCGGCCTGGCCGAGTCCACGGGCGCGATCTTCAACCCGCGCCTGTCGTTCGAAGCCTCCGCCGAAGCCTGATGGGGCCTCTCGACGGGCTGAAGGTCGTCGAGTTCGGCGGCATCGGCCCCGGCCCGCACGGCGCGATGCTGCTGGCGGACCTCGGCGCGGAGGTCGTGCGCGTCGAACGTCCGTCCGGCGGACTGTCCGTGGTGCCGGACGCCTCCCGCGACTTCCTGTTGCGCGGCAGGCGTTCGGTGTCCGCGGACCTGAAGTCCCCCGAGGGGCGTGCCTCGGTCCTGGAGCTGATCTCGTCGGCCGACGTGGTGATCGAGGGCTTCCGCCCCGGCGTGCTGGAACGGCTCGGCCTCGGGCCGTCCGACTGCCTGGCGGTCAACCCCGGCCTGATCTACGCGCGGATGACCGGGTGGGGCCAGGACGGTCCGCTGGCCCAGCGCGCCGGGCACGACATCAACTACCTGTCGGTCACCGGGGTGCTGCACGCGATCGGCAAGCCGCCGCTCAACCTGGTCGGCGACTTCGGCGGCGGCTCGCTCTACCTGGTGCTGGGCGTGCTGGCGGCGTTGTGGGAACGGCAGCGCACCGGGCTCGGCCAGGTCGTCGACGCGGCGATCGTCGACGGGGTGGCGTCGCTCGCGCAGATGATCTGGTCGATGAAGGCGCAGTCGGTGTGGGAAGACGCGCCGGACTCGAACCTGCTCGACGGCGGGTGCCCGTTCTACTCGATCTACGAGTGCGCGGACGGCAGGTCCGTCGCGGTGGGGGCGCTGGAGCCGCAGTTCTACGCCCTGCTGCTGACCGGTCTGGGGCTGCACGCCTCAGATCTGCCGGAGCAGATGGACCGGGACTCCTGGCCGTTGCTGCGCAAGACGTTCGCCGAGGCGTTCCTGGCCCGGACGCGCGACGAGTGGTCGGAGGTGTTCGCGTCGTCCGACGCCTGTGTGACCCCGGTGCTGAGTCTGGAGGAGGCGGCCTCACATCCGCACCTCGTCGCACGCGGGGTGTTCACCTCCGAAGGGGCGGCCGTGCCTGCACCACGCTTTTCCGCGGACTAGATTCAGGTTCGTGGAACTGCGCATCTTCACCGAGCCCCAGCAGGGGGCGAGCTACGACGACCTGCTCCGGGTGGCCAGGACGGCCGAGGACGCCGGCTACGGCGCCTTCTTCCGCTCCGACCACTACCTCCAGATGGGCTCGGCCGACGGCCTGCCCGGCCCGACCGACCCGTGGATCACGTTCGCCGGGCTGGCCCGCGACACGTCCACGATCCGCCTGGGCACGCTGATGACCGCCGCGACGTTCCGCCACCCAGGACCGCTGGCCATCAGCGTCGCCCAGGTCGACCAGATGTCGGGCGGCCGGGTCGAGTTCGGCATCGGCGCCGGGTGGTACGAGGCCGAGCACAGCGCGTACGGCATCCCGTTCCCGGCGCTGGGGGAGCGCTTCGACCGCTACGAGGAGCAGGTCGCGATCATCACCGGCCTGTGGGAGACCCCGGCCGGCGGCACCTTCTCGTTCGAGGGCAAGCACTACACGCTCACCGACTCGCCCGCGCTGCCGAAGCCGGCGCAGGAGCGCGTCCCGGTGCTGATCGGCGGCATGGGCGCCAAGCGCACCCCTGCGCTGGCCGCGTCCTACGCCACCGAGTTCAACCTGCCGTTCGTCGGCATCGACGCCGCCGTCGAGCAGTTCGCCCGCGTCGACGCCGCGTGCGAGGAGATCGACCGCGACCCGAAGGAGATCATCCGCTCGGTCGCGCTCGTCGCGTGCGTCGGCCGCACCGACGCCGACGTCGCCCGCCGTGCCGCCGCGATCGGCCGCGAGGTCGGCGAACTCAAGGAGAACGGCCTGGCCGGCACTCCCGCCGAGGTCGTCGACCGCATCGGCGCGTGGCGGGACGCGACCGGTGCGCAGCGGGTGTACCTGCAGGTCCTGGACCTGTCCGACCTCGACCACATCACCGAGATCGCGTCGGACGTGGCACCCCAGCTCTGATCTGTCGCGTACTCGGATATCAGGCGAGCGCTTTGCGCACCGCTGACGGCATCGGCAGGACGTGGTTCGCGAACCGCCGCCGATATCCGATGTACCGCAGCTGCAGCGAGGGGTCTTCGAGGTAGCGGTGTTCCAGCCCGCCCTGCCCGAGCACCAGCTTCAAGCCGCGCCCGAGCATCGACGGGGAGTCGAGGCCGAAGCGGGCCCGCAGCACGTCGGCGGCCGCGTGGTCACCGAACTCCAGCGCGGCCCGCCGCACGGACTCGACCGGCACCATCAGGTACTGCTCGTCGGCGCGGACGCCGTCGCGATGTGCGATGCCCAACGCGCTGAGCGCCTTCTGGTGCGCCCCGCCGTCGAGCCCGAGGTAGTACTGCTCCCAGTCTCCGACCTGGATCTCACCGCTCCACGTCCGTGCCGGAGCGGCCGCCGCCACCGCTGCGTTCGAACTGATTCCACCTGCCAGCGCCGTTATGCCGGCAGCCGTGAACAACTGGCGTCGGGACAACCTCACGACGCACCCTCCTCCGAATTCCCCCGGGAGACGCCGCTGGTCCCGCCGCGGGGCTACGGAATGCTAGCGAAGGTGATACCGGGAGCGACGGGGCCAGTGCGGGCCAAAGTGCGGTCCGTCAGGGGGAGCGTTCCGTCGAGCGCCGCGAGCACAGCGTCACGGGCGAGCGGCAGGACCTCGGCGACGGTGACGTCGCGGCCCAGTTCGTGCGAGAGGGAAGCGACGCCCGCGTCCTTGATGCCGCACGGGATGATGTCGCCGAACGCGTCGAGGCTCGCGTTGCAGTTGATCTCGAAGCCGTGCATGGTCACGCCGCGCTGCACGCGGATGCCGATGGCGGCGACCTTGCGCTCCGGGCCGCGGTCGTCGGCGGGCAGCCACACGCCGCTGCGGCCCTCGATCCGGCCGGTGTGCACGCCGAGCCGGTCGCACACGTCGATCAGGCCCTGCTCGACGCGCCGCACGTACTCGACGACGTCGATCGGATCGGCGAGCTTGACGATCGGGTAGCCGACCAGCTGGCCCGGGCCGTGCCAGGTGATCTTGCCGCCGCGGTCGACGTCGATGACCGGGGTGTCGCCACCGCGCGGGCGTTCCTCGTCGAGGGTGCGCCGGCCGCAGGTGTAGACGGGCGGGTGTTCGAGCAGCAGGAGGGTGTCCGGGCCGGTGCCGCCGGCGCGCGCCTCCGCGATCTCCTTCTGGAGGTCCCACGCCGCCATGTAGTCGATGAGCCCCAGCTCACGGATGACGACGGGGTCTGACGAGGTCCGGCACGAGTTCACGACCCGACGTTACCAACCCCAGGACCATGGCCGCCAAAAGTCCGACGCCGGTCACACCCAGCACGGCGCCGACGACGTCGGTGACCCAGTGCATCTCCAGGACGATCCTCGCGAACCCCGCCACCAGCACCGCGAGCACCGCCCACAGCACACCGCGCCGCAGGAGGACGACCATCGTGAAACCGACCGACGCGACCGCCACCGTGTGCCCGCTCGGATAGCTAGGCAAGTGGTACTCGACGGGCCGCACGCGGTCGAACAGGAACCGCGTCAGCAAGGTCGCGCAGCACAGCGCGTGCACCGCCAGGGCCTTCCACAACCGCGGGTCGCGCCGCCGCCAGGCCAGCACTAACAACACCGCCGCGAACGCCCAGCCGATCGTCGGTCCCAGCACCAGGCTCACCGCGAACGCCGTCGCGCGCAGCCACTCGGGTCGCGGCAGTGCGCCGTGCACCCACACGTCGAGCCCGGTCGTCTCGGGAAGACCCAGCAGGATCCACGAGATGACCAGCACCGCCGCCACCGCGCGCGTCATGCGACCGCCGCGTTCAAAGCCGCCGGCAGCGTCGGGTGCAGGAAGTGGAACCCGTGCCGCTCCAACAACTTCGGTGTCAGGCCCGGACCGCTGAGCAGCAGCTCCTGCGCCATCTCACCGCCGAGCAACGTCTTGAGCGCGAACGCCGGCACCGTCCACGGCGCCGGCCGGTTCAGCGCCGTCGCGACCGCCTTGGTGAACTCGGCGTTCGTCACCGGCGCCGGGGCCGCGACGTTCACCGGCCCGTGGATCTCCTCGTGCTCGACGACGAACCGGTAGGCGGACACGACGTCGTCCAGCGACACCCACGGGAAGTACTGATCGCCACTGCCGAGCTTGCCGCCCAGGAAGAACTGGAACACCGGCTTGAGCCGGCCGAACACGCCGCCCGACGGAGAGATGACGACGGCGGTGCGCATGAGCACGACCCGCACACCGCCCTCCTGCGCCACGGACGTCGCCGCCTCCCAGTCCTGGGTGAGTCGCGACATGAAGGTGTGGCCGCCCGGCGCTTCCTCGTCCGCGAGGCGCGACGCGGTGTCGCCGTAGAAGTGGGCGCCCGACGAGCTCACCAGCGCCGGCACCCCGTGCTCGACGCAGGCCGCCGACAACACCTCGGCCGGCACGACCCGGCTGTCGTGCAGCACCTGCTTGCGCGCGTCGTCCCACCGCTTGTCGGCGATGCCCGCGCCGCACAGGTTGATGACGGCGTCGACGCCGTCGAACGTTCCGTCGTCGATGCGCCCGGCGTACGGGTCCCAGGCGCGTTCGTCGGGCGCGGCGGCTTTGCGGCGCACCAGCCGCAGCACCTCGTGGCCGGCGGCGCGCATGGACGCCACCAGGCTTGTGCCGATCAAGCCCGACGATCCCGCGATGACGACTCGCATAGATAGATCGTTCCCCACTCACGCACCGCGTGCACAGCCACACCGGGCACAACTGACCCAGGATGTGCCGAAGGCCACCCCGGCAAACCGGGGTGGCCTTCAGGTCACACGATCAGTCGATATCCGATATATCGGATATCGGTCCCGCTCGGAGCGGTCAGAGACCGAGGTCGGCCTCGAACGCGCCCTCCTCGAGACGGTTCTTGACCGTCGTGAGGAAGCGGCCCGCGTCGGCACCGTCGACCAGGCGGTGGTCGTAGGTGAGCGCGAGGTACATCATCGAGCGGATCGCGATGGTGTCGTTGCCGTCCTCGTCGGTCATGACGACCGCGCGCTTCTTGACGACGCCGACGCCCAGGATGCCGACCTGCGGCTGCTGGATGATCGGGGTGTCGAAGAGCGCGCCGTTGCTGCCGAGGTTGGTCAGCGAGAACGTGCCACCCGTGAGCTCGTCCGGCGTGAGCTTGTTCGAGCGGGCGCGCGCCGCCAGGTCACCGATCTTGTGGGCGATGCCCGACAGGTTCAGGTCACCGGCGTTGTGGATCACGGCGTTGAGCAGGCCGCGCTCCGTGTCGATCGCCAGACCGAGGTGCTCGGCACCGTGGTAGGTGACCTCCTTGCGCTCCTCGTCGATCGACGCGTTGAGCACCGGGTGGGCCTTGAGGGCCTCGATGGCGGCCTTGGCGAAGAACGGCAGGAACGTGAGCTTCGCACCCTCACGAGCCTCGAACGCCTTCTTGGCCTGGTTGCGCAGCCGGGCGATCTTGGTCACGTCGACCTCGAACACCTGGGTGAGCTGGGCCGACATCTGCAGCGACTCACGGGTGCGCTGCGCGACGATCTGACGCAGGCGCGGGAGCTTCTGCACGGTGCCGCGCTTGCCCGAGTTGTCGGCCGGGACCGGAGCCGAGGTGCGGGAGGCGGGAGCGGCGGCCGGAGCAGCGGCGGCGGGCGCGGGAGCCGGGGCCTTCTTGGCCTCGACGGCGGCCAGCACGTCCTGCTTGCGGATGCGGCCACCGACGCCGGTGCCCTTGAGCGAGCCCAGGTCGATGCCGTTCTCCGACGCGAGCTTGCGCACGAGCGGAGTCACGTACGGCGTGCCGTTCGCGTCGTCCGAAGTGGACTGCGGAGCCGGGGCGGCCGGAGCCGGCTGCTGCGCGGGAGCGGCCTGCTGCGGAGCAGGTGCGGACTCCTGCTTCGGAGCCGGTGCCGGAGCGGACTCCTGCTTCGGCTCGGGCTTGGGCTCCGGGGCGGGCGCGGCCTGAGCCGGGCTGCCCGAACCGATGACGGCGAGCTTGCCGCCGACCTCGACGGTCTCGTCCTCACCAGCGCTGATCTCGAGCAACGTGCCCGCGACCGGCGAGGGGATCTCGGTGTCGACCTTGTCGGTCGAGACCTCGAGCAGCGGCTCGTCGACCTCGACGCTGTCGCCGACCTGCTTGAGCCAGCGGGTGACGGTGCCCTCGGTGACGGACTCGCCGAGCGCGGGCATCGTGACGTCGGTGCCCTCGGCCGAGCCGCCGGACTGGGCGGGGGCCTCGGGAGCCGGAGCTTCCTGAGCCTCCTCGGACGGCTGAGCGGAAGGCTGCGTCTGCTGCGGCTCGGGAGCGGACTCCTGGGCCGGGGCGGGCGCGGGCTCGGACGGTGCGGCGTCGCCGTCACCGATGACCGCGAGCTCACCGCCGACCTCGACGGTGTCGTCCTCCTGCGCGACGATCTTCTGCAGGACGCCGGCCGCCGGGGACGGGATCTCGGTGTCGACCTTGTCGGTGGACACCTCGAGCAACGGCTCGTCCACCTCCACCCGGTCGCCTTCTTGCTTCAACCACCGGGTGACCGTGCCCTCGGTGACGCTCTCACCGAGTGCGGGCATCTGGACGGAGAAGGCCATTGTTCGCTGACTCCTCGTGCTCTCGTGTGGCTGACTTTGTGTGGGGATCGGTCAGCCGTGCACGTGCAGCGGCTTGCCGGCCAGGGCGAGGAAGGCCTCGCCGAGGGCTTCAGTCTGGGTCGGGTGGGCGTGGATCAGGGGAGCCACGTCCTCCGGGTAAGCCTCCCAGCTGTAGATCAGCTGTGCTTCACCGATGAGTTCGCCGACGCGCTCGCCGACCATGGTGATCCCGACGACCGGGCCGTCGGGGGCCTTGACGAGCTTCACGCCACCGGCGGTCTTGAGGATCTGGCTCTTGCCGTTGCCCGCGAGGTCGTAGACGAACACCTCGGCGGAACCGTACTTCTCCTTCGCGGCGGCCTCGGAGAGACCGACGGAGGCGACCTCGGGCTTGCAGTAGGTGACGCGCGGGATGCCCGCCTCGTCGATCACCTTCGGGTTCTGGCCCGCGATCTCCTCGGCCACGAAGATGCCCTGCTGGAACCCGCGGTGCGCGAGCTGCAGGCCGGGCACGATGTCGCCGACGGCGTAGACGTTCGGAAGGTTCGTGCGCAGGCGCTCGTCGGTGACGACGAAGCCGCGGTCGATCTTGACACCGGCCTCCTCGTAGCCGTGACCCGCGCTGTTCGGGCCGCGGCCGACCGCGACGAGCAGCAGGTCGGCGTCGAGGACGTCGCCGTTCTCCAGCGTGATCGACACACCCGAGTCGGACTGGGTGGCGCCGGTGAACTTCACGCCGGTCTTGAACTTGATGCCGCGCTTGCGGAACGCGCGCTCCAGCTGCTTGGACGCGTACTCGTCCTCGGCCGGGACCAGGCGGGGCAGGGCCTCGACGATGGTCACCTCGGCGCCGAACGAACGCCACACGCTCGCGAACTCCACGCCGATGACGCCGCCGCCGAGGACGACGACCTTCTCCGGGATGAAGTCCAGGTTGAGCGCCTGGTCGCTGGTGATGACCCGGCCGCCGATCTCCAGACCGGGCAGGCTGCGGGCGTACGAACCGGTCGCGAGGACCACGTTCTTGCCCGTGTAGCGCTGGCCGTTCACCTCGACGGTGTTCGGGCCGACGAACGTGCCCGCGCCCTCGACGAAGGTGACCTTGTTGGCCTTCGCGAGACCCTGCAGACCCTTGTAGAGCCGCGAGATCACGCCGTCCTTGTACGAGTTGACGCCGGCGATGTCGATGCCCTCGAGCGAGCTCTTCACGCCGAACTGGTCGCCCTCGCGAGCGTTGTCCGCGACCTCGGCCGCGTGCAGCAGCGCCTTGGTCGGGATGCAACCGCGATGCAGGCAGGTGCCACCCAGCTTGTCCTTCTCGACCAGGACGACGGACAGGCCGAGCTCTGCCGCGCGGAACGCGCAGGCGTAGCCACCTGAACCACCGCCGAGGATGACGAGATCGGCGTTGGTGGCCGACTCCAGTTCCGGCGAAGTCACTTCGGATCTCCTCGGGATTACTTACTACGCGCGGGTGCGCGCGAGGTACTCGGCCATCTTGTCACTAGTTGCCGGAGCGTGGTGATCCGGCATGGGGCACCATGCCCGATCCTGATCATTCACCTACTCATAACACCCTTACCTGGCACCATGGTGGAGGGAAGCACAGGAGGTGCTCGATGGGGCTGTTCGATCGTTTCCGCAGGAAGCCACGCCCAGGTGTGCTACGTACCGCCTCCGGCCAGGACACGAGTCATCTCGAACAGTGGACGAAGAGCCGTCACGGCGTCGAGGCCTATGTGGAGCCGAAGACCACGGTGACCGAAACCACTGTGGTCCTGGTCGCTCACGACGGGGAGTGGACCCGCCGCCGGGTCGCGTCGCCGGACGCCGCGAGGTCGTTCGCGCGCAAACTCGGCATGCCGATCTACGACGCGGGCATCGTGGGTTACCCGAAGCGCATGCGCGACTACACGGCGCGCAAAAAGGCCTCGGGTGATCTTTAGACCTCCACGGTCGGTTCGTGCCGCACGGGGAAATTGACGCTCGCCGCGATGAAGCACAGCGAGTGCGCTTTCTCGTGCAACGCCTGCGCCGTTTCCCTGGTGGCGGGGTCCGCGACGGTCACGACGGGGTGGAGCAGCACCTCGGTGAACCGGCCGGACCCGTCCGGGTGCTCGGCCATGGTGCCGGTCGCGTGGTCGCGGTAACCGGTCACGACGACGCCGTTGGTCGACGCCAGGTGCAGGTACCAGAGCATGTGGCACTGCGAGAGCGACGCGACCAGCAACTCCTCGGGGTTGTAGCGGCTGCGGTCACCCCGGAACGACGGGTCGGACGACCCGAGGATCGTCTCCTTGCCCTCGATCCGGATCTCGTGCGCGCGCTCGTAGGACTTGTACCCGGAGGTCCCGCTCCCGGTGTTCCCGGTCCAAACGACGTCGGCCTCGTACTGATGCGTCGCCATGTGGAAATACTCCTCTCTCCCCGGGCCTGTCGGCAACCGTCCAAATCGGACTGGATGTCGACGCGCATTCCCGCTGCGGAACAAGGAATTCGGGTGAACGCTCCTTTGTGCACCATGATCGTCTACTTGGGACCGGGATGAGGCCCGGCCGGTTGCCCGTCGACGAACAGGTCGAGGCGTTGCGGGACGTCCTCGGGCGCAACGAGGTGCTGACCGAGGTCCTCGCCGGAGCGGCCGAACTGCGTCTGCCGGGCTGGTACCTGACGGCGGGGTGCGTGTTCCAGACGGTGTGGAACGTCGTGACCGGCAGGCCCGCGACCGAGGGCGTCCTCGACTACGACCTGTTCTACTTCGACGCGTCCGACCTGTCCTGGGCAGCCGAGGACGCCGTGATCCAGGCCGGTCGCGAGCGGTTCGCCGGCCTGCCCGCGACCGTCGAGATCCGCAACGAGGCGCGCGTCCACCTCTGGTACGAGGAGAAGTTCGGGGTGCCGTGCCCGCCTTACGACTCGACGGAAGCGGCCATCGACTCGTTCGCCGCCACCACGTGTTGCGTCGGCGTCCGATCAGAGCCTGACGGGCGGTGGCGGGTCTACGCGCCGCACGGTCTCGCGGACGTGTTCAACCTCGTCGTGCGACCCAATCCCGTGCTGGCTCCCCGCCACGTCTACGAGACCAAAACGGCCAGGTGGCGGGCGCAGTGGCCGGAGCTGATCGTGCTCCCGTGGCCCTGAGACGCGCAACGGGCGGAGACCCCGAAGGATCTCCGCCCGTCCGTGAAGAGCAGGGACTCAGCCGTTGGCCGCGATGTCCGCCAGCACGGCCGCGATGGTCCGCACCGGAACACCGGTGCCGCCCTTCGAGGTGTAGCCGTACGGGCCACCCGTGTGGAACGCCGGGCCGGCGATGTCGATGTGCGCCCACTGCACGCCCTCGGCCACGAACTCGCGCAGGAACAGACCGGCCGCGAGCATGCCGCCCCACCGGTGCCCGGTGACGTTCGCGAGGTCCGCCAGGCGCGAGTCGAGGTCCGCGCGCAGCTCCTCGGGCAGCGGCATCGGCCACGCCGACTCGCCGACGGCGGTGCCGATGGCGGCCACGCGGTCGCGGAACTCGTCCGAGCCCATGACACCCGAGGTGCGCTTGCCCAGGGCCACGACCTGCGCGCCGGTCAGCGTCGCGGTCTCGATCAGGTAGTCCGGGTTGTCCTCGCACGCGCGCACGATGGCGTCGGACAGGATCAGGCGGCCTTCGGCGTCGGTGTTGAGCACCTCGACGGTCTTGCCGCCGTACATGGTCAGCACGTCGCCGGGGCGGTACGCGTCACCGGACGGCATGTTCTCCGCCATCGGGATCGACGCGATGATCTCCAGCGGGTACTTGAGCTTCGCGGCGAGCACCATCGTGGCGACGATCGCGGCGGCGCCGGACATGTCCGAGGTCATCTCGTCCATGCCCGCGGCCGGCTTGATCGAGATGCCGCCGGTGTCGAACGTGATGCCCTTGCCGACCAGGGCGACCTTCTTGACGGCCTTCGTGCCCTTGTACGAGATGCGCACGAGGCGCGGCTGGCGGGTCGAACCGACGCCGACGCCCAGGATGCCGCCGAAGCCCTGCTTCTTGAGGGCCTTCTCGTCGAGGACCTCGACGTCGAGACCGGCGGCGAGGGCGAGCTTCTCCGCGCGAGCGGCGAACGAGGCGGGGTAGAGGTCGTTCGGCGGCGTGTTGATGAAGTCACGCGCGATGGCGACGGACTCGGCGATCGCGACGGCGGCCTTCAGCGCGGCCTTGTTCTCCTTGGAACCGGCGGCGTGCAGGTCGACCTTGACGACCGGGCCCTCGCCCTTGTCGGACTTGTACTCGGTGAACGTGTAGGCGCCGAGCAGCGTGCCCTCGGCGGCGGCACCGACGTGCAGGGCGGCGAGCGTGTTGATCGCGCGCTTCTTGCCGGCCAGCGCGCGGGCGGCGACACCGGACGCCCGGCGCACCTGCTCCTCGCCCGCGGTCTTGCCGAGGCCGACGGCCAGCACGAGCGGAGCGGCGATCTTGCCGAACGTCGGCACCTTCACCAGCTCGTCCGCCTTGCCGGACGCGCGCAGCGTGCCGAGCACGTCGAGCAGCGCGCCGTCGAACGCGGCGGCGACAGCTTCGGCACCGGGTGCGAGCTCCAGACCGTCCGCACCCTGCAGGGTGCCCACGACGACTGCGTCCGCGGCGGTGGTGCTCAGGTCGCCCTCGGTGAGGGCCAGCTTCGGGGCTGTCACGTGCTGCTCCAGGGTTGTGCGTGCGAGGGTGGCTCGGAATCGTGACTCATGCTAAAGGTCGGACTGTCCCACTAATGCCCAGCCCCGCCACGATCGCCGCAATCCGTGACGTTGACAGTTGCGCACAGTGGCGATTCGCCCGTTTCACTCATCAGTCGACCGGGTGGTTACGGCCGGATGCAGCATCTGAGAACGTGTACCCGTGACCCACACGCCTCGCGAGATCGTCACGACGGTCGCGCTCGGTCTGCCCGCGGTGCTCGGAGCGGGAGTCTTCGCCGGATTCGCCCCCGCAGCAGGCCTTGCGGGCTGGTGGGTGCTCCCGGCGCTGGCCATCTCCGCGCTCGCCGCGCTGTGCTCGGCCTTCTCGACCGCCGACCAGTCCCGCGCCTATCCGGACATCGGCGGCGGTTACGGATACGTACGCGCCCAGCTCGGCGTGTGGCCCGCAAGGATGACAGCGAGTGCGCACCTTCTCGGCCGATGCGCCATGGCCGCGGCCGTCGCGCTGATGTTCGGCGCGTACGTGGTGCCCGACCAGCCGATGGTCGGCGCGCTCGCCCTCGTCGTCGCGACGGCGCTGCTCGGCGCGGCCGGATTCCGCTTCACCACCGGTGTCAGCGTGCTGGTGTCGGTGGTCGTGCTCGGCGTGCTGGCGCTGGTCGTCGCGGCGAGCTTCTCCATCGCGCCCGTGCCGTCGGCGGGGGAGGCGGGCACCGTCAACGAGCTCGTCGGCGTCGCCGGTCTGATGTTCATGGCGTTCGCCGGCTTCGAACGCATCACCGCACCCCACCGCGGCGAGCAGCCGCACTCGGCGGCCGCGCTGAAGATCGCGATCCCGGTGCTGATCGGACTGTCGTTCGCCGTCTACCTGGCCGTGGGCGCGGGCGTGCTCCGTCAGCTCGGCAGCGCGCGCCTCGCGTTGTCACCGGCTCCGCTGCGGGACGCGCTCGTCGCGGCGGACTCGGCCGCGCTGGTGCCGCTGGTGCAGATCGCCGCGGCGGTGGCCGGTGTGGCCGCGCTGCACTTCGTCCTCGCGTCCGCTCATCGGACGCTGACCGGGCTGTCCGAGGACGGTGACCTGCCGACGCGCCTCAAGCCCGGCGCGCTGTCGCTCGTCCTGGTCGTCGCCTCCGCGCTCGCCGTCGTGCTGATGCCGCTGGGGCTGGCTCTGGGCGTGGCGGCCTGCGGGACGTTGTTCTACTACGCCTTCACGAACGCGTCGGCCCGCGTGCTGCTGCAGAACGACCGCACGTGGCCCATGCGCACGGCCTGTCTCGGACTCGGGCTCTCGGTGCTGCTCGCCATGAGCCTGCCGGTGCCCGCGATGCTCATCTCGATCGCGGGCTTGGGCGTGGGCACTGGTCTGGTCGGGCTTACAGCGTCACTGAGAGGAAAACGAGCAGCGTCACGGCAACGCACACCGCAAGCCCGATGACGCGGCCGTTGCCGGCCGGCTTCTCCTTGGCGATCGCCCAGTAGCAGAACAGGAAGATCGCGGCGGCGAACACGGCGCCGACCACACCGCCGACACCCCCGATCACCCAGCCGTCGAGAAGCGTCATCCCGGTGCCCAGAACGAGCAGTGCTGCCTGTAAGACGGTGCGGACGTCGGCACCCGTTGAAGATCGTTGCGGCTCGGTCATGGCCGGGGACTCTATCGAGCATCAACTAGTAGGACGTCCGAGTTTTGGGAAGACGATTTTCCGTATCCCCACCTGCGGGTTACCGTGCTCCCATGACGAGCGAGTTGCCTTTCACCCGGACTCCCCACCCGCACCCGGCGACCCCGGAGCGCGTAGCGGAGGTACTTGCCAAGCCGGGCTTCGGGCAGCACTTCACCGACCACATGGTGACGATCCGCTGGAACCGCGAGAAGGGCTGGCACGACGCTGAAGTCGGCCCGTACTCCACCCTCGCACTGGACCCCGCGGCAATGGTGCTGCACTACGGCCAGGCGATCTTCGAAGGGCTCAAGGCCTACCGGCAGCCCGACGGATCGATCGCGTCCTTCCGCCCTGAGGCCAACGCCGAGCGCTTCCGCGCCTCGGCCCGCCGCATGGCGATGCCCGAACTCCCCGACGAGCTCTTCCTGGAGTCCGTGCGGCAGATCCTCGCGGTCGACGACCGCTGGGTGCCCTCGGCCGAGGAGGAGTCCCTCTACCTGCGGCCGTTCATGATCTCCACGGAGAAGGGCCTCGGCGTGCGACCCGCGTCCGAGTACCTCTACGTGCTGATCGCCTCTCCCGCCGGCTCCTACTTCGCGGGCGGCGTCCGTCCCGTGAGCGTGTGGCTCTCGACCGAGTACGTCCGCGCGGCCCCCGGTGGCACCGGCGCGGCCAAGTTCGCGGGCAACTACGCCGCGTCCCTCGTGGCGCAGGCGCAGGCCGCCGAGAAGGGCTGCGACCAGGTCGTCTGGCTCGACGCGGTGGAACGCCGCTGGGTCGAGGAGATGGGCGGCATGAACCTGTTCTTCGTCTTCGGGGACAAGGTGATCACGCCCGAGCTGACCGGCACGCTGCTGCCCGGCATCACCCGGAACTCGTTGCTGGCGCTGGCCGCCGACCTCGGCCTGTCCGTGGAGGAACGCCGCATCTCGACCGACGAGTGGGAGAAGGCCAACGCCTCCGGTGAGCTCACCGAGGTCTTCGCCTGTGGCACGGCGGCGGTCATCACGCCGGTCGGCCACGTCAAGCACGCCGGTGGCGAGTTCGACATCGCCGACGGCGGCACCGGCGCGGTGACGATGAAGCTGCGCGAGCGCCTGACCGGCCTCCAGCACGGCCACGTCGCCGACACCCACGGCTGGATGACGACCCTGAAGGCCTAGGCGATCACCAGCACGGCCAGAAGCGCGATTTCGGCGGCAGCACCGAGCACATCACCGGTGATGCCGCCGAAACGCTTTCCGGTGTGCTTCACCAGCAGCCACACGAGCGCGAACGCGGCGACGACGGCGACGACCGCGCGCCACCCGAGCGGAACCGCCGACGCAGCGAGCACCACCCACGTGCCGATGACCAGCAACGGGTGCTGTGTGCCGGCCACGAGCGCCCCAAGCCCTTCAGGCCGTGCCGCGGGCACGCCGCGCATGCAGCAGATCCCGAACGCCGCCCGGCTCGTCGCGAACGCGAGCAGCACGACACCCCAGTGGGCGTGGGGGAGTGCCGCGGCCTGCGCACCCAGCACCACGATCAGCGAGACGACGCCGAACGGTCCCGCGCCGCCGTCCTTCATGACCTTGAGCGCACGCTCCGGCGGCCCGTAGCAACCGAGTCCGTCGGCGACGTCGGCCAGTCCGTCGAGGTGCATCCCGCGCGTTGCAAGGGCGACAACGCCGACGACCAAGAACCCGGCCACGAGCGCCGATATGCCGGATGTCGCGAGCAGCTCCAGCACGCCGACGACGAACGCGCCGAGCACGACGCCGACGACGGGCGTGGTGGCGATGGCCCGTCCTGCCGCCTTGCGATCGACGTCGTCGACCCGGAGCGGCAGGACCGTCAGCCAGGAGAAAGCGAGCTTCACTCCGCCGCGTTCTCCTGGGCCGTGTTTTCGTGGGCCGTGTTCTCCTGGGCCGTACTTCCTGCGGTCGTGTCTTCCCGGTTCGTCACGCCGGCGCTCTCGAACGTCGCCATCTCCGCGAGCACCTTCACCGCCGAGATCAGCAACGGCAGCGCCAGCACGGCACCGGACCCCTCGCCGAGCCGCATCTCGAACTCCAGCAGCGGCTTCAGGTTCAGGTGCCCGAGCGCGATCGCGTGCGCGGGCTCAGCGGACTGGTGCCCGGCCACCCACCACTCGCGCGCCCCCGGTGCCATCTCCTCGGCGACGACGGCGGCCGCACCGACGACGACGCCGTCGAGCACGACAGGGGTCTTGCGCACGGCGGCCTGAGCGAGGAACCCGGCCATCGCGGCGATGTCGGCGCCACTGGCCGTGGCGAGCAACGCGACCGGGTCGCTGATCACCAGTCGGGCCCGGCGCAGCGCGTCCCGGATCGCCGCCGTCTTGCGCATCCACGCCTGGTCGTCGATGCCGGTGCCGCGGCCGACGACCGCGACGGGCTCCGACCCGGTCAGCGACGCGATCAGCACGGCGGCGGGCGTCGTGTTGCCGATGCCCATGTCGCCCGCGACGAGCACGTCGGCCCCCGCGTCGACCTCCTCGTCGGCGAGCGCGCGGCCGGCCGCGATCGCGAGTTCGCACTGCTCACGGGTGAGCGCGTCCTCGCGGTCGATCGACCCGGACGAACGCCGCACCTTGTGCTGGCTGACGCCGGCCGGGGTGTCCGCGTCGACGGCCATGTCGACCACGCGCACGGTGGCGCCCGCGACCTGCGCGAGCACGTTGACCGCAGCACCGCCGGTCATGAAGTTCGCGACCATCTGGCCGGTCACCTCGCTCGGGAACGCCGACACGCCCTGCGCGGTGATGCCGTGATCGCCCGCGAACACGACCACGCGCGGCCGCACGAACGGCTTCGGCGGCACGGTGCCCTGGCAGGCGGCGATCCAGTTGCCCAGCTCTTCGAGCCGTCCGAGGGAGCCGACCGGCTTGGTCAGCACCGCGTGCCGGGCCTCGGCCTCGCGCAGAACGGTCTCGTCCGGCGGTTCAACCGGCGGGAACTCGGTGCTCACCTGGTCGCTCCTATCGCAGTATCAGGGGGATGCCGGCGACGAGGAGCGTGACCTCGTCGCACACCTCGGCGACGCGCGCGTTGAGCGCACCGAGGTGATCGCGGAAGAGCCTGCCAGAGCGCGTCGACGGAATGACGCCGAGGCCGACCTCCGCCGTCACGAGCACCAGCCGCGCCCGGCACGTGGCGACCGAACGCACGAGCTGGTCGACGCTGCCCGCGATCGCCTCGGCGCCGTTGCCCTCCCACGCCTGGGCGTCGTCGAGCACGCCGACCAGCCACGTGGACAGGTCGTCCACCAGGATCGGCGGGTCCTCGTACTGCGTCGCGGTGAGCAACGCGGGCAGGTCGGCCGGCGAGGACGCCTCGACCGTGTGCCAGGTGGACGGACGCCGCGCGACGTGCAGTGCGATGCGCGCGTCCCAGTCAGGGTCGTCCGGGTAGCGGCGCGCGGTGGCGACGTAGGTCACGGTCGCTTCGGTGAGCAGACCTTCCGCATGCGCTGACTTGCCCGAACGTGCTCCGCCGAGCACGAGCGTGCGAGGTGACAAGAGAGTTAGCCTTCGTCCGTGGAATACCGCTGGCGTTACCAGGATGCACAGGGACGCGACGTCGCGGGCCCGGATGTGATGTTCGCGGACCAGGCCGACGCCGAGGAGTGGTTCAACGCCGAGTGGCGTGACCTGCTCGACGCCGGGGTCGACCAGGTCACGCTGCTGCGTTCGGACACCGAGGTGTACGGCCCGATGAGCCTGCACCCGGCCTGATGATCAGCCCTGGGCGGTGAGCCTCGGGTCCTCGGTGATGACGCCTTCGAGGACCTTGTCGATCTGCGTGAGCACGTCGTCGCCGAGCTCGACGTCGATGGCCTTGACGTTCTCGAAGACCTGCTCGGGACGCGACGCGCCGATGATCGCGGACGCGACGTTCGGGTTCTTCAGCACCCACGCCACGGCGAGCTGCGCCAGCGTGATGCCCGCCTCCTCGGCGATCGGCTTGAGCTGCTGAACGGCGTTGAGCACGTCGTCGCGCATCCAGCGCGCGATCATCTGCGAACCACGCGCGTCGGCCAGGCGTGACCCCTCCGGCACCTCGGCGCCCGGCAGGTACTTGCCGGTCAGGATGCCCTGCGCCACGGGGGAGAAGACGATCTGGCTCAGACCCTCGCGCTCGCACGTCGGGATGACCTGCGGCTCGATGACGCGCCACAGCATCGAGTACTGCGGCTGGTGCGACACGAACGGCACGTTCAGCTCACGGGCCAGCGCGGCACCGCGGGTGATCTGCTCGGCGGTCCACTCGGAGACGCCGACGTAGAGGACCTTGCCCTGGCGGACGAGGTCGGCGAACGCCAGCATCGTCTCTTCCAGCGGGACGCTGTAGTCGAACCGGTGGGCCTGGTAGAGGTCGACGTAGTCGGTCTGCAGGCGCTTCAGCGACGCGTTGGCCGACTCCATGACGTGCTTGCGACCGAGTCCGCGGTCGTTGGGGCCGCCAGGGCCGGTCGGCCAGTAGACCTTGGTGAGGATCTCGAGCGACTCGCGCCGCTCACCCCGCAGCGCCCGGCCGAGCACCGACTCCGCGGCCGTGTTGGCGTAGACGTCGGCGGTGTCGAAGGTCGTGATCCCCGACTCCAGCGCCGCCTTCACACAGGCGTGGGCCTGGTCCTCCTCGACCTGGGACCCGTGCGTGAGCCAGTTGCCGTACGAGATCTCGCTGATGGACAGGCCGCTGCGGCCGAGTCGACGGAACTTCATACATCGGAGCTTAAACCGAAATCGTTCGTGCTGCTAATGAACTTCGGGCGCGTGCCACACCAGGGAACACCGCCAGAACAGGTGCCT
The DNA here is from genome assembly GCF_040682435.1 of Lentzea sp. NPDC051208. Lineage (NCBI taxonomy): Bacteria > Bacillati > Actinomycetota > Actinomycetes > Pseudonocardiales > Pseudonocardiaceae > Lentzea > Lentzea sp. NPDC051208. The sequence goes on along the minus strand of NZ_JBFBAW010000032.1, from coordinate 46,692 downwards.
GCGGACGCGCACGCCGGGCAAAATCTCCCGTGCCGCCGCGCGGATCTCGTTCAACGTCGGCGCGCTCATCACCACCGGCATCTCCGCGTCGTGCGGCGTGCCCCCGGTGCCGTTGAGGGCCTTGACGAGCCCGACGAGGGCGTTGGCGGGCAACGTCACCAGCTCCATCGCCCGGTCAGCCCAGCTCGCCGTCATGTACAGCCCGATGACGATCAGCGTCCCGCCTGGAGCGGTCAGCTCGGCGAGCCTGGTGAGACCTTCTCGCAACGGCAAGTGGTGCAAGCTCGCCTCGGCGGTGACGACGTCGTACCGCCCGAGGTCGTGGGTGAGCACGTCGCCGTGAATCCATCGGACGTCGCTCGGGGCGGCGCTCGCCCGTTCGATCATGCGCGCGCTGGCGTCGATCGCGGTGACCTCGCCGGCCCTGATCTGCCGCGCCAGGTCACCCAGGCCACAGCCGACGTCCAGCGCCGATCCGGCCCGTGACGGCAACTGCCGGAGCAGCCAGCGGCGGTACCACTCGTTGTGGTTCCACCGCAGCTTCTCCGGCAGCTGGAGCTTGCGCTGCTTCTCGCGCACCGCTACTTGATCGCGTCGCCCGGCTTCACGCGCGGCTTGGGCACGCGCAGCTTGCGGATCTGGCTCGCACGGATGAACGAGTACCAGCCGATCGACAGGCCCTTGATCGGCTCGGTGGGGAACTTCGCGCGCACCTTCCGCGTGACGAGGCGGCCGAGCACGATGCCCTCGATGACCATCGCGATCAGCATGAACGTTGTCGCGAGCGTTGCGTACCGCTGCACGGCCAGCGACGGCGTCAGCAGCGCCACGAACACCAGGATCGCGAGCGGCATGAACAGGCCCATGAGGTTGCGCCGCGAGTCGACGAGGTCGCGGATGTACGCCTTCACCGGACCGCGGTCGCGCGGCAGCAGGTACTTGTCCTCGCCCGCCATCATGCGCTGACGACGCTCGGTCGCCGCGGCACGGCGCTCTTCCTTGCTCACCTTGTTGCCGCGCATGCGCTTGAACGCCTCGCGCTGCGTGCGGGGAGGCGGTGGCACCGGCCCGGAACGCCGGCCCTGCGCCTCACGCCGCTTGGGCGTGGGCCTGCCCTTGCCCGTGGAACGGGTGGAGTCGGCGACCTGGTCGGTCGACTCGGTGGCCGGGGCATCGGTATCGGCGGCGTTGCGGCGCAGGAACCTCACGGCAACAGGGTAGGACAGTGGTTCTTCTGTACCTTTCGCGAGGTGCGCGTACTCATCGCCCCGGACTGCTTCGGCGGCACCCTGACCGCCCGCGAGGCCGCCGACGCCATCGCCACCGGCTGGCGCGACGCCAAGCCCGACGACGTCGTCACCCAACGCCCGCTGGCCGACGGAGGCCCCGGCTTCGTCGACGTGCTGCACGCCGCCACAGGCGGCGATATCCGATATGTCACCGTGACCGGCCCTCTGGGAGAACCGGTCGAAGCGCGCTGGCTCAGCGTGCACGCAGGTGGTCGACGCGCTGCCTACATCGAGTCCGCGGAAGCGTGCGGCCTCCACCTGATCCCTGCGGACCTCCGCCCGCAGGCCTGCGAGACGGCGACCACCCGCGGCGTCGGCGAGCTCATCGCGGCAGCGGCGCCTGACAACGATGTCATCACTGTCGGACTAGGCGGCTCCGGCACAACCGACGGCGGCGCCGGCATGCTCGCCGCGCTGTCGGACGCCGACGTGGACCTGACTGCCATATCGCTCATCGCCGCCTCCGACGTGGAGAACCCCCTCCTCGGCCCCCACGGCGCCGCGCGCACGTTCGGTCCGCAGAAGGGCGCGTCCCCGGACGCCGTCGAACGCCTCGAAGCGAAGCTGGCCGCCATGGACGTCCTCGCACCCGTATCCGGGATCTCGGGTGCCGGAGCGGCGGGCGGACTCGGCGCCGCGCTGCTCTCACTGGGCGCGGCGATGACGTCGGGCGCGGGCCTGGTCCGCGACCTGACCGGCCTCGACGCCGCTCTCGACGAGGCCGACGTCGTCATCACCGGCGAAGGCAGCTTCGACTGGCAGTCACTGCGCGGCAAGCTCATCACCGCCGTCGCCGCGGGCGCGGCCGAACGCGGCATCCCGTGCATCGCCATCGCGGGCCAGGTCAGCGTCGGCCGCCGCGAGATGGGCGCCGCCGGCGTCCAAGCCACCTACTCGGTGTCCGACCACGTCGGCTCTGTGCAAAAGTCGATTGCGGACGCCCGCAAAAGTGTCATTGCAACGGCGCAGCACGTCGCCCGGCAGTGGTCGCGCTGAACAGCGAAAACCTCGTTAGAGGGTCTGGCTGATATATCGGTTGGCTTGAGCGTGGTCTACGTGACAGTCGACACCTAGGGTGACAAGGGGCGCCCTTGTGGGACCATGGGAAGCGGAACAAGGCGGGGAACGCCCGTGTTGTTGATGGGTGAACCGCCCGCAAAGGACCTCTTAGGAGAGCCATGACGACCGCTCAGGATGCCGCTTCGACCGCTTCCGAGGCGCCCAGCCACGGCGTGACGCTGACCGATGCGGCCGCCGTCAAGGCCAAGGCGCTGCTCGACCAGGAGGGCCGCGACGACATGCACCTGCGCATCGCCGTCCAGCCCGGTGGTTGCGCCGGCCTTCGCTACCAGCTGTTCTTCGACGAGCGCGCACTCGACGGTGACGCGATGGTCGACTTCAACGGCATGAAGGTCGCCGTCGACCGCATGAGCGCCCCGTACGTCGAAGGTGCTGTCATCGACTTCGTGGACACGATCGAGAAGCAGGGCTTCACGATCGACAACCCGAACGCCGGCGGGTCTTGCGCCTGCGGCGACTCGTTCCACTAAGGCGAACACGCGGAGAGGCCGCGTTCCCGCATCGACGGGAACGCGGCCTCTCCGCGTGTGGACCGGAAAACCCTGCCAGGTGCTGCCCGGACGGACCGGTGAGCCGGACCCTGGAGCTAGACGCCGTATTCGGCGAGGCCTTCGACCTGGTGGGCGCACCGCTCGTCGACCTGCCACGGCGCGGCCGTGCGCGGGGCGGGAAGGGGGTGCTCGGGGTGGGTCAGAGCGAAGGGGAGCTGCGCGCAGTCCTCGATCAGTTCACTCATCGTGGTCGCCTCTGGGATCGTCACTTCCTGACCGTATGACGACGGTCTGACCTGCGGTAGCCCTACCAAACAGTAGTCTTCACCGCGGCACTCGTCCGGGTGAGTTGTCACGTAGCGCAACAAGAAAAGAGGAGCCGACGTGCCCCTAGCCGTGTGCGGCAGCATCGCGACCGACCATCTGATGCACTTTCCGGGTCGTTTCGCGGACCAGCTGGTCGCGGAGCGTCTCGACCGCGTGTCGCTGAGCTTCCTGGTCGACGACCTCGTGGTCCGCCGCGGCGGCATCGGCGCGAACATCGCGTTCGGCCTCGGTGTGCTCGGGGTGCGGCCGGTGCTCGTCGGCGCCGTCGGCAAGGACTTCGACGACTACCGCTCGTGGCTGGAGCGGCACGGCGTCGACACGTCGGGCGTGTACGTGTCCGAGGTCGCGCACACCGCGCGGTTCGTCTGCACGACGGACGACGACATGTGCCAGATCGCCTCCTTCTACGCCGGTGCGATGGCCGAGTCCCGCAACATCGAGCTCGCGCCCATCGCGAACCGCGTCGAGAACCTCGAGCTCGTCGTCATCAGCCCGGACGACCCCGCGGCGATGCTCCGGCACGCCGACGAGTGCCGTCAGCGCGGCTACAGGTTCGCCGTCGACCCGTCGCAGCAGCTCGCCCGCATGGACGGCGAGCAGGCGCGCGCGTTCGTCGAGGGCGCCGAGTACCTCTTCAGCAACGACTACGAGTGGGAACTGCTGCTGCAGAAGACCGGCTGGACCGAGGCCGACGTCCTCGCCCGCGTCGGCAAGCGCGTCACCACGCTCGGCGCCAAGGGCGTCGAGATCGTCGACCGCGACGGCTTCGCGCTGCACGTCCCCGCCGTCCCCGAGGTCGCGAAGACCGACCCGACCGGCGTCGGCGACGGCTTCCGCGCGGGCTTCCTCGCCGGCACCATCGCCGGCCTGAGCATCGAACGCGCTGCTCAGCTCGGCTCGTTCATCGCGGTCGAGGTGCTCGAGACCGTGGGCACGCAGGAGTGGGTGATCGAGCGCGAGCCGGCGCTCGCCCGCATTCGTGGCGCGTTTGGTGCCCAAGCCGCTGAAGAGATCGCTCCAGTCCTGCCATGATCGGACAATGGGGACGTACCTGTTCGGCGACTCCGGTGAGTCGCTCGATCCGAAGTTCGACGCGCTGAGCTCACTGCTCGACGCGGGCACCTTCGCCCGCGTCGAGCAGCTGGGTGTCTCGGGCGGCTGGCGCTGCCTCGAAGTGGGAGGTGGCGGGGGATCGGTGGCGAACTGGCTGGCGGACGTCGTCGCCCCGGCCGGGCACGTCACGGTCACCGACATCGACGTCACCCGGCTCGAGGAACGCGACAACGTCACGGTCCTCGAGCACGACGTGGCGTCCAACATCCTGCCGGGCAACGCGTTCGACCTCGTCCACGCCCGCCTGGTGCTCTTCTACCTCCCTGCCCGCGACCTCGTCCTGCGCAAGCTGCGCGACGCGTTGCGCCCCGGCGGCTGGCTCGTCCTCGAAGAGTTCGACTGCCTCCCGCTCGAAGTCCTCTCCGCTGCTCCGGACGACGCGAAGCTGATCATGCGGGTGAAGAACGCCCTGCTGACGTTGCTCGACCAGGCCGGCGCCGAACTGGCGTGGGGCGCCCGCGTCGAACGGGCACTGCGCGACGCCGGTCTGCACGACGTCAGCGGGTCCCGTGACGTTCAGGAGTGGGAGGGCGGCTCCGCGGGGTGCCGCCTGCTCGCGGAGACCGCTCGCCTGGTGCGCAAGAAGCTCCCGCTCAGCGACGAGGAGTTCGACCGCTACCTGGAGCTGATGGCGTCCCCGGAGACCGTCGTCAGCTCGTACGCGATCTGCAGCGCACAAGGTCGTCGCTGAAAGCGTCAGGGCCCCTCCGCGGAGGGGCCCTGACGCGTCGAACTAGAGCTTGACCGGGTAGTGCGGTTCCGGCACCGCCGGCCGGATGCGGCCCTCGACGAAGATGCCGTGCCAGATCATGAACACCAGCAGCGCCCAGATGCGGCGGCTGTGGTCGAGCACGCCGGAACGGTGCTCCTCGATCAGCCGCAGCACCGCGGTCTTGTCGATGTACTGGTCGGTCTGAGACGCGCGCACGATGTCGACGGCCCAGTCGTGCATCTCGTCCTTGAGCCAGTGCCGGATCGGCACCGGGAAGCCGAGCTTGCGGCGGTTCAGCACGTGCGCCGGCACGATGTCGCGGATCGCCTTGCGCAGCGCGAACTTCGTGGTGTCCTTCGTGATCTTCAACTCACTCGGGATCTGCGACGCGATCTTGAAGACCTCGGGGTCGAGGAACGGCACCCGCAGCTCCAGCGAGTTCGCCATGGTCATCTTGTCGGCCTTGACCAGGATGTCGCCGCGCAGCCACGTGAAGAGGTCGACGTGCTGCATGCGCGTCACCGGGTCCCAGTGGCGCGACTCGCGGTACGGCTGGGCCGTCGCGTCCATGTGCGACACCGCCGGGTCGTACGTGCGCAACACCTGGCGCAGGTGGTCGTCGAGGAAGATGCGCGCGTTGCCGTAGTAGCGCTCCTCCAGCGTCAAAGCGCCACGACGCAGCAGGTCCTTGCCGCGCACGCCGTGCGGGATCTTCGTCGAGACCTTGCCCATGGCCTTGCGCAGCGCGCCCGGCACCTTCTCGAACCCCGCCAGCGACAACGGCTCGCGGTAGATCGTGTACCCGCCGAACAGCTCGTCCGCGCCCTCACCGGACAGCACGACCTTCACGTGCTGACGCGCCTCACGCGCGATGAACCACAGCGGCACCAGCGCCGGGTCCGCCACCGGGTCGTCGAGGTACCAGGTGATCAGCGGCAGGGAGTCCATCATCTCCTGCGCGCTCACCGTGCGGACCACGTGCTTCACGCCGATCAGCGCCGCCGACTCCGCGGCCACGTCGACCTCGGAGAACCCCTGGCGCTCGAACCCGGTGGTGAACGTGATCAGGTCCGGGTTGTGCTCCTTGGCCAGTGCCGCGACGACCGTCGAGTCGATGCCGCCGGACAGGAACGAGCCGACCGTCACGTCCGCGCGCATGTGCTTGGCGACCGAGTCGCGCAGCGCGGCGGTGATCTCGTCGTAGAGCGCCTCGGCCTCGCCCTCGCTGCGGACCGTGCGGATCTTGAAGTTCGCCGGGAAGTACCGCTCGAACTTCGGCGACTCGCCCGGGACCAGCGTGAACGAGTGCCCCGACTCGACGCGGTAGATGTGGTCGTGCAGCGAGGCGGGCTCCGGCACGTACTGCAGCGTGAGGTAGTGCTGCAGCCCCTTGACGTTCATCTTGGGCGCGATGCCGATCGCGGAGGCGAGCTCCAGGAGGGTCTTCTTCTCACTGGAGAACGCGACACCGCTCTGGCCCTGCGCCCAGTACAGCGGCTTGATGCCGAACGGGTCGCGGCCGCCGAACACGACGTCGCGCTCGGAGTCCCAGATCATGAACGCGAACATGCCGCGCAGCCTCGTGATCGCCGCGGGCCCGTAGTAGTGGTACGCGGCGACGATGGTCTCGGTGTCGCCGTCGGTGTGGAAGACCGCGCCGTGCTTCTCCGTGAGCTCGGCCCGCAGCTCCAGGTAGTTGTAGATCTCGCCGTTGAAGTTGATCGTGTAGCGGCTCGGCGACTCCGCCGGACCCCAGGTCAACGGCTGGTGGGAGTGCTCGATGTCGATGATCGCGAGCCGGTTGAAGCCGAACACGACCTCGTCGACCCGCCGGGTGCCGCTCTCGTCCGGCCCGCGGTGCCGCATGCAGCGCAGCGCCGCCTCCACGGCCGGGCGCGCGTTCTCAGCCTCGTTCTCGCTGGGGCAAACAAGTCCTGCCAGGCCGCACAAGGCTCTCGCACCTCTCAAAAGACATGAAGGGGAAGACCACGGGGAAGTCCCCAGTATGCCGAAGGGGCTCTGTGTGACCGAAACTGCACCGCAGCGGCGGTGCCCCCGAGGGGTGAGCGTGGTTGTGCTGGGCTACGCTCCCGCTTGATCCGTTGGCATGGAACGAGGAGGCGGGCGAGCAGTGGGCCTGAAGGAGGGCACCAGGGCATCCCGGCTGGTGAAGACCGCTGGGCTTGTGAGCCTGGTCGGCATCGGGGCCACCGGTTGCTCCACGGACGAGGTGCTGCGCTTCGGATGGCCGCAGGCCGTCACGCCGCAGGCCGAGAAGATGCGCGAGCTCTGGACCTGGTCCGTGATCGCCGCGCTCGTCGTCGGCGTCATCGTGTGGGGTCTGATCCTGTGGTCGGTGGTGTTCCACCGCAAGAAGTCCGAGGAACTGCCGCGTCAGACGGCGTACAACCTCCCGCTGGAGATCGTGCTCATCGTCGTGCCGACGGTGATCGTGGCGGTGTTGTTCTACTTCACCGCCGTGACGCAGAACTACGTCACGGACAAGTCGGGCAAGCCCGACGTGAACGTCGACGTGATCGCGTTCCAGTGGAACTGGGAGTTCCAGTACCCGGACCACAAGACCGAAGCGGGCAACGTCGTCAGCACGGTCGGCACCTCGGGCGAGGTCCCGATCATGGTGCTGCCGGCCGGCAAGCGCATCCAGTTCACGCTGCGCTCGACGGACGTCATCCACTCGTTCTTCGTGCCGGAGTTCCACTTCAAGAGGGACGTCTTCCCGCAGCCGGAGAAGAACAACCAGGACAACGTCTTCCAGATCGACCAGATCGACCGTCCGGGTGCGTTCGTCGGCCGTTGCGCCGAGCTCTGCGGCTCGTACCACGCGGTGATGAACTTCGAGGTCCGGGCGCTCGAGGAAGCCGACTTCCAGGAGTACATCGAGCTGCGCAAGCAGGTCAACGAGAAGACGGGCAAGCCGTACACCACGGCCGAGGCCCTCTCTCAGGTGAACTGTGACAAGTGGTGCTCACCGCTGGCCACGACGACGACCCCGTTCAACACCGACCGGACGGCCCGCGAGGCCTCCGGCGCGGGCCAGAAGTAGGGACACGCCCCGCGATGAAGATCGAAGCTCGCGTTTTCGACCTGGTGATGGCCTTCTCGTTCCTGATGGCCGTCGTCTACGGCTACTGGACGCACCTGGCGACCGGCCACGTCGAGCCCACCGGCACGGTGGCGCTCGCGCTGACGGGTGGCCTGGCGCTCATCACCGGCACCTACTTCCGGTTCGTCGCCCGCCGCATCGAGGTGCGGCCGGAGGACAACCCCGACGCCGAGGTGTCCGACGGTGCCGGTGAGCTGGGCTTCTTCAGCCCCGGCTCGTACTGGCCGGTCGGTCTCGCCGCCGCGGCGGCGACCACGGGTGTCGCGGTGGCCTTCTGGCACGTGTGGCTGCTCGTGATCGCGGTCGTCCTGGTGCTGGTCGCGGTCGGTGGCCTGGTGTTCGAATACCACACCGGTCCCAACCACGACTGACACCCGGCATCGGGTACCGCTCGACGAAGGCCCCCTCCGACGCGGAGGGGGCCTTCGTCGTCTCTGAGGAACCCCTGCACCGGACTTGGCACGAGAAAGGCCCCTTCCCGCCGTCGCGGCGGGAAGGGGCCTTCGCAGGTTCTGCGCGGTGTTACGCCGCCGCGGCGACCGGGGTCTTCTGGTACGCGTCGACGTACTCCTGGCCGCTCAGGTCGAGGATGCGGTAGATGATCTCGTCGGTGACGCTGCGCAGCACCGGCAGCGAGTCCTGCATGCCGTCGTAGCGGCTGAAGTCGAGCGGCTCACCGAAGCGGACCGTCACCGGGACGATCTTCGGGAACCTGCTGCCGACGGGCTGGACCTTGTCGGTGCCGATGATGCCGACCGGGACGACCGGGGCGCCGGACTCGAGCGCCATGCGGGCCACACCCGTGCGGCCGCGGTGCAGCCTGCCGTCGAGCGAGCGGGTGCCCTCCGGGTAGATGGCGAAGGCGTCCCCGCGCGCCAGGATCTCGGCGGCCGTGTCGAGCGCGGCTCGGGCGTCACGGCCGCTGCCGCGGTGCACCGGCACGTGGCCGAGCGAGGAGAAGAACCGGCGCGACAGCGAGCCCTTCAGGCCGGTGCCCGTGAAGTACTCCGCCTTCGCGAGGAACGACACGCGGCGCGGCACGACCATCGGGATGACCACGCTGTCGATGAAGCTGAGGTGGTTGGCCGCCAGGATGACGGGGCCGTCGGTGGGGATGTTCTCCAGTCCGTCCACCACTGGGCGGTAGACGAGACGGGCAGTGCGCGCGACGACGTGCTTCATCACCGGGTAGAGGAGGGCCATGTCTCCAGCATTCCAGGTGGCGATTGCCACGGCGTTACCACGTGGTGCGCATCTCGGGCCCATCACTCGCTCGGACTACGCCGATGCGGCGGCCGTGCGAGCAGGGTCACGCGCCGGCGACGACGCGTGACCGAAACACGTTCCGCTAGCCCTTGAGGGCCTGTGAGAGCTCCACCCAGCGGTTCAGCAGCGTCGCCGCCCTGCCCGAGTCGATCGCGTCGGCCGCGCGGCTCAGCGAGGCCGACAGGTCCGCGTGCAGGTCGTCGGAGAACCCTCCGTGCGCCGCGATGGCGCCCGCGGCGTTCACGAGCACCGCGTCCCGCACCGAGCCCGTCTTGCCGGCCACCAGGTCGCGGACCACCTGGGCGTTGACCGACGGGTCGCCGCCCTTCAGGTCCTCCTCGCGCGCGGGCTTCACACCGAGCACGGACGGGTCGATGGTCTCCGTGCGCACCACACCGTCCTGCGCGAGCCACGCGGACGTCGTCGTGGTGGTGGTGATCTCGTCCAGACCGTCGTCGCCCCGCACCACCAGCGCCGTGTTGTTGCGGCGCGCGAACACGCCGGCGATCAACGGTGCCGCGGCCGCCCGCGCGCAGCCGATCAGGCCGACGGTGGGCTGGGCGGGGTTCGTCAGCGGGCCGAGCAGGTTGAACGACGTCGGGATGCCGATCTCGCGCCGCACCGGGCCCGCGTGCCGGAAGCCGGGGTGGAACACCGGCGCGAAGCAGAAGCCGATGCCGAGCTCGCGCACGGTCTCCCGCACGCCGTCCGCGGGCAGGTCGATCGCTACGCCCAGCGCCTCCAGCACGTCCGCCGTGCCGCACTGCGACGACGCCGCGCGGTTGCCGTGCTTGACCACGGGCACGCCCGCGGCGGCCGTGATGATCGCGGCCATCGTCGAGATGTTCACCGAACCGGAATGGTCGCCACCGGTGCCCACGATGTCGGTCGCCCGCACGTCCACCGTGAACCGGTTCGCGTGGTTGAGCATCATCGTCGCGAGGCCGTCGACCTCCTCCGGCGTCTCGCCCTTGGCGCGCAACGCGACGATGAACGCCGCGATCTGCGCCGAGGTCGCCTCGCCCGACATGACCTGGTCCATGCCCCAGGCGGTGTCGTCAGCGGTCAGGTCGACGCCGTCGAGCAGCCGGTTGAGCAGCGAGGGCCAGGTGCGCTGGCTCATGGCCGTCAGCCCTTGACGACGGGAACAGCCGAGCCCCGCAGCACCTCGGCCACGGTCTCGGCGGCGGCCAGCGGGTCCAGCGGGTGCACCAGCACCGCGTCCGCCTGCGACCAGGTCGCGAGCCACCTGTCGTCCTTGCGGCGCACCGCGACGACGATCGGCGGGCAGTTCGTGATCTCGTCCTTGAGCTGGCGGGACAGGCCCATGCCACCGGTCGGCTGCGCCTCGCCGTCGAGGATCAGCAGGTCGACGGTGCCGGCGTCCGCCTCGTAGAGGACGTCCGCGATCGTCGCCGCCTCGACGTAGTCGACGCGCGCGAGGTCGGGCGCGGGACGGCGGCCGACCGCAGTGATGATCGTCTCACGCACCTCGGGCCGGTGGCTGAACACCAGGATCTTCGTGGTCTGCGTGCTCATCTCTGGATCCTCCGCTGCGACTGCGACTGCGGTCCTGAAGAAAGTGACCAAGGTCGCCGTGATGCTATCGGGCCGGTCCGTCCCCCTTCTGCAGGGCGTCCCACCCCAGGGCCTCGCCGCCGAGCCGTTGCGCCAGCGAGGCCATCCGCGACCGCTCCTGGGCGCAGTGCAACGCGTCCAGCTTCTGCACGCGGCTGATATGCGATATGTCACCGGCTACGAGCACCCAGCCGTCCGGCGTGAGCAGTTCGCGCGCACGTTCTACCTGCTCAGCGGGGATGCGCACGTGGTGCCGCAGCACCGCGGGCTCGTCGGCGCGCCACCGCGGGGACCGCGCCAGAGCGGCGGAATCGGCCTCCGCGATGTCGAACGCCTCGACCACCACGACGAGCGCGGGGTCGTCCATCGACAACCCCGGCTCGTCCTGTCGGCGCAGCTTGTCCCGCAACCGGCTCAGCAAACTCATTCGTTGATCTCCTCGCGATCACCCCGCGTGTGACCCAGCCGACCCATGATCTGCCCAGGACCCGATGGGCGGACGGAAATAGCGCAGGCAATAATGCTGCTCGTGACCACGGCAGCGCCTTCAATCGGCCAGCGCGTGCACTCGCTGAACCGCCCGAACATGGTCAGCGTCGGCACGATCGTCTGGCTGTCCAGCGAGCTCATGTTCTTCGCTGGCCTCTTCGCCATGTTCTTCACGGTGAAGGCCCAGAACGAGGGACCTTGGCCCCCGCCCCCCACGCACCTGAACGTCCCCTACGCGTCGGTCTTCACGATCATTTTGGTCGCGTCGTCCTTCACCTGTCAGTGGGGTGTGTTCGCGGCGGAGCGGGGAGACGTCTTCGGTCTGCGTCGCTGGTACATCGTGACCCTGATCATGGGCGCGATCTTCGTCGGCGGGCAGGCAGGCGAGTACATCGAGCTGGTCGAGCACGGCACCACGATCCCGTCCTCGGCTTACGGCACGGTCTTCTACCTGACGACCGGCTTCCACGGCTTGCACGTCATCGGCGGTCTGATCGCGTTCGTCTACCTGTTGATCCGGACGAAGCTCAGCAAGTTCACGCCGGCACAGGCCACCTCCGCGATCGTCGTGTCGTACTACTGGCACTTCGTCGACGTCGTGTGGATCGGGCTGTTCGCCATCATCTACATCGTGCCCTGACCTGCTCCCCAGCCACGAGCTCCCGAACTGACAGCAAGGGTTGCCGCACACCATGACCACCACGACGAAACGCCCCCGCGGCGCCCGCACGAAGCTGCGTCGCCGGGTCGCCGGACTGCTCGCACTGGGCTTCGGCCTGCTGAGCGCCGGCATGCTGTTCGCCGCTTTCGCGCCCCAGGCGCAGACCGCCCAGGCGCAGCAGCAGGACGCCCTGGTCCGCCAGGGTGAGCAGATCTACCTGAACACCTGCCAGAGCTGCCACGGCAAGTCTCTCGAAGGCGTGCAGGACCGCGGGCCGAGCCTGATCGGCGTCGGCGACGCCGCGGTCTACTTCCAGACTTCCTCCGGCCGCATGCCCATGGCGCGGCAGGAGGCGCAGGCCATCCGCAAGCCCGCGAAGCTCTCCCCTGAAGAGATCAACGCGCTGATGGCCTACATCGACGCGAGCGGCGGCGAGGGCCCGAAGAAGCCCACGGAGACCGGCGAGGGCCTGCGCGGCGACAACCCCGCCCGCGGTGGCGAGCTGTTCCGCCTGAACTGCTCCAGCTGCCACAACTTCACGGGCCGTGGTGGCGCGCTGTCGTCCGGCAAGTTCGCGCCCGCGCTCGACGGCGTGTCCGAAGAGCAGATCTACACGGCGATGCTGAGCGGGCCGCAGAACATGCCGAAGTTCGGCGAGCGCCAGCTCACGCCGGAAGAGAAGAAAGACATCATCGCGTACGTCAAGTCGGTCACCGACGGGAACAACAACTCCGGAGGTAACCCCCTGGGCGGGTTCGGACCCGTTTCCGAGGGCTTGATCGCGTTCATCGTGGGCATCGCCGCGCTCATCGGCGTGACCCTCTGGATCGGAGCCAAGGCATGAGCGGCGACAAGCCGATCGAGCTGCCCAGCGAGGCGGAGCTCGCGGAGATGAGCCGGGACGACCTCGTCAAGCTCGGCACGAAGATGGACGGCGTCGAGCTCGTCCACTACGAGGAGAAGTTCCCGGTCCCCGGCACCCGTGCCGAGCGCCGTGCCCAGCGCACGGTCGCGCTGTGGTTCATGATCTCGGCGGTGGCGGGTCTCGCCTTCCTCGGCGTGTTCCTGTTCTGGCCGTGGCAGTACGAGTCCCCCTCGAACCCCGAGGGCCACCTGCTGCACATGCTGTACAACCCGCTGATCGGCCTGTTCCTGGGTCTGTCGGTGACGGGCCTGGGCGTGGGCGCGCTGCTCTACACCAAGAAGTTCATCCCGGACGAGCTCGCGGTGCAGCAGCGCCACGACGGCCCGTCGGCCCAGGTCGACCGCGCCACGCTGGTCGCCGAGCTCGCCGACGCGGGTGAGCGCAGCGGCATCGGCCGCCGCAGCCTGATCAAGCGCACCGCGGGCCTCGGCGCCGGCGTGCTGGGTCTCGGTGTCGCCGCGGTTCCGCTGGGCGCGCTCATCAAGAACCCGCACTCGGACAGCGAGACCAAGAACTCGCTGTGGCACACCGGCTGGAAGGCCGAAAAGGGCGAGAAGGTCTACCTGCGCCGCCACACCGGCAACTTCCACGACGTCTCCCTGGTGCGTCCCGAGGACGTCGAGCCGGGCGGCTTCGAGACCGTGTTCCCGTTCCGGGAGTCCGAGCGCGACGACGAGCACGCCCTGGTCGCGGCCCTCAAGCGGGCCGACGCGCCGGTCATGCTCATCCGCCTGCGCCCGAACCAGGCCGTCACCAAGCGTGCAGGTCAGGAAGACTTCAATTACGGTGACCTGTACGCGTACTCGAAGATCTGCACGCACCTGGGTTGCCCGACCTCGCTGTTCGAGCAGCAGACCGGTCTGCTGCTCTGCCCGTGCCACCAGTCGCAGTTCGACGTCTTCGAATACGCCAAGCCGCGGTTCGGTCCGGCCACCCGTCCCCTTCCGCAGCTTCCGATCACTGTGGACGAAGACGGATACTTGGTAGCCCGCAGCGACTTCATCGAGGCTGTGGGTCCGGCGTTCTGGGAGCGGAAGTCATGAGTGCCATCACCACGCCGACGAAGCCGGCCAACGCCGCCGCGCGCGTCGCAGGGGCGGCGGCCAACGCTGCCGACGAGCGGTTCCACCCGGCCTCCGGCCTGCGCAAGCAGATCAACAAGGTCTTCCCGACGCACTGGTCCTTCCTGCTCGGTGAGATCGCGCTGTACAGCTTCATCGTGCTGCTGCTGTCGGGTACGTACCTGGCGTTGTTCTTCGACCCGTCGATGACCGAGGTCACCTACAACGGCGCGTTCGAGAACCTGCGCGGCATCGAGATGTCGCGGGCGTTCGCGTCCACGCTCGACATCTCGTTCGAGACGCGCGGTGGCCTGTTCGTCCGCCAGGTGCACCACTGGGCGGCGCTGCTGTTCATGGCCGCGATCGTCGTGCACATGTTCCGGATCTTCTTCACCGGCGCGTTCCGCAAGCCGCGTGAGATCAACTGGGTCATCGGCATCGTGCTGTTCATGCTCGGCGCGATCGAGGGCTTCCTCGGCTACTCGCTGCCGGACGACCTGCTCTCGGGCACCGGCCTCCGCGTCATGGCGGCGCTGCTGATCTCGTTCCCGGTCATCGGCACGTGGCTGAACTGGCTGATGTTCGGCGGGGAGTTCCCCGGTACGGACATCATCCCGATGCTCTACACCGCGCACATCCTGATCATCCCGGCGATCATCCTGGGTCTGATCGCGGCGCACCTCGCGCTGGTCTGGTACCAGAAGCACACGCAGTTCCCGGGCGTGGGCCGCAAGGAGACCAACGTCGTCGGCGTCCGCATCATGCCGGTGTTCGCGGCCAAGGGCGGTGGCTTCTTCGCCATCGTCGTCGGTGTCATCGCGATCATGGGTGGCGTATTCCAGATCAACCCGATCTGGAACTTCGGCCCGTACAACCCCGCGCAGATCTCCGCCGGCTCGCAGCCGGACTGGTACATGGGCTGGACCGACGGCCTGGTCCGCATCTGGCCCGCGTGGGAGTTCTACCTGGGCAACTACACGATCCCGGCGCCGTTCCTGCCGTTCATCCTCGGTCTGCCGCTGCTGACCGGCATCGCGGCGGTGTACCCGTGGATCGAGCGCAAGATGACCAAGGACTACGCGCACCACAACCTGCTGCAGCGCCCGCGTGACGTGCCCGTCCGCACCGCGCTCGGCTGGATGGCGATCACGTACTTCATGGTCCTGCTGCTCATGGGCGGCAACGACATCTTCGCCTACCAGTTCGACATCTCGTTGAACCTGACGACGTGGATGGGCCGGATCGGCATGCTGGTGCTGCCTCCGCTCGCGTACTTCATCGCGTACCGGATCTGCATCGGCCTGCAGCGCGGCGACCGCGAGGTGCTCGAGCACGGTGTCGAGACCGGCATCATCAAGCGCCTGCCGCACGGCGAGTTCATCGAGGTCCACCAGCCGCTCGGCCCGGTGGACGACCACGGCCACCCGATCCCGCTCGCCTACCAGGGCGCGTCGGTGCCGAAGAAGATGAACAAGCTCGGCTCGGCCGGTCACCCGGTCGCCGGCAGCACGTGGTCGCCGGACCCGGTCGAGGAGACCGTGGCCCTGGAGAACGCGCGCAAGGCGAGGCACGTCTCCGAGGGGACCAGCGCCCAGGACGAGGTCGGCGAGCTCGCGGGCAAGCCGTCCGACCCGAAGGCCTGATCCACCGCTGAACGCGACGAAGGCCCCCGTGATCTTCACGGGGGCCTTCGTGCTGTCTGTGGCCGCTGGGCCGGTAGATCGAGCCGGACCGTCAGGCGTCGTCCAGGCCGATGGAGAACGCGGCCTCGTCGTCACGCTTCGAATAGCTGCGGAACGCGATGTGCGTGTCGGTGTTCAGCACACCCGCGACCTTGCTGATCTTTCCGGGCACCAGTGCGGCGAGGTCCTCGTGCTTGCTGACGCGCACCAGCGCGATCAGGTCCACGTCACCGGCACAGGAGTACACCTCGGTGACTCCGTCGATGTCGGCGATCTCCTGCGCGGCCTCGGGAATGCGTTCGGCGGCGGCCTGGATCAGCACGATGGCGGTGACCACGGCGTCCTCCTCGGGTCTGGGCTCCGGTGTCTCAAGCACCCGTAGTCTGCCCTACCGCCTGATCACCTGCGTGGGGACGTCGCCGCTCACGCCGCCCGAGCCGCCCACACCCTCCGCATGTCCCTTTGTCGACATCCCAACCGATATATCGGTTGGCGCCACCCCGTCTGACCTGCTCTTACCCTCCTTATGCAAAAAACGTTTGCGGACGTCCGCAAACGTTTTTTGCATAAGGGGTGTGCAACGAGGTGCCTCGGGGGTCAGTTCCAGCGGTCGTGGAGGGGACGAGCGCCCGCGGCTTGTTCGGCCCACGGCACCCATGCCGCGGCGGCACCGGCGGGGGAGGACCACGGCTCGTCCGCGTAGACCAGGCGGGTGCCCGGCTGGTCGAGCCAGCGCAGGACGACCGCGGCCTCTTCCGGCGGTGCGCCGCGCAGCGGGCCGGGGGTCGGAATGACCGTTTCCGCCGAAGCGATGAGCGCGTCGACCACCGGCATCGGACGGGTGCCCCGGCGGGCGACCCCGGCGGAGGCGAGGCGGCCGTAGCGCACGACCGAGAACTCCCAGCCGCCTTCGCGGTCGGGTCGGGCCGCCACGAGCTGGGGGAGTGCCGCGAGGGCCGCCAGGCGCTGGGCGCGGTCCAGGGACCGGACGAGGCCTGCCAGGCGGTCACGGCGGCGAGCGGCCTCCTCGAAGCGTTCCGCCGAGGCCAGGCCGCCGAGCTGGGTGATGAGCGTGCGTAACGGGTCGGCGCTGCGGCCGACGACCAGATCGCGCACGGCGACCACGGCGGGGGAGTACTCCTCGACCGTCTGCCGGCCCGCGCAGGGAGCTTTGCAGCGGTCGAGTTCGGCCAAGGCGCACGGCGAGGCGCGTTGGTTCGTGGCGGGGATCTTGATGGTGCACGAGCGCAGCGGTACGGCGTCCAGCAGCGCGTCCGCGACCGACTCGGCTGCCTTGCGGGTGCGGAACGGGCCCAGCGCGCCGTCGCGGGGGACCTTGACCAGTGAGATCCGGGGGAACGGCTCGTCGGTCAGGGTCAGCCACCAGGCGTGGTGGGGGTTCTTCGAGCGCCGGTTGTAGGCGGGGCGGTGGGCGCGCAGGAGCCGGAGCTCGCGCACCTCGGCTTCCAGCGGGTGGGAGCACTCCACGGCGTCGACCCGCACGGCGAGGGCGACCATCTCGCGCAGCCTGCGCCTGCCCTCGCTCGCCGTGAAGTACTGGCGGACGCGGCGCCGCAGGTCTGACGCCGTGCCGACGTAGAGGACCTCCTCCTTCGGGCCGCGGAAGAGGTACACGCCCGGTGTCGACGGCAGGTGGGCGGCCAGAGAGCGTTTGCGGCGTTGTTCCGGCGTGACCTCGGGCAGGTACGCCAGCAGTTCTTCGAGCGAGTGCACGCCCACGTTGCCCACGCGCTCCAGCAGCGCGTGCAGCACCTCGACGGTGGTGCGGGCGTCGGCCAGCGCCCGGTGCGTCGGCTTGGTCTCCGTGTGGAACAGGTCCGAGAGCGCCGACAGCCGGCACGACGGCGCCTCGTCGCGGCTGAGCACCCTGCGGGCGAGCTTCACGGTGCACACGACCGACGGCTTCGGCCAGCGGTAGCCGTGCCGTTCGCAGGCGGCCTTCATGAAGCCGACGTCGAAACCCGAGTTGTGCGCCACCAGGACCGATCCGGCCGCGAACTCCAGGAACGCGGGCAGCACCGTCTTCATGGTCGGCGCACCCGTGACCATCAACTGCGTGATCCCGGTCAGCTGAGCCACCATCGGCGGGATGCCGCGCTCCGGGTCGACGAGCGTGGCGAACTCGCCGATGACCTGGCCGCCGCGCACCTTCACCGCGCCGATCTCGGTGACGGCGTCCTCCTCGGCGCTGCCGCCCGTGGTCTCCAGGTCGAAGACGACGAACGTCGTGTCGCGCAGGGGCGTCCCCAGCTCGTCGAAGGACAGTTGTCCGGTCACGTGGCTGACGTTAGCGACGGGGTCTGACAATTTTTCGAGCTGATCTCCAGTGGTGCTCTGACCTGCGGTTGCTCCATTGGAGTGGTGTGCGGGTGATCTTTTCCAGATCGTTGTTACCCAGGGCGGACACGTCCGTGCGTTGACCGAGTGCCGGGGCTCTAGCCTGGTGGGGTGCCCGACCCGATGCCCGAGCCCGAGTCCGACCAGCCTGCCGATGAGGCGGGTGAGTCCGCGGACGACTCCACTGTCGAGTCTTCTGTGGACTGGTCGGCCCTGCCGGAGCCGTTGCGGGTGAGGCTCGCGGAGCTGGGAGCGGACGCGCTGGGCGAGATGGCGAAGGTCGACGTGCCGCAGCACCTGCGGCCGGTGGCCAAGTTCGCGCCGACCAAACGCGCCCGGCTGGGCGGTTCGCAGGTCGTGGCGGGCCTGCGGGACTCGGCGAACTTCCGCACCGCCGTGGTCGAGTGGCTGCGCAAGAACAGGCCGTCGACGCTCGAGGTGACCTCGCCGGACCCGGTGACGGCGGCCGCGGCGGCGGTGCTGACCGGTGACGACGTGGCACTGCATTACGTGGAGCTGGTGTCGCGACGGGTGGGCGACGCGTCGCTGCGAGCCGAACGGGACGCCGCCGTCGCACGCGCGGAACGGCTGGAGACCGAGCTGGAACGGCTGCGGTCCGAGCGCACCCAGCTCGACGGTGCCACCGAACGCGTCCGCGCGGAGGCGGAGATCGAGCTGGAACGCCTGCGCAAGCGGTTGCGCGAGCAGGGCGTGAAGCTGCGCGAGGCCAAGGACGCCGCCGAGGCCGCCGCCGCCGAGGTGCACAAGATCCAGGAGCGCACCGCGGACGAGGTCAAGCGCCTGACCGCCGAGCGCGACCGCGAGCGGGACCGCGCCGAGACCGAACGCGGCAAGGCGCAGCGGGCGATCGCCGACGCCGATGTGGCCCGGCAGTCCGCACGGGAGGCCCGGCAGGCCGACGAGGTGCGGCTCGCACTGCTCGTTGACACCCTCGACGGCGCCGTGACGGGACTGCGCCGTGAGCTGGCTCTGGGCGGCGGTACCGGTCCGCGCCCCGCCGACCTCGTGCGGGGCGCCAGCGCGTCGCAGGGGACCGTGGGACGCGTCGAGGACCCCGCGGCACTGGACCGGTTGCTGGCGCTGCCCGCGGTGCACCTGGTCGTGGACGGCTACAACGTCACGAAGACCGGCTATCCGGAGCTGTCGCTGTCGGACCAACGCGATCGGCTCGTCCATCAGCTGGCGGTGCTGGCCGCGCGCACGGGTGCCGAGGTGACGCTGGTGTTCGACGGCGCTGGAGTGGTGGCCGTGCCCGCGGCGGCTCCTCGTGGCGTGCGCGTGCTCTTCAGCGATCCGGGTGTTCTGGCCGATGACGTGATTCGTGCGCTGGTCACGGCGGAGCCCGAGGGCCGGCCCGTGGTGGTGGTGACGTCGGACCGGGCGGTCGCGGATTCGGTGCGCCGCCGTGGCGCGCACCCGGTGCCGTCCGCTGTGTTGCTGGCCCGTCTCGGGCGTGTTTGATCACCCGGTAGCCTGACGCCGTCGATCTTGGCGGTCTTGTTCTGGCGAGGGGGATCGGCGACCTCATGTCGCGCAACTTCACCCGTGGTTTCCTGGTTCTCCTGCTACTTCTTCCGGCCGCTCCGGCCGTGTCCTCGGCTGCGCAGCCGGCCGATCCCGCGCGCGCGTACGCGGATCTGACGGCGCAGGCGACGAAGCTCAACGAGGAAGTCCTGCGCGCGCAGGAGGACCTGGTCCAGCGCAAGGCCGAGCTGGACCGCGCGACCGCGACGGTGGCGGCGGCGCAGCAGATCGAGCGGCAGGCCAAGCGCGACGAGGACGACTACCAGGGGCAGGTCGACCTCATCGCCCAGGCGTCGTTCGAGGGGGCGCGGTTCAACCAGCTGTCGGCGCTGCTCGTCGCGGACTCGCAGCAGGACTTCCTGATCCGCCTCGAGATGATGCGGGTGCTGGCCGCCGACAAGGCGGAGTCGCTCGCGCGGCTGTCCGCCGCGGTGGAGAAGGCCCGGCAGGCGCACCAGGTGGCGGAGAGCGCGCGGGCGCGTGCCGCGGAGACCACGGCGGCGGCCGAGAAGCTGAAGAGCGACCTCGACGCGCGCAACCAGGCGTTGCAGGCGCAGATCACCGACGTGCGGACGGCGCTGACGCGGCTGCCCGCCCCGGTCGTGAACCAGTTGCGCGACCCCGGCGACCGCTCGCAGGTCAGCGTGCCTTCCGGGACCGCGGGGGCAGCGCTGAGCTTCGCGCTGGCGCAGCGCGGGGACGAGTACAAGTACGGCGCCACGGGCTTCGACCAGTGGGACTGCGCCGGGCTGACGATGAAGGCGTACGCGACGGCCGGAGTCACGATCCCGCGCACGTCCGGCGGCCAGGCCGGGGTCGGCCGTGCCGTGTCACGCGGTGAGGTCCGTGCGGGCGACCTGATCGTCTACTACTCGAGCCGGTCGCACGTGGCCATGGCCGTCGACAACGCGCGGGCGGTGCACGCCTCCACCGAGGGCCAGCCGGTGAAGATCGCACCGATCGACGCCATCGGGCCCATCGCGGTGATTCGGCGCATCGAGGGCTAGCGTTGCGCCGGTGAAGCACCTCCGGACGTTGCTGGCGGTCACCGTCGCCATGACGTTCCTGCTGGGCGTCAGCGTTGCACTACGGCCCGTTGAGTTGCAGTCGACCGCAACAACCCATTGCAAAGAGGCGGTGCTGACGGCTGCCGCAGGCACTGTGAGCAGCAGTTCTTGTGACGGTGCGCTGGCGTCGCGGGTGTCGGGGCTGCTGGACACCTCGGTGCGTGAGGTCAACGATATATTGGATATCAGCTGGGCTCGGCGGGTCGCCGTCGTTGTTCCGGCGACGGACAGCGAGCTCGTGTCGCTCGTCGGACCCGCGTTCGCGGACATGGCCGGTGTGGCCATCAGGGACGGTTCCGGGCAGCGGGTCGTCCTCAACCGGGTGCGTGCCGCGGCGTTGTCGGACGTGGAACTGGGCGTGCTGCTGCGGCACGAGATCACGCATGTCGCGACGCGTGACCTGACGTCGGATTCGGCGCCACTGTGGCTGGTGGAGGGCTTCGCGGACTGGGTGGCGTTCCACGGCACGGGGCTGTCGCTTCGCCAGGCCGCGCCGCTGCTGAAGCCGGACGTCTCGGCGTTGCCGGTCGACTTCGGCGGCTCGGGGCGTGACCTCGCCTACCAGCAGGCGTACTCGATCATGGTTTACCTGGAGTCGCGGCTGGGGGAACGGGGCGTCGTGGACTTCTTCCTGCGGCACGCGTCGATGTCCGCAGTGGACGCCCGTGCCGTCGACGTGGCGGGCTGGCGCGAGTTCCTGAAAACGACCATCGGATAGCGTTGAGTTCGTGCGCCGAACCTTGCTGGTGACCAACGACTTCCCGCCCCGCCCCGGTGGCATCCAGTCCTACCTGCACGCTTTGGCGACACGCCTGCCCGCGGACTCGCTCGTCGTCTACGCGCCGAAGTGGAAGGGCGCGGAGGAGTTCGACGCCGAGCAGCCGTTCCCGGTGGTGCGGCACCCCACGTCGCTGATGCTGCCGACGCCGGACGTCCTCGCCCGCGCACGTGACATCGCCCGTGCCGAGTCGTGCGAGGCCGCGTGGTTCGGGGCGGCGGCACCGCTGGCGCTGCTGGCGCCCTCGCTCGGTCTGAGCCGCTCGGTGGCGTGCACGCACGGGCACGAGGTCGGCTGGTCGATGCTGCCGGTGGCGCGGCAGGCGTTGCGGGCGATCGGGTCCGGAGTGGACGTCGTGACGTACGTCAGCCGCTACACCCGGTCCCGGTTCTCGGCCGCGTTCGGGCCGATGGCGGCGCTGGAGCACCTTCCGTCCGGTGTGGACACCGAGCAGTACCGCCCGGACCCTGCCGCGCGCGCCGAGATCCGCCGCCGGTACGGGCTGGGTGACCGGCCGGTGATCGTGTGCGTGTCGCGCCTGGTGCCGCGCAAGGGCCAGGACGTCCTGATCCGAGCGCTGCCGCTCATCCAGCGCTCGGTGCCGGACGCCGCCCTGCTGATCGTCGGCGGCGGGCCGTACCGCAAGACGCTCGAGAAGATGGCCGCCGGTTCTCGCGACATCGTGCTGACCGGCTCGGTGCCGTGGGAGGAACTGCCCGCGCACTACAACGCGGGCGACGTCTTCGCGATGCCCTGCCGCACGCGCGGCCGCGGCCTCGACGTCGAAGGGCTCGGCATCGTCTACCTCGAAGCCTCCGCGACCGGGCTGCCCGTCGTGGCCGGACGGTCCGGCGGCGCTCCGGAGACCGTGCGGGACGGCATCACCGGCAACGTCGTCGACGGGCTCGACGACGAGAACGTCGCCGCGCGGATCGCCTCGCTGCTCGCCGATCCCGGGACGGCGGCCAAGATGGGGCGCGCCGGCCGGGAGTGGGTCAGCGACCACTGGCGCTGGGACCAGCTCGCACACCGCCTCGAGAACCTCATCGGCTGACCACGAGCTGTCGACGCACTTCATGCGGGCCGTCGACAGCTCGGGGTCAGGCGAGTTCGCGGGCCCGGTTCTCCAGGGCGCGCAGTCCCAGTTCGGCGCTGCGCCGCGCGGCCTGGTCGGCGGCGGACCGGGCATCAGCGGGACGGTCGAGGTCCCGCAGCACCACGGCCAGGTCGATCAGCGCGCGGACCTCGCCCGAGGCGAAGCCGATCCGCCGGGCCGTCGTCAGCGCCTGCTCGAACAGTTCGGCGGCGGTGTCGAAGTCGGACAGGGCTCGGCGGGTCTCGCCGAGCGTGATCCGGACAGACGTCGCCACCTGCTGGTCGCCTCCGTCGGCCACGAGCGACAGCGCGCGCGAGGCCAGCGACAGGGCCGCGTCGGTGTTGCCGGAGGCGAGTTCCAGGGCGGCGAGGTTCTCCAGGGTCTCGGACTCGCCGGCGGGGACGTTGCCGATCTCCAGGGCGCGTTCGAGGTGGGCGCGGGCCTCGTCGAGACGGCCCTGCAGGCGCAGGGCCATGCCGAGGTAGGTGTGGCTGTCGGCGTTCGGCGCCAGGGTCAGCGCCTGCGAGAAGTGCTCGACCGCGCCGTCGATCTCGCCGAGTTCCACGGCGAGCTGGCCGAGGTTGTACAGGCCGGTGCTGACGCTGTCCGCCGGCGCCGAGCGCAGCATCTCCAGGCAGCGGAGCAGGGTGTCCTTCGCGGCGACCAGGTCGCCCGAGCGGCGGTGCACCAGGCTGAGGTTGTTCAGCGCGCCCGCCTCGGCGTCCTTGTCGCCCAGCTCCCGGTACAGCTCGATGGCGTGGTCGTGGTGCTCGACGGCCCGCGCGTACTCGCCCAGCCGCAGGTAGAGGGTGCCGAGGTTCGCGTGCATCGCGGCCTCGGCCGGGCGGTGCGCGGACTTCTGGGCCGCTCGCAGGCCGTGTTGCGCCGTCGCGAGCCATTCACCGACGTGCTGGCCGATCCAGAGGTACCCGCGCAGCGCGTCCGCCAGCTGCCACGCCATCACCGCGGGGCCGTGCTCGGCCGCGTGCCGGATGGCGGCGATCAGGTTCGGGCGTTCCGCGTCGAGCCACGCGAGCGCTTCGGCCGACGTCGAGATCCGCGGTGCCGGGCCCGTGGGCGACGACGGCAGCCGCACGATGCCGGGGTAGAGCAGCTCGGCGCAGCGCTCGACACCGCGCAGGTAGTGGTCGAGCAGCGCCGTCCACGACGCCTCCTGCTCGGACGGGCTGTCCGCCTCCTCGCGCAACGTCGCGGCGTAGCGGACCAGTTCGTCGTGGAACCGGTAGCGGCCGGGGACCGGGGACACCACCAGCCGCGCGATCGCCAGCACGGTCAGCAGGCCGTCGGCGTCCACGTCGGCCAGCGCGGACGCGGCCTCCGGCGTGAAGTCCGGCCCCGGCACCAGCGACAACAGCCGGAACAACCGCTGCGGCGCGGGAGGCAGCGCGGCATAGGCGAGCTCGATCGGCGAACCGGAGATCGTCACGCCGTCGCGCCCGGCCAGGTAGGCGGCCGCCACCCGCAACGCCAGCGGCAGGTGCCCGCACCGCTCCGCCAGCTCCGCGTGATCACCCGGCCCGAGCAGCTTCTCCAGCAACGACACCGACTCCGCCGCCCCGAACACGTCCACCGGCACGGTCCGCGCGCCGTTCATCGCGATCAGGCCGCGCAGGTCGTCCCGCGACGTCACGATCACCCGGCACGACGCCGTCCCCGGCAGCAACGGCCGCACCTGGTCCGGCGCGGAGGCGTTGTCCAGCACCAGCAGCATCCGCCGCCCCGACAGCAACGACCGCAGCATCGTGCTCTGCTCGTCCGCGTCCGGCGGGATCTCGTCCGGCGGCACGCCCAGCGCCCGCAGGAACCGCGACAGCACGTCCACCCCGTCCGCGGGCGCCCCCAGCGCGTAGCCGCGCAGGTCGACGTAGAGCTGCCCGTCCGGGAACCGGTCCCGCAGCAGGTGCGCCACGTGCACCGCCAGCGTCGTCTTGCCCACCCCCGGCTGCCCGGCGAGCGTCACGATCGGCACCGACCCGCCGGCGATCAGCCCGGAGACCCGCTCCACGTGCCAGGACCGCCCGGTGAAGTCCGCGATGTCGTCCGGTAGCCGCATCGGCGACGACGGCGCGCGTTCCGGCTCCCGCGCCACCACCGGCGCCGCCAGTTCCGGTGCCCCCATCAGAATCGCCTGGTGCAGCGACCGCAGCTCCTCCGACGGGTCGATGCCCAGCTGCTCGTCGAGCGTCCGGTCGAGCTGCCGGAACGCCTCCAGCGCCTCCGCCTGCCTGCTGCTGCGGTACAGCGCAAGCATCAGCTGCGCCCAGAACCGCTCCCGCAACGGGTGGTCCCGCGTCAGCGCGAACAGCTCCGGCACCAGGTCCGCGTGGTTGCCCAGCGCGAGCTCCACGTCGATCCGCTGCTCGTGCACCCTCATCAGCAACTCGGTCAGCCGCGGCGCGTGCTCCGAGTACAACGTCTCCGACGGCACGTCCGACAGCACCGGCCCTCGCCAGAGCTCCAACGCCTCGCCGAACGCCTTCCGCGCCGTGACCAGGTCGGACGACGTCGCGGCCGCACGGCCGCGAGCCGCCGCGTCAGCGAACCGATGGGCGTCCACGGCCAGCGGGTCCACCCGCATCCGATAGCCGTCCGCGGCCGTCTGGATCAACGAGGGATCACCCAGAGCCGCCCGCAGCCGCATCACGTACGTCTGCAACGTTCCACGCGTGCGCGCGGGCGGTGTGTCCCCCCACACGTGCTCGACGAGTTCCGTCACGGGAACGACGCGGTTCGGCCGCAGCAGCAACGCCGCCAGCAACGCCCGGTGCTTGCCCGCCCGCAACACGACGGCGGAGTCCTCCAGGCGTACTTCCAACGGGCCGAGCAGCCGGAACTGCGGACCCGAAGCCATTGCCAACCCCTCGTGCGAGCCAGATCTTCCCCGTCTGACTCACAGCCTATTAGCGCACTGTCGCCGGGTGACATCGGCGCGTCAGCGATACGTCAGCGCCGTACGGCAATCTTCTTCATGTCCCGGTCGGGGGGCCGGGGCAACAAACTTCTCGGGTTCTGCGGAAGTCTCCGCGGATCACGATCGCTGGGGGTCGAAAGGCCCAGGAGCTCTCTCTCAGCTCCTGGGCCTTTCGCGCTGTCCACCTGCAGTTACTTGGCGTAGATCGCGTCGATGTCGGACGCGAACGTCGTCGCCACGACCGAGCGCTTCAGCTTCAGCGACGGCGTCATCTCGCCGCCCGCCTCGGTGAAGTCGACCGGCAGCACCCGGAACTTGCGGATCGCCTCGGCCTTGGACACCGTCTTGTTCGCGTCGTCCACTACGGCCTGGATCTCAGCCAACAGGTCCGCGTCCTCGATGAGGTCGGGGACCTCGGCCGACGCCGGCTTGCCGTGCGACTCCTTCCACGACGGGAAGAACTCCGGGTCGATGGTGATCAGCGCGCCGATGAACGGCTGCTTGTCGCCGACGACCATGCACTGCGAGATCAGCGGGTGCGCCCGGATCCGGTCCTCGAGCTGCGCGGGGGAGACGTTCTTGCCACCGGCGGTGACGATGATCTCCTTCTTGCGGCCCGTGATCTTGAGGAACCCGTCGCCGTCGAGCTCGCCGATGTCACCGGTGTGGAACCAGCCGTCCTCCAAGGCCTCCTTGGTGGCGGCCTCGTTGTTCCAGTAGCCGGTGAACACGATGTCGCCCTTGATGAGGATCTCGCCGTCCTCGGCGATCTTCACCGACGTGCCGGGCACCGGCAGGCCGACCGTGCCGACCTTCTCCTGGCCGCGGAACGTCACGCACGCCGCCGCCGACGTCTCGGTCAGGCCGTAGCCCTCGTAGACCGGGATGCCCGCGCCGCGGAAGAAGTGCGACAGCCGGGCACCGAGCGGCGCGCCACCGGAGACCGCCGCGATCGCGCGACCACCCAGGGCGGCGCGCAGCTTCGTGAACACCAGCTTGTCGAACACCGCGTGCTTGATCCGCAGGCCGAGGCCCGGACCGCCGTTGTCGAGCGCCGCGCTGTACGCGACCGACGTGGCCTCGGCCGCGTCGAAGATCTTGCCCTTGCCGGCGGCGTGCGCCTTCTGCTTCGCGCCGTTGTAGACCTTCTCGAACACCCGCGGCACCGCGACGACGAACGTCGGGCGGAACTGGCCGAGGTCCTCGACGAGGTTCTTCACGTCCGCGGTGTGGCCCAGCGTCGCCCGCGAGTACACGCACGCGAGGTACAGGGCACGCGCCAGGATGTGCGCCAGCGGCAGGAACAGCAGCAGCGAGTTGCCGGCCGTGAGGATCTCCGGGAACCGCGACAGCGCCGACCGCACCTCGGACAGCAGGTTGCGGTGCGTCAGCGTGCAGCCCTTGGGACGGCCGGTGGTGCCGGACGTGTAGACCAGCGTCGCGGTGTGCTCCGCCTTCACCTGCTTGCGGCGCTCGTGCACCTGCTCGTCGGTGATCTCGGCACCCAGCGCGGTCAGTTCGTCGACCGCGGCGGCCGCTCCGTCGATCTGCCACACGTGGCGCAGTTCGGGGAGCTTGCCGACGACGTCGTCGACCATCGCGCGGTGCGAGGACGCTTCGACGAACACCGCCGTCGCGCCCGAGTCGGACAGGATCCACTCGATCTGGTCCGCCGACGACGTCTCGTAGATGGGCACCACGACGCCGCCCGCCGCCCAGATGGCGAAGTCGAGCAACGACCACTCGTAGCGGGTCTTGGAGACCAGGCCGACCCGGTCGCCGAGCTCCAGACCGGCCGCTACCAGGCCCTTTGCCACTGCCATCACCTGCGCGGCGAAGTCACGCGCGGTGATGTCGACCCAGGTGCCGTCGATCTGCCTGCGGAAGCTGACGGCGTTGCCGAAGCGCTCCGCGTTGGCCCACACCATGTCGGTGAGGTTTTCCTCCGGAGCCACTGCGGCCGTGGCGGGGACGCTGAACTCGCGCACGTCAACCTCCGTACGGTGAAATGTTACTGGTGGGGAAACCTAGCGTGTGATTCCGGCGATACAAAGGCTGGTACGCCCTTCCGTTACCTTTTGGCGTCATGGCCAGCGTCGACGTCGTAGACGAGACTTTCCTCGCGGTACCACCCAGCGTGGTCGCCGCCGCCTTCGCCTCGCCCTCGTCGTGGCGCGAGTTCTGGCCGGATCTGGAGCTGGACGTCTACGCCGACAGGGGCGAAGAGGGACTGCGCTGGACGGTCGGCGGCGCGCTCGTCGGCACGATGGAGGTCTGGCTCGAGCCCGTGCTCGACGGCACCGTGCTGCACTACTTCCTCCGTGCTGACTCGCCCTCCGGGCCGCTCACGCCGCGCAACGCGCGCCGCGAGGTGCAACGCCGTCAGCTCGACGCGAAGTCCGTCTCCCTGGGGCTCAAGCTGACTCTGGAGGACGGTCGTCCGGCGGGCTGCCCGCCGCACGGCTGATCTTGCTCGACGTGCGCCTGACAAACCAGCCCCCGGCGCGTCAACTAAGTTGGAACCGTGCGGGTTCACGTGGTCTCGGATGTGCACGGCAACGCGGAGGCGCTGGCGCGTGCCGGTGACGGCGCGGACGCCCTCGTCGTGCTCGGCGACCTGATCGACTTCGTCGACTACCACGACCACTCCAGGGGAATCCTCGGCCAGGTCTTCGGCGCCGAGAAGGTCGGGATCTTCGCGGAGTTGAGGCGCGGCACGAGGCGCGCGGACACGGCGAGCTACATCCGGTCGCTGTGGGACGGTCTCGCCGACGCCCGTTCCGTGGTCGAGGAAGCGGTGCTGGAGCAGTACCACGCGTTGTTCAGCGCCATGTCCGCGCCGACGTACGCGACACCGGGCAATGTGGACAGTCCGCACCTGTGGCCGCAGTTCGCCGGTGACGGCGTGCACGTCCTCGACGGTGAGTCCGCGGAGATCGGCGGGCTGAGGTTCGGCTTCGCCGGCGGCGGGCTGATGGTGCCCGGACTGGTCCGCAACCCCAACGCGCCGTGGTTCCCGTACCTGCGCACGGAGGAGGACATGGCGTCGGCGCTGGACCGGATGGGGCAGGTCGACGTGCTGTGCACGCACATCCCGCCGCTCGTGCCGGAGCTGACCTACGACGTCGTCGCGCGCCGTCCCGAGTGGGGGTCGCGGGCCGCGCTGGAGAAGATCCAGCGCGAACGTCCGCGCTGGTCGGTGTTCGGCCACGTGCACCAGCCGCTGGCCCGGCGCGTCCGCGTGGGCTACACCGAGTGCGTCAACGTCGGGCACTTCCAGCGCAGCGGCAAGCCTCACGTCCTGAATTGGTAGCCACGCGAGTAACCTCCACGTCTATGGCCGACGAGTCCACTCAGTCCATCGTCATCGACGCTCCGCCTGAGAAGATCATGGCGATCATCGCGGACTTCCCGTCGTACCCGGACTGGGCGAACGGGATGAAGGAAGTCGAGGTCCTCGCCGCGCGGGAGGACGGCCGCGCCGAGCAGGTGCGGTTCGCGATCGACCAGGGGCCCGTGAAGGACGAGTACACCCTGAAGTACGACTGGGCCCCCGACGGTCTGTCGGTGAAGTGGGAGCTCGTCAAGGGCACCATGCAGAAGGCGCAGCAGGGCAGCTACGTGCTCGCGCCGTCGGGCACCGGCACCAAGGTCACCTACACGCTGTCGGTGCAGCTGGTGATCCCGATGATCGGGCTGTTCCGCCGCAAGGCCGAGAAGATGATCCTCGACACCGCGCTCAAGGAACTCAAGAAGCGCGCGGAGAAGGCGGCTTGAGCCGGGTCCTGCTCTTCACCGGCAAGGGCGGGGTCGGCAAGACGACGCTGTCGGCGGCGACCGCGGCCTCACTGGCCGCGCACGGCCGCAAGGCGCTCGTGGTCTCCACCGATCCCGCGCACTCGCTGGGCGACGCGCTCGACGTGCGTCTCGGCGCCGAACCGTCCGAAGTGGACGGCTCGGCCGGTTTGTTCGCCTGCCAGATCGACCCGCGCGCCCTCGTCGACGAGGCGTGGGGCGAGCTGCGCGGGCACCTGCGGACCGTGCTGGCGGGCGCCGGTGTCGACGAGCTCGACGCCGAGGAACTGACCGTGCTGCCGGGCGTCGAGGAACTCCTCGCGCTGGCGGAGGTGCGGCGGCTCGCGGCGTCCGGGCCGTGGGAGGTCGTGGTCGTCGACTGCGGGCCGACCGCGGAGACGTTGCGGCTGCTGTCGCTGCCCGAGGCGTTCGCGGGCTATCTCGAACGGCTCTTCCCCACCCACCGGCGCGTGGTGCGCGGGCTCCTCGCGGGCGTCGCCGGCACCGGGACCGTCGAGAAGTGGGACGCGACGGCCGACGCGCTCAGCCGGCTCGCCGAACGGCTGGACGCGTTGCGCTCGATGCTCGCGGACTCCTCGTCGTGCTCGGTGCGACTCGTGCTGACGCCCGAACGCGTCGTCGCCGCCGAGACCCGCCGCACGCTGACCGCGTTGGCGCTGCAGGGAATCCGGGTCGACAGCGTGATCGCGAACCGGCTGGTGCCCTCGCCGGGTGCCGCGCGCGGTGCCGCCGCCTCCTGGCTGCGGACCCGCCGCCACGAGCAGGACGCCGTGCTGGCCGAACTGACCGGGATCGGTGAGATCCGCACGGTCGACCACCGCGCGTCCGAGCCCGTGGGCGTGCCGGCGCTGCTGGAGGTCGCCGAGCAGCTCTACGGCGACTCGGACCCGTTGCCGGGTGCCGCGGTGTCGGAGTCGTTGCTGGAGGTGTCGGGCAGCGGGCGCGGGCTCGACGCCCGGTACTCGCTGCGGATCGCGTTGCCGCTGTCCGACGACACGGAGCTGGACCTCGCGCGCGTGAGCGACGACCTGGCGCTGACCGTGGACGGCCGGCGCCGGCTCGTGGCGCTGCCGTCGTTGTTGCGGCGCTGCATCGTCACCGGTGCGGAGATGGACTCGGGTGGCGTGACGGTGGGATTCCGGCCGGACCCGTCCCTGTGGCGCTGATCAGGAGTTCGTAGATGACCCAGGACAACACCGGCAAGCTCGCCGAGGAGCTGCGGCTGCTCATCGACACCGCCGCCGAGCGCATGCAGCCGTGGCTGCAGCGCGTCTCCGAGGCCGGCGACGGCTCGCACATGCCCGAGACGTGCGGCTGGTGCCCGTTGTGCAACGGCGTGGCGTTGCTGCGCGGAGACCGCTCCGAACTGGCCGCGAAGGCCGCCGAACACGCGGCGGGCCTTGTCGCGGTGCTGCGCGCGGCCCTGAGCGAACCCGGCACCCCGCAGCCCTCACCGCCTGCCGGCGACGAACCGGCTCCTGACGCCGGGCAGCGCGTGCAGCACATCAAGGTCGTCAGGAAGTCCGACTAGTGCTCACCGTCGGAGTGGACATCGGCGGCACCAGCGTGCGCGCCGGTGTCGTGGACCCGCGCGGCTCGGTCCTGGACACCTCGCGCGCCCCCACGCCCGCCGGCGAACGCGCGCTCGAAGACGCGATCGTCGCCGCCGTGGAGGAGGTGGCGACCCGCCACGCGGTGAGCGCCGTCGGTCTCGCCGTGGCGGGCTTCATCGCCTCAGACCGCCGCACGGTCCGTTTCGCGCCCCACCTGGCGTGGCGGCAGGCGGACGTGGCCGACCGCATGAGCGACCGCCTGGGCATGCCGGTCGTGCTGGAACACGACGCGAACGCCGCCGCCCTGGCCGAACACCGCTTCGGCGCGGCCAGGGGCGCCAAGATCGCCGTTCTCGTCGCCATCGGCACGGGCATCGGCGCGGCGCTGCTGCTCGACGGCGAGGTCTTCCGCGGCGCGTACGGCGTGGCCCCCGAACTGGGCCACCTGCGCGTCGTCCCGGACGGCCGCCCCTGCCCGTGCGGCAAGAACGGCTGCTGGGAGCGCTACTGCAGCGGCACGGCCCTGAGCGCTACGGCCGTGGAACTGCTCGCCAAGCACCCCGGCGTCTCGACCGTGCTGGCCCGCGAGGCGGCGGGCGATTCGCGCGCGGTGACCGGCCGCCGGGTGGCCGGAGCGGCTCGCGACGGCGACCCGCTGGCCAAGCGCGCGATGGCCGACCTGGCCCGCTGGCTCGGCGAGGGCCTGGCGCTGGTCGCCGACGTCTACGACCCCGAGGTGATCGTCATCGGGGGAGGCGTGTCGACCTCGGCACCGCTGTTCCTCGACGACGCCCGCGAGCGCTACTCCGCCGTGGTGACGGGAGCGGGCCACCGGCCGCTGGCCCGGATCCGCACCGCCCAGCTCGGTGACGACGCGGGCATCGTGGGCGCGGCGACGCTGGCCCGTGAGATGGCGACCCAGATGACCTCGCGGGTGGCCGAGAACCACTCGCGCAGGGCCTAAGTCTTCAGCGGGTCGTTGCCCCAGTTCATCAGCGAGTGACGCCAGCGGCTGTCCTCGACGTCGCCGGAGGGCCGCTGGGCGAGGTGGCGGTGCACGTAGCCGACGACCTTGCGCATGTGCTGGTAGTCGCTGTCGGTCAGGTCGTCGCGCTTCGTCTTCAGCAACGTGACGATGCGGCGGCCTGACGCGTGCCCGGTCGACTCCCCGGACGACTTGTCGCCGACCTCCTTGGACTCGTCGGTGCCGAGCCACTTCTCCAGCTCTGACGCGGTCATGTTGACCGCCTCGGCGAAGTCCTTCCGGATCTGGTCGTGGTCGTCGCTCACCGGGTCCTCCTCCTGGACGGATCGACTCGTCCGGCCGGGGGTACCCCGCGGGCATGACGAAGCATCCCTACAAGCCAGGCGACGAGGTCGAGTGGTCGAGCCACGGCTCGAAGACCCACGGCGAGGTGAAGGAGGAGATCACCACGGAGACGGAGGCGGCGGGCCGCAAGGTCAAGGCCTCCAAGGAGGAGCCCCAGTACCGCGTGGAGAGCGCGAAGAGCGGCCGGGACGCGGTCCACAAGCCGGAAGCGCTGAGGAAGAAGAAGTGAGTGTCCGCGGCGAGCTCGTCGGGGTTGTTCGCTCGCCGCGAACACTCGGTCCGGGGTGGCTAGCGGCCGAGCAGGCGCAGGATGCGCGGGCGGCGGCGCTTGGCCCCGTCCTTCTTGCTCAGGGTCGCCATGGCACGGGCCATCATCAGGTGCTGCATCTGGTCCATGTCCGACACGGTAAGCACGACCGAATCGTTATCTGAAGGTTTGAGTGGCCGTTATCACGCCGTTACCCGGTAAGCCGTGACCCGTCACACCTGCGCGCCGTCGTCCCATCCCGAGTCCGGCGGCGGGGTGTTGCGCATGCGCAGGATCAGCCAGCCGACGCCCGCGCAGAGCGCCACCAGCGACAGCGGTGTGCCGATCCGCGACTGCAGGCCGAAGATGCCGGGCGCGACCAGCAGCAGGATGCCCAGCACGAACAGGCCGAGCGCCGCGAGGGTCGAGGCGCGCAGCACCGGGAACGGCGGCGGCTCCGGCGGGACGTAGTGGTCCTCGTCGGCCGGATCCCGGCGTTCGGGCTCGTCGGCGGGGTCCGGTAGCGGGTCTTCCGCCACGGCGGTGCATGGCTCGGGCCCGCCGTGCCCGGTCACCGTGTTCGTCTCCGGGCCCGCCTCGTCGAGGTCGAGCCAGTCCTTGCCGACCCCGTCCCGTTCGAGACCCGCGACGATCTCGGCAAAGAGCTCGTCGACGTTCTCCGGTCCGTCGGTCGAGTCGCGCCGGGCGTTCATCCAGAGCCTCTCCACAAAGCCGCAACCCTCTGACCCCTCATCGTTGCACGGTCGGGATGTGTTGCGGGTTACGGCAGTCGGCCCAGTCACGTTCCCGGTCCGACGCGTCCGGCACGGGCCGTGACGCACTAACTCGGGACTCGTTGTGTGAGGTGCGGTCGGCTCCGTAGGCTGATTGTCGGGATCAAGGTTCTGGGGTCTTAAGGGAGGCGCTTCCCAAGGTGCTGTACTGGTTGATGAAGCACGTCCTCCTGGGACCGATTCTGCGGCTGTTCTTCCAGCCGAAGATCATCGAGGGCGCCGAGAACATCCCGAAGGACGGCGGAGCCATCCTGGCGAGCAACCACCTCGCCGTCTCCGACTCGTTCTTCCTGCCGCTGATGCTGTCGCGGCGCGTCACGTTCCCGGCCAAGATCGAGTACTTCACCGGCACGGGCCTCAAGGGCAGGCTGCAGAAGTGGTTCTTCACCGGCGTCGGCCAGGTGCCGATCGACCGGTCCAGCGCGTCCGCCGCGCAGGGAGCGCTCGACACCGGTGTGCGGATCGTGCGCGAGGGCAAGCTCCTCGGCATCTACCCCGAGGGCACGCGTTCGCCCGACGCCCGTCTCTACAAGGGCAAGGTCGGCGTCGCGTGGATCGCGCTGGAGTCCGGCGCGCCGGTCATCCCCGTGGCGATGTTCGGCACGGACAAGGCGAACCCCATCGGCTCCAGGATGTGGAAGCCGCACCCGATCCGCATCAAGATCGGCAAGCCGCTCGACTTCTCCCGCTACGAGGGCCTGTCCGGCGACAGGTTCGTGCTGCGGTCGATCACCGACGAGATCATGTACGCGTTGATGGAGCTCTCTGGCCAGGAGTACGTCGACGTCTACGCGTCGAAGGCCAAGGAGCTGACCACCGACGCGTCGGAACAGGGCAAGAAGGGCGACCGGGTGCCCGAGAAGAAGGCGGGCTGACCGCACCCCTAGGGTGTCGCGGTGCGGTTTTTCTACGACTGTGAGTTCATCGAGGACGGGCTGACGATCGACCTCGTGTCGATCGGTGTGGTCGACGAGGAAGGCCGCGAGTTCTACGCCGTGTCCACCGAGTTCGACCCCGATCGCGCGGGACCGTGGGTGCGGCAGAACGTCCTCAACCAGCTGCCCTCGCCCGCGGACAAGGCGTGGCGCAGCCGCGAGCGCATCCGCGAGGACCTGCTCGACTTCCTCGGCGCCCGCGATGCCGCGCGCGACGAGATCGAGCTGTGGGCGTGGTTCGCCGCCTACGACCACGTGGCGCTGGCGCAGCTGTGGGGTGCGATGCCGGCGTTGCCGCGCGCGTTGCCCCGGTTCACCCGTGACCTGCGGCAACGCTGGGACGACGTCGGCCGCCCCCGGCTGCCGGCTCCTCCGGCGGACGCGCACGACGCCCTCGCCGACGCGCGGCACAACCTCGCGCGGTGGAAGGTGATCGAGGAGCAGCGCCGGAAAATCGGTTTTCCCGTCCGGTAAGTGAGACCCGCGTTGCTGCACCGATACAGCTCGTGACAGTCTGCGTGACACAGAACACGAGAGATGGGGAAGCAGATGCGCATCGGTGTGCTCACTGGCGGTGGTGACTGCCCCGGTCTGAACGCCGTGATCCGGGCCGTGGTCCGCAAGGGCATCAAGGCACACGGCTGGGAGATCGTCGGGTTCCGCAACGGGTGGCAGGGCCCGATCGAGAACCTCACCAAGTCGATCGACCTCGCGGACGTCGAGGAGATCCTCACCCGCGGTGGCACGATCCTGGGCTCGTCGCGCACGAACCCCTACAAGGTCGAGGGCGGTGTCGACCGCATCCGCGAGACCATCGCGGAGAACCAGATCGACGCCATCATCGCGATCGGCGGCGAGGACACCCTCGGTGTCGCCAAGCGCCTCACCGACGACGGCATCGGTGTCGTGGGTGTGCCGAAGACGATCGACAACGACCTCGGCGCCACGGACTACACGTTCGGCTTCGACACGGCCGTCCACATCGCGACCGAGGCCATCGACCGCCTGCGCACCACGGCCGAGTCGCACCACCGTGCGCTCGTCGTCGAGGTCATGGGCCGTCACGCCGGCTGGATCGCGCTGCACTCGGGTCTCGCGGGTGGCGCGAACGTCATCCTCGTCCCGGAGCGCCCGTTCAGCGTCGACAAGGTCGTCGAGCACGTCGAGCGCCGCTTCGAGAGCGAGTTCGCCCCGATCATCGTCGTCGCCGAGGGCGCGATTCCCGAGGGTGGCGCCGAGGTGCTGCACTCCGGTGAGCGCGACGCCTTCGGTCACGTCCGCCTCGGTGGCGTCGGCCAGTGGCTCGCGGAGGAGATCGCGGACCGCACCGGCAAGGAGTCCCGCGCGGCCGTCCTCGGCCACATCCAGCGCGGTGGCACGCCGACCGCGTACGACCGCGTCCTCGCGACCCGCTTCGGCCTGCACGCCGTCGACGCCGTCGCCGCCGGTGACTTCGGCACCATGGTCGCGCTGCGCGGCACGGACATCGTCCGCGTGAAGCTGTCGGAGGCGACGGCCGAGCTGAAGACGGTCCCGACCGAGCGCTACGAAGAGGCCGAGGTCTTCTTCGGCGCCTGATCTGCGCCTGACCTGGCCTGATCCAGCAACATCCAGTATCCGATATATCGCTTATGCAAAAGACGTTTGCGGACGACCGCAAACGTCTTTTGCATAAGGGTCCCGTTCCCGCTGGCGGGATTCGCGCTGTGTGGTCGAGGTGTCCACGCCGTACCTGGAAGACTCTACGAACACACCCACGGAACCGTCCGGCTTGGGGCTCCTGGAGGGCCACGAGGTCGTCTAGCCGCCAAGATTGGTGGTCACCCCCAGGCGTCCTCACCGTCGCGCCTGGGCGGTCGCATGCCCCTGCACGCCACCGCGATCGGCAAGGCTCTGCTCGCTTACTCGCCGACGTTGTTGTAGACCGAGGTGCTCGCGGCACCGGTGGCACGCCGCGGTTGGATCCCCGCGCACGCGGCCTCGGCGCACGCGGCGGCGAAGGGCATCGCGCTGACCCTGATCCGGCGCGCCACGGCGTCTCCGGCGGGTGATATCCAATATATTGCTGCCCGTTTTGTCCGGCCTTATGCAAAAGACGTTTGCGGACGTCCGCAAACGTTCTTTGCATAAGGAGAGTAAGCGCAGGTCAGAAGGCTTTGACGTCGAGGTAGGCGCCGAACGTGCCGAGCCAGTGGTCGGCCATGTAGCCGTGCCCGCCGAACACGTACGTCCACCCGGCCTCGCGATGCGCCGACGAGGCCGTGCGGGCCAGCGACGCGTACCGGTGCCCGGCCGGCAGCGCCTCCGCGATCGCCTCCCAGTTCCAGGCGCGCGACAACGCGAGCCCGGCGAGGTGCGAGCCGTAGGGGTCGCTGGGGTCGTCGACCGGGAAGGGCTCGCGCAGCACGCGCCACCGTTCCGACTCGAGCTCCGGCAGGTAGGCGTCGAGCCAATCGGCGAACTCCGCGGTGTCCAGGGCCCGCCGCATCAGGTCGGCCGTCGTCAGCGCGGGGGACAGGAAGTCGGCGGCGTCCGGTTCGAAACCGCCGTACCCGGCCTCGTCGCGGTGCCACCGCAGTGCTGCGGCGGCACACGCGGAGGCCAGTTCGGCGTCACCGGTCGCCTGGGCGGCGTCGAACACGAGGCCGGTCGCGAACGCGGTGTTGCTGTGGGTGCCGGTGCGGATCGGCAGGCGTGCCGCCGAGATCCACTCCAGCCACCGGTCGCGCAGCACCTCCGCGATCGGCGCCACCGACCACGGCAGACCGGAGGTGCGCAGTTCGGCGTCGAGCAGCAGCAGCCACGCCCAGCCGTACGGCCGCTCCCAGTGCCGTCCGGCAGGGGAGGCGAAGAACGCGGCCTCGGTGGCGCAGTTGTCGGGCGTGATCAGCTTGTCGAGGGCGTTGCGGGCCGTGTCCGCTCCCGAGAGAGAGGGGCGCAGCCGCAGCAGACGCACGGCGAGCCACGTCTGGTGCACGCACGAGTGCCAGTCGAACGACCCGGCGAACACCGGATGCAGCACCCGCTGCGGCACGAGCCGGTCGTCGCCGTCGATGACGTGCGTCCAATGCACCGGGTGGTCGCGCTGGATGTTGTCGACCGCGATGCCCAGCAGCCGGGTCGCGGTGCTGTCATCCAAACGGGTGGCGTTCATGGCCCACATCATGCAATGCGACGTCTCAACTGGGCAGAGCCCGGTAGTTGACCGGTAACAGACTTCACTCCGCCGGACGTAACACCCGCTCCGCCGGAAGACGCCCAGGCCGAGACCCCTCCGGGCGCTGACAGGCCCGGCCCGGTCTCTCAGTGTGGGACAACTAGGATGAGCAGCGTGAACTGGACCGTGGACGTGCCCATCGACACGCTTCCCGAGCTTCCGCCGCTGCCTCCCGAGATGCGCAAGCGCCTGGACGACGCACTGTCGCGCCCGGCCGCCCAGCAGCCCGAATGGCCCGACGCCGAACAGGTGCGTCGCGTGCGGACCGTGCTCGAGAGCGTGCCGCCGATCACCGTGCCCGCCGAGATCGACCGGCTGCACACGCAACTGGCGCAGGTCGCGAACGGTGAGGCATTTCTCCTGCAGGGCGGTGACTGCGCGGAGACGTTCGCTGACAACACCGAGCCGCACATCCGCGCGAACATCCGGACCCTGCTGCAGATGGCTGTCGTGCTGACCTACGGCGCGAGCCTTCCGGTGGTGAAGGTCGGCCGCATCGCCGGCCAGTACGCCAAGCCGCGTTCGTCGGGCATCGACGCGCTCGGCCTGCCGTCCTACCGCGGCGACATCATCAACTCCCTGGTCCCGACGCCCGAGGCGCGCGTCGCCGACCCCGGTCGCATGATCCGCGCGTACGCGAACGCCGGCGCGGCCATGAACCTGCTGCGGGCGCTCACCGGCGCGGGTCTCGCCGACCTGCACCGCGTGCACGACTGGAACCGCGACTTCGTGCGCACCTCGCCCGCGGGTGAGCGCTACGAGGCCCTGGCCGGCGAGATCGACCGCGGCCTGAAGTTCATGTCGGCGTGCGGCGTGAACGACCAGTCGCTGCACGGCACGGAGATCTTCGCCTCGCACGAGGCGCTGCTCCTCGACTACGAGCGCGCGCTGCTCCGCCTCGACACGACGGGCGACGAGCCCAAGCTGTACGACCTGTCGTCGCACTTCGTGTGGATCGGTGAGCGCACCCGTCAGCTCGACGGCGCGCACATCGCGTTCGCCGAGATGCTGGCGAACCCGATCGGTCTCAAGATCGGCCCGACGACGTCGCCGGAGATGGCCGTCGAGTACGTCGAGCGCCTCGACCCGCACAACAAGCCGGGCCGCCTGACGCTCATCTCGCGCATGGGCAACCAGAAGGTGCGCGACGTGCTCCCCGCCATCGTCGAGAAGGTCGAGGCCAGCGGCCACAAGGTCATCTGGCAGTGCGACCCGATGCACGGCAACACGCACGAGTCGTCGACCGGCTACAAGACCCGGCACTTCGACCGCATCGTCGACGAGGTCCAGGGTTTCTTCGAGGTGCACCGCCGTCTCGGCACGCACCCCGGCGGCATCCACATCGAGCTCACGGGTGAGGACGTCACCGAGTGCCTCGGCGGCGCCCAGGAGATCTCCGACGACGACCTCGCCGGCCGCTACGAGACGGCGTGCGACCCGCGCCTGAACACGCAGCAGTCGCTCGAGCTCGCGTTCCTCGTCGCCGAGATGCTGCGGTCCTGACGAGTTTCCTGAAGACGAGCTGAAGAACGAAGGGCCCCGCGTCGAGAACGCGGGGCCCTTCGCTTTGCCCTTGTCAGAGGCCGACGATCGTGATCTCGGTTCCTCGCTTCACCCGCGTGCGTGGCGGGATCGACTGGTTCACCACGGTCGCGTTGTTGCTCTTGTTGAACTCGACCTTCACCTTCAGACCGGCCCGTTCGAGCTCCTCCTTGGCCTCCCGCACCTTCTGCCGGGTGACGTCGGGAACCTCGACCTCCTGGTTGTTCTGGTAGAAGAGCGTGACGCGCTTGTTCTGCGTCGGGTCCAGGACAGTGCCCGCAGGCGGATCCGTCCGCACCACGCGTGACCCGTTGTTCTCCGGCGCGTCCTCGCCACCCGCGTCGACCGCCTCCAGACCGGCGCGCTGCAGCTCAGCGGTCGCCTCGTCCTTCGTCTTGCCCGTCACGTTCGGCACGGGCAGACGCGGCGGCGGGCCCTTGCTCAGGATGAGGGTCACCGGGGCGTTGAGGTCGAGCGCCGTGCCAGGACGCGGATCGACGCCCACGACCTTGCCGATCGGCACCGTGTCGTGGAACGCGTCCTTCGCGGGGTCCTTGGCCACCTTCAGCCCCGCGGCCTGGATCTCCTTGGTCACGGCTTCCACCTCGGCGCCGGCGGTGACGAACGGCACCACTGGTCTGCCGCGCGACACGACGAGCTTCACCTGGTCGTTCTTGCGCAGCTCGGCGCCAGGTCCGGGGTCGGAACTGATGACCGTGCCGTTGGGCACGTTGTTGGAGGGCACCTTCTCGACCAGCCCGGTCAGCTCGGCCTTCGAGAGCAGCAGCATCGCGTTCTGCTCGGACTGCCCGGCCAGCGACGGCATCTCCGTGTAGCGGTTCGCGCCGACGTACCAGGTGAACAGCCCTACGAGGACCACCACGACGGCGGCCACGGAACCCCAGATCGTGAAGAGCTTCTTGCGCCGCTTGCGCTCCGCCTCGACCGGGTCGACCTTCGGCTTGCGCTTCTGCGGGGGACGGCGGCGCGGCGGCTCCGGCCGCTGCATCGTGCGCGTCGCCGAGTTGCCGACGGGGATGCCCGGAGGCGGCGTCAGCGGAGGCCCGGTGCTGACCGTCGTCATCGCCGCCGAGTTCAGCGGTGGCTTCGGCACCACCGGCCTGGTCAGCTCGGCAGCCGAGGGGGGAGTGGCGCCGACCGCGACGGGGACGGGCCGCATGACGACCGTCCTGTCGTTCTCGGGCGCCGAACCGGGCACGGGCACCGGCTGCGGCGTGAGGCCCAGCTCCGAGCCCACGCGCTCCAGCTCGGCCAGGAACGCGTCGGCGTTCGCGGGCCGCAGCACCGGGTCGCGCCGCGTCGCCTTGCGCACCAGCGTGTCGAGCGCCAGCGGGATCTCCGGAACCGACGGGACGTCGGAGTTCACGTGCTGGTAGGCCACCGAGATGGCCGTCTCGCCGCGGTAGGGCGCCTGGCCCGCCAGCATCTCGTAGAGCACGATCCCGGCCGCGTAGACGTCACTGCGCGCGTCCGCGGCGCCCGATTCCACCTGTTCAGGTGAAAGATAGGCGACTGTGCCCAGGATCTCGCTGTCGCTCGTGACACCGTTCTCGGCGATCGCGCGGGCCAGTCCGAAGTCCGCCACCTTGACCTGGCCACCGGGCCCGATCAGCACGTTCTCCGGTTTCACGTCCCGGTGCACGAGCCCCGCGCGGTGCGCGGCGCCCAACGCCGACAGCACTGGCCCGAGGATGCTCAACGCCACGGCGGGAACGAGTTTGCCGCGCTGGTTGAGCAGGTCACGGAGGTTGCCGCCGTCGATCAGCTCCATCACCAGGTACACCTGGTCACCGTCGACGCCCTGGTCGTGCACGGACACCACTGCCGGGTGGTGCAACTGGGCCGCCGCACGCGCCTCGCGTTCGAAGCGCGCCACGAACGCGGGGTCCGCCGTCAGGTGAGGATCCATCACCTTGATGGCCACATCTCGATCGAGGCGGGTGTCACGACCTCGATAGACGGTGGACATGCCACCGCGCGCCAGCACGGAGTCCACCCGGTAGCGCTGCTCCAGCAGTCCACCCATCACGTTCGAAACCGACCTCTCCACAGTGCGAGATGGTAAAGCTCAGGATGACCCGGTTGGCGGAAGGGCGTTCCCAGTTCGGTTATGGCATCGTGACCCCCGTGAGTGCGATTCCTGCCGCTGCGGATGTATTGGCTGCCGACCTGGAGGTTCTTCCTCTCCCCGAGGTAGCCGACCGAATGGGACTTCCGGTCACCCGGGTCCACCAAATGCTGCGCGACGGGCAACTGCTCGCCGAGCGGCGGGCCGGCGTTCTCGTCGTCCCCGAGGCGTTTCTCGCTGCCGGAGGGGTGGTGAAGGGTCTGACCGGCACCATCACGGTGCTGCGCGACCAGAACTTCTCCACGGACGAGATCCTGCGCTGGCTCTTCACGGAGGACGAAAGCCTCCCTGGCACTCCGATCGAAGCATTGCGCGGAGACCGTGGGCGTGAGGTAAAGCGCCGCGCGCAGGCCATGGGTTTCTAGTTCACCCGTTGCAGCGGTTCCAGGCGTCTCAGCGAGCGGGAGACGCCTGGAACCCCTGAGCTGGTGCACATGATCACCAAAACTCTCATCGCCGGTCTCACCGCCCTCGGGCTGCTCCTCGCGCCGGTCGCCGCGACCGCCGCGCCGATGGTGCAGGCCAAGCCCACCACGCTCGAACTCGACGCGGGTGGCGCCAAGGTCAAGCTCAAGAAGGGCGACCAGCTCCAGATCAAGGGCAAGTTCGGTGCCAAGGGCGAGCGTCAGCTCACGCTGGGCCTGGACGTGTTCGCCCAGGTCAGGGTCGGCGCCTCGGTGTGGACGAACATCTACACCCGCAGCTGCCAGCCGAACTCGACGTTCACCGCGAGGCTCAGCATCGACGCGTCCGCCGACCTGCGCCTCTTCTTCCCCGGCACGAGCGTCTACGCCTCCGCGACGTCGAACATCGTCGCCGTGGTCGTGATCTAAAGCGGGGTTCATCGCGTCGCCGCGCGTACGAGCGGGGTTCGAGCGAGCAGTGCCCGGCCGACGCCGGGCACTGCCACCGCGAACCGTCGTGCGTTCGGCACGGCCACCCGCCGCCACAGCACCTCGCAGCCGATGAGGCCGAGGATGTCGCGATACAGCGTGTACGCAGTGCGTACACAGGGACGGGACGTCACCGCCAGCATGTCGATGCCGGGCTCCGCCAACTGATATAGCGCATATGAGTGCGCGACGAGGTCGTCCAGCGCCCTTTGCACCCGGTCGTTTGCGCGCCGATGACGACGAACCCATTGCAACAGATCTCGGTCGACGCCGTGCGCGGCGAGAACGTCCTGCGGCAGGTACACCCGGCCGCGGTCGAGGTCCTCGCCGACGTCACGCAGGAAGTTCGTGAGCTGGAACGCCGTACCGAGGCGTGCCGCGTACGGTGCGGCCTCCTCGCGCGGCACCACGGTGCCGAGCACCGGCAGCATCTGCAGCCCGATGACCTCCGCGGAGCCGTGCATGTACACACCGAGTGCGTCGAGGTCCGCGTACTCCGTCACGTCGAGGTCCATCCGCATCGACGCGAGGAAGTCGATGAACAGCGACCTGTCGATGTCGTAGCGGCGCGTCGTGTCGGCCAGTGCGAGCAGGACCGGGTTCGACGGCTCCTCGTCCAGGAGCCGTTCCACCTCGTCGAGCCGGCTCGCGCGGTCGGCCACGCCCGCGGCGTCGACGATCTCGTCGGCCCAGCGCGCGAACGCGTACAGCGCGTGCACCGCCGGCCGCTGCTCGGGCCGCAGCAGCGTCGTCGCCAGGAAGAACGTCTTGCCGTACCGCGCGTTGACCCGGCGGCAGGCGGCATAGGCGGAGCCCAGGGTCCCGGGGCTCATTCGTAGCGCGTGGACAGGCCGAACGGGTCCGGCTTCACCAGCGACCGCGCCGCGAGACCCGACACCACCAGCGCGAAGAACAGGTAGCCCCACGAGTAGAGCGCCGTGTCGCCGTTCGGGAACGTCACCAGCAGCAGGAACAGCGACGCGACCGTCACCGTCACCAGCGCGCCCGTGCTCCACGCGAACCCGGCGGCCAGCGCCAGCGGCCAGCTGAAGTACCAGGGCAGCGTCGCGGGCGACAGCAGCGCCACGGCCAGCATCGTCAGCGCGCCACGCCGGATGGCGTCGCGCACCTCACCGTCGCGGGCCGCCCACCACTGCGTGTACGCGATCCAGATCAGCACCACGGAGCCCAGCGCCCGCGCCACGCCGATGAAGATGCCGCCGTCGACGTAGACGAACCAGTTCACGACCATGCGCACGAAGTCGCCGACCGCGCTCGGCACCGACAGCCAGTTGATGATCATCGACGAGCTGCGCAGCGCCGGGATCCAGCCGAGGTTCACCCCGGCGACGACCGTGCACACCGCGAACGTCCCGAGGAACGCGGCGAGTCCCGGCAGCAGCGCCTTGCGGAACTGGGTGCGCTTGTCGCCGTCCAGCCGCGCGGCCCAGATCCAGACGAGGAACGGCACGATCACGACCGCCGTCGCCTTCACCGAGAACGCGAGGGCGAGCAGCACGAACCCGAGCACGTGCCTGCGGTCGAGCACCAGCAGCACACCGGCGGCCATCAGCCCGATCATCAGCAGGTCGTTGTGCGCGCCGCCGATCAGGTGGATCAGCACCAGCGGGTTCGCCGCGACCAGCCACAGCGCGACCGCGGACTTGCCGCCCAGGTGCCGGCTCAGGCCCGGCAGCGCCCAGCACAGCAGCACCAGCCCGCCCGCGAGGGACAGGCGCATGGTGACGACGCCGAGGATGACGCTCGCGTCCGTGGCCCAGACGATCGCCTTGGCGATCAGGATGAACAACGGCCCGTACGGCGCCGGTGTGTGCTGCCACACCCAGCTGACGTTCTCGCTGAGCGTGCTCTGCAGGACGGCGGGCCCGACCGTGTACGGGTCGTAGCCGCTCAGCGCGAGCTGGCCCTGGGCCAGGTAGCTGTAGATGTCCTTGCTGAACAGCGGCGGCGCGAACAGCAGCGGCAACGTCCAGACCGTGACCGCGACCAGCACCGCGAAGTCGCCGATCTCACCCCACCGCACGAGGCGGCCGAGCCGGATCCACGCCCAGATGACGAGGCCCAGCCCGAGGTACAGGACCATGCTCGCGAGGTCGCGGCCGTGGCCGTAGCGCAGCCAGCTCAGCCCGATCTGGGCGAGCAGCGGGTCGCGCTCCAGGATCGCGCCGGCACCCATGCCCCCGAGCGCGATCAGTGCCACGCCCAGCAGGCCGAGCATGGTCGTGCGGATGGGGATGGCGTAGGTGTTCGTGCGCACGACTGGTTGAAGCTCCTGTATCGACGCCTCGGAGCTCGTGCGGGGTAGGGACGGAGTTGCTGCCATCGCCCGAACATCGTTGCACAACGCGCGTAAGCGTCAGCAAGCAACGGCCCACACGGTCACGAGGACTTAATCAACCCCCGGCAAGAGACGCACATGATCGACTCAGAAGGTCCGCTTCGTCGAACTGATCGCGAGGTCGGCGAGCATGGTGGCGGCCGGTTC
Organism: Lentzea sp. NPDC051208; assembly: GCF_040682435.1. Taxonomy (NCBI): domain Bacteria; kingdom Bacillati; phylum Actinomycetota; class Actinomycetes; order Pseudonocardiales; family Pseudonocardiaceae; genus Lentzea; species Lentzea sp. NPDC051208. The sequence goes on along the minus strand of NZ_JBFBAW010000032.1, from coordinate 2,136 downwards.
GGCCACGGGAGCGTCGTCGAGGGCGGCCAGCGCGCTCTTGGTCAGCTCCTCGATGCGCTCCTCGACGGCGTCGACGGCGCCGACGTCCACGAGCGCGCGCCGGACCTGCTCGACGGTGCCGAGGTCCAGGTCGGGCTTGCCGAGGGCGATGTCCAGCACATCAGCGCCGAACTGCATGCCGAGCGCGACGAGCAGCGTGCGCTTGCCCTCGGCGAGGTCGTCGCCGGCGGGCTTGCCGGTCACCTCGGGGTCGCCGAACACGCCGAGCAGGTCGTCGCGCAGCTGGAACGCGACGCCGATGTCGGCACCGAACGCACGCAGCCCGTCGATCAGCTCGGGCGAGCCGCCCGCCATCGCCGCGCCCATGTGCAGCGGCCGTTCGACGGTGTACGCGGCGGTCTTGAGCCGGTCGATGCGCAACGCGGCGTCCGGGGACGAGTCGCCCCGGGCCTGCGTCAGCACGTCGAGGTACTGGCCCGCGAGCATCTCGGTGCGCATGTCCCGCCACGGCTCGCTCATCCGGCGCAGCACCTCGGACGGCAGCCCGGCGGCGAAGAGCATGTCGTCCGCCCACGCCAGCGCGACGTCGCCGATCAGCACGGCCGCCGACATGCCGAACCGCTCCGACGAGCCGAGCCAGCCCTGCTCGCGGTGCCGCGTGCCGAACGCGATGTGCACGGTCGGCTTGCCCCGCCGCACCGACGAGGCGTCCATCAGGTCGTCGTGGATCAGCGCACACGCCTGGATCAGCTCCAGCGAGCTGACCGCCGTGAGCACCTCCTCCGCGAGATCGCCGCCGGGATCGCCCCCGGCCGCGCGCCAGCCCCACCACGCGTACGTCGGGCGGATGCGCTTGCCACCGCCCAGCACGAAATCGGAGAGCGCGTCGACAGCACTCGCGAAGCTCGGGTCCATCGCCTCGCCGGACGCGCGGCGGGAGGCCAGATACGTGGTCAACGCTGCTTCGACGTGCTGGGGCAACGCGACGTCGATGGGGTGGTGGGACACACGTCCATGTTCCGCTGTGTCGGGGGCCACCCGCATGTCGGGGCCGCGTACCACATGGTGAGCAGGAGTCTCACCTGGCGGAAGACCCACTAGTGTTGGTGCCATGACGTCGGTGGTGGAGCGACTCCGGGGTGAGTCACCCAAGTTCTCGGTGGAGTTCCTGCCTCCCCGGGACGCGGAGGACGAGAAGGTCCTCTGGAAGGCCGTCCGCGAACTGGAAGGCCTCGACCCCGCGTTCGTGTCGATCACCTACGGCGCCGGCGGGTCGCGCCGGGACCGCACGATCCGCGCCACCGGCCGCATCGCGCAGGAGACGACGTTGCTCCCCGTCGCGCACCTCACCGCCGTCGAGCACTCGGTGGCGGAGCTGCGCAACGTCATCGGCTGGTACGCGGCGATCGGCGTGCGCAACATCCTGGCGCTGCGCGGCGACCCTCCCGGCGACCCGATGGGCGAGTGGGTCGCGCACCCGGAAGGCCTCAGCTACGCCGACGAGCTGGTGCGGCTGGTCCGCGAGCTCGGCGACTTCTGCGTGGGCGTGGCGGCGTTCCCGTACGGGCACCCGCGCTCGGGCGACCTCGACACCGACCTCAAGTTCCTGCTGCGCAAGCTCAACGCGGGCGCGGACTACGCGGTGGCCCAGCTGTTCCACGCGCCGGAGCCGTTCCTGCGGATGCGCGACAGGGTGGCGGCCGCGGGCTGTTCGGCGGCGATCCTGCCCGGGATCATGCCGATGCTCTCGCCGCGCGGCCTGGCCAAGATCGTGGAGCTGTCCGGCGCCGACCTGCCGCTCGAGGTCTCACGCCGGCTGGAGCCGTACGCGGACGACGTGGCGGGGTTCCGGGCGACCGGCATCGACATCGCGACCGAGATGTGCCAGCGACTGCTCGACGAGGGCGTTCCCGCGCTGCACTTCTACACGATGAACAGGTCCAAGGCGACGAAGGAGGTCCTGGGGCGCCTGGGCCTGGTGACGCGCGCCTAGACGAGTAAGTCCTAAGTCCGGGCGGTGCCTGAAGACGGACGAAGGGTGTTCTGGGGCCTGCGCCTGCACCTGATCTGCACCCCGGCCGGGCTACCGATCACCTGGGCGCTGGCCAACCCGAAACTCGACGAACGCCAGGTACT